>CAYWXL010000011.1:0-73334 GCA_964461995.1 uncultured Solibacteraceae bacterium
CCGCACGGCGGCGTTGGCGGCGGAGCTGGTGATGTCGGCGATGGGCAAGAGGATCTTATGAAACCGACGGTGGCGGTCGTCTACGGCGGGCGCAGCGGCGAGCACGAGGTCTCGATCCGCTCGGCGAAGTCGATCCTGGCGGCGATCGACCGGGACAAGTACGGCGTGAAGGAGATCTTCATCACCAAGGAAGGCCGCTGGGAGCCGGCCCCCATCCTGCCGGAGCCGGGCGCAAACGAGGGCATCGACGTGGTCTTCCCGGTGCTGCACGGCACTTTCGGCGAGGACGGGACCATCCAGGGGCTGCTGGAGATGGCGGATCTGCCCTACGTCGGCTCCGGGGTGCTGGCCTCGGCGGCGGCGATGGACAAGGACGTCACCAAGCGCCTTTGCCGGGAGCGGGGCTTGCCGGTGGTGGACTACGTGGTGCTGTTCCGGGAGCGCTGGGAGCCGGAGCTGGTGGAGGATCGGCTCGGATACCCGGTCTTCGTCAAGCCGGCGAACCTCGGCTCTTCGGTGGGCATTTCGAAGGTTCGGGAGCCGGTGGAGCTGGAGAAGGCGCTCGAGCTGGCGGGACGGTACGACCGGAAAGTGATCGTCGAGCGGGCCATCGAGGGCCGGGAGCTGGAGTGCTCGGTGCTGGGCAACGAGGAGCCGATCGCCTCGGCCCCGTGCGAGATCGTCCCCTCGCGGGAGTTCTACGACTACGAGGACAAGTACGTGCTGGAGGCGGCGCAGTTTCACCTGCCGGCTCACCTACACCCGGAAAAGACGCAGGAGGTGCGGCGGTTGAGCCTCGAAGCCTACCGGGCGCTGGGCTGCGAAGGCATGGCCCGGGTGGACTTCCTGCTCGAGGAAGCCACCGGCCGGCTGTTCATCAATGAAGTGAACACGATCCCCGGCTTTACGTCTATCAGTATGTACCCGAAGATGTGGGAGCACGCCGGGATCTCCTATCCCGAGCTAGTGGACCGCCTGATCGCGCTGGCGCTGGAGCGCCACGAAGCGCGCCGGAGCACACGTTACGCGCGGTGAGAAAGATCATCGCCATCACGGTATTGTTTGGGGGGCTGTGGTCCGCCGCGGCGCAGGACGGACAGGCCGTGCGGTGGGATCCGGCGGAACTGGAGGGGCTCGTGCGCCGCTTCGCCGAGGTCTACAGCGCCGTGGAGGAGAACGCCGCCGACCCGGTGAACTCCTTCCAGGCAATCTACGGCGGGGCGATCCCGGGGATGCTGAAGCGGCTGGATCCGCACTCGATCTTCTTCGATCCCGACCAGTTCGAGCAGCTCAAGCAGTTGCAGACGGCTACGCAGAAAGGCTTCGGCAGCGTGGTCTCGATCCTGCCGGGCCGGGTCTTCGTGCTGCAAACGCTTCCTGGGACGCCGTCGGCGCGGGCCGGAATGCAGCCGGGCGACGAGATCCTGGCAATCAACGGCATCGCGCTGGACCGGCTGAGCATCGAGCAACTCGTGGCGCTGCTGATGGAGTCGCGGAAGCGGCCGGTACGGCTGGACATCCGGCGGCCGGGCTCCTCGAAGCTGGTGCGGGTGACGATGTCGCCGGCGACGATGAAGTCCGAGAGCGTGGATCTGGCCTTCGAGCTGACGCCGGGTATCGGCTACGTCCGGGTGAAGGACTTCGAGGCCGATACGGGGCGGAGGGTGAAGGAGGCGATCGAGGAGCTGGGCGGCGCCAAGCTCCGCGGGCTGGTGCTGGATCTGCGAGGCAACCGGGGGGGCATCATGGCGGCGGCGCTGGAGACGGCGGCGCTGTTCCTGGAGCCGGGATCGGTGATCGTAAGCGTACGGGGCCGCAGCACGAAACGGGAGGAGCTGAAAGTTCCAGAGGGCGCTGACCCGTACGGCTTCAAGATCGCGGTGCTGGTGGACGAGGAGTCGGCCAGCGGGGCCGAGATCGTGGCAGCGGCGCTGCAGGATCACGGACGGGCGAAGGTAGTGGGCGCGCCGACGTTCGGTAAAGGGCTGGTGCAGCAGGTCTATCCGTTATCGGACAACACCGGGTTGGCGCTGACCACTGCCTATTACTTCACGCCGAGCGGCCGGTCGATCCAGCGGCCGCTGAACGTGGGCCAGTTGAAAGGCGGCGACGGGCCGGGGGGGATCCAGCCGGACTATGTGGTCTACCCGGAGCCGCTGAGCCGACTGCGGATCTACCTGGAGGCGAGCGGGGCGTTCCCGACCTTCGCCGGCGAGGTGGTGGGGAAGCTGCGGCCGGTGGAGCCGGACTTCGAAGTGTCGAACGCGCTGCTCGACGAGTTCCAGGGCTGGCTGATCGAGCGGCGGGTGCAGCCGACGGTGGCGGAATGGTCCACCGAGCGGGAGTGGATCCGGAGCCGGCTACGGCAAGAGATCTTCAACCTCGCCATTGGGGTTAAGGCGGGCGACCGGATCGAGATCGAGCGCGATCCACGGGTGCGGAAGGCGCTCGAAATCCTCGAAAGCGGAGGCTAAAACCTGGATTCCGAGGCTGCCCGCTGTTGAAGACTGCTGTCGGCGGCAGCCGGGTCAGCTCGAGGAGTAGATCGAGATCAGCCGCTGGATCGTGCGGTCGTATATCTTCACCTCGCCCTCGTTGATGAGGTGGGTGAGGACGCTGTCTTCCAGCAGTTGCCGACGCTCCTGGGCCCGCTGGCGCTGCAGCGCTGTCCGTATGTGATCGCGCTCCTCGGGCAATTTGGTCATGTCGGCAGGGATTTTCTCGATCACCTTGCAGACGATCGTGTGGCCCATGGCGTTGATCGGGCCGACCAGGGAGCCCACGGGTTTCTCGAAAGCCTCCCGCATGTAGGTGGCTGCGCCGACGCCCTCCACGTTGCCGGTGCGCGTGAAAGGCTCGCTGGTCTGGACCTTGACGTGGAGAGTTCGGGCGATCTTGCGCAGGTCGCCGTTCGCCGTCTTCATGAGCTCCTCGAGCTGTTTCTGCTTCTGCTGGACCAGTTCGTACGCCTTCTGGTTGATCAGGCGCTCGCGAATCTGATCTTCGACCTCACTCAGCTCGGCCTCGCGCTCCGGGTACACTTCCGTGACGACGGCGACGGCCAAACGGTCCTCGCCGAGCTGATACACCTGGGTGACGCCAGCTTTGTCGAGCGAATGGAGCTCTTCGACGATCTGGGCGTTACCGGCGAGCTCAGGGATGGGGTCCGAAGCGGTCACTTGATCGACCTTGAAAACGCTGATCCCAAGCCGCGCAGCGATCTCCTCGGCCCCGAGGGGGTTTTTCAGCAATTCGGCCCGCGCCTGATCGGCCAGTTGCTGCATCCGCTCGTACACCATCTGCTTCTTTTTCTCGGCGGCCAACTCGTCTTTGACTTCCTCGAACGGCAGCAGCCGCGCCTTTTCTTTGGCCTCCACCCTGATGATGTGGAAGCCGTATTCGGTGGTGATAACGTCGCTCAGCTCACCCGGCTTCAGTGAGAAAGCAGTTTTCTCGAAGTTCTCCACTGTCTGGCCGCGGGTGATCCAACCGAGCTCTCCGCCTTGAACGGCGGTGCCTTTGTCCTCCGAGTTCTCCTCGGCCAGCTTCGCGAAGTCCGCTCCATTCTTGAGCTGCTGAAGCAGCTGCTCGGCTTTGGCCTTCAGCTTCTCGATCTCCTCGGGCGACTTGTCGGTAGTCTTGAGCAAGATGTGCCGCACGCGCACGCGTTCCGGCATCCGGAAACGGTCCTGCTGGGCGGCGTAAGCGCGCCGCAGTTCTTCTTCGGGAACCTGGATGGAGGCGGACACCTCGTCCTCGGCGACCACGAGGATCCGGATGTCGCGTTTTTCAGGAATCCGGAACGTCGGCTTGTTCGCCTCGTAATACTGCTGGATCTCCGCGGGCGTGACTTGCACTTGGTCCCGGTAGTCCGACGGGGAAATCGAGATGTACTCGATCCGGACCTTCTCGTTCTGTTTGCGGAATTCCTCTTCTATCTCCTTGTCGGTGACGACTTCTCCCTCGAGGGCCATGTTCATGAGGTCCAGCAGCAGCATTTGTTTCCTGACGTTGGCCTCGAATTCCGGGATGGTCAGGTTCAGCCGCTGGAGATACATCGCGTAGGCTTCTTTGCCGGCAAACTGGCCGTCCTGAAAGAGTTGAGGGATCAAGGAACGGACGGCCTTAGCGACGTCGGCGTCGGTTACCTCGAAGCCGAGCTTCTGGGCCTGGTAAGCGACGGCCCGGGAGGCGATCATGTTGTTGACGATGGTCGGCACGTAAGCGCTGGCCATTTCTCTCGGGAACTGGTTGTCGCGGATGGCCTGCTGGATCTCGCGTTGCACATCCCGCATCGTGAGCACGTCGTCCCCGATCTCGGCGATGATGTTGCTGTCGTCGGAGTAACTGGCCCCCACGAATCCGGGGATCAGAGTCACCACCATCGACAGCGCGACCAGCAGCAACACCGCGCCGAGCAAGTAGCGCACAGCCTTGGCGCGACTGCGGAAAAGATCGAACATAGAAAGATATCTCCTGCGATATGAACGAGGCGGACGGCCTTGCTTCTAGTATAGCCGACGGGCTTCGGCCGCCGCCCGGTTTCAGAGCGCCGCCACGAGGCCGGCGAGCAAGGCGGTGCGGTCGGCGATACGGTCGAGGAAGATGCTCTCGTGCGGGGCGTGGGCGCCCTCGCCGACGCCGCCGAGGCCGTCAAGGGTTGGCACGCCGAGAGCCCCGGTGAAGTTACCGTCGGAGGCGCCTCCGGTCTCGGCTTCGCCCAGTTCGACTCCCATCTCGGCCGCCAGGCGCCGGGCTAGGGAGAAGAGCCGAGCCACCTTGCGGGTCCGCTCCATCGGGGGCCGGTTGATGCCGCCTGTGATCTCGAGACGGCAGCGCTTGTCCACCGGGCGCAGGCGCTCGATCTTCCGGGCGGCGCGGCGGCCGTCGGAAGCGCGGCGGAAGCGGACGTCGATCTCCGCCTCGGCATAGGGGGCGACGACGTTGACCCGGGAGCCGCCGCGGACGACGCCGGGATTGACGGTGAGGCCGCGTTCAGGGTCGGTGAGGGCGGCGGCGCGGATTACCTGATGAGACAGCTCGACGATGGCGCTGGCGCCGGCTTCGAAGTCGATTCCAGAGTGGGCTGCCCGTCCGTGAACGGCGATGCGGTAGTGGGCGACGCCTTTGCGGGCCGTTTTCAGGCGTCCCTCGGGGCCGAAGGCCGGCTCGAGCACGAGAACGGCGTCGCTGGCCAGGGCCTCCTTCTCGGTGAGCGCGCGGGAGGAGTGGCTGCCGGTCTCCTCGTCGGTGACGAGCAGCAGCGAGACGCGCCGGCGGACCGGTATGCCGAGGTCCTGCAAAGCCCGCATCGCCATGATGAAAAAGGCGATGCCGGATTTCATGTCGAAGACGCCCGGCCCCCAGAGGCGGCCGTCGCGCTTGCGGAAGGGCATGGTTTCCAGCGTCCCGACGGGCCAGACGGTGTCGATGTGGCCGAGCCCGAGGACACGGCCGGATTTGCGGGAACCAGGCAGTTTGAAGTCGCAGCGCAGGTGCCCGCCCCGGAAAAAGCGCACCTTGGCGATCGGCGAGACTTCGTCGGCCACCAGCTCCGCCGTGCGCCGCAGGGCGGCCTCGTCGCCGCTAGGAGACTCGCACTCGACCAGGCGGCGGATCAGTTCGACGGCCGCGGCCTCATGCGACCGCGCCCAGGCAAGTAGTTCCTGCATCGCCTGTTATAATAGCGGCAACGCATGGCCGCACTGGACGCTTTGCAAATCCAAAAGATCCTTCCCCACCGCTACCCGTTCTTGCTGGTGGACCGCATCGAGGAGCTTGAAGACGACCGCATCGTCGGCATCAAGAACGTGACGATCAATGAGCCGTTCTTCGTCGGGCACTTCCCGGACTTTCCGGTGATGCCCGGAGTGCTGATCGTCGAGGCCATGGCCCAGGTGGCCGGCGTGCTGGCGCTGAGCAAAACCGACGACCGTGACCGGGCCGTCCTGCTGGCCACCATCGAGAACGCCCGTTTCCGGAAACCCGTCGTTCCCGGCGACCAGCTCCGCATCGAGATGAAGGTGGACAAGCTGAAGAGCTCGGTGGCGAAGATGAGCGGCAAAGCGACGGTGGACGGCGCCGTGGTCGCCGAGGTCACCGTGATGTGCAAGATGGGTCCGAAGACGGTTCCCGGAAGCTGAGCCCCGGCCGATCGCATGCCGATTCACCCGACCGCCATCGTCGATCCGGAGGCGCGGATCGATCCCACCGCGGAGATCGGCCCGTACGTCATCGTGGGGCCCGAGGTGGAGATCGGCCCCCGGACGCGGCTGATGGCCCACGTCTATCTGGAGGGCCCCACCTGGATCGGCGAAGACAATATCTTCTTCCCCTATTCGACGGTGGGTGTTGCTTCGCAGGACTTGAAGTACAAGGGGGAGCGGGCCGAGACGCGCATCGGCAACCGGAACCGGATCCGGGAGTTCGTCACCATCCACCGGGGCACCGAAGGCGGCGGGCTGGTGACCTCGATTGGCGACGATAACTTGTTGATGGCCTATACTCACGTGGCCCACGACGTGCGCATCGGCAACCACACGATCCTGGCCAACGGGGTGACGCTGGCGGGCCACGTCATCATCGGCGACTGGGCCGTGATCGGGGCTTTCAGCGGGGTGCACCAGTTTTGCCGGGTGGGCCGCCACGCGATGATCGGCGGCTACTCAGTGGTGACCCAGGACGTGCCGCCCTTCTCGCTAACGGTGAGTCCCCGGGAGATCAAGGTGTTCGGGGCGAACAAGACGGGTTTGGAGCGCCGGAACTTCCGCGCCGAAACCATCGACAAGCTGCAAAAGGCGTTCCGGCTGCTGACGCGCTCGAAGCTGAACACCTCGCAAGCGATCGAGCGGATCCGCGAGGAGATCCGGGATTGCCCGGAGGTGGAAGAGCTGATCGAGTTCATCCAGTCCTCCGAGCGCGGCGTGATTAAGGGATGAAGTACGCCATCATCGCCGGCAACGGCCGTTTCCCGATCCTGGCGCTGGAGAGCGCGCGCAAGCTGGGCCACGAGGTGGTCGCGATCGGGATCAAGGAGGAGGCCTCGCCGGAGATCGAGCGCCTGGCGGCGCGGTGCCACTGGATCTCGCTCGGGCAGCTCGGCAAGCTGATCGAGATTCTGAAGGCCGAGGGCGTCACCGAAGTGATCATGGCGGGACAGGTGAAGCACGCCAGCATCTTTTCGTCGATCCGGCCGGACTGGCGGCTGGTGAAGCTGCTGGCGTCGCTGCCGGCGAAGAACACCGACGCACTGATCGGCGGAGTGGCGAAGATCCTCGAGGACGAAGGCATCCGGCTAGCCGATTCTACACGGCTGCTGAAGCCGCTGCTGGCCGACGAAGGCCCGATGACGCGGCGGAGGCCGTCCAAAGACGAGCAGGCCGACATCGCTTACGGCCGCCGGATCGCAAACGCTCTGGCGGGCTTCGACGTCGGCCAAAGCGTCGTGGTGTGCGAAAGGGCTTGCGTGGCCGTCGAGGCGATGGAGGGTACAGACGCCATGCTGCGCCGGGCGGCGGAGATCGCCAACGGCCGGCCCCTCCGCTTGATCAAAGTCTCGCGGCGGCGGCGGCATCTACTCTTCGATGTCCCGGTGGCCGGTCCGCGCACGATCGAGGTGATGAAAGAGACGGGGGCGACAGCTTTGGCGGTGGATGCCGGCCGCACCCTTCTGCTGGATCGGGAAGAGATGCTCCGGGCGGCCGACGAAGCCCGGATCGCAGTAGCGGGGTATCCGCCGGAAGACTGAAACGGTCAGGGAGGCGGGCGATTCCTCGCCGCCGGATGCGGCCGTCAACGCTCCGCCCGCTCGTTCGCCGTAAGGATTTCCTGGATGAGCCGGCAGAGCTCGTCGGCGTGGACAGGCTTGGAAATGTAGCCGTCCATGCCAGCGTTCTTACAGCGCTCGGCATCGCCTTTCATGGCGTGGGCGGTCATGGCGATGATGGGAATGCGCCGGCCAGAGTGCTTCTCGCGGGCGCGGATTGCCAGGGTCGCTTCGATCCCGTCCATGTTCGGCATCTGGACGTCCATCAACACCAAGTCGAAGCGCTCCCGTTCGAGCATCTCGAGAGCCTGCAAGCCGTCGGCGACCGGCACCACCCGGTGACCGGACTTCTCGAGCATGCGGGCGGCGACGGTCTGGTTGATGGGATTGTCTTCGGCCAGCAGAATTCGGAGGGGCTTGTGCCGCGTATTGGCGGCTGCTCCAGGCCGGGAGGCCGAGCGCAGTTCGCAGGGCTCCACCGGTTCGGGAGCCACAGGGAACTTCGCCGTGAAGAAGAACGTCGAGCCTTCCCCTTTCCGGCTGACCACCCAAATTCGGCCGCCCATCAGTTCCACGAGGCGTTTCGAGATCGCCAAGCCAAGGCCCGTGCCACCGTAACGCCGGGTGCTGGAACCGTCCGCCTGACGGAACTCTTCAAAGATGAGTTGCTGGTCTTCGAGGGAAATCCCGATTCCGGTGTCGTGGACGGCGAACTGCAACGTGACGGTGTCGCCGGACAGTCCGGTCTTTGTCACCTTCAGGTCCACGGATCCGTGGTCGGTGAATTTGAGGCCGTTTCCAAGGAGGTTGAGCAGCACCTGACGCAAGCGCCCGGCGTCGCCAACGAGGGTGTCCGGCACGTCCGGGGCGACATGCACGCCGAGACAGAGTCCTTTTTGTCTTGCGGTAAAGCCGAGCGCTTGCACGGCTCCGTTGGCGCACCGGCGCAGTGAGAACGGCCGCTTCTTGAGTTCTAGGCGCCCGGCTTCGATCTTGGAGAAGTCGAGGATGTCGTTCAGGAGGGCGAGCAGCGAGTCTGCCGAGGAGCGGACGACCTCCAGGGATTCTCGTTGTTCGGGGGTCAGATCCGTCGAGAGCAACAGCTCCGTCATGCCCACGATACCGTTCATCGGGGTGCGGATCTCGTGGCTCATGTTTGCCAGGAACTCACTTTTGAGCCGGTTTGCGGTTTCCGCTCGATCCCTCTCGATTTGGAGTTCCCGGGTTCGTTCGGCCACTGCGGCTTCCAGGCGGCGGCGCTCCTCTTCAAGCCGGTGCATCCTCCGGTGCAGCCAGTGGCGGCCGCCGACCACGAGAGCGAGCAAGAGCAACCCGTTCAGCCACCAGGTGCGCCACCACGGCGTTAAGATCTCGAAGGAAAAAGCAGCTGGCCGCGTGCTCCAGGCGCCGCGGGCGCTCTGTGCAGCGACTTCGAAGGTGTACTTGCCCGGGGGCAGTTGCGGGTAGCGAATTTGACTCTGCCGGGTTTCCACCCAGTCGTCTTCGAAGCCCGCCAGCCGGTAGCGGAACCGCACCCGGTGCCGGTTCCGGAACGTGAGCGCGGCGAAGCGCACGAGCAGCGAGCGATCGCGGTACGGAACCTGTGCGAACTCGCCGGGGACGGCGATGCGCTCTCCGAGCTGCACGTGGGTGAGAACGACCGGGGGGATGTAATCGGGCAACGGCTTTGCGCTGGGGCGGAAATGAGCCAGTCCGGCGCTGGTACCGATCCAGACCTGCCCGTCCGGCTCAGCCAAGAAGCTGCTGCCGTCGCAATCGTCCCAGATCAAGCCGTCTTCACGGCTGTAATGCCGCCACCACCGGCCGTTGTAGACGTCCACGCCGGCGTCGGTACCGACCCAAACGTAACCGCGGCTGTCAACTCCGACGAAGACGACGTTGTTCGAGGCCAGGCCGTCGGCGGTGGTGAAGTGCTGGAACTCCAAGCCCTGACGGGTACGCCGCGCCCGGGTCACGCCGACGCTGCGGCGATAGGCGATCCAGAGGTTTCCTTCCCGGTCCTCGGTGATGTAACCCACCATGTCGTCGGCCAGCCCGTCGGCAGCGGTCCAGCGTCTCCATTGACCGTTGTCGTGCCGCAGCAAGCCATGGTCGCTCGCCACCCACACGTGGCCCTGACGATCCTCGAAGATCTCGAAGAAATCGCCGACGGCGGGAACCCCCGGCGGTTTGAGACGCCGAAAGCGGATCTCGCCCTCCAGCGGCGTACTGCGGAACAAGCCGCCGTAAGCGGAGACCCACAGCCGGTTTTTCCGATCGAGGAGAAGGAAAGTCAGCCGATCCACCGGCAACCCGTCCTGTTCGCCGAACCGGACAATCTCCCCGGACTTCGGATCGAGCCTCGCCAGCGCGCCGGGGGAAGCGCCCGCCCAGACGCGGCCTTCCCGATCGACCGCCAGGACGCGCACGCGGTTGCCGCCCAGGCCCTCGGCTTCCGTCCAGGTTTGCCAGGCGCCGCCGCCAGCCGGCAAACGGTTTAGCCCGTGGTCGGTGCCCACCCAGAGGCTTCCGTCACTGCCTCGCCGGATATCCCAAATGATGTTGTTGCTCAGACCCTCGGCGGTGGTCCAGGCTTCCCATTCCTGGTCGCCGACCCACCGGGCGAGCCCTCCACCAAGCATCGCGATCCATATCGAGCCTTCCTTGTCTTCCAGGGCATCGGCGGTGCTGCCGGTGCGGAGTCCCTGAGCGTCGCTGATTACCTGCCAGCCGCGCTTAGTCCTTCGGTAAAGGCCACGGTCGGTGGGGACGAGGACTCTTCCCGCCCGATCGGCGGCGAGCGCGCCGAAGTCGCTCGACTGGGCCACGTCGCTTGAGGTGTCACGGAACTTGGGGGCCCCGTTTTCGAGAACGATCAGCCGCCGGGAACTCCGCGCCCAGACCCGGCCGTGGCCTCCGGTGATCACGGCGTCCCAGCGGTCTTCGGGCACTCCGCGGGACTTGCCCCAGTACTCGACGCGGCCGCCTCGCAAGCGGCACAGTCCCGAGCCGCATCCATACCAAACAGCGCCGCTGGCCGCGACATGCACGCCCCTGGCCGCCGGCGAGCCGGCCTCCACGGGGGTGGGAACGAGGGTGAACTGGTACCGGTCCCCAGAGCGGAAACCAACCCAGAGGCCACGGTCCGTGGCGACGAAGAAGCGGCCGTGGGCATCCGAAGCCAACCCCCTCCGCGCCACTTTCGGTTCGTCCGGGGCCAGCGAGACTACATGAAATCGTTCCCCATCGAACCGGGTGAGGGTAGCGCCCCCGGCCACCCAAAGGGTCCGGTCGGGTGTTTCGTGGATCGAGTGGATCCACAATTCGGGCAGGCCTTCCTCGGCGCCGAAGCGCCGGAACTGTTCACCATCGAAGCGAAACAGCCCGTGCTGCGTGCCCACCCAAAGGAAGCCCGTTCGATCCTGGAACAGGCATTCAACGACGAGGTTTTGCAGGCCCTCGTGTTGACCGTAGTGGCGGAATATGTAGCGTTGCCCTGAGGCTTCGGCTGGAGCCAGAAGGACAATCGCCAGGGCCAGAATACTAAACGGCACCTCTCCTTCTCTTTATCTGTTCGACCGTGGCCGGGATCGCCTATAGAGTAGACTATAGCTTGGATCGGGCTCAAAAAGACGCGAAAAGTTTTACTGGAAAACTCAGGATCGCCGTCGTGGGGGCCGGAGTATTCGGCCGCCACCACTTGCGGGTGCTTTCCGGCCTGGACGGCGCCGAGCTGGCGGCGGTTGTGGATACCGACCCGGAACGCGCGCGGCGCGCGGCCGCTGAGTTCGGGTGCGAGGGGTTCACCCAGTGGAGGGATCTCGCCGGCCGGGCGGACGCCGCTGTCGTGGCGGCGCCTACCACGGCCCACGCCGACGTGGCCTGCGAATTGATGCAGCTCGGCATCGACGTGCTGGTCGAGAAACCGATCGCCGCGTCGCTGGCCAGCGCCGAACAGATCGTAGAAACGGCCCGGCGGACGGGGCGGATCCTGCAGGTGGGGCATCTGGAGTCGTTCAATCCCGTCGTCGAAGCCGTCCGTGAACTGAAGACGCTGCCTCTTTTCTTCGAAATCCACCGCTTGAGCGTTTTTACGCCCCGGAGCCTGGACATCGACGTCGTCTTAGATCTGATGATCCACGACCTGGACATCGTGCTTTCGCTGACGGGACTCATGCCGTCGGAGATCCGGGCGGCGGGGATCTCGGTGTTGAGTGGGAAGGTAGACATCGCCAATGTGCGGCTCGCGTTCCCGACGGGCTGCGTGGCCAACCTAACCGCCAGCCGGGTCTCGACGGAACGGGTGCGGAAACTGCGGTTGTTCCAGCCGGGCCAATACATTTCCATCGACTACCAACGGCAAGACGGCATGGTTGTGGAAGTGGGGCCCGGCAGACAGTTCGGGCGCCGGCCGCTGCGGGTGGAAAAAGCAGAGCCGCTCAAGCGAGAGCTGGAGTCGTTCATCCAGTGCGTCCAGAACCGTAGCCGTCCCCGGATCGGCGGGCCGGAAGCACTGCGGGCGCTGGAAGTGGCGCTGGAGATCCTTGATAAAATCAAAGAGCACGGCGAGATCGTTGCCCAGTCTCTTTCAACGTCTTCGCTCCCTGGCGCGCCGCACGCAAGGCCGGACTGAACCGGATCGCCGGCTTCCTGTGACGTTGGGGACCTTCCTGCCTCCCCACGAGTTTCCCCCTGGAGGTGGACCTCCCCGGAGAATTCCCGCTTATTGGCTCACAATTCCGCGGCGGCTGTGGCAATATCAGCCGCGTCCCCGACGGGTGTTGCTCGGACGGCCGGCGCACGAAGTCCCCGATTTGGAGCTACTTCCGGACGCCGGGGCTTTCGCGAGCCGGAAGACGGGCCGGTCGCTCGCCGCGTCGGTGGCGTTTCATGCCGTGGTCGCGGCGTGGGTATCGACGGCGCCGGTCGGCATCGGGGTTCCGCCACCGGAGACTATGGAACTGGCAATGCGCCTCGGGCCGCCCGTCAAGCTCGTGGCGCCCCCGCCGGGCGTGTTGGAAGAACTGACCGGAGGCGGCCCGCCGGCGGTAAAGGAAGTGACGCTGGAGAGTCTCCTGGCCGAAGCGGCGGCTCCCGCGGCCTCCGAACAAGCACAGCTCATCGCCCCGCCGCCCATCGCCGCCGTGGACGTGCCGCCCGGCCCGCCGGCCGGAATCATCGAGCCGCCGGAAATCGAGCCGCCCGTCGAAGTCGCCCCTCCTCCGCCGGTGAACGTGACCGAAACCCCGCCGGTCCCAGTGTCTCCGCCTCCCGAAGAGCCCAAGAAAGCAACGAAACAAGAGGATCGTCCGCTACTCGCTTTCGAAAAGCCGGGCGCCGGGACGTTCTCGGCGCCGGCCCCGAGGCCGGTCACCGGGCTTTCACGGCCGGGCGGTGGCGCCGAGGTAATTCCGAGGCCGCCTTCGTCTCCCGTCAAGGAGGCGATCGCTGAGATCAGCCGTTCTGGTGGCGGCCGCGGCATGGTCCTCGGCGATATCGTGGCTCCTGGCGGCGTGCTGGAAGCTCGCGGAATCCCGCCCTCCCGGCGCAATGCCGCCAGCAACATCCAGCTCCTGAGCGATCCGAAGGGCGTCGATTTCCGGCCTTACCTGATCCGGGTGCTTTCGGCGGTCCGGCGCAACTGGTACGCGGTTCTGCCCGCGTCGGCGAAACTTGGCCGCAAGGGCAAGGTGGTGATCCAACTAGCTATTGACCGCTCCGGAAACGTGCCCAAGCTGGTGATCGCCGTGCCGTCCGGCGCCGACCCCCTGGATCGCGCCGCGGTGGCCGCCATCTCGGCTTCGAACCCGTTTCCGCCGCTGCCCGCCGATTACACCGGCGAGGAGATCCGCATCCAGTTGAATTTCCTTTACAACCTGACGCGCTGAGGGCGATGTAGCCGGGCTGAGCGGCGTCTCGATCCGGCCCGGCCGAAATACCTTTCGCCTCAAAGCGGCTCGCAGTAGAATCGAGGAAAGCCGATGTTACGTTTTGGTTGTGTTTTTCTTTTCCTGTTTTCCCTCTGCGGGTCTCCGTTGCTGGCAGGAGAACTGGTCACCGGGCCGCTGGTGGTCAGCGACCGCTGGCCGGAGTGCACCACGCACCAGACCTGGATGCGCGACGTGATGCGCCTGGCCGGGGTGGAGAACGCTTCGGAGACCGCCAAGGGCAAGGCGTTCTTCGAGTGGCTGCGGCTGTTCAACCGGATGGCGGTGGGCGGCATGATCCAGGCCTTCGAGGGTGCATACGGCAAAGAGCGGCCGGTGCTCGATGTCCACAAGAGCCTGTTTGTCTACGGCTGGGGCTTCTGCGACACGCATAGCCGTATCGCCGAAGCCGTGTGGCAGGAGTACACGGGCGATCCCAAATCCGCCGAGCGGGTCATCACCATGCACGAGGACCACACCTACCACACGATGTACCGGCTGCGGTTGGACGGCCATTACGGGGCCTTCGACGCCCGTTACGGGTACTACTTGATCGAGCGGGACGCGCCGGACGCCCGGGTGCTGGACTGGCCCGAGGTGGGCGTGGACCTGAACATCCTGAAAAACCGGATCTACAAGCACCGCAGCCGGCCGTTCTTCGAGTTCTTCGGCAAGGAGTGGGAACGGGCGTTCGCGATCAACGAGTGCTACTACGAGGACGAGCCGAGCTGGATCGCCGCCGGGCGGCCGGTGGAGTGCGTCTTCGGCAACGGTATGTACCGGATGGGCACGCCGTACCACGACATGCGGTTCCGCCTGCCGCGGGGCGTGACGATCGAGAGGTTCTGGGATAACACGGCGCGGATGTTCTACGTGCCGGCGGGCGAACACACGCAGAAAGAAGAACCGTTCTTGCCCTCGGGGCGCTTCTACCGGGTGACCGAGACGATGTTCGACGGCAACTGGCCGAAATACGATCCCAACTACCGGTGGGCGAAGCCGTACCTGGCGACGGTGCCCACCGACGAGGGTTACAACGAGCAGGTGGCCGGCGGCCGGACCATCGGACAGGCCTGGGGCAGGATCACCTACCGGCCGGAGTTGGCTTCGCCGGACTCGCTGGACGCCTGGATCCGTCTGGAGAACGTCGAGCATGCCGCTGCGGCGCCTTTTCTGCGCCAGGGCGACGGCGCCCAGTCCGCCGAGGCGGTTTTCGATTTCTATAGCCCGTACATCCTCGTGGAGGGGAAGCTCGAAGGCGAGCTGGCGGGCGCGCCGGGCAAGGTCCGGTTGCAGATCCGCACTCTGCAGGCCAAGCCGGGGAACGAGCGGGAGCCGGACGTCTGGTCGCGTTGGCAGACGCTGCACGAAGGGCGGGGGCGGTTCTCGCTCGAGTTGGGACGGAGCCGCTTCAACGGCCGCGACGTCAGCATTCACGGTGTTTACCACTTCCAACTACGGCTGCAAATGGATGCGGGGGCGTCAAGCGGAGGGCCGGCGGGACTCAACGCGCTGAAACTTGTCACTTGGTTCGAGAACGGGATCATGTCGATCCCGCAGATCTTCGCCGGGCAGAACACGATCCGCTTCAAGGTGGACGACGCCCGGGCGCTCCGGGGCCCGGTGACGGTCACCTACCGGTATCAGACCGCGGGCGGCGAGCGCGTGCACACGCAGGTGCTGCGGCCGGAGGATTTTCGCGGCAACGTGGCCACGTATACGATCGAGGCGCCGGGCCTGGTCCGGTGCAACTCGCTGAGGATCGAATACCGCTGAGGAAGGAAATCGAATGCCCACCCCGGCAGCGAGCAGGTGGGCGTCGGCGGGGCAGCGGAAGAAGATAAGGAAGAGACCCATGAAGCTTGAGACGGCGGACGCAGTGATCGTCGGCGCCGGAGCCTCCGGCGCCGTGGTGGCGAAAGAGCTGGCCGAGGCCGGGCTCAAGGTGGTGCTGCTCGAGCGCGGCCCGAAGCTGAATCCGGCGGACTTCTATCTTCACGACGAGCTGACCTCGCACATGGGCAGCGGCCTTCGGACCCCGCCCGGCTCTGAGGAGCCGTTCGCCCCGCGGGAGTTCCGCTTCCAGGGCGAGGAGAAGTTCCGCACCCTTTACCCGAGCGACTGGGAGTACTCGGCGCAAGGGGCGGTGGTCGGCGGCGGGATGCTCTTCTTCGGCGGGCTGATGTGGCGCCGCCCGCCGGTCGATTTCCGGATGAAGTCCGAATACGGGCACGTCGAGGGCACGACGCTCGAGGACTGGCCGATCACCTATGAAGAGCTCGAGCCGGACTACACCAAGGCGGAATACGAGATGGGCGTCTCGGGCGAAGCCGGCGGCGATCCCTACGAAGGCAAGCGCAGCAAGCCGTTCCCTCTGCCGCCGGTGGAGCTGCAGCCCGGCGACGAGATGATCCGGGACGCGGCGAAGCGGATGGGCTACCGGCCGTTCCGGACGCCGCTCGGCATCATCACGCGGGAGTACCGCGGCCGCTCGCCGTGCATCCAGCACCCCTGCTGCAACGGCTTCATCTGCGAGATCGGGGCGAAATCGACGCCGGTGACGGCGCTGCTGCCGGCGGCCCTGGCCACCGGCAACTGCAAGCTCGTTCCGGGCGCCCTCGTCAGGCAGATCACGGTGGACAGCCGGGGGAACCCGAACGGCGTCGAATATTTCCAGGGCAAGAAGCTCGTGCGCCAGCGGGCGCGGCTGATCGTACTGGCGGGTTCGGCCATTGAGACGCCGCGCCTGCTGCTGAACTCGGCCTCGCGGTGGTTCCCGAAAGGCATGGCGAACGGCAACGACTGGGTGGGCCGCAACTTGATGGGGCACATCAGCCCGTGGGTCTGGGGCGTCATGGACCGCACGACGAACGAGGGCTTCGGTCCCGGGCCGGGCGTCGCCATCAACGACTTCTGTATGAATAATCCGGGCTTCGTGGGCGGCGGCGTCATCTACAGCCGCACCGAAGTGACGCCGATCAGCTTCACCGGGCGGCGGCCCCGGGGCGCGCCCCGCTGGGGGCTGGAGCACAAGAAGTATCAGCGGGAGAACTTCCGCCGCTACATCCGGCTGTTCGCTCCGGCCGAAGACATGCCGCAGTTCGAGAACCGCGTGGAGGTCTCGCCCACCGTGCGGGATGCCTGGGGCATCCCGGCGCCGCGCATCACCCACAGCTTCCACCCGAACGACTTCCGGGTGTGGGAGTTCTTCAGCCGGAAGATGCAGGAGATCCTCAAAGAAGCCGGGGCCCGCGACGTCACCCCGAGCGGCCTGGGCCGGGGCGGGGCCGGTTACCAGCTCGGCACCTGCCGCATGGGGAACGACCCGAAGACGTCGGTGGTGAACCGCTGGGGCCAGAGCCACGAGATCGACAACCTCTTCGTGGTGGACGGCAGCGTGTTCGTCACTTCGGGCGGGCGCAATCCGGCATTGACGATCCAGGCGCTGGCCTACCGCTTCGCCGGCTACATCGTGCGCGAATGGAAGGGCGGGGCCTGGCGCAAAGGCAACCGGGAGGTGTGACGATGCGGCGGAGAGATTTCGTCTTTTCGCTGGCGGCGCTCGCCGCGGCGCCGCCCTGGACGTTGCGCGCCGGCAGCGGCGGGAAGGATGCGAAGCCGCTGACCGCGGAAGAAAAGGAGATCCTGGGGCACATCGCGGAGCGGATCGTCCCCGAAGACGAGTATCCCGGGGCGCGGAAGCTGGGCGCGGTGGAGTTCATCGACCGGCTGCTCAAAGAGGCTCACCCGGACTGGATCGTCGTCTACCGGACAGGTTTGAAGGCCACCGACAAGAACGCCCGGCGGCTCTACGGCAAGCCGTTTACAGGGCTGGCTCCGGATCAGCAGGACGAGCTGCTGCGGCGAATGGAGCGCGGCGGCTTCCATATCGCCGAGTGGGACGGCATCCCGTCTGACGAGTTCTTCGCCATGGTGCGCTCGCACACGATGCACGGCTGCTACAGCCATCCGAAGTGGGGCGGCAACCGCGACAAGACGGCCTGGAAGATGATCGGCTACGACGACTGGTGGGCGTGACGGGGCGGCCGCGCGCCCCGGGCCGCCGGCTTCAGCCCTGCGCCGCCCGGGCCAGGGCGAGCACGTTCTCGGGCGGCGTGTCGCGGACGATCTCGCAGCCGGCGCCAACGATGTAGCGCGGTCCGGCGGCCCGGCGGCATTCGGCGACGGCGGCGGCGACCTCCTCCGGCGTGCCATTGCGCAAGGTGCGCACCGGGTCGAGGTTGCCGAGCAGGATCTGCTCCGGCCCCATGCGCTCGCGCGCCTCGGCCAGCGAGACGGCCGAGTCCACGTCGATGATGTCGCAGCCCAGGCGGCCCAGCGGCTCCAGAATCGGCCGGATGTTGCCGCAGATGTGCAGCCGCACGCGGGCGCCGGTTTCGTGGATCGCATCGACGAGGCGTTTCTGGAGGGGCCAGACGAATTCTTCGTACAAGCGGGGCCCGATGAGAGACGAGGCCGGGTCGCCGACGCCGATCAGGTCGGCCCCGGCGCGCACCTGAGCCCGAGCGAAGCGGATCGCCAGGTCGAGGACGAACTCGAACAGGTCTCGGACGAACCCTGGATCGTCGAAGAAGTCGAGCATCAGGGTGTTGATGCCCCGCAGATCGGCGGCCGCCCCGCACGGTCCTTCCACCCAGCCTTCGACGATCTTTTCGTTCCCTACGCGCTCGCGGAAGAGCGCGAGGCCGAGGATGCGGTCGCGCATGTGCGGGGCGGTTTCCGGATCGGGTGCGGTGAGGCCGGCGAGGACGCGCTTGTCGGCCAGCAGGGCCTGGCTCTCGTCGAGGGCGTAGGGCTGGTCGTCGAAGAGGCGGATCTTCGCTCCGCAGTCGGGGGCCTCGCGGGTCTCGGTGATCGCCGAGACGTGGTCGAAGCCGAACTCCTCGGCGGTGCGGATCTGCGCCTCGACCATGACGCGATGGTCCAGCGCGTACCTGCCGTAAGGGATGCCGATGCGGCCGGCGGCGAACATCATGGTGATCGGCATCACCGGCAGGCGGTCCACTTCCTGTCCATCGAGCAAGGCGTAGACTCTCTCGCGGCTGGTCATGGTTTCTGACTTGTGCGGCGGCTGACCACATGATACTGCGGAGCGGCCGGGGGCGCATTGCAGGCAGCAGCGGTTATATGCTGGTGAGTCGAAATTAGCCGGGCGGGGCACCGGCCGGCGCAAGGAGGTTTCGATGGTCCGGAACTATATCGGCGGAAAGTGGTGTGAGCCGCGCGGTGCGGAGCGGATCCAGTTACGGAACCCGGCGACAGGGGAGGTGATCGGCGAAGCTCCGGTGGGGGACCCCGCCGACGCGGCCGCGGCGGTCGAGGCGGCGGCGAAGGCTTTTCCTCAGTGGCGGGCTGTGCCGCCGGGCGAACGCATTCAGTATTTGTTCCGGCTGAAGCAATTGCTGGAGGAGAACTTCGACGAGCTGGCGCGCGTCATCACCACCGAGAACGGCAAGACGCTGGCCGAGTCGCGCGGCGAGCTGCGCCGGGGCATCGAGAACATCGAGGTGGCCTGCGGCATCCCCACGCTCATGCAGGGCTACAACCTCGAGGACGTGGCCCCGGGCATCGACGAGATCATGCTGCGGCAGCCTTTGGGCGTAGTGGCGGCGGTGACGCCGTTCAATTTCCCGGCGATGATCCCGCTCTGGTTCCTGCCCTACGCGGTGGCCTGCGGCAACTGTTTCATCCTGAAGCCCTCCGAGCGCACGCCGCTGGCCTCGCAGAAGCTCTTCGAGCTGATCGACGGCCTCGAGCTGCCGCCGGGCGTCCTCAGTCTGGTGAACGGCGGCAAGCCGGTGGTGGACGCCCTGCTGGATGCGCCCCAGGTGAGGGCGATCAGCTTCGTCGGCTCCACGCCGGTGGCGAGGTACGTCTACGCCAAGGCGGCGGCCAACGGGAAGCGGGTGCAGTGCCAGGGCGGGGCGAAGAACCACGTGGTGGTCATGCCGGACGCGGATCCGGAAATGGCCCCGAAGGTAATCTGCGACAGCGCCTTCGGCTGCGCCGGGCAGCGGTGCCTGGCGGTCTCGGTGGCTCTCACCGTGGGCGAGGCGCACGAGAAGTTCCGCGAGGCGATCGCCGGTCTGGCCGGATCGCTGCGCGTCGGCAATGGGCTGGAAGAAGGCGTCGAGATGGGGCCGGTGATCACCTCCGAGAGCAAGCGGCGCATCGAGGAGGCCATCGAGAAGGGCCTGAGCGACGGCGGGCGGGCAGTGCTCGACGGCCGCCGGCGCGACCTGCCGCCAGAGGGCTACTTCGTCGGGCCGACGGTGCTCGAAGGGGTGCCGGTGGAATCGCCGCTGACGACGACCGAGATCTTCGGGCCGGTGCTGGCGCTCGAACAGGTGCGCGACCTGGACGAAGCCATCGCCCGCATCGCCGCCAATCCGTACGGGAACATGGCCTCGATCTTCACCTCCAGCGGACAGGCGGCGCGGCGCTTCCGCAACGAGGTTCCGGCGGGCAACGTGGGGGTCAACATCGGCGTGGCGGCCCCGATGGCCTACTTTCCCTTCAGCGGCTGGAAGGACAGCTTCTTCGGCACGCTGCACGGGCAGGGCCGCGACGCGGTGGAGTTCTACACGGACAAGAAAGTGGTGGTCGAGCGCTGGCCGCGGGAGTGGACGCGCAAGTTCTGAGGCCACGGGCCTCGGCCGGAACGATCCAGCGGCCGCCTAGACGGTGCAGTCTTCGACGAGGGCCTTGGCCTCAGCGGTGCGGGGCGTGGAGAGAGCGATCCAGGCCAGCCCCTGATGCCGCCGCAGGATCCGCAGGCAGCGCAGGTTGATGCCGGCGTCTTTGAAGCGGCGCGAGAGCCGGGCCAACGAGCCGGGCTCGTCCTTGATCCGCACCACCAGGGCGTCTTCGGAGACGGCGTCGAAGCCGGCGTTGCGCAGGCACTTCAAAGCCTCGTCGTAGCGGTCTACGGTGAGGACCACGGTGGCCAGACCGTGGACTTCCTCGGCGTCCAGCGATTCAATGTTGATTCCGTGCGTTCCCAGAACCTCAGTGATGTCGGCGACCAGGCCGGGACGGTTTGCAGTGACGATGAAGATCTCCCTCAGCCGGCCTTCGGAGACAACGGGTTCGGCGCGCGTGGGTGGTGCGGGGCGTGCGGAGGGCGTTTCCGGCGCTTGTTTCATGGCCTCGACGATATCGGCGACGAGCTCGTCGATCTGCTCCCGAGTGATCGACTGCAGGGTGATGATATGCGCCCGGCCGCGGTTGACCGCGATCTGCCATTTCTCGAGCACCGGGGGCGGCGGCGCCGGGAAAACCACGGTGATGGCGAACGGGTTGCGCCAGGCCTCGACGCCGATCTCAGCTAGCTTGCCGATGGCGTAGTCGGCCTTCTCGATGCACTCGGCCACCTCGCGACGGAAGCCCTCGGCGCCCCGGGTGTGGATGGCGTACCACAGGAAGAGGGGTGTGATGGCGTTGCGCGAGCCGGTGAGGGTGGTGTCGAGAGTGCCGACATATTCTATGGAGCGTGCGATGCGCTCCACGTACCGCTTCTTGGCCAAGACGATGCCGCACGGAATGGGTGAGCCGATGAACTTGTGCCCGCTGATGGAGATGCTGTCGATGCCGGCGCGGAAGTCGAATACCGGCGCGCCATCCTGGAACGGGAGCGTCATCCCGCTCAGGGCGGCGTCGCAGTGGATGTAGTGCTCCGGGATGGCCATCTCCTGGAGCATGGCGCGGATCTTGCCGACGTCGTCCACGGCCTCGGTCATGGTGGTGCCGATGTTGGCGAAAATGATGGGCGGCGCGTCGCGGTGGATCTCGAGGGAACGGCGGAGGTCGTCGTAGTCGATTTCGCCGTTCGGCTGGGATTTGATCATGATGTGCTTCATCCGCAGGACCCGCAAGTTCTTCGCCACGCTGTAGTGGGTGTCCTCGGAGTAGTACACGATGCCTTCCGGCAGGATCTCGCGAGCCAGGAACAGTCCGTAGATGTTGCCCTCGGTGCCGCCGTTGGTGACGTAGCCCCAGTAGTCCCCCTCGGCGATGTGGTTGAGCTCGGCGAACCAGGCGAGTACCTTGCGCTCGATCTCCCGGGTGTGCAGGCGGTAGGTGCTGGGGGCGAAGGGATCCCCGACGTTGTTCACCGGATAGGCGAGGAAGTCATAGAGTTCCGAGTAGTCGAGGTCGCCGCGACAAGGGTAGCCGATGAAGGTGCGATACTCCCGGCGTATGTAGTCTCGCAGCGCCTCCAACTCCCGCCGCTGCGCCTCCGGCAAGCGGCTACTGCCTGATTGTGTCCTGTGACGTTCGGTGTTCATGGTGATTTCCCCCGGCTGAGCTGACCTCTCAGGACCGGTCGATGAGCGGCGCCCCAACCCGACGTCCGTTCCTCATTATTTCAGGTAACCCAGCGTCCGCAGCCGCTCCAGTGTTTGAGGGTCCAACTTTGTTTTTCCCGGCGCTCCGAGAGCTTTCTTTACCTGTTTTTGATCATCGATCCAACGGAGGACCTCGTCAAGGAACTTCCTGGTCAATTCCGGGTGTTCGGAGGCCACGTCCCGGCGGTCTTGGCGGTCGTTGCGGTGGTCGTAGAGCTCGATCTGTTTCAGACCGGCCCGCTGCGCCTGGTCCCGATAGAGGAACTTCCAATTTGCGTCGATGCGGGCGAAGGTGCCGGTGCGGTTCTCGGGAACTCCGCCGGGCCGAAAGTTCGGGTGAGCGAAGCGAGACGACATTACCGGTCCCCGTCTTTGGAACGGCTGCCCACGAAGCAGAGGGACCAGGTTCTCCCCTTGAATCACGCCGTTGAGCGGTACCGAAAGGAGCGCTGCCACGGTCGGCATCACGTCGATCAACTGGACCGGCTCCGGAATCCGGCGTGCCGGCCCCAACAGGCGTGGGTTCCAGAGCAGGAATACCGCATGAGTCAGCTCGTTGTACAGCGAATGCTCGTGGGCGCTCCAACCGTGCTCCCAGAACTCCTCGCCGTGATCCGACAGGATGACAATCACGGTGTTTTCGAGCAAATCCAGCTTTCGCAACTGATTCACCAAGAGCTCGATACTCCTGTCGTTGTGGGCGATTTCGGCATCATAGCGGTTGATCGCCCGCCGCCGGTACGACTGCGGGTCCACACCGTTGGCCCGGCACTCGGCGGCACTGATCATGGCTCCGCCGCCATAGCCGCGAAACTTCTTGAGACGGGCGTAGGTCCTGTTGAATTCAGGCGTTTCCTCAGGATTCGCGAACAACTTCTCGAACTCCGCAGGAGGCTCATAGGGGGCGTGCGGGTCGGTGGAGAGCAAGAAAAGAAAGAACGGCGTGTGGCGGTGTTCTTCGAGCCAAGGAAAAGCGACGCGGTTGATGCCGGCTGAGTCGGTGCCCCGGTCGGAAGCTTCGAGATACCGGGCCACAACCGGATATTCCATCTGGTAGTCGAAGCCCCGGTCCAACCCGGTGAGCCGGCCCGCAAATGGATTGCCTACGATACTCGCCGTGACGTAACCGGCTTTCCGGAATTGTTCAGCCATGGTGACGGCGCCTGCCGGGATGGCGCCGGTGTCCCGCTTGATCCCATGCGTGTAGGAATAGAGCGAGGTCAGCAGCGAGGCGACGGACGCCTTGGTCCACGTCGCTTGCGCCTGGCAGTCGTCGAAGACGACGGCGGAGGCGCCCAGCCTTTTCAGAAAGGGGGTCGTGTCCCGCTCATAGCCGTAAAGGCTCGTATGGTCCGGCCGCAGAGTGCAGACGGTGTATATCAGTACGTTGAACCGACTCTTGGGACGCGTTGTCGTCAATAGGGGATTGGCCCAGAATCCGATCGCCCCCTCCTGCGAACTCTCAGTCCGGAAAACAATTTTGGTGGTTGTCCCTTCGTAAGGCTTGAGATCCACGGCTGCGTCCACCCAAGCATCCGGATCCTTTATCGTCATGGAGTACACTTCGGCGCCTTCCGCACCGACGAGGACCCGGAATGTCACCGGCTGAGGTCCAGCGATCCCGACACCGAAGTGGAGCTGGGCTCCGGCTGGGATTGACACCTCGTAAGTCAGCGACGAGGGAGCGTGCGTATATATTGCATTCCGGTATTCCTCGCCCTTGCCGATCTTGATGCGCCCGACGGCTCGGGTAAACGGGGTTATTCTCGGGACGAGCCGGATGTAGTCGATGGCGACCGTCGCTATCACGTCATCGGTCGGCATGATGGCGAGAGGCCAAGCATGGGTGTGCTCGGTGATATCGAGGTTGAAGCGGTAGACGCGATACTGAAGGGGCGGGGCAAGCTCTTGCCGATACTCCCGGTCCCCGATCTTGATCTTGATTTCCTTGCCGGCCTCGGTGATCATCCGGATCTCGACGGTCTTGTAGAGACTCCAGTCGATCTCAACGCCCGGCGGCGACTGGATCACCGGTGTGCTCCCACGTCCCTGAACGGCCAGTTCCCCGCGGCGGAAGCCCATCCGGCCACGGAGAAGCAGCCAATCCGTTTTCGGCTCGGAGAAGTCCCAGGTGATCGGCTGGGCCATCCGCACCGACGACTTTGAGTCGGACGCGGTAACAGTGGCGGCAGAAGAGAGTTCGTCGTCGAACCGGTAGAGGGTGAAAGCCGTGGCCGGCTGGGGCGGCTGTCGAGTGGAACGGCACGCCGTCGCAACCAGCAGTGCTGGTGGCAGCAAGAAGGTGAGGGCACGGGCGTGAAAAGTCATGCGGCCAGCCGGTTGTGGCGCCCCCCTGCAGCCACCCTTACTGTATCTCGCGCGTGTCCGCGGATGTGGACGAGAGCCGGCATCTGCCCGGGGCGGAGCCAGCGGCCCCTAAAGCCCCCCTGAAAAGAGAAGCTACCGGCCTCCTGGTTCGAAGGCCGGTAGCTGCATCGGGGTTGCAAGTGATCCGCTACCACTCGACCCGGAGCGAGAACTGAATGATTCGGGGCTCGTTGGCCGAGCGGCTCAAGTCCTGGAGTCCAGTCGTCGGATTGGGGTTCACGTCGTTCGGATGGTTGAAGACGTTGAAGAAGTCGGCCGTGAACCTTGTCCGGATCCGCTCGGTGATGTTGAACCATTTGAACACCGAGAAGTCCATCCCCCAGAATCCAGGACCGCGGAAGAAGTTGCGCGCGTTCCAGTTGACGTTGTCGGTGATCCTGGTTTCGCGCACCGTGCCGTCGGCGAGCACCTGCGGGATGCGGTTGTTGAACTTCGAGCCCACCGGGCGCAGCACCCGCTTGGAGCGATCGAGCGGCACCAGTTGCTGCAGCTTCGCCTGATCGACGTCGGTGGCGAAGGTGGGGTCGAAGTCGCCGCGGAACCAGAGCCGCTGGCGCTTGCCGAAGATGGTCATCACGAGGCGCTCGTCGGCGCTGAGCGTGGGATCGCCGAACAGGTAGCGGCTGCTGCTCACGCTCAGCCAGTTCCCGCTGCGCCACGAGCCGATGAAGGCCAGCTCCCAGCCGCCGATGAGCATATCGAGGCTGCGTGAGACATTCCTGCCCCACCGCTTGCCCCGGCCGAACGGCAGCGTGTAGATGCCGTTCCAGCGGACACGGTGAGCCGGCACGTTGGTGGAGTTGTAGTAAGCGAGCCGCAGGCGCTGCTCAGGCGTCATGTTCGGTTCGCCCAGGATGACCCGGGGTTCGGGAACAGCCATCTGCCGGCCGCCCGTCGCGTTGATGCTACTCGGTCCGTATGAGAAGCCTCCGGTGTCGTTCGTCGTCAGCGCCCGTGTGAACGTGTAGAACACCTGGAAGGCCAGCCCGTCGGAATAGCGCCGCTCGACTTCTGCTTGCAGCGAATGGGCGTTCGAGTAGCCGTTGTGCTTGATGGGGGCCTGGCAGCAGCCGTTACGGAAGTTCGGGTTGATCCGGCGCAGATCCCGGTTCGTAGGAGCTTTCAGACCCGTGCGGGCCTGGTAGTTCCACTCGGACTCAGGATCGTTCCACCGCCAGCGCTGCTCGAGGTTGCTGCCGTGGTTGCCGATGTAGCTCAGCCGGAGCGCCGTGTTCCGCATCAACTGCCGCTCGATCGTGAAGTTCCACTCCTGCATCATGTTGTCGCTCCAGTTGCGGAAATCCCACGGCATCACCCCGCGGGCGCTCTTGCTGATGCCGACCACGCCGGTGATGTCTACGTCGGCCACGCCGACGAAGTCCTCGTTGGGATTCGGCGGCTGGCTGAGCGCGTAGTTGTAAAAGGTTCCTTGTTTGTCCGCGATCACGTTGGTGAAGCGGAGGTTCAGCGGAGGGTTGCTCCTAGCGCTCTGGAGGATCTGCGAGAGGGGCATGGTCCAGTAGTAGATCCCGTAGCCGCCGCGGATCACCCAGTTGTCGGTCAAGCGGAGCGCAGCTCCGAGGCGTGGCGCGAAGTTGTTGTTATCAGCAGGCAACAAGCCGTCGGGAAGGCCGGCCTCGCGCGCTGTAGTCCAAGTCAAGCCTCGGGCCTTCCACGATTCCAGCACTGACGGCGGGATGCCGGGAATATCTTCCATTTTGGTATCCCGCGGCGTGACCACCTGCATGAGCGTCGGATCGGCCAGGTGAGCTTCCATGTCGATGTTCACCAGCCGGTCGTACTTCTCTTTGTAGACGGTCCACTTGTCCCATCGCACGCCGAGCTCCAAGGTGAGCCGCGGGTGAACCCGGAAGCTGTCGTGGAAGTATAGACCGATTTCGGTCTGCTGGAAGTAGAAGTAGCCGCGGTTGTATTGGTTCGACAAGTAGGTAGGTAAGCCGAGCAACAGACTCGCCATTCCGTCACCCGTGAACGAGACGGCTTGCTCTGCCACTGGGTCGAACAGTGCGGTCCAGTCGGAGCCGAAATGGTGCGAGCCTTGGGCCTGCTGCAATTCGCGGACGTTGTTGTACTCCCGGCGGCCCTTGAAACCGAACTTGATGGAGTGCCTGCCGCGAACCCAAGTCACATTGTCGTCGAGTTCGTAAGCCGTCAGGTGCTGGTTGTGCCGGTTGTCCGCATCCCAGCAGCCCCAGTATAGGAAATTGCTGTCCATGCAAATCGTCGGCCAGCCGGTAACGCCGAAGGGGTTCGGCAAGCCGAGCTTGTCGCCCCAGTTCGTGTCGTCGGCGAGCGTTCCGTAGCTTGCCGGCGAGCGGTGGGCGGAAGCCTGGAACTCATTGAGCAGGGTGGGCGAGAAGACGTGGTTCCACCTTACGTAGGTGTTGTAGACCTTGTAGTCTGCCCGTCTCGTGCCGCCGGCGTTGCTCAACCCCGGCGGCGGATAGCCGTACCGGCCGCCGAAAGTCTTTCGAGGTTGCTTGGACATCGTGAAACGCCCGGAAAGGTTGTCCTTCTCGGAAAAGATCTGGTCGCCTTTGACCGTCAGCGTATTGATGTCGGTCTGGTCCGGATAATAAGCCTCGAAGTTGTCATAGAGGTACGGGTTCTCGCCGGCGTTCGGGCCAGCGGGCGATGCGGTTACGCTCCGCATCGTTTCCGCGAAGGGATGGATCAGATCTGGTGGAATCCGGTTCCCGGGGAACGGAACCCGGAGACCCTGGGCATTCGTGGAGAACGGGTCGTAGATGGTGATGAACTCGCGGTTCTCGGTCATGGCCATGCTGAAATCGCCGCCCCAGATGGCGTCGGTGGGGACGGCAGCCCGCGCAAATTTGGCTTGGCGCAGGCGCTGGCCTTCGTAAGAAGCGAACCAGAAGGTCTTGTTCTTGATGATGGGACCGCCGGCCGTTACGCCGAACTCGTTGCGGATGTACTGAGGCGTAGCGCCGCGATCTTCACGCCGGCGCGCCCGGAGGCCCCCGAAGTTGTTGCGGTGGGTCCAGAAGACGTCTCCGTGGAGTTCGTTCGTGCCGCTTTTGGTCACCAGCGCCACCGTGGCCGGCCGCGAGTACTTTGCGCTCGATCCGGCTGTTTCGATGCGGAACTCCTGGACGGTGTCCAAGCCGGGCTGCACCCGGGCCATGCCCCCGCCGAACCGGTCGACCAGCGAAATGCCGTCGAGAGTCATCTCGGCGGAGCCGACCTTCATGCCGTGGATCCTGGGACTGCCGCCGCCTTCGACGCCTGGCGTCAAGGCGAACAAGTTAGTGATGTAGCGCCCGTTGAGAGGCAGCTGCTGGATGCGCAGGGCATCCTTGACGTCGCTGACCTCCATGCCTACGGTGGAGATGATCGGCGCCACATCCGTGACTTCCACGACTGTGTCCACGGCGCCTACTTGCAGCCGCGGGTCGATGACGACGGTAGCGCCGGCTTCCAGCGTGAACGTACCTTCGTACTTGCTGAATCCCGGAGCTTCTACGGTGAGCAGGTATTCGCCGATCGGGACAGCGCCGATTTCAAACATGCCGAGTTCGGAGGTTTCAGACCGGCGAATGGCGCCGGTTTTCAAATTGGTCAGTGTGATCTGCGCCCCGGGGATGACGGCTCCGGTGGCATCTTGAACGGTTCCTTTGACGACACCGAGACCCGTCTGCCCGAGTGCAGCGGGGACGAAAAAGGCAACTAGGAAAAGTACAAACAGGAACGCCAGACCGCCTCGGAGCGGCCTGCCGATCCCTCCCTTACGGAAAGCTGCTCCAGTCATGGTGCGTGTTGTCCTTAGTCCCACTACGCCCGAGCGGTGCGTACCGTCCGAATTCCTTGCACTCGTATGTGGAAACACGCCCGCAAGACCGCGTGTGGGAGATCTTTCGGAATTAAGTTACCCCAGACGCCAGCATCTGTCAATACATTGCTTTCGGTTTTCTTCCTTTGCTATCGATCGCCAACACACCTTCCTTGCAGTCAAGCAAGAAACACCTTGAGTTGGTCTGCCCTGTGCAGTATGATTGAGGGAGTTTAACGATGCCCCCTTCGGCCCGAAGAAACCAATCCACTAACGCCAACCGAGCTCTGGCGCTCCGTCTGCTCAGGAGACACCACCGGCTTTCCCGCCTGGAGATCGCTCAGCGGGCCGGCTTGTCGGAGGCTTCGGTCTCCCGCGTCGTCAGCGGGCTTCTGCACGACCGCCTCGTAGCTGAGGTCGGGGCGGCGCCTTCCACTGGCGGACGGCCGGCGGCGCATTTGCGGCTTGACGACGGATTTCACTATTCGGCTGCGGCCGACATCCACAACCGTGAGACGTTCGTGGCTTTGGGCTCGCTGAGCGGACGTCTTGAAGCCGCCGACTCGTTTCCCACGCCCGAGGAGCCGGCGGAGGCATTGGACCGCATCGCGGCGTGGGTCCGCGGGATTGTGGAGCAGCGTCCCGATATACACCTCGTCGGCTTGGGGATCAGCGCCCGCGGGTTGGTGAATCCGGACACGGGCGTGGTGGAGCGGGGCAACCAGGAGATCTGGACGAAAATCCCGGTGCGGGCGAATCTCGAGGCGAAGCTCGGACTTCCCGTGTGGGTGGAGAACAATGTGCGCGCCGCCGCTTACGCTGAATATCACTACGGCATGTCGGACGTCCACGACGCCCACTGCCTGCTCTTCGTCAAAGTGGACGAAGGCGTCGGCTGCAGTATCGTCATCGACGGGGAGTTGTTTTACGGCCAGCATAAGGCTGCCGGCGAGTTCGGCCAGATGGTGATTGCCGACACGGGAAGCCACTTGCGGCATGATCGGCCGGGCGCCGTGGAGCAGTTGGCCTCCGATCAGGCAACCTGCGCCTACTACCGGGCTTCGAACAACCTCCGGCGTCTGCCTTGGGAAGAGGCATCGAGTTGTGTCCGGCAGATTTCACACCGCGCGCTGGCCGGCGACGAGGACGCGATCCAAGCGGTGACGCAAAGCGCCCGGTATCTCGGCATCGGAATTGCCAACGCGATCTGGGTGCTGGATCCGGACGCTGTGATCCTGGACGGAACGATTTTCGATGCCTGGTCGATCGTGTCGCCGGTGATCCTGGACCAGTTCGCTGACGGGCGGGAGTTCCTGAACTTCCGAAACTTGATGGTGCGACCCTCTGCCTTGCGGGGGCAATCGGCCCTCATCGGCGCGGCGGCATTGCCGTTCCAACCGGTGTTCACGCAGGGCGAGTTCCCAGAGCAGTTGGAGCCGGGGCGGTTCCAGCCACCGGAGGAGGGCGCGGCCGATTGAATCCGGTAAGGTCCCGTCATTCAGGGATGATCCAGCGATGAGAAAGACCTTTTGTACGTTGCCAGTAGCTCTTCTGCTCCTGACTGCTTTGCCCGTCGCCTCGCCTGCTTTCTCCACGGCTTTGCGCAACGCGGGGTACACTTTGATTCCGGCGCCGCAAAAAGTGGAGCTGGCCGGTGGCGATGTCACGGTGGACCGCTCCTGGTCCGTCGTTTCACAAGCCGGTGACAGTCACATCGCCGCACGGCGCTTGCGCCGGGGCGCTCGGGAGCTGCATGGTCTGGTTTTCGATGGCGGCGGCGCGGGCCGCATCGTGCTGCGGATCGAGCCGGGGACGGTCGCCGAAACCGCGAAGCCGGAGCTGGTCCGGCAGGCCTACCGCATCGAGATTCAGCCGGACCGCGTCGAAATCTCTGCGAACGCCGATGCCGGCCTTTTTTACGGCGTCCAGAGCTTGCTTCAGCTCTTGAAGCCCGCCGGCGGCGGGTGGAAGCTGCCCGCCGGGGTGATCACGGACTGGCCGGCCTTGCCGCTGCGCTTCATCCACTGGGACACCAAGCACCACCAGGACCGCATCGAGACGCTCAAGCGCTACATCGACTGGGCGGCGTTCTTCAAGGTGAACGCCATCGGGTTCGAGATGGAGGACAAGTACGAATACCCGCGGCACCCGATCATCGGCGCTCCCGGCGCTTACACGAAGGCCCAGATGCAGGAGCTCACCGCTTACGCCCGCGAGCGCTTCATCCAGCTCGTGCCGCAGATCCAGTCGCCCGCCCACATGGCCTACGTCCTCAAGCACGAAGAGTTCGCCCACCTGCGCGCCGACGGCTCGAACTATCAGATCTCGATGTGCAACGAAGAGGCGATGCGCCTGATCGAGGACATGTATCAGGACATGATCGAGGCTACGCCGGGGGTGGAGTACTTCCACGTCTCGACCGACGAGGTCTACTATGCCGGGATCTCCAGGGAGTGCCAGGCGCGGCGGCCGTACAACGAAGAGAACCGGAGCCTGACCTGGGTGGACTACGTCAACCGCATGTTCCGGTGGCTCTCGAAGCGCGACCGGAAGATGCTGTGCTGGGTCGAGTACCCGGTGCTGACCAAGCATCTGGAATTGTTGCCGCGAGGTCTGATCAACGGCGTCATCGGCCCGAACAATAGCCGGGAATGGATCGAGGGTTTGAAACGGCAAGGCGTGCACAGCCTCGTCTACAGCTCTCAGCAAGGCTCCGAGCTGCTGTTCCCGAACTATTTTTCTTCCGATTTCTTGTATCGCCGCCGGCCAGTCAGGGGGCGCGTGGAGGAGCCGGCCCGGAGCGTGGCGGCGACGCTCGAAAAGGGGGCGGACGTGATTGGCACCTACGCAGCGGCGTGGGATGATTCCGGGCTGCACTGCGAGACCTTCTGGCTCGGCTGGGCTACGGTCACCCAGTACGGGTGGACACCGCAGACGCCTCCGGTGGAGCAGAGCGTCGCCGACTTCATGGACGTCTTTTACGGCCCCGGCAACCAGGATATGGTCGAGATCTACCGGACGCTCATGGAAGCCGCGCGGTTCTACGAGAACACCTGGGACCGCGTGCCGGCTACCCGGTTGAAACCTTCTTACGGGAGCTATGCGGGGAAAGGGCGGGGCACGGTGCGGATCGACCTGACCTTGGAGCCCCCGGCCCTGCCCTTCGGATATGACGAGGGTTTGATTGTCCAAGACCGCTTCCAGCGGCTTTACGCCGGACCGCTGGCGAAGGCCCCGGAGATCAAGCGCCGGCTGGACGCGGCGATTCAGGCGCTCGAAGGGAAACTCTCGGGCGTGAGCCGCAACCGGTATAACGTCGAAGTGCTGCTTTCGATCGCCCAGTTCGAAAAACACTTCGTCGAAACGCTTCAGGACCTCCAGCGCGCCGAAGAACTGATGCTCCGGGCCGCGCAAGCCCAACGGGAAGATCGCCACCGGGACGTTCTGACTCTGTTGAAACAGGCCCACGCGGTCGTCGCCGGCAACCTGGCGAAACGCGAGCGCATGTGGGAGAGCCTCGTCCGGGTGTGGGAGAAGAGCCGGTACCCGAAAGGACGCAGCGTGGGCGGGCGTCACTTCGTTCACGTCCTGGATGACCTCAAGGACCACCGGGCGGACCGGCGGCCCGGGCTCGACTACATGCTCGAGCCGTTCGAGCTGATTGGACTGGAGGCGTGGAACCGGAAGCTGGCGGAGTTTATCGAAGGCTACGCAAAGAGCTACGGATTGGAGCAATGACGGGCGGCAAGACGGGCCGGCAGAGAATTCAGACGGGGCTCACGTGGCTGCGGGCGGCGCCCGACGGCCGCCGGCTCCGATTCGGTTTGACGACGGCGGTGCTTATGACTCTGGTACTTCTTCTGCTTTTCGCAAATCTGGCAAACGGCGGGGTGACGGAACTCCGGCAGCGGGGCTACTCTGTGATTCCCCAGCCGCAGAAAGTGGAGCTTCGGGACGGGGACGTCGTCTTCGGCGACGACTGGGTCGTGGACGGTGATCCGCAAACGATGGCCTACCGGTCGCTGGTGGCGGATCTGGCCGCTTTCCACAAGGTCGAGCTGCGGCGCGGCGCCGGCGGCAAGGTCATAAGGTTGAGGGTGCGCGAAGGGGCAGTCGCCACGGGAAAGGAGCCCGGTATTGAGCGGCAGGCTTACCGGCTTGAGATCACCCCTCGCCAGATTGAGATCACCGGCAACGCCGAAGCGGGCCTGTTTTACGGGGTGCAGACGCTCGTCCAGTTGCTCAAGCGCGACGCCGCCGGGCGGCTGGTGCTGCCAGAAGGGAAGATCGAGGATTGGCCTGCGCTCCAGTTGCGGTTCCTGCACTGGGACACCAAGCACCACCAGGACCGCATCGAGACGCTGAAGCGCTACCTCGACTGGTCGGCGCGTTTTAAGGTCAACATGATTGCCTTCGAGCTCGAGGACAAGTTCGAGTACCCGTCCCATCCGGTGATCGGCGCGCCTGGGGCCTTCACCACCGAGCAGTTGCAGGAGCTGGTCGATTACGGTCTGGAGCGGTTCATCCAGATCGTACCCGATATCCAAGCCCCCGCTCACATGGCTTATGTGTTGAAGCACCCCGAGTTCGCCGAGCTACGCGCCGACGGCAACAACTACCAGGCGGCACTGTGCGATCCCCGCACCTACGAGTTGATCTTTTCCATGTACGACGACGTGATCCGCGCCACCAAGGGCGTGGACTACTTCTACGTCTCCACCGACGAGGTCTACTACGCGGGGATCGACAAGCGCTGCAAGGAGCCGTACAACGAGGTCAACCGCAGCCTGAAGTGGGTGGAGTTCGTGCGGAAGGCTCGGGACTTCCTCGCCGAGCGCGGCCGGCGGCCACTGGCTTGGGTCGAGTACCCGGTACTGCCCGAGCATGTCCATATGCTGCCCCCGGACCTGATCGATGGCGTCATCGGTGAAGAGGAATATCTGGAGCCCGAAAAGAAGCTCGGGATGCGTCAGCTCGCCTACGTCTCGATGCAGGGAAGCGAGTATCTCTTCCCGAACCACCTGAGCCTGGAGAGTGACAGCGGCGTCACCACCGGCCGGCTCGAATCGGCCTATGAGAAGATCGCCCACGGCCGGCACTGGCGCGGCAATCCCATCGGCGTCTTCGGCGCGGCCTGGGACGATTCGGGCCTGCACAACGAGACGTTCTGGCTTGGCTGGTCGGCCGTCGCCCAGTGGGGCTGGAACCCTGGGACGGTCTCTGTGGCGCAGCACGTCGCCGAGTTCATGGAGACCTACTACGGGCCGCGGGTCGCCGGAATGGCCGAAGTCTACCGGCGGATGCAGCGGCAGGCCCGGGCCTGGCGGTCCACGTGGGACCGGGTGACCTCGCGGGTGCGCGGGCCGGGCTACGGAAACTCGCGGGGTCCGGGCATCGGCACGCGGCGCTACGATCTCACCCTCGAGGCGCCGCCGCTGCCCAAGCTGCCGGACCTCGCTTTCCAGCCGGCCTTCGCCTCGACATACGAGAAGTACCTGGCCACGGCCAAGGCGCGGGCGCTCGAGAACCGCCAACTGCTGGCCGCTCTGCAGGAGAACCTCGGCCGCGCGGACCGCAACCGGTATAACCTGGAGGTCTTCCTCGCCCTGGCCGAGTTCATGGGCCACAAGTGGAGCCTGCTCACCGGACTGGCGGAGGCCGAACGGTCGCTCGCCAGGGCCCGGGACGCGGCGGCTGCAAACAAACCGGCAGAGGCCGTGGGCCATTTGGTGGCGGCGCACAACCGGGTGCAGCGCCTGCGCGAGGAAGGCGAACGAATCTTCGCTGATCTGAAGACCGTCTACGAGAAAAGTCGCTACCCCAAGGGCCGGTCGGTCGGCGGCCGCAAGTTTTTCCATAAGCTGGACGACACCAAGGACCATTGGGCGGACCGCACGCCCGACCTGAGCTTCATGATGATGCCCGAGCGCAGCATCGGGCTGGAGAAGTGGGTGAAGCAGCTTTCCGAGGTCACGCGCTCTTACGCCAAGGCGCACAACGTGCCGGTGAAGGGACTGGCCGAGCCCCGGCTGGAAGAATAGTCCGATGCGCGCACTCCTCGCGGGCCTGTTGTCGGCCGCTTGTTTGGTCGCGGCCGATCTGCCGCCGAACCGCTGGGTCGAACTGGCGAAGGACCCGGCCGGCGCCCGGCGCGGCTCGGCGATCCGTTACGCGCCGGCGATCGACGCCTTTCTGCTCTGGGGCTTCATGAACGACGACCCGGAGCTGCTCCAGGAGCACCCGCTCATCCGCGTGCCCGAGTACGACATGGTCGCTTTCGACCCGGACGCGCGGCGGTGGGAGAACCAGTTTCCGCCGGCCTGGGAGCGCCTCTGGAGGAAGCGGTTGCCGCTGGCTTACGTCCCCCGGACTTACGCGGGAATCACCTCCGGCAGCGAGCGGACTGTGATGCGCAGTCCGACAGATGATGAACCCGCCGCTCCCCGCCCGGACCTGAACATCGTCTTCGATCAGGTGGCCTACCGGGAGACGGACGCCTCACTTTATTACTTCACGGGCGGGCTCACCGCGGCCTACGACGTCCGCCGCCGCCGCTGGCGCGATCTGCGGCCGCGGCGTTCGCCCCCTCCAGTGCTGGGCGGTTCGCTCGTCTGGGATCCCGTCGCCGACGAGCTGATTCTTTTCGGCGGCGGCCACGTGGCCGAACGGGGTCCGGACGGCAAGGTGCGGGGGTACACCGGAACTTGGGTGTTCCGCCCAGCCGACGGTGAGTGGCGGCGGCTGTCTCTAGTTGTCGAGCCGCCGCCGCGGATGCAGACGCGGATGGTCTGCGATCGCCGCAACGGTGTTGTGGTGCTGTTCGGCGGCGACGGGCAGAGCCACTATCTGGCCGACACCTGGCTGTTCGATCTGAAGACCCGCCGCTGGCGCAAGTCGCAGGCGCCGGGGGGACCCGAGGCCCGGGCCGGACATTTCACCGTGTGGGATCCCGGGACCGGCTGGGTGATCGTCGGAGGCGGCTACAACCGCCGGGACCTCACCGACATGTGGGCCTACGACGCCGCCGAAGACCGCTGGCGGAAGCTCAACGGACGCGTACCCACGGGCTTCTACATCAATGGCGACATCGCCCCCGAGCGGCGGCTGATCGTGCTCGTCACGAACACCCGCCGACCGGGCGACCGGAGCAGTTGCAACACGCTTTACCCGGTGCGCACCACTTACGGGTACCGCATTGAGAAAGAGGGTATCGTGGACGCGGCGGTCCCGGTCCGTCCGCAACAGGCGATTCCGAAGCGGCCGCCCGAAGAATCGGCTGGCACACAGTCAGATCCCCGCCGCCGGGCCACGCAACGGGCCAGGCTCGAGAGCCTGCCCGAGAACGAATGGGTGCTGCTGGCCGATCCGGGACGCGCCGCGATCACCCGCACTTGGGGCAGCGCCACCTTCGACACGCGGCGGGAGCGGATTCTCTACTGGGGCGGCGGCCACTGCGGCTACGGCGGCAACGACGTGGATGTCTACGACCTGGCCGAACACACCTGGATCGGCGGGGCGGAGCCGGAGTTCCCCGGCCGGACGTGGGACAAAGGCGTCCGGCTCGCCGGCGTCACCTTCCGCGGCGGGCCGTGGACCACCCACGGCCGCAAGGCCTACGCCTACGACCCGGTAGGCGACCGGCTGATCAATGTCGTCCGGATGCGGCTGACAACGGGCTACGAGCCCGAATGGGCGCACGGCTGGCCGGAGAGCCGCGCCGTCGCTGCCGATGCGCTGGTCCGGCCGCCGTCTTCTTACAAGAAGTTCGTCACCTGGAGCTGGGATCCCGAGACGCGGGAGTGGACGCTCATCGGTCCGGCGCCGGAAGGCGTGGACACGGTGGTTACCACTCCCCACGGCGTCGTGGGCGTCCGCCTGGACTGGCGCAGCCGGTTGAACGACGCCGGCTACCTGCTTCCCTGGCGGCCGGACGATCCGCCCCAGGAGACGAGCGTCTGGCTGCTCCGCGGCTCGGACTGGGAGCGCGTGGACCGCAGCGGCCCCTGGCCCCAGAACCTCTACGAGATGACGAGCCTGGCCTGGGACTCGAAGCGCGAACGGCTGCTGCTGCACGGCGGCGGCGCCCGCCGGGACGAGCTGTGGGCCTTCCAGTGGGCTGAGGGCCGGTGGACGAACCTGCAGCCGAAAGTGGCCGGGGGCGGCAAGCCTCCCGTATGTTCCCGGGAAGCTGTCTACATTCCGGGCGAAGACGTTCTCTTGACTTACGGGCGTTCGCGGCGCGGTGAATTGCCTCCGATGTGGGCCTACACGGCGGCGGAGAACACGTGGCGAAGGGTGGAGATTCCTATCCGAGAAGGCGAGGAGCTGCACCGGCGGGCGGGCCAGAACCGTGCCATGGTCTACGATCCGCAACGCGGCCTGGTGCTGCTGGTGCTGGGAGCCCGGGGCGACGAGGGGCGGGCCGCGGTCTTTGCGCTCCGGTACCGGAACCACGAGCCGCAGTAAGACGGCGCCGCTTAGCTAAGTGTAAGGAAGGTTGCGGTAGCCTGCGCCCGGGGTTCACCGTCGATAGTCGTGATCTCCGCCTCGGTCCGCAGCCGCCGCCGTTTGCGTTCGACTACGCGGCCCCGGATGCGCAGTTTCTCTCCGGTGGCGACGTAGTGGCGATAGCGCACCTGGATCTCCACCGTCATGGCTCGTTCTCCCGCGGCGACCACGGCCTTGGCCATTGCCTCGTCGAGCAGCGTGCAAACGATGCCGCCGTGGAGCACGCCTGCCCAGCCCTCCAAGTAGTTCAGCGCCACCCACTCCGCACTTACGGAGCCGTCGGCCTCGGTCCGGAAGTCGATGTGGAAGCCGTAGGGGTTGTCCGGCCCGCAGACTAGGCAGCGGTTCGCGGGGCGGGAGAGAAGCTCTGCTGCGTCTTTCGTGCTCAATCGCTCACGTCCGGTTTCGGGGTTTTCGCCGTGCTGGGTGGCAGTTCGGGCTTGGCGACGTAGCCGGCCGGGACCTGCCCGGTGAGCGCGTTCAGGAAGGTCACGATGGAGGCGATTTGCTCCGGCGTGAGCTCTTCCCCAGTTTCATATTCGGCCATTTTCGCGACGGCCTCCTCTAAGGTCGCCACCGACCCGTCGTGGAAGTACGGAGCGGTCTTGGCCACGTTACGGAGTGAGGGTACCTTGAACATCATCTTATCGGCCTCGTTCTTGGTTACCTCGAAGCGACCCAGATCCTTTTGGTGCGGCCACGGCTTGACGACGCCCAGCTTCTGGAATATGGTACCGCCAACGTAGGGTCCCATGTGGCAGGTCTGGCAGTTGGCGTCGAGGAACGCCTGGAGACCGGCCAGTTCGGCTTCGGTGAGGGCGGCGGCGTCGCCTTTCAGGAACTCGTCCCAGCGCCCCGGCGTCACCAGCTTCCGCTCGGCGGCGACTTTTTCTTCGGTGATCAAGTTGGAAGGCGATTCCATTGCTGCGGGTAGTGGGGCAAAAGCCTTGACTTGCGGGGAATCGGGCGTGAGCGCCGACTTCTTCTCGTCCGGCGCGCAGGCTGCGGGCAGCGCCAAGCCGACCAAGACCGCGACCGGACTGCCCGGCGGCGGGGGACCGGGAGCACCGTCCGGCAGACGGACAGGAGAGGGGGCGGCTCCATGAGTTTTCCGCCCGCCACGGTGCTCCCGAACTCAAGATTCATTTTCCCGGACCACGGAGCGTCACGCGGGTCGATCCGTCCAATCGGCCTGGCGGCCGCCGCAGCCCGGGCAAGCCGCCTGCGTACGGCCGTAAGTCTGCGGCAGTGGCGCGCCGCAATTGCAGCAGCGGAACAAGCGCCATTCGGGCAAGCGGAACTCGCCGCCGTCGATCCGCAAGGCTTTGCCGCCCACCAGCGCTTCCGCCACTTTGTGCCTCGCATTTGCTACGATGCGGCCGAAGGTTTGGCGTGACACACCCATTTCCCGGGCTGCCTCTTCCTGGTACATCCCCTCCAGGTCGGCGAGGCGGAGCGCTTCGAACTCGTCCACCCCGAGGGTGACCTCCTCGAGCTCTGTCATGGGGACGCCTTGAGGCTTGAAATATTGGGCCGGCGGCAGCCCAGTGACGAAGCGGCATCTGGGAGAGCGTCCCATCGAAGCCAATTATGGGCATATGCTCATTAGAAGTCAAGCGCCCGGTTCGGCCGGGCCGCGCAAATGCTGGGGATGGCTCAAGAAAGGGCTTTCCTATTCTGGGCGCTGTTCTCGCCGGGCGGTGGGCGCTGTGGGAGTGGCTGTCCAACGAACGTCGAAACGGCCGCCGCACTACCGGCGTCAGATTTTGATGGATGGAAACGGCGGGGCCGGTGGCGCAGTTGTGAAACTTGCCCGGTGCGGGTTGACCCTGCTGCCCCAACGCCCTAAAATCGAGGTAGTTAGACGCCTCAGCCGGTGATGGCTATGGGACTCAGATCTGCTTCTACTGTCAGCTGGGTAATCGTGTTCGCATTGCTGGCTGCTCCGGGCCTGTCATCTCCAAAGAAGAACAAGCGGAGTGGAGACGGCTCGCGCGAAACAGTCTCGAAGCCTCTCAGTGAAAAGGAGCGGCGGCGGCGCGAAAAGAAACTCCGCAAAGAGCTGGAGCGGCCCTTCCGCAAGTGGTTGCAAGAGGACGTCGCTTACATCATCACCGATGAAGAGCGCGCCGCGTTCAAGAGGCTGCAAACGGCTGAGGAGATGGAGCAGTTCATCGAGCAGTTCTGGCTGCGGCGCGACCCGACTCCCGATACGCCGGAGAACGAGTTCAAGGAAGAGCATTACCGGCGGATCGCGTACGCCAACGAGCGTTTCGCTTCGGGGATCCCGGGATGGAAGACGGACCGGGGCCGCATCTACATCACCTTCGGCCCCCCGGACGAAATCGAATCCCACCCTTCTGGCGGCACTTATGTGAGGCCGTGGGAAGAGGGCGGCGGAACTACGGCCACATATCCCTTCGAGATCTGGCGGTACCGCTGGATTGAAGGTATCGGCTCTGACATCATCATCGAGTTTGTCGATCCCACTCTGACGGGCGAGTACCGGATGACGATGGATCCGTCGGAGAAGGATGCTCTGCTCTACGTGCCGAACGCGGGTTTGACGTTGCTCGAGGAAATGGGGATCACGAGCAAGGCGGACCGCTTCACCCGCACCGATGGAACGCGCCTCGGCACGGGTGACATGCCGCTGCCCCAGCGGATGAACCAGTTCGAGCGGCTACGTATTTGGGCCGCCTTGCAGAAGCCGCCGCCGATCAAGTTCAAGGACCTCGAGGCGGCGGTGACCTCGACGATCAAGTACAACTTGCTGCCCATGAAGGTCCGGGCGGACTACATCCGGATGACGAGCTCTACGGTGATGACCAACATCACTTTGCAGTTCGCCAACAAGGACCTCGAGTTCGAAGATGTTGACGGCGTCTCCCGCGCCACGATCAACATCTATGCGCGGATCACCTCAATGTCCCGTCGTGTGGTGAACGTCTTCGAAGACGTCATTACCACCGAGGTTCCGACACCGTTGCTCAGCCAGGCGATCGACAAGCAGGCGATTTACCAGAAATCGGTGCCTTTGCCTCCGGGAACTTACCGTTTGAACGTCGTCGCCAAGGACGTCGTGAGCGGCAACATGAACAACTACGAGATGGCGCTCCGCGTTCCTTATTACGAAGACGATGAGCTGAGCATGAGCAGCTTGATCCTCGCTGACAAGATTGAGAAGGTTCCGACCAGGAGGATCGGCACGGGGCAGTTCGTCATCGGCACATCGAAGGTGCGGCCGCGCATCGACGACACCTTCCGCCGGGACGAAAAGATGGGGATCTATCTCCAGCTTTACAACTTCGAACCCGACGAGAAAACGCGGAAGCCTAACGGCGTGATCGAGTACGAGGTGATCCGCAAGAAGGACAACAAGAAGATTTTCGAGTTCACCGAGGAGGTCGCGAGTATCGAGGGCGCCTCGGCGAACCAGACGGTCATTGAGAAGATCCTGCCGCTCCAAAACCTGGAACCCGGCGAATATCTGTTGAGGCTGAAGGTCACAGACCGGCTCAGAAATCAGACGCTCACCCCGGAGGCCACGTTCAAGGTAATATAGGGGCGGGGCGTCAGGCGGTCCGCCTTCGGGGCGGCCGCTGCGGATGATTCCGAATGGAACGGGCAACGCGACCGATGGCGCGGATACTGCTGGCGGCGATGCTGGCAGCGATTCCGGCTCAGACCGCCCGGGCGGCCGACAAGTCCCTCGCCGGGAGCCTGATTGGCTTCGTCAGTGATCGGGAAGGCGTTCCGCAAATGGGCGCCGCCGTGCTTCTTTACAACCGTTATGACCGGTTGGTTGCGCGCACCCTCACGAACGAGAAGGGGGCCTTCGGGTTCGACTCGCTGCTTCCGGGCGTGTATCGGATCAAGGTCAGCCTTCCCAGCTTCGTCCCGGCGGTCAAAGACAACATCCGGATCTTGCCGGGCAACCGTAGCTTTCTGTCGATCAGCTTGGCGAGCCTCCTCAGTTCCATCGAGTTGATATACGTTGCTCCGAACGAGCGGGCGGTGATCAACGACGATTGGAAGTGGGTGTTGCGCACGGCTACGCCGGCCCGTCCCATTCTGAGGATTCTGCCAGGCATCGACGTCGCCGATCCCGCCGGGAAAAAGCGCGAAACGCGGACTGCCATCTTCACACGCACGCGCGGATTGCTGAAGCTGTCCGCCGGTGAAGAAGGCGCATTAGCCGCCGCGGGAGCCACCGCCGACTTGGGCACCTCCTTCGCCTTGGCCACTTCGCTGTTCGGCTCGAGCGACGTGCAGTTTAGCGGCAACTTTGGCTACGCCTTGCAAACGGGAGCCCCTACCGCCGGGTTCCGCACGAGCTACAGCAACGAATTGTGGGGCGCCCGGCCTGAAGTGGCGCTGACGATGCGGCAGGTGCAGTTGCGGGGCCTCGCCGGCCAAGCCTTGCTGACGGGCAATCAAGAGAACGCTCCGAAACTCCAGACCCTGGCCGTCAGCACGCTGGACCGCCGGCGGCTCAGCGATTCCTTGCTGCTTGAATACGGCGCGTCTCTCGAGTCGGTGGCTTTCCTGGAGCGCTTGAACTACGTGAGCCCCTTCGCCCGGTTGACTTCCGATCTCGGCAAGTTCGGAGTGGTAGAGATCGCTTTCAGCTCCGGCATGCCGCCGGCGGAGCTGTTGGCCGACTCTGGTGAAGGCGCTGGGGGGATGCAGGACGACCTCACGGTGCTGGCCGTCTTTCCCCGCGTCTCGCTGGTTTCCAATCAGGCGCGGGTGCAGCGCACCGAGAACTTGGAAGTCAACTATCGCAAGGTCCTCGGCAGCCGGTCGATCAGCGTGGGGGTATACCGGGAGAGTGTGGCCGACGCGGCTGTGCCCGTGGCGGCGCCGTCGGGCTATTACGCTTCGGGCGACTTGCTCCCAGATCTTTCCTCGAATAGCTCGATCTTCAACCTCGGCGACTACGAACGCCTCGGGTTCCGCGCTTCCGTCGCGCAGCAGCTTGGTGAGCACGTGACCTTGACGGCCGCGACGGGCAACACGGGCGTCCTGGTGCATGAGACTGGAACGCTCAGCACTCGAGACCCGAATGAACTGCGGAATTCGATGCAAATGTCGCGGCGGACGTGGCTAGCCCTCCGCGTCTCCGCCAAGGCGCCGCACTCCGGCATGCGTTTCTCGGCCGGCTACCGGTGGATGGACTACAACGCCCTGGCGCCCACCCACTTGTTCCTGACATCTGGTCTGCAGCCGGAGGTTGGCTTGAACATCCGCATCCAGCAATCGCTCCCCTCTTTCGGGATCTGGTCCGGACGCATGGTGGCTAGCGCCGAGCTGCGGAACCTGCTGGCACAAGGCTACGTGCCGGTGACCACGGCCGACGGCCGACGCCTATACCTCATTCAGAATCCGCGCACCGTACGCGGCGGCCTGAGTTTCATCTTCTGAGGCCGGATCCTCTGTGCGATCGCAACTTCGATAGGGGATTGGTGAGTCCGTATCCCTACTCAGCTGGCTCGCGCACTTGCAGGATCTGATCCGCGCGCACCTTGCCGAGCTTCTGCACGATGCCTGAGGGCCAACGGATCTCGACCTCCGCCGTGTCCTGGTCCCCGAGGCCGAAGTGCACGGGACCGGCGCTCGAGGAGGCGTAGCCCACCGCGAAGGAGACGTGGTTGTACTGAGCGCCCGCGGCGGTGGTCACCTTGATCCGGGCGCCGATGGCGTCCCGGTTGCTTTTGACCCCTTCCAGGTCGAGCATCAGCCAGTGGTTCCCGCCCGGACTGTCGTTCATCCAGACTTCGGCCGGCTCGCGGAGGGCGGTGACGACGATGTCGATGCGTCCGTCCCCGTCCAGGTCGCCGTGGGCCGAACCCCGGTGCCGTTTCGGCTCGACGGCGGCGAAGCCGGCCTCTTCAGTCAGCGGCTGCCACTTGCGTCCTCCGAGATTGCGAAAGACCGTGTTGTGCTGGCGCACCGCGACGCGTCCCTCCATCGTCGGCGACTGCACGTGGCCACGGGAGACAAACAGATCCTTCCAGCCGTCATTGTCGAAGTCGAACAAGGCAGGACTGTAGCCGGCCATGGCCCGGCTCGCCGTCGTCATGCCGCTCGCCGCGGTCACTTCCTCGAAGGAGAGGCCGCTGGTGTTGCGGAAGATCGGGAAGGTCTCGTTGTCCAGGGCGACGAAGGCGATATCCGGCCGCCCGTCGTTGTCCACGTCCCGGGAATCGACACCCATTCCCGAGATGAAATTCCCGTGCTCGGCCAGCGCCACGCCGGCCTCGAAGGCAGCTTCTTCGAACCGGGTCTTGCCGGCGTTGTGAAACAGGAAGTTGAAGAGCTTATCGTTTGAGACGAATACGTCGAGCAAACCGTCGCCATCGTAGTCGGCCACGGCGGCTCCCATCCCTTTGCCTTCGTGGCCGCGGATGCCCGAGGCGGCGGAAATGTCGGTGAAGGTACCGTCGCCGTTGTTGTGGAACAGGCCGTTGGGAGTGGGGCCGTACAGCCGGGGGTGGCAGTACTCCAAGACGCCTTCGTAACGGCACTCGGGTTCTTTCTCGCGGCTCCAGGCCAAGTAGTTGACGATGAAGAGGTCCAGCCACCCGTCATTATCCACGTCGAGGAAAGCTCCGTGAACCGCCCAGAGGGGGCCGTAGTCCGGGTCGTCCGCCTTGTCCAGTCCGGCCTCCGCCGTGACGTCCGTGAACGTGCCGTCGCCGTTGTTGCGGTAGAGGGTGTACCGGTGAACCCCTGCCAGGAAGAGGTCCTGGTCGCCGTCATTGTCGTAGTCTCCGACGATCACGCCCGTATCGTATCCGGAGCCCTGGAGCCCGGCCCGGGCCGTGACGTCGGTGAAGTTGCCCCTGCCGTCGTTGGCGAACAGCCGATTCCAGTATTTGTGGCCCGTCTTCTGCAGCGTGACGATGTCGGCGCCGTTGGCGAAATAGATGTCGAGGTCGCCGTCGTTGTCGTAGTCGAAGACGGCTACGCCCCCGGCCATCGTCTCCGGCGCATACCGCCGGGGAGTCTCTGAGTTTTCCAGGGTGAAGCCGATCTCCCGATACCGGAAATGAATCGGCGGGTTGTCTCCGGCCAGACCCGGCCGCCACACGGCGATGAGGAGCGGCAAGAGCCGGAGTGAGCGGTGGACGTGCATCAGTGAAGCGGTACGGTTACTCTTCCCTTAAACCTATCATGTAGCCGATCCGGCCGCTTCAGGGGGCGTAGTACCATGAAATGTTAGCCAGCACATGGACTTGGACAACCTCGACCTCAAGAAGACCGTCAACCTGCCGAAGACGGCATTCCCGATGAAGGCCAACCTCCCCCGGCGAGAGCCCGAGATCCTGGCCCGCTGGGAGGAGACCCGTCTCTACGACCGGATCCGGCAGGCGCGCAGCGGCCGGCCTAAGTACGTGCTCCACGACGGGCCGCCCTATGCCAACGGCAACATCCATCTGGGAACTGCTTTCAACAAGATCCTGAAAGACTTCATCGTCAAGTCCCGGAGCATGGCCGGCTACGACGCTCCGTTTGTGCCGGGATGGGACTGCCACGGGCTGCCGATCGAGATCCGGGTCGATAGCGAGCTTGGCGAGAAGAAGGCGTCGATGAGCCCGGTCGAGATCCGAAGGGCCTGCCGCCGGTACGCGGAAAAGTACGTCAACATTCATCGCCAGGAGTTCAAGCGTCTGGGCGTGCTCGGACGTTGGGAGAAACCGTATCTGACGATGAGCGCCCAGTACCAAAGTGTGATCGCCAGGGCCTTCATCGAGTTTCTCGACCGCGGTTACGTCTACAAGGGCCTGAAACCGGTGCACTGGTGCCCAAACTGTACCACGGCGCTCGCCGAGGCCGAGGTGGAATATGAAGATCATACGAGCCCCTCGATCTGGGTGCGGTTTCCGCTGGCCTCGGATCCGGCCGCCATCGATCCCGCCCTCGCCGGACGCAAGGTCTGGGGCCTGATCTGGACTACGACCCCCTGGACGCTCCCCGCCAATCTGGCAATCGCCTACCATCCCAAGTTCACTTACGTCGCTGTCGATACCGGTGAGGACGTTTACCTCGTCGCCGAGGGCCTTTATGATGCGACCCTGGACGCCTGCGGCTGGGGCCGCCATGAGATCATCGCCCGTTTCCCGGGCGAGAAGCTGGAAGGCGGCGTCTATCGCCATCCGTTTTTGGAACGGGATTCCAAAGGCATCCTGGCCGAGCACGTCACCTTGGAGCAAGGTACCGGCGCTGTGCACACGGCACCCGGCCACGGGCTCGAGGACTACTTGATCGGCCAGGAGTATGGACTTCCGGTTTATTGCCCGGTGGACCATCGTGGACGGTTCTTCCAGGCCGAGGACGCTCCTGGCGCGCTCCCCGAGTCGATCCTCGGCAAGAGCGTATGGGACGCAAATCCGGTGGTTGTCCAGATCCTGCGCGAGCGCCAGGCGCTGTTGGCTGAGAAGACCATCCGGCACAGCTATCCCCACTGCTGGCGATGCCACAACCCGACGATCTTCCGAGCCACCGAGCAGTGGTTCATCGGCATGGAGCGCAACGGCCTTCGGCAGAAAGCCCTGGAGGCCATCAAGACCGTCTCCTGGATGCCGAAATGGGGCGAGGAACGCATCTCGAACATGATCGCCACCCGGCCGGACTGGTGCATCTCGCGCCAGCGGATCTGGGGCGTTCCGATTACTGTGTTTTACTGCCAGGGGTGCGGCAAGACGGTCACCGACCGCGCTGTGTTGGAGAAGGTCGTGGATCTGTTCGCGGAGCACACCGCGGACATCTGGTACGAGAAGTCGGCGGCGGAGCTGTTGGACGGTTACCGCTGTCCCAAGTGCGGCGGAGCGGAGTTCGAGAAAGAAAAGGACATTCTGGACGTCTGGTTCGATTCGGGATCGAGCCACCTGGCGGTGGTGGACAAGGAGCCGGAACTGCACTGGCCGGCGGATCTCTACGTGGAGGGAGGCGACCAATATCGCGGCTGGTTCCACAGCTCTTTGCTCGTGGGCGTGGGCCTGAAAGGCGCCAGTCCGTACAAGGCCTGCGCCACCCACGGTTGGACGCTTGACGGCGAAGGCCGCGCCATGTCGAAGTCGTTGGGCAACATCATTGAGCCGGCCGAGATCGTTCAGAAGTACGGGGCGGAGATCCTCCGTCTGTGGGTGGCTTCGGTGGAGTTCACCGAGGACGTGCGGATCTCCGAGACAATCCTTGCGCGTTTGACCGAAGCCTACCGGAAGATCCGCAACACGTTCCGCTTCGCCCTCGGCAATCTCCACGACTTCGACCCGGCCCGCGACGCGCTGCCCGCCGCCGAGCTGCTTGAGTTCGACCAGTGGATCCTGTTCCGGGCCGAGGAGATCACGCGCCGTTGCCGGCGCTGGTACGACGAGTTCGCCTTTCACCGCGTCTATCAGGCGCTGTATAACTTCGCCGTCACCGACCTCAGCTCTCTTTATTTCGATGTGTTGAAAGACCGCCTGTACACAGCGGCCCCGGACTCGCCGGCGCGGCGCAGCGCTCAGACGGCGATCTATCGTCTCGTCTGGGCGCTGGTCCGGCTCCTGGCGCCCTTGATGAGCTTCACGATGGAAGAAGTATGGGGTCATCTGGCCCGGCCGGATGGTTCTCCGGACTCCGTCCACATCGCCCTGCTCCCCGAACCGGAGGAGCTAACGGAGGGGCTCACGGCGGAACACCGGGAGCGGGCAAAGGATTGGAACCGGCTCGTGGAAGTCCGTGAGATTGTGTTGAAGAGTTTGGAAGCCGCCCGGACGGCCAAGATCATTGGCGCCCCGCTCGAAGCTAGGGTGCACTTGAAGGCCAGTGGAGAACTTTATGAGCTGCTGGACCGTTACGAGCGGAGTCTGGCGGAGTTGTTTATCGTCTCGGAAGTTTCCATGGAAGGACACGCGGACACTGAGTTGGCTGTCCATGTGGAACGCGCTTCCGGAAGCAAGTGTCCGCGGTGCTGGAAGTACCGCGAGGACGTGGGCGCCCACCCGGTGGTCCCTGAAGTGTGCGGATCGTGCGCTGCGGCGGTGCTGGAAACGGTTCAGGGCCGGGGCTGAGATGCACTCCCGCTTTGTCGCCTTCGGTCTTTCGGCCGCGGTTGTTCTTCTCGACCGCCTCACCAAGCTGTGGGTGGAGTCGGCGGTGGGGCGCTATGAAACGATCCCGGTCATCCCAGGTTTTTTCGACATCATCTACACGCGTAACCGCGGCATAGCCTTCGGGCTTTTCGCGGACTCCGGCGGCTACTTGCGTTCGGTATTGCTTGTCGGCGTTGCGGTGGCCGTCTTGGGCGCCGTGGCGGTGCTCATATGGCGCTTGCCGCGAAATCCCACGCCTTCGCACCGGTGGTTTCCCTTTGCTTTAGGGTTGATCTTCGGAGGGGCTGCGGGAAATCTCTACGACCGCATTGTACACGGCAGCGTGACGGATTTCCTCGACGTGTACGTGGGCGATTGGCACTGGCCGGCCTTCAACATCGCCGACAGCGCGATTACGATCGGAGCGGTGCTGCTGCTGATGGAGTCCGTACTGCGGCCTCGCCAGATGAGGGAAAGCTAGCATGTATCCCAAACTGATCAGCTTCAATGGTTTCTTTTTGCCGACCTACGGGCTTCTCGTGGCGCTCGGTTTCGTGGCGGCGTTGTGGATGGCGAGGCGCCTGTCCCGCCGTGTCCGGCTCGATCCCGAAGTGATAACGAACCTGGGGGTCTACTGCGCTGTCGCCGGACTGCTCGGGGCTAAGGTGATGCTGCTCATTTTTGACTGGCGTTACTACGCCGCCCACCCTGCCGAGATCTTCACCCTGCGGACGCTGCAAGCCGGCGGCGTTTTTCAAGGCGGCCTCATCGCCGCTCTCGTCATGGCTTACATCTATACGCGGAAGCATGGCCTGCCCCGGCTCAAAGCCGCCGACGTCTTTGCTCCCGGCGTGGCGCTCGGTCACGGAATCGGCCGGCTGGGATGTTTCGCCGCGGGCTGCTGCTGGGGCATCGAAACCCGCCTGCCGTGGGCGGTGACCTTTACGAAGCAGGATGCCCACGATCTGGTCGGAGTTCCCCTCAACACCCCCCTGCATCCCACTCAGCTTTACGAATCCGTGGCTGAGTTCATCATCTTCGGTATTCTCTACCGGCGGTTCCACCGGCCTCATGCCGACGGCGTGATCATCGGACTCTACCTGGTGCTTTACGGGGTGGTCAGGTTCTTCGTAGAGTTTGTCCGTTTTCACCAGCAACCCAATCCGTTCGGCGGTCCATTTTCGGCCACGCAGTGGCTCTCGCTGCTATTAGGGGCGGTGGGCGTTTACCTGTGGCGCTTGCGTAGCCCCAGCGCTACCGGGGAGAAGTAGCCCTTCCGGCCTCCGCCGAAGATCCACATCTTCGAGAAGGGTTTCCTAAGGGAAATTCCTCAGTAGAACTAACTGGATTCACGGATTCGCATCGGACCCGAACCACTCTAACGTAAGAATTGGAGCAACATCCGGCTGCCGGAAGCGTCCGTCTGGAATCAGGGACCTCTTCTCGGGTACGAAGGCATGAGCACAGCACCAGTTTCGGTCTCGGTTCGGAGGAGAGGGCAGCGGGGCAATACGATGGTCGAAGCGGCCTTCGTCATTGTCCCGCTGCTAGCTCTGATCTTCGCGATCATCGACTTCGGACTCGCCATCTTCGTTCGTAGCACCCTCCAGCACGCTACGCGCGAAGGCGTCCGATACGCCATCACGTATCGGACTTTTACGGGCATGGGTCACGACGCCTCGATCAAGAAGGTGGTCCAGGAGGCCGCCATGGGGTTCCTGGACGGTCAAGAGAACCTGAACAAGATCAAAATCCGCTATTACGATCCTTCGAACTTGACGGAGGTGGCCGACAACTCGCCGGGAAACATCATCGAGGTCTCGGTGGAGAACTATACCTGGGGCTGGCTGGCTCAACTGATGCGGGATGCCCCGCCTCTACAGATTACGACACGGTCCTCGGACCGTATGGAAGGACTTCCGCCGGGGCAGAATCCGCCGCCGCGGTAAGACACGAGGGGAGGAAACAGCGGTTATGCGGACGAGAACCAGACAGCAGGGAAACACGATCGTAGAGTTCGCCATTGCCTCGACGTTCCTCATCCCGCTGTTGCTGGGAACGGTCAACGTGGGCATGAACCTCAGCCGAAGCATCCAGGTGACCCAGCTCAGCCGAGACGCCGGTCATATGTACGTCCGTTTCGTGGACTTTTCCGAGCCCGCGAACCAGAATCTGATCGTCCGCCTGGCGGCCGGACTCGGAATGACGCGGACCGGCGGGAACGGGAAAGTGATTCTTACCCGCGTGATGATGATCGGCGAGGACGAGTGCACTGCCGGAGGGCTCCAGCTGCAAGAGTGCACGAACTACCTTCAGCCAGTCATTACTCAGCAGATCATCATCGGCAATGCGCTCTTGTCGCCGAGCGAGCTTGGCGAGCCTCCGTCCAGCTTGAAGGACCAAAAAGGCGAAATCAGCATGTCGGACTACTTGACCGACGTGCGCACCCGCGCGATCGGATTCAACTCGATTCTGCCGCTGCAGCCTGGGGAGCTGGCCTACGTCGCCGAGGCGATCTTCGAGGCGCCGGAGTTCAACTTCCCGGGATTTTTCGAGGAGACGCGGGTGTACGCGAGGACGATCTATTGAGCGAAACGCCGCGAAAGGAGTGGCGCGGTGACGGCTGAAACGGGTTTGGAGGTCATGGCGGCGCAGACACGACGACGGGTGGCTCCGGCCGGGGGCCGGACGCCTAGTTGGAACTAAGGGAGTGGCCTTGAGAGAAGGGCGCCGGCGGCATCGTTTCCCGGTGGGAAAACCTAGCGGAATTCGACGAAAGACCGGATTCCAGCGGATTCCGGGCGCCGGTAGAGTCGAAAACGCGGAGAGTTGTCCCTGAGGGGGTTGCCATGAGAGCCGTTACACGAGGGAAAGGCGAACGTGGAATCGCACTGATGATCACCGCCCTTTCGACCTTGGTGATTGTGCCGGTCGTGGGGCTGGCCATCGACGCGGGTTTTCTTTACGTCGTGAAGGCGAAGCTGGTTGCGGCCACCGACGCGGCGGCGATCGCCGCGGCACGATCGCTATCGAAGGGTCTGACCCTTGCCGAACAAGAGAGTTCGGCCATCGCCCGCGCCCAGGCCTTTTTCAACGCGAATTTCCCCGATGGCTTTTTCAACACCAGGAACAAAAGCGTCACCGTACAGGTAGCCGAGACGGCATATCGTACCCGGACCGTGTACGTCCAGGGCTCCGTGGACGCGGGCCTGTACTTCATGCGGCTGTTCGGTTACGATCACACGACGGTCCGCTCCGCGGGCAAGGCCTCACGGCGCGACGTGAACGTCATTCTGGTTCTTGACCGGTCGGGTTCCATGGACGCCTCGAACTCTTGTGAGCCCATGAAGGAGGCGGCCCAACTCTTCGTAAATCAGTTTGCCAACGGACGGGACCGGCTCGGGTTGATCACTTTCGGAATGAGCTACCTCACCGCGTTTCCGCCGAGCCAGGATTTCAAACCCGGCTTGGCCAACACCATCGCTCAGATCGACTGTTCCGGCGGTACCGGTACCGCTCAAGCGCTGTGGAAAGGTTATGAACTCCTCCAGGCGATCGACGAGCCGGGTACCTTGAACCTGATTGTGTTCTTCACCGACGGTCTGCCGAACGGCATAACCGCTGAGTTCCCGGTGAAAAAGCTCTCCGACGTTCGTTACGGCCACGGGTGGTACCCTTACAGTTCGACCCGCTACTTGTACAATATGGAGCCTAGCCCTTGCCGGGACGCCAACGGAGAGCGGTACGACCGGAGGCCCTGGGATCGCTACCGCCGCTATTATGCGCCGAACTGGAACCCATACTGGAATCCCCAACCGAAGACCGGTGTCCTGGCGGCGCAGGGTAACGCCACCTACTCGCTCGGCTACACGTATGGGATCACTTACATGCAAGCGGCGTCCGTTACGAATCACCGCGAAGTGCCGATTTCAGACAGTTATGGGTGTGACTTCGCCAGCAACGGCTGGAAGGTGCGGCGCGATATCGCCTATATCCCGGACTACGACCTATACGGCAACTCCACCCGGGGATATCTGCCCGTTTACACGTTCCCGGCCGGACACCCGTACGCAGGCAAGATTCGTCCTGACCGGCCGATCAGCATTGGACGGGCGTCAAAGAACGCGGCCGACAACGCCGCCCGCCGCATGCGGCAGGATCCCCGTCTCAGCGTCGTCATCTATACGATCGGCCTGGGTGACCCGACTGGAACGGTTACCCCTCCGGACGACGATTTCATGATGCGCGTAGCCAACGACCCCAACAGTCCGGCTTACAACCCGAACGAACCGGAGGGGCTGTACGTCTTCGCCCCGGACCGCGGGCAGCTTGCCCAGGCGTTCTATCGGGTAGCTTCCGAGATTCTGCGCCTGTCGCAGTAGCGCCCGCTCACAGCGGTCGCGGAGTATCCTCCGATCCCGGGGGGTGGACCCGCCCCCGGGTCTCCGCAGACTGAACTGCGTGACACGGACCTCTATCTTCCGGGCGCTGTGCCGCCGATCGCGAAAGTCACCTAGACGCGGCCTTTGCTGGTCCGCCATTCGGGGGTCCTTCCAGCAGGCCGCCTTCGTGAGGCGGGGCCCCGTCGCGGGCCACTTGCCGTCCTGGGTTGGTCGCCGCGGAGCGCGGAGTACCGCCCACTTCGAAGATCGGCTCCCCCGCTTTTCCTGACCGGCCGAGGGTCCCGGTCCCGGATCTCCGCCAAGAGTCCGCTTTGCCTTCCCCATTGCCCGGTCCTTCTCGATCTATGGACCCACCGGAGGAGCCGGTACGGTTCAAGTTTTGATGACCATTTCGCGTCGGACGAAGCTAAAGTCTCCTGGTCCCGTGCGGTGTGGGAAAATGAGGGGTTCTGGAGTGCACCATGATGCCTGTTGTCAATTCTTTCAACGCTGAGAGCACGCTTCGCGTGGGTGATCGCGAATACCGGATATTCCGTCTCGATGCTCTGGAGAAGGCGGGTGTAGGGACGGTCTCCCGCCTGCCCTACTCGATCAAGATCCTGCTCGAGAACCTGTTGCGCCATGAGGACGGCCGGACGGTCCGTGCCGAGGACATTGAATTCGTGGCGAAATGGGACGGCAAGCCGGTCCAGAAAGAGATCAGCTTCATGCCGGCCCGGGTCCTGCTGCAGGACTTCACGGGCGTGCCGGCGGTGGTCGATCTGGCCGCGATGCGCGACGCGCTCAAGGAGATGGGCGCCGATCCGAAGAAGGCGAACCCGCTGCTGCCAGTGGACTTGGTGATCGACCATTCCGTGCAGGTGGACAAGTTCGGCTCGCCGGATGCAGTGGACTTCAACGCCCTGATGGAGTTCCATCGCAACCGGGAACGGTACGCTTTCCTGCGTTGGGGGCAGCAGGCGTTCCGGAACTTCCGCGTGGTGCCGCCGGACACAGGCATCGTGCACCAGATCAATCTGGAGTACCTGGCTAGCGTGGTCTTTCTGAAGAACCACGGGGCTGCCGCCGCCTACCCGGACACGCTGGTGGGCACGGATTCGCACACGACGATGATCAACGGGCTCGGCGTCCTGGGCTGGGGCGTGGGGGGCATCGAAGCCGAGGCGTGTATGCTGGGCCAACCGATCTCGATGCTGCTGCCGCCGGTGGTGGGCTTCAAGCTTTACGGCGAGCTACCCGAGGGCGCTACGGCGACGGACCTGGTGCTGACGGTGACCGAGCTGCTGCGCAAGAAAGGGGTGGTCGGCAAGTTCGTCGAATACTACGGCCCGGGGCTGGCTTCGCTAACGCTGGCCGACCGCGCCACGATCGCCAACATGGGTCCGGAATACGGCGCCACGGCGGGCTTCTTCCCGGTGGACGAGCTGACCCTCGAGTACCTGCGGCTCACCGGGCGGAGCGAGGAGCAGGTGGCGCTGGTCGAGGGGTATTGCAAGGAGCAGGGCCTGTTCCGCACGCCGCAGTCGCCCGAGCCGGTCTTCTCGGAAACCGTGGAGCTGGATCTGGGAACGGTGAGGCCCTCGCTGGCCGGGCCGAAGCGGCCCCAGGACCGCATCGAGCTGCCGGAGATGAAGAAAGCGTTCGTGAGCCTGGTCCAGGGTGAGCCGAAGCGCGCCGAGGTGGAGCTCGGCGGCCGCAAGGAAACGATCCAGGACGGCGCGGTGGTCATCGCGGCGATCACCAGTTGCACGAACACCTCGAACCCGTCGGTGATGCTGGGGGCCGGCCTGGTGGCGAAAAAGGCAGTCGAGCGGGGGCTGACGGTGAAGCCGTGGGTGAAGACGTCGCTCGCGCCGGGCTCGAAGGTGGTGACGGACTACCTGCGGGAATCCGGACTGCTGGCGGCGCTTGAGCAGTTGAAGTTCCACGTGGTGGGCTACGGCTGCACCACCTGCATTGGCAACTCCGGGCCGTTGCCCGAGCCGGTGGCCAAGGCGGTGACCGAGAGCGGGCTGATCGCCGCCAGCGTGCTGAGCGGCAACCGCAACTTCGAGGGCCGGGTGAACCCGCTCACCCGCGCCAACTACCTCGCCTCGCCGCCGCTGGTGGTGGCCTACGCGATCGCCGGCCGGGTGGACATCGACCTGACCCGGGAGCCTCTGGGGAAAGATAGAGATGGCAACGACGTCTTCCTGAAGGACATCTGGCCGGCGCCTGGGGAACTGCGCGAGGTAATGGCCAAGAGCGTCCGCCCGGAGATGTTCCGCGAGGCCTATGGACGGGTCTTCGAGGGTAGCGAACAGTGGCGGGCCATCCAGGTGCCGGAGGGGGACTCCTACGCCTGGGACGAGAAATCGACCTACGTGAAGCACCCGCCCTTCTTCGAAAACATGAGCGGGCCGGGTGAGAAGCTGGCGGACCTGGGGGGCCTGCGGACGCTGCTCGTGCTCGGCGACACCGTGACGACGGACCACATCTCGCCGGCCGGAGCCATCCCGCCGGACAGCCCCGCCGGGCAGTACCTGATCGCCCACGGCGTCGAGCCCAAGGACTTCAACAGCTACGGCTCGCGGCGCGGGAACCACGAAGTGATGATGCGGGGCACTTTCGCCAACATCCGCATCCGCAACCAGCTCGCCCCGGGTACCGAGGGCGGCTGGACGCGGCACCAGCCCTCGGGCGAGCAGATGACGGTCTTCGACGCCGCCATGCGCTACAAGCAGGAGGGCGTGGGGCTGATCGTGATCGCCGGCAAGGAGTATGGCACGGGCTCCTCACGCGACTGGGCGGCGAAAGGCCCGGCGCTGCTAGGGGTGAAGGCCGTGCTGGCCGAGAGCTTCGAGCGCATCCACCGGTCAAACCTGGTGGGGATGGGAATCCTGCCGGTGGAGTTCCTGCCCGGAGAGAACCGCGAGAGCCTGGGGCTGACCGGAACCGAAGAGTACTCGATCGAAGGCCTTGAGCAGGCGGTCGCCGGCGACCGGATCGCCACCATGAGGGCCCGGGCCGCCGACGGCTCGGAGAAGAGCTTCCGGGTGAAGGTGCGGCTGGATACGCCCAAAGAGGTGGACTACTACCGCCACGGCGGCATCCTGAAGTACGTGCTACGGCAACTGGCTCAGTGAGCGGCGGGCAGTCCGGGGTAGCGGCCCCCGGGCTTCAATCCAGTACGCATACGAACTCGGCGATAGTGCGGATTTTTTCCGCTTCGGCTGAGTCGGGGTCGATCTCCCAGGCCTCGAACTCGGGGTTCAGCGGCTCCATGATGATCTTTTCGTGGCGCCAACTGTCGCCCTCGGTCCGCTTGAAGGACTTGTAGCGCTTGACGGTGTAGCGCTCGCCGCCCGCTTCGGACTCTTCGAGGTTCTCGACGAGTAGGAGCTTGCCCTGGCGCGTTCCGGCGACGCCGGCGCGGAAGACGCAGCGTGCGCCGTCGGGGATCACCGGCTCCATCGAGCGGCCGGTGACGGTGGCGACGAACATCTTGTTGTGCAGCCGGAGCTGCGGGGGAGCTTCCACCCATCCCTCGGGCTCGACGGCCACATTCTCACCGAACTTGCCCGCTGCGGCCCGGCAGGAGTAGACGGGCAGGTGGGTCTCAAAAGGGAGCACGGTGGAGGGGACGCGCTCGTTGTAGAGGCGGTTCAGGGCGCGGTCGAAATCCCCCAAAAGCACGGACTCCCGCTCGGAGATGCGCAGCACGTTCGAGAGCGTATCCTCGAGATGGGTCAGGAAGGTCTCGGGACCCATCTCGTGGGTCTTGGCGCGGAGGTCGTCCTCGAGGAGTTCCAGGACTTCAGCGTCTTCCTCGGGAGCGATTTCGTACCAGTCCCGCCGCAGGCGGAGCCCGAGGCGGCCGGTCTCGGGGTCATAGAGAATCACCCCGGCCGGCTCGGGTTCCCGTCCCGGCAGGGCGAGTTCCAGCACCGAGCAGGCCCCTTGCCGTGTTGCGGTCACGCCGGCCATCATGTTCCTCAATCATCTTATCGGGATCGTGGACGGATGCGAGCAGAGGGGACCAGAGGAAAAAGATCCAGAGCTTACGGCGCGTACGGGTAATACCCGCTCCGGTGCCGCACCTTTACGTTCGGCAGGTTGACCACGACCCGGATCTTACGGAAGATCCGCGGGTCGTCGTCGGCCGAAGTGGGCCGGTAGCGCAGGATGTAACGGGTGGTGATATCGCCGGTCAAAGCGGCGATCGTGTCGAAAAGCCGCTCGGCCAAGTGCGAGGCATAACTGCCGGTCCCTACCGTCAGAGCGTAATTGCCCGCATCCTGGGGCTTGGACAGGTAGCCGGCGACGTCGTCGTAAATGTCATCCAGCGGATACTCGACGCGGCCGCCGGTCTCGCGGGCCAGCCGGACAAGGTTGCTCTCCTCTTCTCCATAGAACTCGAAAGCCACGGTGGAGATGCCGTAGATGGTCACCAGGTTGCGCTGGGCCACCTCGATCGCCTCCTCGAGGGTCCGGTTGCTGGCGTTGTCATGGCCGTCGCCCATGATGATCAGCACGCGCCGGGGCTCGATAGGTTCACCTTCGACGAGCTGGCGGCTGGTGCATGCCATGTAGATGGCGTCGAACAGCGCCGCTCCGCCGCCCGGCTTCATCTCCCGGATGGCATCGAGGATGGGCCCTGGCTCCCAGGTGGTGTTCACGAGCAGTTCCGGCTCGTTGGCATAAGAAATGAGGTAGCCGCTAAAACGGGGATCTTCGGGCATCAGCGCCAGAACGAGCTCGATGGCCGCCTCCCGGAAGCGCTTCCACCGCAGCCGGATCGTGTTGGACTGCTCGATGAGGAAGCCGATGACGATGGGCTGGTTGTGCTCGGCGCTGAAGAAGGTGATCTCCTGCTCGACGCCCTGGTCGAAGATCTTGAAGTCTTCCTTGGTGAGGTTGGTGACGAACCGGCCCTTCTCGTCGGTCACGCTGACCGGCACGATGACCTCATCCACCCGGACCCGGATCGGGGAGGCGCCTTCTTCGCCGGCGTATTGGGATTGTCCGCCGGCCGCCGGCTCAGGCTCCGAACCGGCCTGGCCGAAGAGGAGCGACGCCGCCAGGCACCCGGCAAGTAAACGACCCAGCATCGGTGGATACTCCCTGCCTCGATTATACTGGACGGCCGCAGGAACCGAGACGTTGCCGCCAGGTACCGGGCGCCGAGTTTACACCGTTCCCCGCCGGTCTGGTCCAGAAGGCGAAAGCTCTCACCGGGCCGGATAGCCGACGGCTTGGGCCAGGATGATCTGCTGGTCCCGGCGCAACCCGAGCAGCCGGGCCAGGGGCGGGGCGTCGGTGGAAGCGTGAATCACGGTCCCAAGACCTTCGGAAGCGCAGTACAGATAGACGTTCTGTCCGATGAAGCCGGCGTGGGCGTAAGCGAATTTCTCCTTTTCCCAGACTGGGGTGCGCGGGGTCCGGCCGTGGTCCGCTACGTAGACGAGGCTCACCGGGGCCTGGGCTGAGTAAGCCGCCGTACCGGTGGCGGCCCGGTGGTCCCCTTCGAGGACTGGATGCAGAGCGTGGCGGGCGGGCAAGTAGAGGTAGACGCCGTCGGCGGTGAAGACGTAGATGTCGATCTCCTGCTGGTTCCAGGCCGAAGGAGCGGTGCGCATGCCAGCGTCGGGCCGGTTGATGCCGAAGGCTGCCCAGAGCAGGTTGGAAAGGACCTGCTCTGGCAGGGGCTTGGAGCTGAAATCCCGGGTCGAACGGCGGGTTTTGAGCGCCTGCATCAAAGGACGCCCGCCGGTGGTGTCCGGCGGAGGGAGCTGGACGGCCTCGGTGGCGGCGAGAGGCGCTGCGGCGACAACGCTGCAGAGGAAGGCCTTTGCAATCACTCTCATCTCGTCCACAGCATAGCAACGGCCCGCCGCGAGAAGACGATGCCAACCCCTGGCGCCGCCCTCGGGGATAAATGACAGGAGGCGATTTCGCAAAGGGCCCTTCCACTTCGGCCTTCGCCGGGGCCGGGACGGGGAAAGACGGGAATTTGAGAAACTGAATTCAAACGCCGTCATCGGTAACCCCCGTTTAGAGGAAGTCGCCTTGACAGGAGAAGACTCGCTCTTCGGCCGGTATGCGGGCGGAAAGACGCTTTGCCTGCGGTGTACCGGGTTCCGGTGATTCCTGAGAGGTGTTTCGAGTAACGTGAAGAACGGTTTGATCCTGGTGCTCGTCGCATTGTTGATTGGCGGCGGAGCTTACATCTTCAAGCAATCGGCGGAGGACGGTGGCGGGGAGCGGAGCGCCCAGGGGCCGCCCCGGGGCCGGGGCCGAGGGCCGCGGGTGCGGACGATTACGGTCCGGCCGGTGAAGGTCGAGAAGGGGGTCATCCGCGAGCGGCTGTTGCTGACCGGATCCTTGAAACCGAAGGAGCAGGTGGATGTGACGCCGAAATCCACCGGCCGGGTCCAGCGGATCCTCGTGCACGTGGGAGACCGGGTCCGGGTGGGGGATCTGATCGCCGAACTCGAACGGGACGAGCTGGAGCAGCAGGTACGGCGGGCCGAGGCGGCCATCGAGGTCTCTCGGGCGGCGCTGGCGCAGCGGAGGGCGGAACTGGCGAATGCGGAAACCGTGCTCCGGCGCGCCGAAAAGCTGCGGGAAGAGGGGTTGATCGCCCCGCAGGACTACGAGATGCAGCGGACCCAGGCGGCGGTAGTGCGCTCGCAGGTCAAGTTGAGCGAGGCGCAGGTGCGGCAAGCCGAGGCCGAGTTGCGGGAGCTGAAGATCCAGCTCGAGCAGACGCGGATCTACGCTCCTATCCGCGGGCAGGTCGCCGCGCGGTATGTGGACGTCGGAGCGTTGGTGAGCCCCAACACCCCCGTGGTCAAGATCGTGAACTTGCAGACGCTGATCACCTCGGCCAACGTGCCGGAGCGCGACGTGGGCAAGCTCCGCGTGGGCAATCGGGCGGTAGTGCGGGTGGACGCCTTCGGAGACCGCGAATTCACCGGCCGCGTGGCGCGCATCGCCCCGGTGCTGGACGCCGCCACTCGGAGCGCGAACATCGAGATCGAGATTCCCAACCCGGGCAGCCTTCTCAAGGCGGAGATGTTCGCCCGAGTGGAGCTGGATCTGGCGACAACCCGCGAGGCCGTGCTGATCCCACGCGAGGCGCTCGTGTATCGCGGGTCGCAGGCCGGCGTTTACTTGATCAAAGATGACCGCCCGGAGTTCCGGCCCATCGAAACGGGGCTCACCCAGGGCGGCCGGGTCGAGGTGTTGGCGAACCTCGAACCGGGTATCGAGATAGTGGGCCAGGGCTCGGCGATGCTGAGCGAGGGCGACCGTATCCGGATTGCCGGCCGTGGGGAACAGCGGCCCCCCGGCGGCGGCCGAAACTCATCAGGTCCGGCTAAAAGAGCCGCCCGGCCGGAAGGGTGGCCGCCGAAAAGCGATGGCCCCCCACCAGACCGGGCGGAGGATCGAACTCAGGGGAGACGCGGGCGATGAACCTTCCGGATTTTGCTATCCGGCGACCGGTCACCACCCTCATGGTGACGCTGATCGCCGTGCTGCTGGGCATCATCGCGTTCATTCAGATCCCGGTTGACCTCATGCCGGAGATCGTTTACCCGACACTGAGCGTTCAGGCCACTTACGAGGGCGTGGCGCCCGAGGAGATGGAGACGCTGGTGACGCGGCCGCTTGAGGAGGCGTTTGCGGCGGCCCCGGGGGTGGAAGAGATCACTTCGACCTCCACCGAAGGCCAGTCGTTCGTGCGGGTGGGCTTCGAGTACGGGACAGATCTCGACGAGGCGGCCAACGAGCTACGCTCCCGGCTGGACCGGCGGCGGAGGCTGCTGCCCGAGGAAATGGACCCGCCGGTGATCTACAAGTTCGATGTTTCTCAGTTTCCGATCATGTTCCTCACGGTGGCGGCCGACGATATGGACCCGAAGCAGCTCCGCCACTTCGTCGAGAAGCAGATCCAGTACCGGCTGGAGCGGGTCCCGGGGGTAGCGCAGTTCACCATCCGCGGCGGGCTGCGGCGGGAGATCCACGTGGATCTGGATTTGCGGAAGCTGCGGGCGCTCGACATGGACGTCGACCGGGTCGTGCAGATCATCCAGCAGGAGAACCTGAACCGGCCGGTGGGCCCGGTGCGCGAGGGACGCTTCGAAATTCTGCTGAGGACCCAAGGCGAATTTCAACGTCTCGAAGAGCTGCGCAACATCGTGGTGACGACCCGGAACGGCGTCCCGATCTATTTACGTGACATCGCCACGGTCGAGGACTCGCATGAGGAAATCCGCTACAAGGTGAGCGTCAACGGCGTGCCGGCGGTGAGGCTCTTCGTCTACAAGCAATCCGGGGCCAACACGGTGAAGGTCTCCGACGCGGTCTGGAAAGAGATTGACCGGATCCACCGCGACTACCCGAACATCCACATCTCGGCCACCCGGGACACGGCGGACTTCATTCGCATGTCTATCGCCAACCTCGAGCAGGCGGCCGGCGTGGGAGCAGTGTTGGCCGTAGTCGTGCTGCTGTTCTTTTTGCGGAGCCTGATGAGCACGCTGATCATCGGGACGGCGATCCCGATCGCGGTCATCACAACGTTCGCTCTGATGTACTTCAACGGCTTCACCCTGAACACGATCTCCTTCGGCGGGCTTGCCTTGGGGGTCGGGATGCTCGTGGACAACGCCATCGTGGTGCTGGAGAACATTTACCGGCACCGGGAAGAAGGCCTGAACCGGCGCGAGGCCGCGCGGAAGGGATCGAAAGAAGTCGCCATGGCGGTGACGGCTTCCACGCTGACGACGGTGGCGGTGTTCGTGCCGGTGGTTTTCATCACCGGCATTAGCGGCCAGCAGTTCCGGCAATTGGCATGGGTGGTCTCTTTCGCCTTGTTGTGTTCGCTGGTGTCGGCGCTGACCATCGTGCCGATGCTGTGCTCGCGTTACCTGCCGCGGCCGGTGAACCCGCATGAGCGGAAGGGCGTGGCGGGCGTGATGGACAGGACGGCGTTCGGTTTCATCGAACGCCTGACCGGGCTCTACACCCGGACGCTGAACTGGGCGCTAGACCATCGGCTCACCGTTGTCGCAGGAGCGGCCTTTCTGTTCGCCGTGACGGTCTACTTGATGCCCTTGATCGGGGTGGAATTGCAGCCCCAGGTCGATGAAGGCGAGGTGCGGGTCCGGGTGGAGCTGGAGCCGGGCACCCGGGTGGAGGTGACCGACGCGGTAATGCAGCGGCTGGCGAAGATCGTGGAACAGACGGTGCCCGAGGCCCGTTACATTCAGGTGGAATCGGGCAGCTCGAGTCCGTTCCGCGGTGGCGGCCAGCACACCGGCGACCTCCGGATCAGCCTCGTGGAAAAGTCCAAGCGGAAGCGTTCCTCGCAGGAGATCGCCAATGCTCTGCGCCGGGCTTTCGGCACTGAGCCGGGCGTGTCGATCATTGTAAGAACCGGCGGGGGAATGTTCTCCCGGATCAGCCGCTTGGGGACGACGGAGGGAGACCGGTTAGAGGTCGAGGTGCGGGGTCACGACTTCGGTGTCCTTGCGGAGCTTGCCGACGAGGTCCGCAAGCGGATGATCGCGATCCCCGGCGTCACCGACGCCCAGATCAGCCGCAAGCCGGGCCTGCCGGAAATGCTCATCCGGGTGGACCGGGCCAAAGCAGCGAGCATGGGCCTGAACGTCTCGGACGTGGCGGAAACTCTGGAAACGGCGATCGGGGGCCGCCGGGCTTCGTTCTTCCGCCAGGAGGGCGACGAGTTCCAGATCCTGGTGCGATTGCGCCAGCGAGACCGGATGGACCTGGCCCAAGTGGGCCAGATTCCCATCACGACCCCCGCCGGACGGACGATCCCGGCGGAAAGCATCATCGAGATGCGGCGGCAGGAAGGTCCGATTTCCATCTCCCGGGCCGATCAGCAGCGGGTGATCGCTGTCACCGGAGCCATTGCCGGGCGTGATTTGGGCAGCGTCGTCCGGGACCTTGATGCTTCGCTCCGGGAAATGAACCTTCCGGCAGGCTACGAGCTGCGGTTCGGCGGCGAATGGGAAGAGCAGCAGAAGGCTTTCCGGGAGCTGAGTTTCGCAGCTCTGCTGGCGCTGGTGCTCGTCTACATGGTTATGGCATCCCAGTTCGAGTCGCTGCGGGACCCCTTCATCATTCTTTTCTCAATCCCTCTGGCCGGCATTGGCGTGACCGCGCTGCTGCTTCTCACCAACACGACCTTCAACATCCAAGGGTTCCTCGGCCTCATCGTGTTGGTGGGCATCGTGGTGAACAACGCGATCGTACTCATCGACTATACGAACCTGCTGCGGCGAGACTACGGAGTGCCGTTGCGCGAGGCGGTCGTACGGGCCGGCCGAAACCGGCTGCGGCCGATCCTCATGACCACGATCACAACGGTGCTCGGTCTGTTCCCGATGTCGCTGGGTCTGGGCGAGGGCGGTGAGCTGCAGGCGCCGCTGGCGCGGGTGGTGATCGGCGGACTGACGACGTCCACGCTGATCACGCTGGTCTTCATCCCGGTGATCTACATGATCCTCGAGGAGCGGGCCGAGCGGGCGGCTGTGCGGGGCGCGGCGCCGGAACCGGTGGCGGGGGACTAGATTGTCCGTGCACGGACACTTCAGGCGACGTCGGCGGCGTAGGCGCCCACCTGTTGCTCTCTCGGGACGGCAGCGCCGGCGCGAACTACGAGCAGGGTGACATCGTCCTGTTGCTCGCAATCCCCGGTAAACGAGCGAAGCGCCCCGACGATGGCTTCTTGGAGCTCGCCGGCGGAACGGTGTGCGTTGGCTCGAATGAGCTCCGCCAGGCGAAGCTCACCGAACTCTTCTCCTTGCTTGTTGACGGCTTCGACAACGCCGTCGGAGAACATGACCAGCACGTCGCCAGGCTGGAACCGTTCCTCGACCTGCCGGTAAGGCGCCCCGGGGATCACGCCTAGGACCGGACCGCCCTGGTCCAGCCGAAGAACCTCAAGGCCGCCGGAGTCGTCCCGCCGAACCAGGAACGGCGCCAGATGCCCTGCGTTCACATAGCAGAGGATCTGGCGGTCCACGTCGTACTGGCACCAGAACATGGTGACGAAGCGCTCGACAGAGGTTCGGACGCAGATCAGGTCGTTGAGCCGGCGAGTGGCATCTTCCAGGCTCATCGAGTCGATCAGCGCGCTGCTGGTACGCACCGCCCCGTGGATCATGCTCATCAGCAGGGCGGCGGGAAGGCCCTTGCCCGCGACGTCCCCGAGCACCATGGTGACGCGCCCGGAGGGGTTCTCGTAGAAGTCGTAGAAATCCCCGCCGACTTGCCATGCTGGTTCGCAGGCCGCCGCGATATCCACTTTCCCGCTTGACAGGGGGTCTTTCGGCAACAGGTCCATTTGAACTTTACGCGCAAGTTCGAGTTGCTGCTCGAGCTGTTTGCCGTGGACGTAGCTACGGAAACGCAAGGCCAGGAAGGCCATCGAGGCGAGCAAGGCGATGGCGGCCGAGACACTGATGAAGATATTGCGACGCAAGCCGCCGAACTCAGGCGCTACGCCCTCCCAATGAAGCGCCAGCTCGATCAACGTGGGTCCGCCCGAAGGCGGTCCGCCGGCTCGGGGCCGGCCGCTGGGGTGACGGCGTCCCATCTCTGCCGGCCGGCCTCGCCCGATGCGGAAGCGGAGCGGCCGCAGGATCACCAGGAGCCGCCCGTGGGGAGTCTCAAGGATCCTCGTAATCCGTTCTCCGGACTGGAAGAGCCGGCGGAGTTCGGAGGGTTGGAACGGCGTGGGCTGGGGATCGCCGGCCTCCGCGAGGATCTGGCCGTCGAGGTTCATCACGCGGAGCCAGGCGATCTGCAGAGGCCGCTCACGAACCATCTCTTCCAACACCGGCTCGAGCTCCCGGCTGGTGGTAACTTCGGCGTCCCGGGCCATGCGGGCGATATCGGTGGAATGCCGGGCGGCTTCCCGGTACAGCTCCTCGTGGATCATTCGCTGGGAGACGAAGCGGTAGTTCCGGACCGCCTGGACGAGCAGCAGGACGCCCAGCGACGCGCCGACGACGAGCAGCAGCTTGAAAAGGAAATAGTTCTGGCTCCTCGCTTCCGGCATCTGGTCAGAGTCTCCCAACTCACCGGCGGAGGATCACAGGCAGGCGCCGGACGGCGAGCGGTCCAGCTTCGTAAGCCGCTGACCTGCGGACCGGCCCGCCGCGGACCGGCGGCGAATCGGTGTCCCCTCGGACGGTTTCTTCCTCCTCTTGTCCATTTCCTTGTTCGACGACGCTCGCGGCCCGAGAGCGGTTACGTCTACCGCAATTATAGTGGCATCCGGCTGTGGGGGGGACGTCGAAGTCACTGGGGGAATCGTGGGTGGGACCTCCTGGGCGCCGCACCCCTGGACGGCGGGTTGGAAAATTCCCGTGAACCTTGGGGGGGAAGTGCTTCATCATATAACGTATGAGCAAGCGCAGGATCCTTGCATCCGCAATTCTCTTGCTGTCTGCCGCTGCTACCTCAGCTTTCGCACAAGGCTACATCAAGTGCGTCGGCAACGTGGGGCGGGCAGGCGTGTTCGTGGACGGCAATTACGTCGGCCCCGCGTACCGCTTCACGTTACCGGAAAAATACGCCGTGAGTCCGGGTGAGCATCAGATTGTGCTCCGCGATCCACGGTACGAAGAGTTCCGCACGACGGTGACGGTCGAAGAGGGCAAGACGGCCAAGGTACGATTCAAAATGACGCGGCGTCAGCCTCCCAAAGGGCCTTTTGGGCGCTTGCGGTTCGGCGGCGGCGTCGAGAAGTCCTTCCTGTCCGCATCCGGCGGCGACACCAGCGCCGTCTATGTCAACAACCAGTTCTGGGGCTACGTTGACGAGTTCAACAACCCCGGGAGCGGGATATTGCTGCCCCCCGGCACTTACGAGGTCAGGGTAGACTCGCCGATCTACGGGCGAATTCACGAAAAGGTTACAATCGAAGCCAACAAAGTCACCGTGATCCCGCTGAAATGGTAGGCTAGGGATCACTGCGAGTCGGAGACGCATTCCGGAGGAGAACCTTCCCCGCAGAGGCCGCCCCGGAGCCGTGTAAAGCTCCATTCCGAGCCCGCCGAAAGTAGAACGAGGGCATAGAATTGTCGTGAGTACACGGACGAACAGCCGGCGCCGGCGGCAACGCCAGAGTCCGAGCGATCATCACGTCTTAAGGATCTCGATCGATGATGGGCAAGGTCATGTCCGCTGGCTGACGGCGGACGTATGTGATCACTGCCCCGGCGGCGTGGGCGTGGCTTTGGCAACTCCGCTGGCTGTCGGGAGCGAAGTGCAGGTAACGGGTCTGCCAGGCGCCGCGGCCTCGAGCCGCCGGCGCGCCGTGCAAGCGCGGGTGGCTTGGTGCCTGGAACGCCCGGATGGTTCGTTTCGGGCTGGCCTGGATCTGGAAACCGGCGAGAACGGAGCTGGGGACTCGTACTACTCAGAAACAACCGCTTCACACGCTCAACAAGAGACCGAGGACTATTACGAGCTGCTTCAGGTGAGCCCCAATGCGCACCCGGACACGATCCACCGTGTGTTCAAGATCTTGGCGCAGCGGTTTCATCCGGACAACCCCGAAACGGGAGACGAGGAGACCTTCAAGAAGATCCTCGCGGCGTACAACGTCTTGAAGGATCCGGAACAGCGCGCCGCCTACGACGCCCGGCGGGAGTCGCGGCTGAGGGCCAGGTGGCGGATCTTCAGCAAGCCGGCGGAAGCGACGGGGCCGGAAGCGGAGCGGCGGAAACGGCACGGGATCCTGCAACTCCTCTATCGGCAGCGGCTGCACGAGCCGGACTACCCGGCGCTCTCGATCCACGATCTGGAAGAGCTGTTGGGCTGTCCCCGGGACCACCTCGAGTTCAGCCTGTGGTACCTGAAGGAAAAGGGCTACATCAGCCGCGACGACCGCGGACGTTTCTCGATCACCGTCGCCGGCATCGATGAGGCGGAAGCCGCGATCGAGCCCGACCTTCCCGCCGAACGGCTGCTTCGGGCGCCGGCGAGCCGCGAACGGTGAGACGCATCTGTCACCGAGAGCGCCCGGCGGCGGCGCCGGTCCCCGAGGCGCCGTATAGCCGCCGTGGCTGCCCGGTCACCGGATTTCGAACATTACGAACTTGACCTCGTGGTCCGAGACATTCTCCACCGCGTGTTCGCCGGGGTCGTACCACCGGGCTTCTCCCTCGGTCCATTCCTCTTCAACCGCGTTGTCGCCCATGGTGATCTTGACCTTCGCCGGAGTCAGCGCGTATACCACCCGGCCGGCGCCGTCGTGCGGCGGCAGCGCCTCGGTGGGCTGCAGGGTGACCTGAAGGACCTTGGCTTTCTCGTTTTCGAACAACCTTTGAGCCATACCTGGGGCCTTCTCCAGAAGGTTCGACGTAGTGTAGGGATCGGGGTTGGGCACGCGGCCCGCCACCTCCAGCCACCGAGCTGTAATGGGTCCGATGTTGCTGATCGAGTATGTTTCCGCACCGATCCAGAGCGGCTGGTCTTTCCGGAAGTCACGGACGACGCCCGATTCGGAGCCCGGCGCCTGGTAACGTAGCTTGAAGTCGCTCAATGGGTAGACGATGCGGGCAGGAGCGACGTGAGGAGGGAGTTTGCCGCCGGGAGACAAGACGAACTCCACCACGCTCACGTAGCCGTTGTCCAGCAGCTTCTTCGCGTTGTCGGGAGCAGCCGCCACGATGTCATCGACGAGAGCCGGCTCCTCCTCACCGGGGCCGCAAGCGGCCAGCAACAAGATCACTGGAAGCAACAAAGCCCAACTGCGCATAGTCACAATATCCTTTCCGAGGCCGAGGCCGCCGGGCTGCACAGGCGGCCGGCCCCTTGGCGCCCAGTGTAACGCAGAACGGGTGACGGCTCTACGCTTCTCTGCCATGCTGTATCAAGGAGAGGCTTCCGCTCCAAGAGGAGAGCCATGACAACGCTTCTTTTCGTCGTGACCGTCACCTTGCTGGTGTCCACCTTCTGCTCGCTGCTGGAGGCGATGTTGTACTCCACCCGGGTGGTTACGTTGGAGGCGGCCACCAGGATTAGCGCCAAACGCCCCGCCGCGGAGAGATTCCTGAAAATGAAGCAGGACCTCTCCGGGCCGACGTCGGCGATTCTGATCCTGAACACTATCGCGCACACCGCCGGCGCGACGCTTTCCGGGATGTACGCCGCTGAGGTGTTGGGAGCCTCGTGGGTACCGCTGTTCTCGGTCGTGTTCACTTTTGCGATCTTGTTCCTTTCCGAGATCCTGCCGAAGACTTATGGAGCCACGCACTGGCGATCCCTGTGGGACACGCTCGTTTGGCCTCTCGCGTTCATCGAGAAAGCGCTCTATCCGCTCATCGTCTTGACGCAGCGGTTCGCTAACCTCTTCACACGCCAGGTGGATCCACACGCCATTACCGAGGCTGAGATCCTGGCCACTATCCGTATGGGAGCTGAAGCGGGCGAATTGACTCACGATGAACTGCGGATGCTGAACGCAGTATTCCAGCTCGACAAGCTCTACACGCGCCAAGTGATGGTGCCTCGGGGCGAAGTGGTCTTCTTCGATGCCAGCCAGGAATTCTCCGAGATCCTAGCCGTTGCTCGGAAAACCCGGCACACCCGCTACCCCTTATGCGAGGGTTCGCTGGACAACGTCATCGGCATTGTCCACATCAAGGATCTCCTGGGACTGTCGCCCGGCCAGGCGCCGGACCTCAAGCTGATCGCGCGACCGGCGCACTTCGTGCCGGAGACCAAGCGGATCAATCAGCTCTTGCGGGACATGCAGCACAGCCACCAGCACATGGCCATCGTGGTGGACGAGCACGGTACGGTCGCTGGCATCGTCACCTTGGAGAACGTGATCGAAGAGATCATCGGGCGGGTGCAAGACGAGTTCGACCGGGAAGCGCCGGACGTGATCCGGGACAGGAGCGGGGGATTCATCGCGATGGGCACCGTCCCTTTGGAGCGATTGAACCGCCGGTTCGAGCTGGAGCTCGCCGAACCGGGCGTGAACACGCTCTCGGGGTTGATTTCCGCCCGATTGGGCCGTTTCCCGAAGCCAGGCGACGTAGTGGATCTTGGGCCGATGCAGGCGGAGGTGCTGGCGGCGGAGAAAGCCCGGGCCACGCGGATCCGGCTAGTCTGGAAAGACAAGCGCCCCGAGAAGGACTGAGCGCCGGTTTCCGCCGAGGGTCGAGGCAGCCCGCTTTCCATGGCAGGGGGCTTCGCATACTATTGGAAAAGTCATGAGGAAACGACTTGCGGCCGTTTTATTGGGACTGGCGCTGGCGGCGCCCGCCGGCGCTCAACAGCAGCTTGACTTCCTCAAGGGCATCCCCGAGTACGAGCGGGTTCCGGAATCGCTTACCGAGTGGCTCCGTCAGCGGGCGGAAAAGTTGCTCGAGAAGCGCCGGGAAGCTGTCGCCCGTCTCGCTACGCTCAAAGACGTCGCCAAACGCCGTGAGTATATCCGCAAGCGGATGGCCGAGGCGGTCGGCGGTTTCCCGGAACGTACGCCGCTGAACGCCCGCGTGGTGGGCGTCGTGGAGCGGGACGACTACCGGATTGAGAAGATCATCTTCGAGAGCCAGCCGCGTTTCTACGTGACGGCGAACCTCTATGTGCCCAAACGCGGGAGGCCCCCGTATCCTGCGGTGCTCTTCCCCGAGGGGCATGAGCGCGGGGGCAAGAGCCACGAGACGTGGCAACGGATGCTAGGTTCGTTGGCGAAAAAGGGTTATGTGGCTCTCACGTGGGACACGCTCGGTCAAGGTGAGCGGGCGCAGATGTATGACCGGGATTTCTCCCAGCGCAAGCTGGTCCACTCCACGACTGAGCACACGATGCTCGGGATTCAATGCTTGATCGTCGGTGACAGCCTGGCGCGGTACACGATCTGGGACGGGATCCGCGCTCTGGACTACCTGGTCTCGCGGCCCGAGGTGGACAAAGAACGAATCGCCTGCACCGGCAATTCCGGGGGCGGCACGCACACCGCCTACTTGTCGGCCCTGGACGACCGGATCAAAGTGGCCGCGCCGTCGTGCTACATCACCTCCTGGGGCCGGCTGCTGGCGACGATCGGTCCGCAGGACGCCGAGCAGGTGTTGCTGCCGTGGCTGGCTGCCGGCCTCGACCACGGCGACTTCCTCATCGCTTTCGCGCCGAAGCCATACTTGATGCTCTCGGCGATTCGGGACTTCTTCTCGATCGCCGGCGCGCGAGCCACGTTCCGCGAGGTGAAGGCTCTTTATGAGCGTTTAGGGGCGGCCGAAAAGCTCGCCATGCACGAGGTGGACGCCGGCCACGGCTATCATCAGCCGAACCGGGAGGCAGCCTACCGCTGGTTCGCGCGGTGGCTGAAAGGCACGGAAGAAAGCGGCGAGGAGCCGGAGATCGAGCTGGCCGAGTTCGACGAGCTGGCCTGCACGGAAACCGGACAGGTGGCCACGTCGCTCGGCGGCGAGACCGTCCACAGCCTGAACCTGGCGCGGGCCCGGGCGCTGGATCCAAAGCTGCCCGCAGTGAAGAGCCGCGCCGACCTGCAAACCTTCCGGGACGAGATCCGCCGGCGGGTGCGGCGGCTGAGCGGGATCGACTACGAGCGCTCGCCGGTCCGGACGTTGCCTTTCGGCCGCATCGAACGCGACGGCTACTTCATCGAAAAGTTTGTCTATGAGAGCGCCCCGGGCATCGAGATCCCGGCGCTGCTATTCGTGCCCGAGGGCGGACCGGCGCGCAAGCCGGCGCTCGTGTGGGCGGACGGCAAGGGCAAGTCGGCCGAGGCGGGATCCGGCGGCGAGATCGAATGGTTCGTCCGGCAGGGCCGGATCGTGTTGGCGCCCGATCTTCGGGGCCTCGGCGAGATGCGTCCCGCGGACGTGGCGCGGGGAGCCGGATGGACGCGCTACTTCGGCGACTACGACGCGGCGATGACGGCCTTTCTGATCGGCGAATCGCTGGTGGGGATGCGGGCCGCCGACATTCTGAAGGCAGTGGATATTCTGGCCGCCCGCGATGACGTGGACGCCTCCCGCATCAGCGGGGTGGGCCGGGGCATGGCGGCCGTGCCGCTCCTGTACGCCGCGGCTCTGGACGACCGCTTGCGGACCTTAGCGTTCGAGCGGATGCTGATCTCCTATCGCGACGTAGTGGAAAAACGGATCCACCGCCAGGTGCTCGAGAACATCATTCCCGGAGTTCTGAAACAGTTTGACCTGCCGGACCTCGTCGCCAGCCTGGCCCCGCGGAAGGTATTGCTGGCCGATCCGGTGGACGCCCTGGGGCACCGCCTGTGGCCGCGGGCGGCGCGGGAGGCCTACGCCCGCCCGGCGGCCGTCTACAAGGCCGCTGGAGCGCCGCATGCGATCCAGGTGGCCCGCCGGCGCATGGGCCAAGGGCCGGCGCCGGTCTACGGCGAGTGGCTTCAGTGACGGGGGCTTGGGGAACCCGCTCAAGGAACGGGAACAGAACAGCGAGATGAGCGAGGAGCAGCAGGCAACCGGTCAGGACCGGGCAGCCGAACCGCCGGGGCCGCAGTGCGAGGAGACAGGACGCGCCAGGTTCCTGCTGCCGTCTTTGGTGGCGCTGATTCTCTTCTATCCCGCCGCTTCCCGCTTCCCTTTCGCCAGCTATCTGATCCTCGCCATGAACGCCGTCGTGCTGGTCGCCGCCGTCTACGCAGTGGCCGAGACCAAGACCCACGTCCGCATCGCCGTGGCATTGGCCGCCCCGCAGCTCGTCCTCTCGGTGGCGGCCGGTGTGGCGCCACCCGAATCCGCGGCGGCCAAATGGCTCTCCGTGGTTGCGGCGGGGCTGCTGGCCGTCTTCTACGGCTACGCCATCGAGCGGCTGCTCCGGAGCGTCCTGCGCGCCCGGACGGTGAGCGCGGAGATCCTCTTCGAAGGGCTCTCCATCTATCTGCTGCTTGGCCTCGCGTGGGCCTCGATCTTCTCAGCTCTCGAACAGGTTGCGCCGGGATCGTTTCGCTTCTCCGTCGCCCAGCCGGGCCACGGTGGCCTGGCGCTCATCTATTTCAGCTTCGTCACGCTGACCACGCTCGGCTACGGCGACATCACGCCGCTGACCGACCGCGCCCGGTCGCTGGTGATCCTGGAGACGATTACCGGCCAGCTCTACCTGGCCGTGATGGTGGCGCGGCTCGTCACGCTCTACGGCCAGCACCGGCGCCCGGCGTCGGGCCGGTAAGTGCGCCGGCGCTCCGCTCAGCGGTCCCAGGGAAAGCGCAGCGTCGGCCGGTTGACGTAGCGCTCCATGCCGATTGCGAGCCGCGCGCCGCAGCCGGGCGCGAGCTTGACGGCAAACGCCGTGGCGTTCACTGGCGCGTCCCGCCCGTTCCATCGAACACTGGTGAAGCGGTGCTCGGCGTAGGCGCCGGCCTGCACGACGACTTCTCGCGCCTCGACGGGATTCGTGTTTACCAGCGTCAGCGTGACCGAGTCCGCCGCCAGCTTCTCGACAAGAGCCCCGACATCCGGCGGGATGCCCGCCCGGCGCCTCACGGGGTCGAAGTAGCGCACGCGGCTATGGAGCATCCAGATGCGGCCTCGGGAAAAGTAGCCGCCGAGCATCAGCTTCACCAGTTCGCCGGTCTGCGCGGGTGTGATGCGCAGGAGCCAGTCGGCCAGGCGGGTCTCCGGCGTGGTGGGGTCTTCGCGCATCCGCTCCATCCGCTGCCGGAGGCGTTCGAACTCCTCCTGGAGCGCCTTCACCGGATAGTCCGGGTCGCGCCCCTCGAGGAAGCCGATCCAGCCCTCGACGGGAATGCGCTCCAGGTCCCGCCGGTCCATCGACCACAGGTAGATCTCCGTGAGCCGGTCGGTGAACAGGTCCGGGGTCCAGTGATACCATTGCGGTTCGCCGTCGTACTTGTACCCGCGAGGATCGCCGTACATACGGGGGATCAGCGTCTGGCCGTTTTCGACTTTCTTCTGGGCGTAGATCAGGTCCATCTGTTTCCGCAGCACACCGATGTAAGAGAAGTCGCCGGTGAGCAGCAAGGCGTTGGAGAAGCCGGGCCAGGAGCCGGCGTCGAAGTAGTTGCGGTGGGCAATTTGCTGAAGCTCGCCGTCGAAGATGGTGAAGTTCCAGCCGTAGGTGCCCTTCCACCACCGGCCGTCGTGCTCCCCGCCGAGCGTGCCGTCGAGGCCGATGTTGGAAGGGATCATGCCGCCGTTGGCTTCGGTGCGCTCCTTCCAGGCCCCCACGTATTCGAGGACCCAGTCGCGGTACTTCTCCTCGCCGGTGAGCATGTAGGCGTTGGTATGCAGCAGCGTCGCGGCGAGGTTCAGGAAGTTGTCGCCGGCGCTGTCCAGGTACTCGGCGCAGTGGGCCAGCATGCGCGGATACCAGGTCATGAAGTCGAGCATCTTGGTCTCGTGCGCCGGATTGTGGAGCAAGTGGAAGCGGCCTTCGACCGGATCGCCCACCCAGTCGTAGACAGTGGCGCGGCGCAGCATCGGCCCCTTCGAGCCGTTCCAGATGGAGCGGATGATCTTGTGCTTCGGGTCGTAGTTGGGCGCCTCCGGGTCCTCGTTCATGTAAAGGCCGGCGAAGCGCTTCATGCGCTGGATGAGGACCGGATCGTGCGGGTCACTGAGTCCTTGCAGGAAAAAGGCCCTCAGCCCCTCGCCGGTGTGGAACCAGTCCGACATGGTGATGAACTCGTTGAAGTAGGCGCCGTTCCGGGCGAGTTCGGTCTTGGTAGTACGCAGGGCGCTGTACTGCCGTAGGTGGCCGTCGTAGGCGCGCTTCCACATCTCGAGCAGCGAATCCTTGCCGCCGAGAGCGTGCAGCAGCGTCCAGTTGTAGAAGGTCTCGACGGCGTCGTCGGGCCCGTCGAGAGTGCCCCAGCGCGGCACGTGGAGGAGGTAGCCTCGGGCGTCCACGTACTTCTCGTAGAAGCGTTCACAGGCGGCGGAGTTGGCTTTCAGCAGCTCCTGCTCGAGCAGCGCCCAGGCCGGCGGGCGCATGGGCGTATCGATGGCGATCGGCGGCGCAGCGGCGGCGGCGACGCCAAGCAGCGCGGAGAAGACGATCAGGCGCATAGCGCCAGCATCATACTCCAGCCGGAGCCGTCAGTCACAGGCGGGGGCGGGCCGCAAGGAGGCGGAAACGAAGATTAGGGCCAGCTCGCGGCGGTCGGCTTCGCTGGGCGGGATCGTCTTGTCGGTGTGAAATTCGACGGTGGCGGTGTCGCCGGCCAGGGCTGCGGCCGGCACGCGGCGCTCGTAGATGTGGGTCCCGGACCAGGCGAAGGTCTGCGGCTCCAGCTCCACGCCGGAAACCGCCGCCACCACGGTCACCGGTCCCAGCCGCCCCAGGACGGCCTCGGGAAGGCTGAAGCGCAGCGACAGCACCGCCCCTGTCTTGGGGGCCTCCTCAGGGATGCCGAGAACCACGGTGAAGCGGCCGGCGGTCCATCGCCACGCATTCTCCTCGAGGCCGTAAAAGCCCTCCTTGAGCTGCGCCGCGGCCAGCGGATCCGCAGCGTGGGCCGTCGCCGGGAGCCGCTCGGCCACCGCCGCCGCTTCCGGCTCCACCGGAACCTCCGCGGGGCCGCGGCAGCCGGAGAGAGCGGCCAGGGCGAGGACGGCAAGAAGCGGCGGCCGCATCCTCAGCATCGCTCCACCTCGACCAGGCAACTGTAGAAGACGGCCCCCTCACCTTCGTCCGTCAAGGCGTCGGAGGTGAGGGCGTTAGGCGTAGGCCCGGAGAGTTTCTTGCGCCAGGCCGCCGCCCGGGCGCAGACGACGCCGGGCGCCACCGCGTCGCTTACCTTCGCCGACAGCCGGCAGGAGCCGCGGGAGTTGAAGACGCGAACCGCGTCGCCGTCACCGATTCCCCGGCGCGCCGCGTCCTCCGGGTGGATCTCGAGAATACGGCAGCGCGCGGCCACCTCGTCGCGGTAGCTGAAGGTGGAGCTGAGGCCCTCGTCGGACTTCGGCGTCACCAGCTCGAGCGGGTAGCGGGTCCGCAATGCTTCATCGCCCCGGCGCGACTCAACAGGGGGCGTGTACTCCAGCCTCCCAGCGTCGATCACATACTTGCCGGACGGGGT
>CAYWXL010000011.1:73434-94111 GCA_964461995.1 uncultured Solibacteraceae bacterium
CAGGGGGCGTGTACTCCAGCCTCCCAGCGTCGATCACATACTTGCCGGACGGGGTGCCGAAGCCGCCATCGGCAAACGGCAGGAAGGGCTTCCCGGGCGGGACGACGTTCACCCTCGCGAAGCCCTCGCGCTCGAGCTTTTCAAGGGTGATGCCCTCGAGATACGGATGGCCGGAAGCGAGGGCCTGGCGGATGACGTCGTCCTCGGAATCGCGGAAGCAGTCTTCGTCGAAGCCCAGCCGCCGGGCCAGCTCTTGAAAGATGCGGAAGTTCGGCCGGGCCTCGCCGGGCGCCGGCAGCGCCGGGCGCGCCATTTGCAGATAGTAGTGCCCGTAGGACAGGTAGAGATCGGTGTGCTCGAGAAACGTCGTGGCCGGCAGGACGATGTCGGCGTAGTCGGCCGTGTCGGTGGGGAACTGTTCGATCACCACGGTGAAGAGATCCTCCCGGCGCAGGCCTTCGATCACGAGCTCCTGGCGCGGGGCCGTGGCCGCTGGATTGGCGTCGTAGACCACCAGCGCTTTCACCGGCGGGGTGTCCAACTCCGTCAAGGCGCGGCCCAGCCGCACCATGTTGACGCTGCGCGGCGGGCGCCCCAGACCGGAGCGCTCGACGAGATCCGGGCGGGTGAGGGCATCGAAATCCAACTGGAAGCCGCCGGAGGTGGTCAGCAGCATGCCGCCGCCCAGGTCCCGCCAGGCGCCGGTAAGAACCGGGAGCAGCGTCACGGCGCGCACCGCCGCCGCTCCGCGTTCGCACCGCTGGAGGCCGTAGTTCAGCCGGATGGCGGCGGGCCTCGTGGTGGCGTACTCCACTGCCAGCTGCACGATCTCGCCGGCCGGGATTCCGGTGAGTTCGGAGGCGCGCTCCGGAGGGTAGCGCTCGGCAAGGGCGCGGAGGTCGTCGAACCCCTCCACGTGGGTCTCGATGTAGTCGGCGTCATGCAGGTTCTCGCGCAAGATGACGTGGATCATGCCCAGCGCCAAGGCGAGGTCCGTGCCTGGGTGGATGAAGTAGTGGCGGTCGGCGGCCTCACCGGTGCGGTTGCGAACGGGATCGATGGTGTAGAAACGAGCCCCGTTGCGCCGGGCCTCGACGATGAAAGGCCATAGATGGACGTTGGTCCCCAGGATGTTCGCCCCCCACGCGATGATCAGCTTCGCGTGCCGGAACTGTTCGGGATCCGTGCCGAGCCGGCATCCGTAGGTGGCTTCGAGCGCCGTCGTGCCGGCCTCTGAGCAGATCGTGTGCAGCAGGTGGGAAGCGCCGAGGCGGTGGAAGAAACGCCGGTCCATCGAGGCGCCCTGCACCAGGCCCATCGTGCCGGAGTAGTTGTAAGGCAGGATCGCCTCCGGCCCCCACTCGTCCCGCACCGCGCGCAGCCGGAAGGCGATCTCGTCCAGCGCCTCCTCCCAGCCGATCCGTTCGAACTTGCCTTCGCCTTTGGGGCCGGTGCGGCGGAGCGGATGCAGCAGACGCATCGGCGAGTATTCCCGCTCCAGGTATCGGGCGACCTTGGCGCAGAGGAACCCACGAGTGACCGGGTGGGCGGGGTCGCCCCGCAGCCGAACCCCACGGCCGTCCTTCACCGTGACGAGCAGAGAGCACGTGTCTGGGCAGTCCAGAGCGCAAACCGAGCGCCGGACCTGAGGCGTCGCGGATCCCATAGGACGATTGTACCGGGTGGGAGTCCAGCGGAGGCAGGCTCATGGATGTCAGGGTGCGGGCCGGCGCCACGGGAGGGAGCACAGCTCATGAGGAGGGCTGCACCCGACTTGACTCAGGCAGATCAGAGTGCGGCTGAGAAGAATTGAGGGCCTGCCCGGATGCGAAGTTGGCAAACTGGCGGGGCTGGGCGGGACGGGCTGTTGCAAGCCTTTTAGATTCAACAATATATATCTCAGTTCTAGGCGAGCTGAGGAAGCGCAGCGACTGGATAAAAAAAGTGACAAGAACGCAATCAAGACTCTTGACAGCTAGAGGCTCATATTTTATATTGAAATTGAAGAAGGAAATCGAGGACTGTTGAGGAGGTGAGAGCGATGACCCTGACCCGCTACAACCCGTTCCGTGAGCTGGACGACATGATGACTCCGCTGCGGCTGTTCCAGGACTCGGTGAACCGCATCTTCTCCGAGGGTGCGGCGACCCGGCCGTGGACGCCGAGCGTGGACATCAAGGAGACCGAGAACGAAATCACTCTGATCGCCGACGTTCCGGGCGTGGATCAGAAGGACCTGGAGATCAAGATCGAGGACGGCACGCTGACGCTCAAAGGCGAGCGGAAATTCGAAGAAGAGAAGAAGGGTGAAGGCTATCACCGGATCGAGCGGGGCTATGGCTCCTTCGTCCGGTGCTTCTCGATCCCCGACTCGGTCGATCCTGAGAAGGTCAAAGCCACCTACAAGAACGGCGTGCTGACGGTGACCCTGCCCAAGAAGGAGGTCGCCAAGCCGCGGACCGTCAAGGTGACCGTGGACTGATCTCCAGGCCCCGCATCCGTCCCACCCCGGCAGCGGGGACCCGAGATCAGCGGACCTGGACTCGCCCGCTCGTGGCGGGTCAGGGTCCGCTTTTTTGTTTGACGGACCGGCCCGCCTTCCGGCGCCGCTGCCAGGCCCCTAAAACGTCGCAAGGGTTCCATTTCGATACAATCAAGCGACAATGGAGCGGGGGAGTCTGTGAAAGAACGCAGTGTTCTTTGGAATCTAGCCGCTTTGGTCATCGTCATCGCGGGGCTGAGCTACGCCTCCTCGCTGATCACCTTGGTTTTGGTGGCGGTGTTCATCGCCATGGTGAGCGCTCCGGCGGTGCTGTGGCTGCGGGCGCGGGGTTTGCCGTCGGCGCTGGCCGTCTTGGCCGTCGTATTGGGTGTGGCGGGCTTCTTCACTGCCGTCGGGGCCCTCGTCGGCACTTCGATCAATGCGTTCGTGCGCGCCGCCCCGGTTTATAAAGCGCGCCTGGATGGCCAGGTGGCCACCCTGCTCGATTGGCTGCGCCAGCAGGGACTCGAGACCTACGGGATGGACCTGTTGCAGTCGGTCGAGATCGGTTCGGTGATGTCGCTGATCGGCAACCTGCTCGGGGCGTTGGGCGGGCTGCTGGGCAACGGCCTGGTGATCCTCATCATCGTCGTATTCATCCTCTTCGAAGTCCCGGGGATGCCGGCGAAATTCCGAGCGGCGTTTCCGGACTCGGAAGACTCACTGGGACGGCTGCGGCTCATCGCCGAGAACGTGGAGCGCTACGTGATGCTGAAAACGTTCGTCAGCCTGCTGACGGGGGTGGTGCTGGGCTTCTGGGTGGCCGTGCTCGGCGTTGATTTCGCCCTGCTGTGGGGCTTGCTCGCCTTCCTGCTGAACTACATTCCGACCTTCGGCTCGATCGTGGCCGGCGTGCCGGCGGTTCTGATGGCCTTGGTGCAATTCGGTCCCGGCGTGGCTCTGCTGGTGTTGATCGGGTTTCTCGTGGTGAACTTCCTGGTGGGCAATGTCCTTGAGCCGAAACTGATGGGCCAGGGGATGGGCTTGTCCACGCTGGTAGTCTTCGTCTCGTTGCTCGCCTGGGGCTCGGTGTTGGGGCTTGGCGGCATGTTCCTGGCGGTCCCGCTAACGATGGCGCTGAAGATTGTCCTCGACAGCAGCCCGGAGACGCGGTGGCTCGCCGTTCTAATGGGTCCGGAACCCAAGGAGCCGAAGCAAGCAGGCCAGGCATTGCCGGTTCCGGGAGCGCCGGAGTCCCAGGATACCGATGCTCAACCCCGCGCCCGGTCCATGTAAGCGAGCTTTGCGGTCTCCAGCCGGATGACGTCGCCCGTCTTAATGAACTGCGGCACCATCACTTGAATGCCGTTTTCGAGCCGTGCCTCTTTCCACGTGTTGTCCTGCTGATTGTGGACGGGCGGGGCGGTCTCAGCCACCCGGACCTCAACAAAATCGGGGAACTGCACGCTCACCGGCCGGCCCTCCACGAACTCGATCGACACGCGCATCTGCTCCACCAGCAGCTTCTCCTGGGGCCCGATCAGCGAGGCTGGCAGCTCCACCTGTTCATACGTGTCGGGGTTCATGAAAACGCAGTTCTCGCCGTCCCGATAGAGGAACTCGAACGGCATCTTGTCGAGGGCCACGTCTTCCAACTTGAGGTCGGCCCGAAAACCGTAGTCCTTGAGAGTTCCCGTCTCCAGATTCTGCAAATGTACGTGGGTCACTCCGCCCATCTTGCCTTGGCCGGAGTGATGGTCCGCTGCGAGGACCTTCCAAAGCTGGCCTTCGTGACGGATGGCCATACCGGGGCGCAATTGCGACGCTGTCACCATGGCACACTCCCCGGCCATATCCTACCGCGGGAAGGCGGACCCAATCCAGAGGCACATCCGAGCCGGCCGCTCAGCGGAAGAGCACCCGCCACGTGGCGACGGTGAGCGCGTGCGTGACCATGGCCGCGCGGATGCCGCGGCCGTAAATGAAAGCCCGCCCGTAGAACCAGCCAGCAGCCGCCGCCACGATCGCGAAGCGCCAGTTCGGGAACTCGCGGAACGGCAGGTGTACGGCGCCGAACGCGACCGCAGCCAGCACGATCCCCACCCGCAAGCCTAGCCACGCCGAAAGCCACTGCTGCAGAAGGCCGCGGAAGAAGAACTCCTCGCCCAACGCCACCACCCAGAGCATGCCGAAAAAAGTGGCGGGCCATTTCCACCACCACCCTGCCGCCGGCTCGAAACGGGCGAACTCCAGGCCGTAGGTCAGAACGGCGCCGAGCGGTAGAAAGGCGAGGAAATGCCGCAGACCGGCGAGCCATTCCCGGCGATCCGGCCAGAAACCGAATCCGATGCCTTCCATCCGCCGGAACCACAGTGCGCATACGATGCCCAGGCGGATCCACAGCAACTGGCCGAGAATCTCCATGCGCAGGCCGCCGGCGGGCTCCGGATAGATGTAGCGGAACCAGCCGGACATGTACACGCCCGCCACCAACGCAAGGAACCCGAGGTCGGTAAGAGGATGTTCTGGCAGGGCCCGGTACCATGTGGTGATGGCCAAGACGCAGCCAGCTAGCAGGAGCAGACGTTCCCAGCCGAATACGCCCGTGGGAACGGTGAGGACCAGATACGCGGGAAGCGCACTGGCCGGCAACAGCCAGAAGCGCGCCCTGACCATTGATTGACAGCGTTCCCGCACCTCCGCAAAGGCGAGACCCGCGTACAACGACAGCTCCGTAAGCAGCGCCGCCGCGGCGGGAACTGCCACCGCCGCAGGAATATGGCGGTAGGTCGAATAGAAGTACCCGCCGACGGCGCCCGTAAGCCACAAGACGGCCAACGTGACGCGATAGGCGCGCATGGCGTTCATCTTAGCATCCGCCTCCAACGGCGCTCCCCCTGTGCGGATCCGCGCCAGTAGCCGCTCCGCCGCGGCCTGGTCAGCGATAGTTCCGGCCCCTGAAGTGGGTCCGCCGGCTTTTCGTCCGCGCCGGGACGTCCGGGCGTTTTGGGATAATAGTGCTGGTGCCACGCGTGAAAGAGCTGGAGCGCCGGCTCCAGGAAACGGAACGACAGCTTCGGCTTTTCCAGCGGATTAGCCGCATGATGGCCCGGGATCAGAGCTTGCAGGACGTCCTGCAAGAGTGTGTCTCTCTGATCGCCGAGTTCATGGAATGCGACTCCTGCTTGTTGTACCTTCTCGACGGCGATGAGCTGGTGCTTTGCGCTTCGAGCGCCCCGCAGCGGGACTCGATCGGGCGCGTGCGCCTGAGGCTCGCCGAGGGCCTGACGGGCTGGGTGGCCCGTGAACGCCGGCTCCTGGCCATTTCCCGGGAGGCTTACAACGATCCCCGCTTCAAGCTCTTCCGCGATCTGCCGGAGGATACTTACGAGGCTTTCCTCTCGGCGCCGGTAATTGCCCGGAACCGGGTCGTCGGGGTCATCAACGTGCAGCACCGTGCTCCACATTCTCACACGGGGGGCGAGATGGAGCTGCTTTCTACGGTCGGCGAGCAGATCGGCTGCCTTCTCGTCCTGGCCCGGATGGATCCCGCTACCTTGGACAAAGTCAGTCACGCCGAACTTGCTTTATCGGCTGCCGGCGGCTCCCGCACCTCGGACAATAGATAAACCATGAAGTCGCGGCGAACGCCGGGAAGAATTTGCCGTCTGGCGGCTTTCGTCCTGCTGGCGGCGGTTTCTTCGGTGGGGGCGCCGCGCTGGACTCTGCAGTACTTCTACGATGTCATCGATTGGCAATACGTAATCGCCGATATCGCGTTTCCTTCCCCGCGGCGCGGCGTGGCGGTCGGCTACCGGACCAATGGAAGTAAAGTTCGGCCCTACGCTGTGGTCACCAGTGACGGGGGACGCACCTGGTCGGAAGTCAAACTCAAGGAACGTCCGTTGTCGCTATTCTTCCTCAATGAAACGATCGGCTGGATGGTGACCGAGCGCGGCCTCTGGCAGACCCTCGAGGCCGGGAGGAACTGGCGGCGGATCACGAAACACAAAAGAAAAATGCTCCGCGTGTGGTTTGTGGACGAGCGCCGGGGCTGGGCCGTAGGCCGGCAGAAGTCGATCTGGCAGACGGCCGACGGGGGGCGAAGCTGGGAACCGCTGCCGGTAGCCGCAGCGCCGAAGACAACGAAAGAATACACGCAGTATACGTGGATCACTTTCGCCAATCCTTACCACGGCGCTATCGTCGGCTACAGCCAACCTCCCCGCCGGCGCCGGACACGCCTGCCCGCCTGGATGGATCCGGAGCGCGCCTCGCGGGAGCGGGAATGGCCGACCTTGTCGATTGTGATCCAGACCACTGATGGGGGGAAAACCTGGCGCCATTCCACGCTGTCGATGTTCGGTTACATCAGTCGGCTTCGGCTGCGTCCTGACGGCAGCGGCCTTGTCCTCGTCCGTTTCCGGCGGGCGTTCCGGTGGCCCTCGGAGGTCTACCGGATCGACATCCGCAACAACGAGACCGACCGCGTATTCCGACGGCGGAACCGGGCGATCACCGACATCGTTCTCAGCAGCCGGGGACGCGCTTACCTGGCCGGCTACGAGCCGGTGGGAACGCTGCTGGACAATCCTGTTCCCGGGCGGGTCGTGGTACTCTACAGCGACGATTTCCGGAACTGGCGTGAGATGAAGGTGGATTACCGGGCGAACGCCAAACGCGTCGTCCTCGCGGCGGCCGGGGAGCAAATCTGGGCGGCCACCGACACCGGAATGATACTGAAACTAGCCGACGAGTGAAACAGAATCGCTCCTCGTTGTTTTATCCACAGAAACTTCACCGTTCCTCCGGTGTAACTCATTGATTTTCACTGAGAAAAAACATGAGGAAAACCGCCTGCGGCGATGACGGTTTTCCTTGACTTTGAGGCGGTTTGGGTTCATGCTGGGTATGGTTCCAAGAGGTTCACGGACCAGTGAGCCGGGCGGATCACTACGAGTCCGAAACGTTGATCCGGAAGTGAGCGGGGCCTTCGGGAGCGCCGCTTTCGGGGAGTGACGGGCCACCGGGTGAGCCGCTGAGGCAAGCTTACCGGTCGGGAACGAAGCGGAGCGCTACGATCCAGAGGGGGTGAAACCCCGAAGGGGAGCGGATGCTTCGGGAAAGGCCGGAACTGGTGAGCAGGAACCGGATAACGGGTTCTGGGTGAAGATCTTCCCCGCCAGGGAGAGGCCTCGAAGGCGAGGAAGGGAGCCTTGAGCCGAACGGATTCGGCGACTGCATGCCAGAGCGTTGAAGAAGGCGGGCCGGGAACGATGATCCCGCCCTGGCAGAGCCTGGAAGGGCTTGGCTGGTGCGGGGGAGCGAAAGGTCTCTTCGAGACGCTGGCTTCGTCCAACCGGGAACCGGCGCAGTTCGGAGGCGCTGAAGGTTCGCCGCCAAAAGCGGTGGATCGGAGCCGAGGAACCAGCGGGGTACCGGGTTGGATGCCACGCTCATGCCGAGCGCGCCGGCAGGGGAGCACATTGGGAAGTGGGTCACTTGGAACCTTTTTCTTTTGCCGTCCGGGAGGCCCAGGAATCCCCAGCGGGGGCTGGAGAGGGAAGTTCCGGTGTTCGCCCGAAGTGGCCGGCAGCAGGTCTGCCCCGCCTCAGTGGAGCAAGGCAAGTGATGTAAGGTGAATACCTTAGCTGCTTTCTAGGTGAAGATTCCTCTTTACCTGGCTGCCCCCCGCATGTTAGGTTAATGGTACTAGAACTATTTGACGTTTGGTTCTAAGCGCGAGTCGGGTGACTACCGGACCCTCTCCCTGCGGAACTCGGACTCCCGCCTCGCGGCAGACGCGATCTAGCGGAGACAAAAGGATGGCGGTGCGTCAGCAATCGGAGCGTTGCTTGTGTTCGGAGCTGGTCGAAGTCGTCTGGACAGACGCTTTCGGCCGGCGCCGGCGCGAAACGGTCAACCTGGGTGAAATCTGGAAAAATGGCGCCGTGCTGGAATCCGAGTCGCCGATCCGGCAGAATTCTCGCGTGGAGATCCGCTGTCGCGGGGCGGTTTTTTCCGGTGAGGTGTCCCGCTGTACGGCCGACTTCGTAGGATATCTCGTCGAAGTTGAGTTCGCTCCCGGGGTGGAGTGGAGCCGTGAGACTTACGAGCCGGAGCATTTCTTCGATCCGGCGGCCATGAAGCCGGCCACGGCGCGCAAAGGGCTTGCGGCGAGGAATCACGAGATGCTCGAGAAGTGCTTCCGCAGACTGGCCGGCAACCCAGGGGCGAACTAGGCGCCGACTGCGCCTGTTTCACTATCGAGCCTCCGCCAAAGCGGCGGCTGCCTGTGGGTCACGGTTTCTTCTTGCTTTTTTTCTTCTTCTTCGCCAGTGGATCTCGCGGCTCATAGTCGAGTTCCCGCGAAAGAACCTCCACCACGGTGGTCAACGCCTTGACCCGCGCCCAGTACTTGTCTTCCCCTTCCACCACCGTCCAGGGCGCCGTCACTGTACTCGTTTTGAGCAACATGTCCTCGACCGCTTGCGCGTACAGCGGCCATTTCTCGCGGTTGCGCCAGTCCTCCTCCGTAAGTTTCCAGCTCTTGTACGCGATCGACTTACGCTGTTCGAACCGCCGGAGTTGTTCCTCGCGGCTGATATGGATCCAGAACTTGATGATGATCGTCCCGAAGTCGTGCAGTTGCCGTTCGAAGGAGTTGATCTCCCGGTAGGCCCTTTTCCACTCGTCCTCGGTGGCGAAGCCTTCTACGCGCTCTACGAGGACGCGTCCATACCAGCTCCGGTCAAAAATCGCGATCTGCCCCCGCTCGGGCAGACGCCGCCAGAAGCGCCAGAGGTAGTGGTGCTCCTTGTCGTCGCCCTGCGGGGCGCTAATCGGGTAGACGACATAGCCGCGGGGGTCCATGCGCGCCGTGAGGCGCTTGATGCTGCCGCCCTTGCCGGCTGCGTCCCAGCCTTCGTAGACGATCACTACGGGCCGCTTCTGGACGTAGACCTGATAGGCGAGTTCACGGACCTGGACCTGCCGCCGCTGGAGCTGGCGCTGGTACTCCTTCTTGCTGAGCGACAGAGTGAGATCGACGGTCTCGAGCATCAGGTGCTTCCTTTCAGGGAATCCTCGACCGCCACCCGAGCCATGCGCTCGTCCTCCGTGTAATAGGGCGGCGCCTGATCGCCCAACTTCTCTTCCAGCGCCCGGATCAGGCTGACGAAGATCTTCTTCCGCGTGAACCAGCGGTCGGTTGCTTCGACGATCGTCCAAGGTCCCCACTCGGTGTCGGTCCGCTCGAACATCTCCTCGGCCGCCAGCAGATACTCGTCATACTTTTCGTGCCGCTTCCAGTCCTCGGGGGTGACGCGCCAGCTCTCCAGCGGATCCTTTTCGAGCTTGCGGAACCGCTTGCGCTGTTCTTTCTTGCTGATGTGGAGCCAGAACTTGACGATCACCGCACCGTCGTCGGCGAGCATGCGCTCGAAATCCACGATGTCGCGATAAGCGCGGCTCCACTCGCGCTTCGGCGTGAGTTTCTCGACCCGCTCCACCAGGACCCGCTGGTACCAGCTCAGGTCGAAGATCGCCATCTCGCCGTAGGCTGGCGTTTTCAACCAGAAGCGCCAAAGCCATGGCCTCTGCTTCTCGTAAGTCCGCGGGGCCTGGATCTTGTGTAGCTTAAACCCTCGGGGATCGAGACGCTCGGTGAGGGTCCCAATAGCCGAGCCCTTGCCTGCCGCATCCCAGCCCTCGAAGATGACGATCGAAGGAATTCGATGATCCCAGCAGGCTTTCTCCAGGTCATACAGGCGCCGCTGCAATCCGGGGAGCAGTTTTTTGTACTCTTTTTTCGAAAGTTTCAGGTCGAGATTTAGTTTTTCGAGCACGCTTTCCTCCCCCGCAACGGTGGATCCGATCAGAGCGACACCGGCCAGTTGCGGCCCGGCGGCTCGCCGGGACGAGGCAGAGCCGGCGGCAGATAGTCATAGGTATCATGCATCCAGTCGCTCAAGAGTTTCAGCAGTTTGTTCAAGACGTCCTCGTGCGCCGGGTCATCGGCCAGGTTGTTGAACTCGCCAGGATCGTGCTGAATGTCGTAGAGTTCGAGCATCGGTCGGGTCCGGTTGAACAACTGCAGGTGGCGGCGTTTCAGGCGCCCCTTCCGCGCCTCCCGCTTAAGGGAAGCCCAGGTCGGCGAGTTCTCCAGATCCCAGGCTGGCCGGTACGGAAAGTGTGGGGCGGCGTTGAAGATCAGCTTGTAGCGCTCAGTGCGCACGCTGCGGATCGGGTCGAAGTTGTCGTGCCAATTGCGTTCCGAAAAGACCGCCTCACGCTTTTGATAAGGACGCCCCTCGAGCAGAGCCAGGAAGCTACGTCCTTGCATCTTCTCCGGCTTCTCGATGCCGGCGGCGTCGAGCCAAGTGACAGGCAGATCGACGTGGGCGATCAGGTCGTCCACCACCCGCCCGGCCTGGATGCGGCCTTTCCACCAAGCGATCAGCGGCACGCGCAGGCCGGGATCGTAGCAGGTACCCTTAGCGCGGGGGAACGGCATGCCGTTGTCACCGGTCATGATGACAAGGGTGTTGTCGGCGAGCCCGCGCTTTTCCAGCAGCTCCAAAAGCTCGCCACACTCCCGGTCGAAGCGGGCGATCTCGTCGTAATACATCGCCAGATCACGCCGGATCTCCGGCGTATCGGGCAGGAAGTCCGGTACCTTCACTTTCTCCGGATCGTGGGGCGGATCGCAGGCGCCCGGCCGGTACGGCCGGTGCGGATCGGTAGAGCCGAACTGCAGCCAGAACGGCCGGCCGGCTGGCAAAGCGTCGAAGAACTCTTCGAATCGTGCGTTGCGCCCGCCGTAGAAGTCCCAGCGCTTGTCGAACTCTTTTCCCTGGTGAACCTTGCGGAACGCCCCGACAAAGTAGCCCTTTTCCTTGAGCGGTTCGAGGAAAGTCTGCTCCCACGGCGGCATCGGCGTGTGCAGCCGCGAGGTATTGGTGGTATGCGGCGTGCAGCCGGTGAAGATCGACGAGCGGTTGGGGCTGCACTGGGAGGAGCTGACGAAACAGTTGTTGAAGCGGATGCCTTCGGCGGCAAGGCGGTCCAGGTTCGGCGTGCGGACGGGATTGCCGTAGCAGCCCATGTCGGGCACGCTCTGGTCGTCCGAGATCAGGAAAAGAAAGTTCGGCAGCTTGGATTGGGCTTTAAGGAACGCCGGGGCCGAACCAGCGGCCAGCCCTGTCTTCATCAGCGAACGCCGAGTGACTTTCAAATTGTTGCCTCCCTTCTTTTGGTCTTCTCCGCCTACTTCACGCGGACCCAGATGGGCGAACTCCAGGCCATCTGGTCGTCCACCTGTTGGACCCGGACGTAGTAGTAACTCTCGCCCGGCTCGACATCGCGATCCTCGAAAGTGAACTCGACATCGTCCTTCATCGGCTGCCGTGTGTGCAAGAACGTGTTGTTTTTGATGATATCGATCTGCCGGATGGGAGCCGTCCCCAGCACCTTGATCCAGAGCCGGAACCCCCGGCCGGCCTCGACGATATCGCCTTGCAAGTACTCGCGCCCGCTGTCCTGTAGCCGGTAGTCGAGGATGATGTTGTCGGTGGCGCCGTAGGAGTGCCGCTGCTTCATCGCCTCGAGAAGGCCCTGGCGGGAGTAATCTTCGGCGATGGTGCAGGCGTAGGAGATATGGGTGGAAAGGTGATCGGAGGAGGCCTGCACGCCGAGCTTATAACCCTTGGCCCAGGCATTCCAGACATAGCCGAGGGGCCGGAAACCACCGGGAGCCGAGGTCGGCTTGCCGCCCCACGCCGCTTTCGGGGCGCCTTCGTACTCGGCCGAAACGCGGTCCCCTTGATAAATCTCGACTAGCGGCTCGACTTCGGGGTCGTTGTCGCGCCAGTCGGTGCCCATGCCGGTGGCCGAGGTATGGGAGATGGCGATTCCGTCGTACTTCTTCAAGTAGGCGTAGAGCGCCGCCGCGCCGATTTTCCCATTCCTTTCTTCCGGCGGGATCGGCAAGGTGGGGTTGCCGCGGCGGGCGAAGATCACATTGCGGTGCCCGTTCGGATACCGGACGCTCCGCTCATACCCGAACAGCGGTACAAAGCGGCCGGGCACGAGCAGGACATCGGCCATCTGCTGGAGCAACCAGTTCACGTATTCGATGTCGGGCCCGGTCACGCTATTGTGCTCGCTGACCATGATGTAGTCGAGGCTCACGGCGTCGATGGCGTAGCGGTAGGTGTCCACGAGGCTGCCCTCGTTGTGGCCGTCGAAGGAGAACTCGGTGTGGCGGTGGGTGTCCCCGCGGTAGATCCGGTACGTCTTGCCGCCGGAGCGGATCGTATAGCCCCGGATGCGGCTCAGATCCGCGGTCTCGTTCGGGTGCAAGGGGAAGGTGCGGATCGCGGCCGGTATTCGCCGCTTGAAGACGGGCGCCGCCGCCCGTTTGGCGAAGCGAGGCAGCGGGGCGGCGTAGACATCCCACTTGCTGGGAATGAACTGGTCGAATCCACGGTTGTCCGTAGGCCAGGCCGCCCAGACGGCGCCGTCCGGCCCGTTCGCGAGCCCGATGCGCATGTCGGTCCGGCCCTGGCTGAACGGCACAGCGATCGGCGTGGTCCAGCGGGAGCCGTCGTAAGTCGTCGCATAGAGGTTCCATCCGGCGCGATGCATCGGCGCGTCGCTCGGGGTGTCCTGGATCCGCGGCAGCCGGTGGCGGAACAGCAGCCACATCCGCCCCACGCCGTCCCAGTGCAAAGTCGGTAAATCGTTGTAGCCGCGCAGGGACGCCGGAAGCGAGCGCTCCAGATCGGCAGCCGGCTCCTTCCATTCGCCGCCGGCGAGTACCGCCACCGCCATCCACCGGGCCTGGTAGAGACGGGTGCCTTGGCGCTTCACTAGGAAGCCCGTATCTTTGCCCCACTGGGTGCCGCTTTCGTTCCAGGCGGCCCAGAGGCGGTCCTGGTCGTCGCACGCCAGGCTGACGTGCGCCTCGAACTTCGGCGTCTCGGCGAGGGCGGGTAGATCCGTCCACTGGCCTTTCTCCCACCGGCGGACGATCACGTCGTAGTTGCCCTTGTCATAGGTGTCCCAGGCGACGTAGACGCGGCCTTTCGAGTCGGCGGCCACGGCTGGCTCCCAGTCATCGGCGGGAGAAGTGGAGATGCGTTCTGGCGCAGACCACTCTTGTCCGTCATAGCGCCGGGCGAAGATGTCGGAGCGGCCGTTGCGGAAGCCTTGCCACACCAGCCACAGGTTGCCCCGCGCGTCGGGCGCCAGGGCGTGGTAGATATCCGGCTGCGGGGCCTCGCTGAGCCGCACGATCTGCGACCACTTCCCTCCGGCGTAACGGCGGCCGTAGAGGTCGTAGTTGCCCCTCACCTGGGACGACCAGACGAACCAAACGCCGCCAGCGCCGTCGCGGGCGGCCTTCACCAGAAAGATGTCCCGGTGATCGCCGGAGATCTTCTCTTCCGGTTGCCAGAGCTCACCGTCGAAGCGGCGCACGCGGACCTCGTTTTTCCAGTCCTTGTAGGCCACCCAGCCGGCCCACAGCTCGCTGTCGCCGCCGGCTGCCAGCGTGGCGAAGTCGTTCTGGGCGTCGCGGCCTGACAGGCGCTCGGCGACCGGTGTGCGATCCACGAGCACCGCTCCGCCCAGCCGCGCCTCGACCTTTCCGGGCCGCAACAAGAAAGGCTTGACGGTGAAGGAGCCGTTCTTGGTCTTGAACCGCACCGTCGTGCCGGACGTGGCCCGGACGTCCACGATCAAACCCGGCACGAGCAGATACGGCTTCGGCCCTTCCATCGGCTCCGCTTCCCAGGGCCGCTTGCGGAAATTGATCCCCCGCTCTGTGCCGAGCCGCCAGCTAGCCTCCGCCACCTCCTGCTTGGGGCGCGGACGCCAATTGCGCAGATGCACCAACTCCCCGCCGGTCACCTCAAGGGAGCCATCCCAAGCCCTGGGTTCGGTATCCGTGACTCCGAAACGAACCCGGAACGAAACGACCTCTTGCGCCGGGGCGAGAAGCCCCGCAGTGAGCAAAATCAGGGCCGCCCTAACGGCCGCCCGGCTTCCTCCGGTACTCATAGACGGTCCTCCCATCGACGGCGTGGTGCCGGAAGAGGATTCCGCGATCGCTCACCGACACCGACAAGAATCCGCCTTTCACACGGTGGAATTGATGATATCGCGGATCCAACCCCGGGGTGCCGCCCGCGTGGACGTCGCTCGCGGGACCCGAGGAGAATTCGTGCACGCCGGTTTCGGGGTCCACCGAATGATACTGCCAGTGCCGATCGCCGCACACGATAAAGAAGTTCTGCGGCAAGTTTTCTGCGAACCACCGCCGGATCTCGTTGCCTTCGTGGGCAAAAGCTTTGTTGGCATGGTTGTCCGCCTTCCTCGAGCGGTCCGGCCCCACGATCGGCGTTGGGCTCACCAGCACCTTCCACTCGGCGTCGCTCTCGAGCAGCGTCCGCTTCAACCATTCCTTCTGTTCTTTGCCCCAAATCGTCTTCTCCGGGCCGTCCGGATCGGTGTTCGGCGAGCGGAAGTCCCGGCCCTCGACGAACCACACTTCCAGCCGTTTGCCCCAACGGGCGCGGCGGTAAGTACGTTCGCCCATGGGGACCTCCTCGAGAAAGATTCTCTGACCTTGCTCGAAGGTGAACGAGCCCATCTTCTCGCGAACCATGCCGGGCCAGCAGTCGTTGTAGTAGACGTCGTGGTCGTCTTTTTCCCAGTAAGCCGGCACGCGCAGATGGAAGTCCACCAGCAAGGGCAGGCTGTACATCCGGTTCCAGTGGTAACGCGCCACGGCGGCGTTGGTGACCCGTGGGCTCTCGTTATCGTAGTAGACCGTATCGCCCGTCAGCACGAGGAAGTCCGGCTTCAGTCGCAGCATGGATTCGTAGATCCGGAATCCTTTGGGCGAATCGAGGTCCGCGTACATCATGCCGGTCACGACGGTGAACATCACGTCGGCGGGATCGTCCGCAGCCGGCGCGGTGCGGAACGTGCCGCGCAGGGAGACATGGCGCGGCTTGCCGCCCGGACCCGCCGTGTCGGCGGCGTAATAATAACGCGTGCCGGGCTGCAGGTTCTCGAGACGGAACTGGAAGGAGTAATCGCGTTCGGCCCCCACGGCGAACCACGGCGTGGCCTTGGCGCCGCGGAGATCCTCGCGCGTGGAATACCGCAGCCGCACGCGGCCGGGCGCCCCCGGCGCCGCCCCCTCGAGCTGTTCGATCCGGACGCCGGGCGGCACTGTCTTTCGCCCGCCCTTCTCGCGCAGGTCCAAGCCGCCGGCGTTGCGCTCGGCGTTCCGGGTGATCCTCATCCAGACGATGGCCGAGTGGGGGCCGACTTCGCCCATCTTCACGCCGGTGGCCTGGCGGCTCTGTGGGGGAAGATTCCCGCCGGCCAGCAACAACAAGGTACCGAGCAGTGCGACTTTCATAGTGAACGATTATACCGGCCGACCAAGCGGAGCAACCCGATTCAGTAAACGATTCCGGAGCTTGCAGCGGCACGGGGCAGGCGGGCTGCGAGCGCTTTGCGGTCCACCTGTTGCACCGGGATACCCGAGCGAGCGGCCATGGCCGCCGCCACGCCAGCGGCCTCGCCCACCATCATCGACACCGTCTCCCGGCGGAGCGTTTGCCAAGCCGTCCCGTCCGCCGCCGGCGAGAGGACGACGAGGAGGTTTCGGAGGTCTGCTTCCCGGGGCATCAGCACGCCGTAAGGGATGGGGAACGGGTTGTCGGGATTCCGGACTTCCCGCAGCTCCTCGGAGCCAGCGAGACGCCGGCCCTCGGCGAGGTAGATCTGGTAGGGCCATCCGTTCGCATACGCGAACTCGTCGGCGCACAGCCCGAGGTTCGCCAGGGCGAGCCGGACCGGCCGCGGGGCGGCCCCGTCGTGCGACAAGAAATAGAGCAGCCCGGCTACCTGGTTCATCCGTATCTGCCGGAATTCCGCACGCCGCCGGAAGTCCGCTTCGCAATACACCCAGCCGCTGGCCGCGGGCAGCGCCGGGACGCCGGTCCGAAAGCGAACGCTCAGTTTGCCGGCCGGCAACCGGTTGATGAGAAACCAGCCCTCCAGCGTGTCGGGGCCTGCGGAAGCGGCGGCGTACGCCTCCCGGTCGTAGCCTGAGGGTTTGGGGAAAGGGATCTGATTGTTCGCCTCTGAGGAGAGGCACAGGGCGAACGTCAGGTCGGCGGTGGGAGAGTCCTGAGGAGTTCCCCGGCCGTACGGCAAACCGGCTTCGGCGATCAAATCTCCCTCATAGGTCGCGTCGATGAAGACCACGCCTTCGAAAACGCGGCCGCTTTCCGTGATCAGCCGCCGCAGTCGCCGCTTGCGCTTCTTGACGCCCGACCCTTCACGCAACGGCTCCTCACGGTAGACGGGGATGCCGGCCTCCTTGAGCATCGCCCGGAAGACGGCAAGAGCCACGTGAGGCTCGAACGACCACGCGACAGGCTTGCCGTAGCGCCGTCCTACGCGCTCGTAGAACTCCCGGGCCAGTCCCGCGGCGAGGCGTTGATCGGTGGGGTCTGCGGCGCTCCACCCGCCTGAGGTCAAGCCGCCGATGAACCGGCCCGGCTCTACCAGGGCCGTCTTTGCGCCCTCGCGCTTCGCCGCCACTGCGGCCATCACGCCTCCGCTCGTGGCGCCGTACACCACCACGTCGAAGCGTTGGCCCACAGCGGGGCTCGCAAACAGCAACAGACCGGCGACAATGACCGTGGCGATCAAGCCATGATTGTCGCGCACTGCCGGCGGTCCTCGCCGGCGCAGTTCCACGGGGCGCAGCGATCAGCGGATTTATGCGGCCGCGGATGTGCGGCTACCGGTCCGGGGATTACGAGAATCGCGACTTCACCGACAGGCCAGCGCTCAGATCAGCTCGCGCAGCTCTTTCCAGGGGCGGCCCTGCGATTCCGCCACCGCCGGGTAGGTAATGTAGCCGGCGTACACGTTCACGCCCTGGTAGATCGCCTCATTTCGCGCCACCGCTTCAGCGAAGCCATGATTGGCGATCTCCAGCAGGTATGGGAATGTGGCGTTGGTGAGCCCCATGGTTGACGTGTGCGGCACGGCCGCTGGCATATTGGAGACGCAATAGTGAAGTACGTCGTCCACGAAATAGACCGGGTCCGTATGGGTGGTGGGCCGCGAGGTCTCGAAACAGCCGCCTTGATCGATGGAAACGTCCACCATCACGGCGCCTTTCTTCATCGGCTTCAGCATCTCGCGGCGCACTAGCTTGGGGGTGGAGGCGCCGGGAATCAACACGCAACCGATGACCAGGTCGGCGTGCACGACGGCTTCGCGGATCGTCCAGATGCTCGAGGCCATGGTCTCGACGTCGCCGTTGAAGATGTCGTCGATCTGGCGGAGACGATCCAGGTTCTTGTCCACGACGGTGACGCGGGCCCCCAGACCCCGGGCCACCTTGGCGGCGTTGTGTCCGGCGACGCCTCCACCCAGGATCAGCACGTTTGCCGGACGCACACCGGGAATCCCACCCAGCAGGATGCCGCGGCCGCCGCTCGGCGCTTCGAGATACTGGGCGCCGATCTGAACGGCCATCCGCCCGGCGACTTCGCTCATGGGCGTCAGCAGGGGCAGGGAGCCGTCCTTTTCGCGGATCGTCTCGTAGGCGATAGCGGTGACCCCTGATTCGATGAGCTTCTCCGTCAGCTCCGGCAGAGGCGCCAGATGAAGATATGTGAAAAGGATCAAACCTTTCCGCAGGTAGCTGTATTCGGAGGGTTGCGGTTCTTTTACCTTCACTACGAGATCGGCTCGTCCCCATACTTCTTCCGGGGTCTCGACGATCTCGGCGCCGGCGGCGATGTACTCGTCGTCGGGGATCGTACTACCGGCTCCGGCGCCGGTTTGCACCAGAACCTTGTGCCCGGCTTCCACCAGGGCCGACGCGCCGCTGGGAACAAGACCGACGCGCGTCTCGTGGTCCTTAACTTCGCGTGGTACGCCAATGATCATGGTTGTCTTTCCTCTTCCGGTGACCGGGGTTTATAGTTGGGTGTTCTGGCCGACCGCTTTGGTCCGAGGCCAAGAGTGATCAGCACGAGGGCATCCAGCTTGCCGTCGGCGGGGAGATTGTGGTCACGCTCAAAACGTTTGAGGGCCGCCGATGTGCGCGAGCCCCACCGTCCGTCGATTGGGCCGGGGTCGTAACCTCGCGCTTTCAGCGCTCGCTGGATCTGTTTGTAGCGCTCCCGGGTAGGGGCGCGCTGAGGATAGCGCCAGGTACGGCGCCGAGAAGTGGCCGGCGAGGCTCCCTTGTCGCTCGCTGCCGGCGACGCCGAAAAGGGAAGCAGAGCGCACGACAGCCCAGCGACAGCAAGGAGAACCGGCAGCCGCATCTCAGAAATGAGTCTATCAGGAACGGCTTCGCCGGACACGCGGGGTTTCCAGCATCACGCCGCCCTCAGCCGAAGCCGGCCGGGCATTCCAGGGAGGCACCGCAATTCGCTGCTACGTTCTGCAGCCTATCGAAGCTCTCCCGCGACGTAAGAAGGACGCCACTCGACTCTCGCTCCGCCTGGTCCCCGAACCGGCACCGGCCGGGCCACCCGGAACGCCACCGGATCGCCGGACTTGAGGGTCTGCTGAATGGCTTTCACGTCCTCGACCGAGGTGACCGGCTTGCGATTGATCGAAAGGATGACGTCATTCTCCCGCAGTCCGATGTCGTCGGCCATAGAACCGATCTCGACCCGGGTGATCATGACGCCGCCTTCGGCGTCCAGGTTCATCTCATCCAGCTCCCGGGGCGTCAGGTTGCGGACGTAAATGCCGAACTTGGCGCCGGAAGTGGTGTCCTCTTCCTCGGGCTGCATCTTCCGCTGGTAATGGGAGAAGCGCGGATCGTCCGCCCACACTTCCATCCGGTCCCCGACCACCACGCGGAAATCCATTTTCTTCCCGCCGCGGTCCACGGTGATCGTGACTTCCTCGCCGACCGGCGTATCCGCGACTCTGGCCACCAGGTCGTCGCCGTTGCGGATAGGGACGCCGTTCATCGCGATGATCACATCCTCGGGCTTAATGCCCGCCTTGTCCGCGGGCCCTCCCTTCTGCACCGTGGTGATCAACACGCCGTGGTCCAGGCCGAGGGCGGGAAGCAGATAAGGATCATCCTCGCGGCCGAAGCTGACGCCGATCGATCCGCGGGTCACCCGTCCGTTTTTGATGATCTGGTTGTAGACTTTCACCGCCATGTTCACCGGGAGGGCGAAGCCGACGCCCTGGTAGCCGCCGTTATTGGTGGCGATCATGGTGTTCACGCCGATTACCTCGCCGCGGATGTTTACCAGCGGCCCGCCGCTGTTGCCGCGGTTGATGGCGGCGTCGGTCTGGATGAATCGCTGGAACTGCTGGGTGCCGATGTCGCGCCCCTTAGCGCTCACGATGCCGACTGTCACGGTAGATTCGAGCCCGAAGGGCGAACCGATCGCAATGGCCCAGTCACCGACTTGCACCGCGTCCGAGTTGCCGATTTTCACCGTGGGCAAGGAATGATCCGCATTGATCTTGATCACCGCCAGGTCTGTCTCCACGTCGAAGCCGATCAGCTTTGCCTTGTACGTGGTGGGGTCGTCCATCAGCTTCACTTTGATCACGTCGGCGTCTTCGATGACGTGGTAGTTCGTGATGATATAGCCTTTGGGATCCACCAGGAAGCCGCTACCGGTGGCCGACCGCCGGAACATCCGCGGCGATGGCCGCTCGAAGAACCGGCGGAACAGGTCGAGCTCGTCATCCCGTTCCCCGTGCCCCGGGCGCTGCGAGATCTCTTCGGGGTCAGGCTTGTACTCGACGGTGATGTTTACCACCGCCGGTTCCAGTTCCTGGGCGAGCCGCGTAAACTCGTTCTGGAGCTTGACGGCATCCGGGATCCGGAGCGGCTTTGCGTCGGCCGCCTTACTCGCCCGGTCCGCCTGGACGCCGGTGTCGAGAAGCGTGCCGATGAGCACGCCGGCGGAAAGCGTGACCAGCACAAGACCGAACGGAAGCAGCCTTCGCGCTGTCAACTTGCGGATTGTAGGCATGACGCTGATGGCCTCCCCTGGGGCGGTAGACTTCTTTCATTATAATCGTGCGCGCGGGGGCCGAGCTTGAGATTCTTCAGCCGTGCGCGACGACCTTAGGCTTCAACTCCACGAGCAAGATCCCCGCCAA
>CAYWXL010000012.1:0-48702 GCA_964461995.1 uncultured Solibacteraceae bacterium
AGAGTCCGAAGCCGGCGCGAGGAGAAGCAATCGTGGAGTCATTCGGTACGTTGCCTTCGGGCGAGGAAGTCAAGATCTACACGCTGAAGAACGCGGCGGGCATGGAGGCCCGCATCATGACCTACGGCGGGATCGTGGTCTCGCTGAAGGTCCCGGACCGCGACGGCCGGTACGCCGACGTCGTGCTCGGCTTCGACACCCTGGACGGCTACCTGAAGGGCCACCCGTACTTCGGGGCGATCGTCGGCCGGTACGGCAACCGCATCGGCGGGGCGCAGTTCACCCTGGACGGGGTGACCTACAAGCTGGCGGCCAACAATGGTCCGAACCACCTGCACGGCGGCATCGAGGGCTTCGACAAGAAGAACTGGAAGGTGGAGGCGGCGGACGGTTCGAGCCTGACGCTCAGCTACGTGAGTCCGGACGGCGAAGAGGGCTACCCCGGGACGCTGCGGACGCGGGTGACCTACACGGTGACCCCGGAGAACGGACTGCGAATCGACTACGAGGCGACGACCGACAAGCCCACCGTCGTCAACCTGACCAACCACAGCTACTTCAACCTGAAAGACGCCGGGGCGACGCCCATCCTCGATCACGAGATTACGATCAACGCCGACCGGTTCACGCCGGTGGACGAAACGCTGATTCCGACCGGCGAGCTGCGGCCGGTGGAAGGCACGCCGTTCGACTTCCGCGAGCCGCACAAGATCGGCGAGCGCATCGACGCCGACGACGAGCAGATCCGCTTCGGCGGCGGCTACGACCACAACTTCGTGCTGAACCGCACGGGCGAGGGTCTGGAGCTGGCGGCGCGGGTCTACGAGCCGGCGACGGGGCGGGTGCTCGAAGTGCTGACCACCGAGCCGGGCGTGCAGTTCTACACCGGCAACTTCCTCGACGGGACGCTCGAGGGCAAGGGCGGCATCCGCTACCAGAAGCGCGCGGCGTTCTGTCTGGAGACGCAGCACTTCCCGGACTCGCCCAACAAGCCGCAGTTCCCCAGCGTGGTGCTGCGGCCGGGGGAGACCTACCGCACGACGACGGTCTACCGCTTTTCGGTGAAGTGAGCGCCGGAGGGCGGGGGCGTCACTTCGGGAGCGAATCCCACCACTCCAGCAGGAGGCGCGAGAGCCGGCGGGCGACGTCTGGATAGCGGTCCGCGACGTTGTCGCGCTCGCTGCTCGAGGCGTCGAAGTCGTAGAGCTCGAGCCGTGAGCCGTCCGGGTTCATGAGCAGTTTCCAGCGGCCGTCGCGGATGGCGAGGCTGGGGCTGCGGTCCTCTTCGCGGCCCGGCCGGAGGTAGGTCTCGTCGCGGCCGTACTCCCAGAACAACGGCGGCCTGGAAGGCTGCGGCTTTCCCAAGAAGGCGGCGCTCATGTCCCGGCCGTCGAACCGGGCCTCGGGCGGCTCCACGCCGGCCAGGGCGCAGAAGGTGGGGAAGAGATCGACGGCGGCGAGGATGGTGGTCTCGTCCACTGCGCCGGCGGGGATGGTCCCCTTCCACCGGGCGAGAAACGGCATGCGGATGCCGCCCTCATAGAGACTCCATTTCCGGCCCCGGAAGCCGCCGGTGGAGCCGGGCGGCTCGTAGCCTTCGCGGTAGTAGCGGGGCCAGGCGGTGGGTCCGTTGTCGCTGGTGAGGGCGACGAGGGTGGCCTCGGCGAGCCCCATCTGGTCGATGGCGCGGAGCAGGCGGCCGATCTGGCGGTCCATCTCGTCGAGGACGGCGTAGAAGCGCTGCACGTAGGGGTTGGCGGAGAAGCGCTCGTAGCGCTTCAAGAGCGCCGGGCGCGGCCGGTGGGGATCGTGGACGTCGTTGAGCCAGAGGTGGATGTAGAACGGCCGGCCGGCATGGCGGCGAATGAAATCGATGGCGCGATCGACGTAGATCTCCGTCAGCCGGTGCTTCGGAGCCCACTGGATGCGGCCCCGGTCCAGACGGGCGCTCATCTCCGAGAGGCGCCCGGGCGGCAGGACGCGGTCGCCGAGACCCTCGAAGGAGACGAGCGATTCGTCGAAGCCGTAGGCCTGGGGCAGCGGAGCGTCGCCGACGTCGCGGCCGCCGCCCATGTGCCACTTGCCGAAGTGGGCGGTAGCGTAGCCGGCTTTCTGGAAGGCGCGGGCGATGGCCGGGGCGGCGGGGTCGAGGTAGTCGCGCATGCCGCGCTCGCGGTTGCGCTTGCGGCTGTTCAAGAAGGAGTGGATCCGCCATCGCGCGGGGTACTGGCCGGTGGTGACGCCCACGCGCGAGGGCGAGCAGATGGGTGAGGCGACGTAGAACTGGGTGAAGAGGATGCCGTCGCGCGCCAGGCTGTCGATGTTCGGGGTAGGGACGTCGCGGTTGCCGGTGACGCCCAGGTCGCCGTAGCCGAGATCGTCGATGAAGATGAAGACGATGTTCGGGCGGCGGGCCGCGAAGGCTGCTCCCGCGAGGAGCAGCGTGACGGCCCAGGCGGAGGCGAGGCGGCGTATCGGCATGGCGGCGCTCCGGAGAATCAGGATAGCAGGGCGGCGCGGCACAGCCCGCGACAACCGGACCGCAATAGAATAGGAGCCGACGATGCGCCGTCTGTCTGCCTGGCTGGTTCTGCTCCTCGCCGCCCTGGGGCTGCTGTGGAGCGGGGCGGCTCCGCAAAACGGCGAACGCCCGGGGGTCGAGATCATCCGGGACCGCTGGGGCGTGCCGCACGTCTTCGCGGCGACCGAAGAAGAGGGCTTCTTCGGGGTGGGCTACGCCACCGCCGAGGACCGGATCCTGCAGATGGAGCTGTTCCGGCGGCGGGCGCGGGGGCGGCTGGCGGAGGTGTTCGGCTCACGGTTCGTCGAATCGGACCGGAAGTTCCGCACGGCGGGCGTCGGGCGCTACTGCGACGAAGCGGCGGCGGCGCTGCCGGCAGAGGCGCGGGGGTGGCTCGAGGCCTACGCCTCGGGGGTGAACACGTGGCTGCGCGACCACCCGGAAGAAGTGGCGCGGCGGTTCCAGGCCTACGGCATCGTTCCGCAGGCGTGGCGCCCGGGGGATTCGGTATGCGCGTGGATGGCGGTGGCGACGTTGTTCGACCGGCTCTACGATGCGGGCGCGGTGAAGCGCTACCACGAGTTCCGGGACCTGGCGGAGGAGATCGGCGAGGAAGAAGCCCTGAAGAGCCGGGGCATGATGCTCGACGACGCGGCCGCAGTAGTGCCCGAGGCGGAGATGGCCAAGTTCCCGGAGATTTACGCGAAGCTCAAAGCCACGCCGCCGACGCCGGGCAATTGGTTCCGGTCGATCCCGGACGAGTTATTGAAGTTCAGCCACGCCTGGGCGGTGAGCGGGGCGCGGTCGGTGACCGGGAAGCCGCTGCTCGAGAGCGATCCGCAGACGCCGGTGAACTACCCGCCGCTGTGGTACGAGTTCCACCTGAGCGCGGGGCGTTTCGACGTGCGGGGCGTCGGCGTGGCAGGCTCGCCGGGCCTGCTGATCGGCTTCAACCGGAAGGTAGCGTGGGGGGTGTCGGCGCTGGGGGCGGGTTCGACGGTGACTTTCGTCGAGCGCCTGGCGCCGGACGGGGCGGGGTATCTCTACCGGGGAGAAACGCTGCCGTTCGAGCGGCGCCGCGAGGTGATCCGGGTGAAGGGCGGCGAGCGGGTGGAGTTCGAGGTGCGGCGCACGCGGCACGGGTTCGTCTTCGACCGCTATGTGAAAGGCCGCCGGCGCGGCGAGACCTACGTGAGCCACTTCACCAAGGCCGAGCGCCGGGCGACGTCGATGCTGGCGATGTTCGGCATGATGGCGGCGAGCAACTGGGAGGAGTTCCGGCGGGCGATGGAGGACTACTACAGTCCGGGCATCCACGTGGTCTACGCCGACACGGAGGGCAATCTGGGCTACCAGACGCTGGTGTGGGCGCCGCTGACGAAGCGGACGCGGCGCATGGCGCTCGAAGGCTGGACGGGCGAGGACGAGATTCTGGGGCGGATTCCGCTCGATGAGATGCCGCACATGCTGAACCCGGACGCGGGCTTCATCAGCCACGGGAACAACCTGCCGGTGGGCTCGTGGTATCCCTACGACCTGGGGATCGGCACCGGCGGCACGGGGCACTCGTCGCGGTCGCTGCGGCTGGTACAGTTGCTGAGCGGCGAGCGGCTCTTCTCGGTGGAGAGCTTCGAGAGTGACGTTCACCGGGACGATGTGCAGGCGAACGTGGCGGCGCTGTTTCCGGTGGCGCGGCGCGTGGTTCGTGAGGAAGGCGTGCCGAACCGGCAGGTCGAGCGGCTGCTCAACGAGCTGGAGGATTGGGACCTGCACTACCGGGCGGACCAGCCCACCTATCCGGCGGCGATGGCGCTGGCCGGGGCGCTGCTGACGCCCTACCGGCGGTCGCCGCTGAAGGACCGTCTGGGCGGCGGCGGAGGCGGCATCAGCCATCTGGCGCGGCTGATCCAGGACCAGTTCGGCGGTACCGAAGCGACGCCCACGGACCCCGAGGTGCGGGAGTACCTGATGGCCTGGCTGGAGCTGGCGGGGGAGAACCTGGCCGCGGGGCGGGCGGCGGGGCCGGCGCCGGTGGACGGGCAATCGCGGGAGATCCAGCGGATGCCCTACCAGCAGAACGGGCCGATGAAGCTGCCGGTGCTGGAGCCGGAGTTCAATCTGGAATCGCCGCCGCTGATGTGCGGCCAGACGGGGACGATCTGGTCGCAGAAGGCCAACTCGTACACGCAGATCGTGGACCTGGCCGATGTGGACAATTCGCGGGCGGTGCTGCCGCCGGGGATCTCGGAAGACCCGCAGAGTCCGTTCCACGCGAACCAGATGGAGATCTGGGCGGCGGGCTCGACGCGGCCGGCGCCGCTGAGCCGCGGGCGGGTGGAGGAGATCGCCGTCTCGTCGGTGACGATCCCGTACGCCCCGCTGCCGGGTCCGTGGCTGTATTCCGGCGATCCCTCTGCCGGGGGCGTCGCGGCGGCCAACGTCCAGCGGGTCCGGGCCGACGGCACGCAAGCTTTCGAGGCCGTGCTGCGCTATGACGAGGAGCGGGCGGCGTTCGTAGCCGTGCCGGTCGCCTTCGGGCCGGAAGGGGAGCAGCTCTACCTGGTGCTCTACGGAGCCGGGATCCGCGGCCGGAGCTCGCTCGGGGCGGTGACGGTGCGGGTGGGCGATCTGGAGCTGCCGGCGGTCTACGCCGGTCCGCAGGGCTTCTACCCGGGGCTGGACCAGGTGAACGTGCTGCTGCCGCGGTCGCTGGCCGGCGCAGGCCGGGTGGAGGTGCGGCTCGCAGTGGACGGGCTGTGGAGCAACACGGTTGAGGTGGTGTTCGAGTAGCCCGGCGCCGGCTTCCGCGGCCGAACCATCCCAGCGCCCGAGCGCAAGCTGGCAGAATAAGAAATTGCGACTGTAATTCAGGGGCTGAGATGGCGGATCCGAAGCAAGTGTTGTTACTCAAGGCCGACGTGGACGCCTGGAACCAGTGGCGGGCCGAGAACGGCCAGATCATTCCCGACCTTTCCGGAGCGGACTTGAGCCATACGAACCTGATGTTCGCCAACCTGGCCGATGCCGACCTCTCGGGGGCGAATCTCGTCATGGCCAACCTGGAGGGGGCGGACCTGAGGTGGGCGAACCTGCGGGGCGCCAATCTGGTCGGGGCGCGGCTGATCGGGATCGACATCGAAGAGGCCGACCTATCCGGGGCGGACCTCAGCACGGCTGAGGACCTGACGGAAGAGCAACTCGCCCAAGCCCGCGGCGACAGCAAGACGAAGCTGCCGGACGGCGTGCAGCGACCGCCGAACTGGCACGATTGAGGGGCGGGGGCACGGCCGGTGAGGGTCAGCGGCCGCGCCCGGCCAGGTTGCCCGTGCCGCCGTTTACTCCAGCCCGAGGATGCGCCGGTTGCGCGCCGTGTCGGTCTCGGCGCCGGCGAAATCGTCGAACGCCTTCTTGGGAACGTCGATGAGGTGCGACTTGATGAACGGGGCTCCCTCGGCGGCTCCCTGCGCGGCGTCCTTGTAGCAGCACTCCCACTCGAGCACGGCCCAGGAGTCGTAGCCGACGGCGGTGAGCCGGGTGAAGACCTGTTTGAAGTCCACCTGGCCGTCGCCGAGGCTGCGGAAGCGTCCGGGGCGCTCCTTCCAGCCGAGGTAGCCGCCGTAGACGCCAGCCTTCTCGTTGGGCCGGTACTCGGCGTCCTTGACGTGGAAGGCCTTGATGTAGGGCCCGTAGGCGTCGATGAAGCGCACGTAGTCCAGGCACTGGAGGACGAAGTGCGAAGGGTCGTAGTTGATGGCCACACGTGGATGGTTGCCGGTGGCCTCGAGGAAGCGCTCGAACGTGGCGCCATCGTGGAGATCTTCTCCGGGGTGCAGCTCGAAAGCGATATCCACGCCGTGCTCGTCGGCGAAGTCGAAGATGGGCTTCCAGCGGGCGGCGAGTTCTTTGTAGCCCTCCTCGACAAGGCCCGCGGGACGTTGCGGCCACGGATAAAGGAACGGCCACAAGAGGGCGCCGGAGAAAGAGGGAGAAACCGTCAATCCGAGGTTGGCGGAGGCCCGGATCACCAGCTTCATCTGTTCCACCGCCCACTCGGTGCGGGCTTTAGGATCGCCCCGAACCTCGGGCGCGGCGAAGACGTCGAACAGCTCGTCGTAGGCCGGGTGGACGGCGACGAGCTGGCCCTGGAGGTGGGAAGCCAGCTCGGTGATGGCAAGGCCGTTGGTGCGGCCCTTCAGCTCATCGCAGTACTCCTTGGATTCGGCGGCCTTCGCGAGATCCATGCAGCGCGGATCCCAGGAAGGGATCTGGACGCCGATGTAGCCGAGGGACTTGGCCCAAGCGGTAATCGACTCCAGGCTATTGAACGGCTCCTCATCGCCCATGAACTGCGCCAGGAAGATTGCAGGTCCCTTGATCTGTGCCATGATGCTCCTCTCACTCCTCTTTCCGGGTTCGGTCCGCTTCCCATCGTATTGCATTCCAGGGAGGTGAACCACTGTTTCGGGGTCTAAGGGAACCATGCCGAGCGGCTATGCGAAGATTGGGGTGGAAACCCGCCACATGGGGAACGCGCACCGTAGCTGGGCTTTACTGGCGCTCGCCGTGTGCTTGCAGGCAGCGCCAACGGTTCGTGTCGAGAACCCCGCCGGAGCGATCACCGTGGAGGTGGTCACCGGGAGGGAGGCCAGGATGCGCGCGACGTCTCCGGACCGGGCCGTCCGAAGCGGGGATGTCGAGCTGATCCGCGAAAAGGGCCGGACAATCATCCGCGTTCACCCTCCGGACGGAATCCGCCTGAACCTGAAGCTCTTTCTTCCGTACGGCTACCACTTGGAAGCGCGCACAACGGACGGCCCGATCCGGGTGGAAGGGATGATCCGCCGGGCGGAGCTGGTCACCGGCAGCGGCGATTTGCATTTGAAGGCGCCCTGGGAGTTCACGCGGCTGTCGGTCGTGTGCCAGCGTGCGCCGGAGAGGTTTGAAAAGCCGGCGACGCTCAAGCTGCGGATAAGCGGCCGGGCGCGATCGCAGACTGAAACGGATGAGGAATGGAGTCTCACCGACAAGCTCCGCGACACAGACGTGACTTATGGACGCATCGTGGCGCGGGCGGAGCGGCCGGGAGCGGTGATCCTGGAGCAGATGGAGGTGCCGGCCGACGCGCCGGTGAAGCCGCCGGGCCTGGCGTGGCAGATCGTCAACCAGATCCTCGAGCGGCGGACGCTCGCAATGCAGCGGAAGCGGCGGCGGCACGGCGCTGCGCCCAAGCCCGCTGAACAGCCCGCCGTCGTTGAGGGCGGCGTCGCCAGGTTCACCGGAGAGGTTCGCATGGTCACTCTCATGGTGGCGGTGTACGACAAACAGGGACGTCCGGTGACCGACTTAGCGCCGGCGGAGTTCGAGGTGCTCGAGGACGGCGTCCGCCAGGAGATCGCCCACGCCGGGACAGGGGAAGAACCGTTCAACCTGGCGCTACTTCTCGACCTCAGCGGGAGCACGCGGCGGGACCGCGAGGCGATGATGGAGGCGGCGAAGCGTTTTGTCGGAATCGCCCGGCCGCAGGACAAGGTGGCCGTTTACGTTCTGGCGGCCAGCATGTTCCAGGTGGTCTCGCCCCTGACGGAGAACCACAAACGCGTTTACGATCTCATCGACGCGATTCCGGATGTCTCCGGAGGTTCACCGATCTACGACGCTATCGTCTTGGCCTATGCACAAGAGCTGCGGCAGCGGCCGCTGGAGCGGAATGCGCTGATTGTGATCACCGACGGCGTGGACAGCCGGCTGCGCAACGACGTCGATCCCAGCAAAGTGTCCATCAAGAAGCTCCGGCGGGCGGCCGAGAGCATGAACGTGCTCATCTACCCGATATTCCTCGATCCGTTCCGGCTCGTCCGGCCTCCGCGGTGGGCCGAGGAAGCGCGCCGGAACTTGACGGCGCTGGCGCGGACGACCGGCGGGAGATTGTTCGCCGCCCACTCGATCCGGGATCTCGACCCGGTCTATGAGCTGGTGGCGGACGAACTCCGTAGCGTCTACACATTGGCTTACTACCCCAAGAACCAGAACTTCGACGGGAGCTGGCGGTCGATCCAGGTGAGGGTGAAACGCGCGGGGGTGAAAGTCCGGACACGGCCCGGCTATTACGCGGAATGAGAAGGCGGGGGTCTAGAACCTGCCGGTGAGCAGGCGCTCCATCGCGCCCGCGCCGAGGCGGCCGGCGGCGGCGACCGCACCCACGGCAAGCAAGACTCCCGTCCCGAGCACGATCACCGCCTCGGAAGCGAGCACCGCCGCGATGCGGGAGCGCGCCCCGCCAATGCGCATCATCGTCTGGAGCTGGCGGCGCCGCAGGCGGATCGAGAGCATGAAGACCAGCGCCGTGGCAGCCAGCGTGGCCGCAGCGACGGCTGCCAGCGCACCTGTGACGTAGCCCTGCACGCGGAAGACAGTAGTCATCAATTCGCCGAGCACCTTCTGCGGGCGCACCAATTGCAGCGGCTCGTCCGAGGTCTGGTAGCGGCCGAGCAGGAGGGCGGCGGCTTTCTGGTCACGGGGCACGAGGATGACGGCAGTGATCGGGAAGGTCTCCGGATCGCCGTGGAAGTGGAACGACGAGAGATTCTCCGGGGTGACCTCGTTGTACTCGACCACCGAGGCGTTCCCGATCACGAGGTTGCCCCGGCGCTCCAGCACCGCGCCGGCGGCTTCGGGCGAGGAGAGATCCTGGTGCCCGTGGGCCAGTCCCTCGATGAGCCAGGCGGTCTTGACGTCCACGAAGATTGCCCGGTCGTCCGGCGTGCCGGACGGAGCGAGGACGCCGGTGACGCGCATCTTCAGCGGATAGACTCCGGCGAGGCTGAAGGCGCTCTCTGGAGAGGAGACGACCGAGCCACCGGGCTCGAGGCCGCGGCGGGCGGCGACTTCGGCTCCGACGACGCAATCGCCCAACCGCGTCATCAGACCGCCATCGGCTACGCGGAGGCCGCGAAAGCTGAAGTATTCGATGGTGGTTCCGACGATGGGATCGGGTCCCGCGTGGAAGCGCACGTACAGAGGGATCGGGGTGGCGAGATTCGAGGCGGCCCGGGCGGCTTGCCGGTATTCGATCCGCGGGGGCACAGTGCGCCGGAAGTAGAGCGAGTTCAGCACCAGGTCGATGGGACTGCCTTTGGCGCCGAGCAGCAGCGGCGTAGAGGCGGCGCGGCTGCGGAGATGACTGTCGGCCCGGCGGACGAGCGTGCGCAAACCCAACGGCAGGGCCAGGACGACGGCGATCGCGGCGACGAGGACGCCGGTGGTGAGCTTGTTGCGCGCGAGATATCGAGTGGCCAGATAGAGCGCGTGCCTCATAGCCGGGGGAATCCTTCAGAACGGCGGGCGCCGCGGCTTCTCTCCGCTGAGCGGTTCATGACCGGCCGGCCAGACACAACCATCGATGGAGAGGCGCGTTTTCTCTGTAAAGACGCGCAGGGTACGGAGGTTTCAGGAATCCGAATTGCGGAACCGCGGTCTTTCACAGCAGCGCAACGAATTCTTCCACCGACAGCCCGGCTTCTTTGATCAAGGTCCGCAGCGTTCCTTTGGCGAGGACCCGGTGGTTCGGAATCGACAGCCGCCGGTGCGGGTTTCTTCTCGCGCAGGAGAATGTGGCTCCCGCGCTGCCTGTCCACCTCGTATCCGGCCCGGGTGAATGCCTTCACCGCTTCGCGGCCGGAGACCGCCGGCAGTTTCACGCCGCCGGCACCTCGATGATCTCCTGTTCGACACCCGGCGGGACGGGCTCACCGTGCTCGCGAAGACTCTCCAAGTACAGCGAGATGGCTTCCCGTATGTTTCCTCGGGCTTCTTCGCGGGTCCGGCCCTGGGAAACGCACCCGGGCAGAGCTGGACACGTGACCACGAACATGCCGTCTTCGTCCCGCTCGATGTATACCCGATACTTCATTGCCGATTCTCATTCCATCATACTGGCGCGAGGCGGAACGGCACGCTCGCCCGGGGCCCTTGGCAACGCAGCTCCAACGCTTCCCGAAAAGTGGTCAGCGCCTCTTCAGGGTTGCGCCTCTGGCTGGCCATGTTCACTTCCAGACACTGTGCCGCCAACCAGTCCCCCTCGCGGCTGATCGCGGCGTGGAACCGCTTCTTCATCGGCTTCATTTTATGTCACGCGCCGGGGTGCTCGACGAGGGGCAATAGAGGCTGGTCCTTTGTTCGAATCACGGAGTGGCTCATGACCGGCTCACTGGCCACGACGGCCGATGAAACACGCTTGCGCTAGAGAGAGGCTGCGGGCCGGGCCCGGCTATTGACACACTAGCACGCCTGGACGCCGCAGCCGGCGGGCGTGATAAAGTACATTGCGGTGTGCCAAGGGGAGCCGGCGGCCGGCGGGAACGCGGCGGCCGCACTCTGGTCACAAGGAGGTCGAACGAATGCGGATTTCTTCGAGAAGCTGGACTCTGCTGGCCGGCGCGATGGCGCTCGCGACGCTGGCGGCCGCGCCGCTCGCGGCTCAGAAGGATTCCCGGCCCAATATTCTCTTCATCTTCACCGACGATCATGCCTATCAGGCAATCAGCGCGTACGGTTCCAAGATCAACCACACGCCGAACATCGACCGCCTGGCGCGTGAGGGTATGCTGTTCCGCAACGCCCTGGTGACGAACTCGATCTGCGCGCCGAGCCGGGCGGTGATCCAGACGGGCAAGTATAGCCACTTGAACGGCGTCATCAACAACCGCGTCGTTTTCGACGGCTCGCAGCAGACCTTCCCGAAGCTGCTGCAGAAGGCCGGCTACCAGACGGTGATCTTCGGCAAGTGGCACCTGAAGAGCGAACCGCAAGGCTTCGACGTGTGGAAGGTGCTGCGGGGGCAGGGGCATTACTACAACCCTGATTTCCGCGTGCCCGGGGGTCCGGACGTCCGCATCGAGGGCTACGCCACCGACATCATCACCGACATGACGCTGGACTGGCTGAAAAACCAGCGTGATCCGAATCGGCCGTTCTTGATCATGTGTCAGCACAAGGCGCCGCATCGGAACTGGATGCCGCCGCCCGAGTACCTGACGCTTTACGACGGCGTCGAGATCTGGGAGCCGCCGACGCTGTTCGACGACTATTCCGACCGCGCCAGCCCGGCGCGCGAGCAGGAGATGGAGATCGCCCGGCACATGAGGGACGTCGCCGATCTCAAGCTGATCTCCCTGCTCGAAGCCAAGGAGCGCGGCGAGAAGCTGCCGGGCGTCTTCGCCCGCATGACCGAGGAGCAGATGCGCATGTGGGACGCGGCCTACGGGCCGAAGAACGAGGCCTTCTACAAGGCCAACCTCACCGGCCGGGCTCTGGTGCGGTGGAAGTATCAGCGCTACATCAAGGACTACCTGCGGTGCATCGCCTCGGTGGACGCCAATGTCGGCCGGCTGCTGCGGTATCTCGACGTTTCCGGGCTGGCGAAGAACACGGTGGTGGTCTACAGCTCGGACCAGGGGTTCTATTTGGGCGAGCACGGCTGGTTCGACAAGCGGTGGATGTACAAGGAATCCTTGCGAACGCCGTTGATCATCCGCTGGCCTGGGGTGACGAAGCCCGGCAGCGTGGACACGCACCTTGTGTCGAACATCGACCTGCCGGAGACCTTCCTGGAGATCGCGGGCGTGCCGGTTCCCGACGACATGCAGGGTCGCAGCCTGGTGCCGCTGCTCAAGGGCGAGTACGTGCCGGACTGGCGGAAGAGTTTCTACTACCACTACTACGAGGGTCCGCCAGCGGTGCACAAAGTGGCGCGGCACTATGGCGTGCGGACGGCCACCCACAAGCTGATCTACTACTACCAGAAGGACGAGTGGGAGCTGTTCGACCTGGAGCTGGATCCGCACGAGCTGCATAACGTCTACAACGACCCGCGCTACGCCCGGATCGTCAAGGAGCTGAAAGCCGAACTCAAGCGGCTGCGCGAGGAGCTGAAGGTGCCGGAAGTGGATCCGGACCTGCAGCAGTGAGCCGCGCGGGGCTTCAGCAGATCCGCGGAAGCAGCTCGCCTACCGGCATTGGGACGACGCGGCTAGCCCCGATGCCGGTGTGGAGCGCCACGGTCCCGGGATGTTCGGCGGTGATGCGGCCGATCACCTGAGCGTCGCGTCCTAACGGGTGGGCGCGCATGCGCTCGAGGATGGCCGGGGCGGCGCCGGGGTCCACCACGGCGAGGAGCTTGCCTTCGTTGGCCACGGTCAGCGGGTCGAGGCCCAGAAGCTCACAGGCCGCCTCAACTTCCGCCCGGACGGGGATCTTCTCTTCATCGAGCAAGACGCCCTTGCCGGCCGCCGCGGCGATCTCGTTCAAGGCCGCCGCCACGCCGCCCCGGGTGGGGTCGCGCATCAGGCGCACGGCGGCGGGCGTCTCGAGGATGGTCCCGGCGAGGGTGTGAAGCGCTGCGGTGTCGCTCTCGATGCGGGTGCCGAACTCGAGGCCCTCGCGGACGCTGAGCACGGCGATCCCATGGTCGCCGATGGCGCCGCTCAGGATGACGGCGTCGCCGGGCTCGATCCGCCCGGGGCCGAGCTGGACGCCTTCGGGGACGAGGCCGATGCCGGCGGTGGTGATGTAGCAGCCGTCGCCGTGGCCTTTGTCCACGACCTTCGTATCGCCGGTGACGATTTCGACGCCGGCCTGGCGCGCGGCGGCAGCCATGCGCTGGACGAGGCCGCCCAGCTCTTCCATGGGGAAGCCTTCCTCGACGAGGAAAGCGGCGCTGAGGAAGAGGGGGCGGGCGCCGGCCATGGCCAGGTCGTTGATGGTTCCGTTCACGGCCAGTTCGCCGATGGAGCCGCCGGGGAAGACGAGCGGGCGCACGACGTAGGCGTCGGTGGAGAAGGCCAGGCTCGCGCCGCCGGCGGCGACTACTGCGGAGTCGCCCAAAGCTTCCAGCGCGCTGTTGCGGAAAGCCGGCAGGAAAAGCTGCTGGATCAAATCGGCGGTGAGCTGGCCGCCGCTGCCGTGACCGAGGACGACGTTCGGGTAAGAGCGCAGCGGCAGCGGGCAGCTCCATTTGCCGGGATCGAAGTTGCGGGCCATAGCGGTCAACGAACGGGATCGGCGGCGCGCCTCCCGTAATTGTAGTAGGCGGCGCAGGCGCCTTCGCTCGAAACCATAGTCGCTCCCAGAGGCGTGCGGGGCGTGCACTCCTTGCCGAAGGCGGGGCAGTCGGTGGGTTTGATGGCGCCCTGCAGTACCTCGCCGCTGCGGCAGAGGGGGGATTCCTGCACAGTGAGTTCGCCGACCGCGAAGCGGTGCTCGGCGTCGAAGTCGCGCCATTCGGGCCGCAAGCGCCAGCCGCTGGCGGGGATGAGGCCGATGCCGCGCCAGTTGCGGTCCGTCACTTCGAAGACCTCATCGAGGAGCTTCTGCGCGGCCAGGTTGCCGTCCCGGGTGACCGCCCGGGCGTAAGCGTTCTCCACGCGGGCCTCGCCGCGCTCGAGTTGCGCCACGGCGCGGCGGATGCCGTCGAGCAGGTCCACCGGTTCGAAGCCGGCCACGACGATCGGCACGCGGTAGCGGTCGGCGAGGGGGAGATACTGCCGGTAACCCATCACGGTGCAGACGTGGCCGGCGGCAAGGAACGCCTGGACGCGGTTGTTCTGGGCCTGCAAGATCGCTTCGATTGCCGGCGGCACCAGCACGTGGGAGACGAGTAGCGAGAAGTTGCGGAGACCTTCGCGGCGGGCGGCCTTGACAGCCATGGCGTTGGCCGGTGCGGTGGTCTCGAAACCGACAGCGAAGAAGACGACCTCGCGGCCGGGGTTCTCCCGCGCCAGGCGGAGGGCGTCGAGGGGCGAATAGACGACGCGCACGTCGGCGCCCTCGCTCTTGACCTGGAAGAGGTCCTTGGAGCTGCCCGGCACGCGGAGCATGTCGCCGAAGGAGCAGAAGACGACGCCGGGCTGGGCGGCGATGGCCACCGCCTTGTCGATCAGCTCCAGCGGCGTGACGCAGACCGGGCAGCCCGGACCGTGCACGAGCTCGATCCCGGGCGGTAGCACCTGGTCGATGCCGGTGCGGATGATGGAGTGGGTCTGGCCGCCGCAGACCTCCATGATGGTCCAGGGGCGGGTGGCCAGCCGCTCGATCTCGCGGAGCAGGCCGCGGGCGATGGCGGCGTCCCGGTATTCGGCAAGGTGTTTCATGCCGGCGGACCTCCCTGAAAGCGCTCACCCGGACGGCGCGCCGCCGTCCCTGTCGCCGGAGTTCCACTCCGGGCCGTCCAGCTCGCCCATCTCCCGCAAGGCGGCGAGCGTCTCTTCGGCGGCCTTTTCGTCCACCTTGCTGATAGCGAAGCCGACATGGACGATGGCGTAGTCTCCCAGGTCGGCCTCGGGCAGATACTCAAGGCAGACTTCTTTGACGATGCCGCCGAAGTTGAGTTTGCCCATCCGCAGGCCGTCTTTCTCGTAAATTTCTTCGATGCGGCCAGGTACGGCTAGACACATGGGACCTCCCTTTCGGTGAGGAAGCGCCGCCGGGCCTCGGAGAGGTGTTCCAGCCAGGCGTCCTGGCCGGCTCCGGTTTTGGCCGAGGTTTCGATGACGGCGGCGTCCGGGCAGACGGCCCGGATGTTGCGCAGGGCGGCTTCGCGGTCGAATTCGCACGGGCCGGCGAGGTCGATCTTGGAGATGAGCACGGCGTCGGCGGAATGAAACAGCGCCGGGTACTTGAGGGGCTTGTCCTCGCCCTCGGCGACGGAGAGGATCACCGCCCGCAGCCCCTCGCCGAGGTCGTAGTTAGCCGGGCAAACGAGGTTGCCGACGTTCTCGATGAAGAGGTAATCGAAGGTTCCGAGGTCCCAGCCCCGGAGGCGCTGGGCGATCATGGCGGCGTCGAGGTGGCAGGCGCCGTGAGTTTCGATCTGGCGCACCGGGTGTCCGGCGGCAGCAAGGCGGCGGGCGTCATTGTCGGTCTCAACGTCGCCGGCGATGACCGCGGCCGGGACGGCAGCCGTAGCGAGCCTCCGCAACGTTTCCACAAGCAGCGAGGTCTTGCCCGCTCCCGGCGAAGAGACCAGATTGACGGCGAGCACGCCCGCCCGGCGGAACTCCTCACGCAGCGCCCGCGCCCGGCGGTCGTTTTCGCTGAGAACGCTCTTGCGGATTTCCAGGATTCGCGTCGGCATAGTCCAGCCCCTCGCAGACCGCGGCCTCTAGTTCTCGATCTCCATCGCCGCGAGCTCGATTTCGCGTCCCTGGCGCAACTGGCCCCCGGCGGTCCCACAAGCGGGACAGTACATCAATTGTACGCTTTCGGGCTCGACGTCGCGCTCGCATTGCGGGCAGCGGATCAAGACCGGGACCGGTTCGATGACGAGGCGCGAGCCATCGAGGATCGTGTCCCGGCAGGCCGCTTCATAGCCCAAGCGCAGCGCTTCCTCGACGACGCCGCTCAGGGCGCCGAGGCGCAGGCGCACTTCCCGGACCCTTCGGGCGCCCTTGGCCCGGGCGGCCTCCTCGGCCATCCGCACCAATTCTTGCGCTATGGAGAGCTCATGCACCGGGGTACTCTGTCTGCCTCCAGTGTGGCAGGCGCCTCCCGCGGGAGCAACGGGCCCGCGGAACGAGTGGCCGCTGCCGAGACGCTATTGTTCTCCGTCCGCGCCGGGATCGGGCAGAATGTGAGGCGGGGCGCCCGCTCCGGAATGGGCGCTTCCCGCCTCCGGGCGGAGGCCGGGGTGACCATTCCCGCCTGCGGAGCGAAGGTCCAAACGAGTCATGACAATTCAGTGGGCGCAAATCGTGCTGGCTCTCGCCTTGGCCGGCAGTGGATGGGGACAGCTTCCCGAAGGGAACTGGCGGACAGACCTCTCGAAGCGGTCCATCGACCTCTCGGAGCTCCGCGCGGGCGGGCCGCCCAAGGACGGCATCCCGGCGATTGACGACCCGAAGTTCGTACCGTCCGGGGAAGCGGCGAAGTGGCTGGATAGGAAGGAACCCGTGCTGGTGGTCGAACGCCGGGGCGAGGCCCGCGCTTACCCGTTTCAGATCCTGATGTGGCACGAGCTGGTCAACGACGCGATCGGGGATCTGCCCATCCTGGTGAGCTATTGTCCGCTCTGCAACAGCGCCATCGTCTTCGATCGGCGGCTGGAGGGCGAGACTTACTCGTTCGGCGTCTCCGGGCTGCTCAGGGAAAGCGACATGGTAATGTACGACCGCGCGACCGATTCGCTCTGGCAGCAGGTGACCGGCGAGGCGATCGTTGGAACCTTGACGGGCAAGCGCCTGCGGGTGGTCCCGAGCCAGACAGTGGCGTTCGCCGACTTCGCCCGGGCGTTTCCGGACGGGAAGGTGCTGAGCCGGGAGACCGGCCACCGGCGCCCGTACGGCACGAATCCCTACGTGGGCTACGAGTTCGGGGAATTCCTTTTCAAGCCGAGCGTGCCGAAGGGCCTCAAAGCCCCGAAGGAGCGCATCGTGGTGGTGGAGGCCGGTGGTGAAGCGACGGCCTATTCGTTCGAACTGCTCCGGCGCGAGGGGGTTGTGGAAGGCGTTACTGGAGGCCTGCGTTATGTCGTGTTCCACCAGCGCGGCACGGTGACGCCGCTCGACCGCAGCCGGATCGCCGATTCGCGCGACGTGGGTTCGGTGGGCGTCTTCCTGCCGGAGGTGGACGACCGCCGGCTGACATTCCAGCGCAAGGGCGGCCGGATCCGGGACCGCGAGACAGGCAGCGAGTGGGACGTGCTGGGCTTCGCCGTCAAGGGGCCGCTGGCTGGAAAGCGTCTGGAGCCGGTCCCCCACGGCGTCTACTTCGCCTTCGCCTGGCTGATCTTCAATCCAGAGACAAAGCTAGTGACAACAGCAGCTCAGGCGCGCGAGCGCGTCCGGTCACACTGAGGCGCGCTCCCGGGACCTCGCGGCGCTACAATACAACCAGAATCTATGGACGTCTACGAGGAGCTTGTGCGCCTGCGCCGCCGGGGCGAGAAGTGCGCGCTAGCGACCATCGTCTCGGTGAACGGGTCCATCCCCTCGTACCAGAACGCCAAGATCCTCGTGCGGCAGGACGGTTCGTTCGTGGGAACGATCGGCGGCGGCTGCGTGGAGGCCGAGGTCTACAACGCGGCACGGGAAGTGATGGAGACCGAGAAGGCGAAGATGCTCGAGTTCTCCCTCGGCCAGGACGTCGCCTATGAGAACGGCCTCATCTGCGGAGGGCAATTGAACGTGTACGTGGAGCCGGTGGTGCCGCAGCCCAGGGCGTTCCTTTTCGGGGCGGGCCACGTGTCGCAGGCCATCGCGAAAGTGGCGCATCTGGCGGGTTTTGCGACGGTGGTGGTGGACGACCGGGAGCGGTTCGCCAGCCGCGAGCGCTTCCCCGACGCCGAGGAGGTCCACGCCGCCGAATACGAGGCGATCTTCCCGCGGTTGGAGATCAATTCCTCGAGCTACCTGATCATCGTGACGCGGGGACACCGCGACGACATGCGGGTGCTGCGGCTGGCGGTGGAGACCCCAGCCCGCTTCATCGCGATGATCGGCTCGAAGCGCAAAGTGATCAATATCGTAAAGGAACTCGAAAAGGAGGGCATCCCGCGGGAGAAGTTCGAGCGCTTGACGGCGCCCATGGGGCTGGACATCGGCGCGGTGACGCCCGAGGAGATCGCCGTCAGCGTGGTGGCAGAGATGATCGCCGTGCGCCGGCAGCCGGAATCCAAATGGCGCGAACTTTCGAAATCGATCTTCACGAATCCCTCGCTGCGAGGTCTGCTGAAGTAGCCTTCGAACCGTGACGATCGCCGGGATCATCCTCGCCGCCGGAGCTGGGCGGCGGATGGGCTCTCCCAAAGCCTTGCTGCGGCTCGGCGGGGAGACGTTCTTCGACCGTATGGCCGATGTGATGCAGCCCTCGTGTGATCCGATCATCGCGGTTCTGGGCCATCATGAAGAGGCGGTGCGCCGCGGTGTGCGGCGAGCTAGCGCGGTGCGCTTCGTGCTCAATCCCGAGCCGGAGCGCGGGATGCTGAGCTCGCTGCAATGCGGGCTGCACGCGCTCCCGGCCAACGCGAAGGCGGTGATCTTCTGCCCGGTGGACTATCCGCTGGTGAAAGCAAAGACGGTGGCGGCGCTCGCCGAGGCGTTCCGGCGGCGGCCTGACGCGGCGGCCGTCGTGCCCACGTGCGGCAACCGCCGCGGCCATCCCGTGCTGGTGGCGCGTCCGGCGATGGAAGCGCTGCTGGCGCTTCCGCCCGAGGCCAGCCCGCGCGACGCCATGCGGCGTTTTCGCTCCAGCACCGTTTATATCGAAACGGCCGACGCCGGCATTCTACACGACGTGGACACACCCGCCGATTACGGACGTTTGGAGGACGGAGACCAATGAGCCGCCGGTCCCTCCGGCGCTGGATCGCGGCGGCGCTCTTCGTCCTTCTACTCGCGCTGGTGGCTCCTTTCTTCCGGATCAGCTCCTTGAAGGCCCCGGTGCGGACGGCGCTCGAAAGGGCGCTCGCCCGGGACGTTGAGGTCGGCGGCCCGGTGAGCCTGCGGGTGCTGCCCTCGCCCGGCGTTATCGTCGAAAACGTGGTGATCGCCGACGCGGACGCTTTCGGGATCGAACCATTTGCTTACGTGCCGGAGTTGGAGGCCTCGCTGGACCCGCTGGCTCTGGTTCGGGGACGGGTGGCGTTCCGCGGCCTTACGCTGATCGAACCGAGCATGAACCTGGTGAAGAATGCCGAGGGCGAGTGGAACTATCCGAGTCTCCTGGAGCGGGTCTTCGCGGCCCCGTCCTCCGGTCGCGCCTTGCTGCCGCGGATCGAGGTGCGCCGCGGACGCCTGAACTTCAAGTTCGGGGACCGGAAATCGGTCTTCTATCTTTCTGACGCCGACATCGCCGTAGGCCCGGAACCAGGTGACGAGCCGGCGCTGCGCTTCCGCTTTTCGGCTTCACCCTCGCGGACGGACCGGGCGGCGCAGGGTTTCGGCCGGTTTTCGGGCAACGGGCGGTTCGTCTATTCGCGCGACGGAGAGCACCGGGTGCGAATGGTGGTGCGCCTGGAGCGCAGCGCCATCCCCGAATTGCTGACTTTGTTCGGGGGGTACGGCGCCGGCTTGGGCGGTTTCCTCGCGTCGCGGGCGGAGTTCGAAGGTCCGCTCTCGCGGGTGCGGATCCGAGGGGAGCTCCAATTGGCCGAGGTGGATCAGCGGTTCATTCTGCCGCCCCGTTCCGGCGAGTGGGCGCTGAACTATGAGGGCACGTTGGACATGGTCCGGCAGGAAGTAAGGCTGCAAACTCGTCCACGCCGCGAACGCCTTCCTCTTTCCATCCGGTTCTTCGCCGGCGGCTACCTCACCCGTCCGCGGTGGGCCCTTGTCGCCGCAGCGGACCGGTTGCAGCTCGAAACCATCCCGGCGCTGGCTGCGGAGCTGGGCGTGCCGCTCTTCACGGGCCTGAAATTGCGGGGGTGGCTCTCCGGCGCAGTGGGACGGTCGGCTGACGGGCGGATCCTCGGACGGTTTCGTGCGACCGATGTGGAGCTGAGCGCCCCTGGCGGGGAAACGGTCCATGTCGAGGCGGCGACGGTGACCGCGGTGGATGACTTGCTGAGCGTGGCGCCGGCTCGGGTCGTCGTGGAGGGGCGTGAAGCGGCCACCGTCAGCGGGTCCTATTCCCGGACGGCCCGGGAGTTGAATATCGTTGTGGGTTCGCGCCGATTCCCCATCGATCGGTTCGTCTCGCTTTGGAAAGCGATGGCTCGTTCCGAACCGCCTCGGGCGTTCCGGTTCGGCTCGGGCGGCTATTGGACGGGGATTCTGCGTTTCCGCGGCACTCCCGATGAACAACTATGGAGCGGCAACGCCGTTCTCGGCAACCGCCGGCTGGCCGTGCCGGGCCTCGCCAGCGACGTGCGGATTCGCCGGGCGGAAACGGACGCGGCAGGCAACGAGATCCGGCTCGATGCCCGAGTGGGGAAGATCGCCGTCCACGCTCTGTGGCGGCGGCCGGACCGGTTGGAGATCGGCTGTGACAAGGCGGCGGTGGAAGAGCTGGAGGAGCTTCTGCGTCCCTCCCTCGCCTGGGGACCTTCCGGCTTGATCGCCCGGGCGTTTCGGTTGCGCCAGACAACGATGCCCCGCTGGCTTGCGCGCCGCCGGTTGCAGGGGATCTTCCGGGCGGACAGGATCACCGCCGGGGCGGCTGTTCTGAGCGGGGTGGAAGCGCGGTATTTTTGGAACGGTCCCCGGCTGGAGATCCATCTGGAGCGCGGCGTTGCCTCGCGTGGGAATCTAGCTGGAGTTCTTCGGGTGGATCTGGCGACGGGTTCTCCTCGCTGGTCGGCCACCGGTCGTCTGACGGGATTCTCTTGGAACGGAGCGGAAGTGGGCGTGGCGGCAAATCTCGAAACCGAGGGCGCCGGATTCGACGCCATCGGCGCGCTGCGGGCCGAAGGCGAGTTTGCGGCGAGATTCGGCAAACCGGCGGCAGGGGTGCATGAGGCGAGCGGCTGCTTCGAGTTCCGCCCGGCGGGGTTTGGACCGCAACTCGACCTGCCTTGCCTCCGGCTGGTGACGGAAGAGGCTGGCGTCCTCGACGGCTGGGGCCAGGTAGACGGTCTCGGGCGGATCCGGCTGGAGCTCTTCAATGGGGATCGCTGGTATGAAGCCTCTGGACGTCTCGCTCCCCTGTCGCTCCGGATCCGGCCGGTCAAGCCCCGTGGGATAGAATGACGGATTGAGACAGCCGCAACTCCGGAGCCGGCGGAGCGGCACTGGGAGTCCGCAACGGGGTCTGCATCTCGAATGGATGAGAGTCTGAGCTGGGAAGCCATGGTAGCGGCCCTCCGGAGGATGCGCGAGGCGGAAGGGCTGCGGGAGCTGGCCGCCGTTCTCGCCGAAACGGCAGGCCGGCTCGCGCCGCGGACGGCGGTGCTGCTGCGCTCCGGCACTCAGCTTCGGCTCGCGGCTGTTTGCGGTTTCGAGCCTGTTGCTGGAACCGTCGAAGCCGCTCTCGGGGCGGCGCCAGCGCTGGCGCAGGCGGTGAAGAGCGGGGACTGCGTGGTGGCTATCCACACGCCGACCGAGTTGTCGGTGTCCCTTGCGCGCGCACTGCCGGCCAAGCCGGGCGCGCGTGTGATTCTCGCCCCGCTGGCGGGCCGCCGCTCCACGCATGGGGTCCTGTATGCGGAAGCCGGGGCGGAGGTGTCGCCGGCGCCCTTTGAAGCGCTGGCCGCGGCCGCCGGACTGGCCGCCGACAGCCTCGCCGGGGTGGAATCGGCGCCTGCGGGTCTGGTGGCCTTGAAGGTGGACCCGCAGCCGGCGGGAGCGGTTACGCAACCGGCGGACCAGGCAGCGTTGGAACTCGATGAAAGCGCCCGCCGGTTCGCGCGAGTGAAGGTGGCCGCGATCCTCGAACGCCGCTCCCAAGCGGTGAAAGAGGGCCGCGCAGCGGGGGATCTCTACCGGCGGCTTCAGCGCGAGATCGATGCCGCGCGGGCCGAGTACAAGGAGCAGTTTCTAGAAGACAAAGGGTTCCAAGCCGATTATTTCCATGAGGAGCTGGTCCGCACATTGGCTGACGACGATGCTTCGTTGCTCGGTCCCGACTACCCTGGGCCTCTGGTTTAGCCTGTTCGCGGTTTTGGCGCTGGGACCGCTCGTCCACTCCGCCGACGGCGCCCTGGCTGACCTGATCGAGGCGTACCGGAAAAAACCTTCGCCTACGACGCGGGCGGCTTTGGTGAAGTTCGCCGAGGCGCATCCCACGGGGGATGAAGGGGCCCTGGCGCTGCTGGCCCTCGGCGCCGGCGAGGTTGAAGGAGACGAAGCAGCCCAAGCCGTGGCGTGGCTCCGCGAGGCCAAGAAGCGCCTGCCTTCCATTGCCGACTACGCGGCCTACCACCTCGCCATCGCGCTGGCCAAACAGGAGCGCTACGGCGAAGCCATCTCCGAGCTCGAGTGGGTGCTGAACTTCGATCCCCGCTCGCCGTTCCAATTGCGCGCGATCTTGCGCGCGGGCGAGATCTATCTGGAGAGCGGAAATCCCCGCCTCGGGGTGGAACTGATGCGGCGCTACGCCGGGCTGCTTCCGGCTCCGGAAGGGTTGGCGATCAAGGCCCGCCTGGAGGAGGCTGCCGGGATGCTCAGCGCGGCGGCGGCGACCTGGCAGGAGGTCTACTACGGGTATCCGGTTTCCGTCGAGGCGCAGCAAGCCTCTGCTGCGTTGAGGCGGCTGAAGACGCGGCTGCGCAACCGCTACCCGCCGGTGACGGCGGAGGCCATGTTCCGCCGGGTGGACAAGCTCATCCGGGCGCGCCGGCACCTGACGGCCCGGCGGGAGCTCCAGCAGATGACCACGACCCTCGGCGGGGCGGACCGCGACCGGGCGCGTGTCTGGCTCGGCAAGGCGCGCCACATACGGCGCCACGACACGATAGCGTACCGCTGGCTCAAATCGTTGAGGGTGGCCGATCCCGAGGCGGACGCCGAACGATTGTATTACCTGCTGGCGGCGGCGCGGCGCCTTGGCCGCAGGAGCGAAGTGGTTCGCATCGTCAAGGAGCTGGGCGAGAAGCACCCGGACTCTCCGTGGCGGCTCGAGGCCCTCGTGTCCGCCGGTAACATGTATTTGCTCGAGAACGACCACGAGCGCTTCTTGCCGTACTACCGCGCTTGCGCGGAAGAGTTCCCCGAAAGCGATTGGGCGCCTTACTGCCATTGGAAGGTCGCCTGGAGCCATTACATCCGGCGGCGTCCCGAAGCCGCCGACCTGCTGCGCTCGCACGTGGAACGTTATCCGGGATCGAACAAGACCCCGGCGGCCCTTTATTTCCTCGGGCGTCTCGCGGAGCGGAACGGAGACCAAGCCGCCGCCGCGGCCTGGTACCGCGAAGTGGCCCACCAGTACCCGAACTGGTACTACGGGTTTCTGGCACAGGACCGGCTGGAGAGTCTCGGCCCGGGCGGCGGGGACGGCGAAGCCGCCGCTGAGGTGCACGAGTTCCTCTCCCACGTCGCGTTTCCACCCCGGCGTCACCAGAAGAATTTCGACCCAAGCCCGCTGACGGAAACGCGGCTGCAGCGCGGACGGCTTCTGCTGGCCGCTGGATTCCGGCGCTGGGGAGAACAGGAGCTCCGCTGGGGAGCCCGCACGGGCGCCCAGGGGCCGGTGCTGGCACTGGAACTCGCGAGGTCCGCCGCGGCCGCGGGAGACTACGGCAAGAGCATACGTTTTATCAAGGCGCTGGCCCCGGGCTACCTGTTCATGGGGCTCGACGAAGCGCCGGACGAGTTCTGGAGACTCGCCTTTCCTCTTCCGTATCGCGCCATCCTGGAAAAGTACGCCAAACGGCGGAACATCGATGTGTACTTTCTCGCCGCTTTGATTCGACAAGAATCGGAGTTCAACGCCAGGGCGGTCTCGAGGGCCCGGGCGCGGGGCTTGACGCAGATTCTGCCCTCCACCGGCCGGCTGCTGGCGCGGAAGCTGAGGATTCGAGGCTACCGGACTTCCTATCTTTACCGCCCCGAGATCAACGTTAACATGGGGACGTACTACCTGCGTAGTTTAATCGACGATCTGGACGGCCACACAGAAGCGGCGCTCGCCTCCTACAACGCGGGGCGGACGCGCGTAAAGCGCTGGCTGACGTGGGCGGAGTTCCGCGAGCCGGCCGAATTCGTCGAGACGATCCCCTTCACCGAGACGCGGACCTATGTCCAAACGGTTCTGCGGAATGCGGAGATCTACCGCCGGCTTTACGGCCGGGGCCGGTTAACGGCCGTGACCCGGCCGCGTTCGGACTGAGGCGCGCTTGTGGAGCGTGGTCGGCGAAGACCGGTAGCGGCGGCTTTCCATAGAAGTCTCATTCCCGAGCAAGATGGCGGCCGTGGGCGGGCGTACAATTGTCCTTGAAGGTCACGGCGAACCGCCGGGAGAACCGCAACGAGCGGGGATCTCCCGCGTGGGCGCACGGCCAAGACTTCTCGCGCTGTCCTTCCGTTGGGTACCGGCCGATGCTCTCCTTCCGTGACGATCTGGCGCAGTCGATCGCCGCGCTCCGCGCCCATAAGCTGCGGGCGTGGCTCACCGTCCTGGGCTTGACGATGGGGGTGGCGACGCTCATTACGGTGATGACGTTAATCCAAGGGGCCAACCGCTATGTCGAGGAGAAGATCGCCAACCTCGGCACCGACGTCTTTCAGATCTCGCGGCTGCCGTTTGCGGCCACGGACTTCGCCGTTTACTTGAGGGCGATGCGGCACCGCCGGCTGGAGTTGAGCGACATGCGGGCGATCGCCGAGAGGTGCCGCGCTTGCCGCCGGGTGGGGGCTTCGGTGATCAGCCAGACGCGGGTGCGGGCGGGTAACCGGGAGCTGACCGACGTTTCGCTGATCGGGCAGACCGCTTCCATGGCGGACATCGACACGCGCACGGTCGAACTCGGGCGCTACTTCACTCCCGGCGAGGACCAGCGCGGGGCGCGGGTCTGCCTGATCGGGCACCGCATCGCCGAAGAACTCTTCGCCGGCCTGGATCCGGTGGGGCGGACCTTGCGCGCCGATAACACCGAGCTGCGCGTCATCGGCAAGTACGAGCCTATCGGCTCGATCCTGGGCATGGATCAGGACAATTTCGTAGTCATCCCCATGGGGACGTTCCAGCGGCTCCGGGGCAGCCGCCGTAGCATCATCATCGACGTCCAAGCGGCCGGAAGCGATACTTTGTTTCAACGGGCCATCGACGAAGCGACGGTCATTCTGCGCGTGCGCCGGCGCTTGCGGCCCACCCAAGAAGACGACTTTTTCATCGGCACGGCTTCCAGCTACATCGCCCTTTGGGAGTCGGTCAGCAGCGCGTTCTTCGCGGTCTTCGTCACGGTCAGCTCCATCTCGGCGGTGGTCGGGGGCATCGTGATCATGAACGTCATGCTCGTGAGCGTCGTGGAGCGCACCAAGGAGATCGGCGTCCGCCGGGCTACGGGAGCGACGCGGAACGACATCCTGCGGCAGTTTCTGACCGAGAGCGTGCTGCAGTGTCTGGCCGGCGGATCGCTCGGCACGCTTCTCGGCTTCGCGGCGGCGACGGCCGTGAAGACATTCACGGATTTCCCCGCAGCGGTCCAGCCCTGGGTGGCTCTGCTGGGAGTCATGTTGAGTTCCTCGATCGGTTTGTTCTTCGGGATCTACCCAGCGACCCGGGCGGCGCAACTCGACCCGGTGGAAGCCCTAAGGAGCGAGTGAGCCGTGAGCGGGAGCGAGATTCGGGAGAACCTGACCATCGCGCTGGACACGCTCCGAACGCACAAGGTGCGCTCCGGCCTTACGGTACTGGGGATCGTGATCGGGGTGACGTCGGTGATCTCGGTCGCCGCGGTCATCGACGGACTCAACGCCTACATCGCCCACCGGGTCGAAGAGATGGGCTCACGCACCTACTACATCTCGCGTTTCTCGATGAGCGCGGGTTTTGGGCGGGTACCGGAAAAGATCCGGAAGCGGAAATACCTGCGCCCGTCGGACGCCGCTTACCTGCGGGAGACCTGCCCTTCCCTGGAGATCGCCACGGCCTTCAGCGGCCGTCCGCTGGGTCCCTCACGGCCGGCAATGAGGCTGAACGAAATCCGGTACCGCGACGAGCTGGTGGACAACGCAATCCTGCGCGGCGTGGAGCCGGAGATCGGCGCAGCGATCCCATTGTTCGACGTCAGCCACGGACGCTTCATTTCGCAGTTCGACGAAGACCACGCCCGCAACGTGATTGTCGTTGGGCAGGCGATTGCTGAAGCGCTGTTCCCTCATGTTGACCCGCTGGGCCGCACAGTGCGGCTCAACGGAAGGGAGTTCGAAGTCATCGGGGTTTTCCGCGAGGATCCCGGCCTTTTCGGCGGGCCCGGAGTAGACCAAGTGGCCGCGATTCCCCTCTCGACCTTCCGCAAGCACTATCCGGAGATCCGCGAGTTCCTGATCGCCTTCGTCATCAGGCGCGACGTCTCGACGGACGCTGGAATGACGGAAGTGATCGACGCGATGCGCCGCCGGCGCCGGGTGCCTTACAACGAAGAGAACGATTTCGAGATCTTCAGCCCCGACTTTCTTTCCGATCTCTGGGACCAGCTCACCAGCGCCCTGGTGATCCTCACGTCCGTCATCAGCTCGATCGGTCTGCTGGTAGGAGGCATTGGAGTAATGAACATCATGCTGATTTCGGTGACCGAGCGGACCACTGAAATCGGCATCCGCAAGGCGATCGGGGCCCGCCGGTCCGACATCCGGGCGCAGTTTCTTATGGAAGCGACGGCGCTCAGTCTGACCGGAGGGGTGATCGGCATTCTGCTGGGGACGCTAGTGGCTTTCCTGGTGAGGACGTTCATTCCGTACATCCCGGCGGACGTTTCCCTCCTGTGGGTCGCTCTCGGCGTTACGATATCCATAGGCGTCGGACTGTTCTTCGGCTATTACCCGGCCAATCGGGCGGCCGCGCTGGATCCGATCGTTTGTTTGCGCTATGAGTGAAATTCGGCGGCTACGAATCTCCGATGTGCCCGCGCTCCTTTCGCTTTCCAACGCCGCGGGCTGGAACCAGACACCGGAGGACTGGCGCCGCATCCTGCTGCTGGAGCCATGGAGTTGCTTCGGCGTGGAAGCGGACGGGGCGATCGTCGCCACGGCCACGGCGGTTTGCTATGGGCGGCGTCTGGCGTGGATCGGCATGGTCCTCACCCACCCCCACCACCGGCGCAAGGGTTATGCCCGGAGACTGATGGAGCATCTTCTAGATCACCTGCACCGGTGCCGGATCGACTGGTTCAAGCTCGACGCCACCGAATTCGGCCAGCCGCTGTACTCCAGGCTGGGTTTCCGAGTCGAGGACACGATCGAGCGGTGGGTGGGCGTCGCGCCGGAATCGCTCGAGTTCGCCCAACTCGAGGGCTTCACCCCCCTTCCGGAGCTCGACGCGTCGGCGTTCGGCGCCGATCGGGGCAAACTGCTCAAAGAGCTCAGCCGTTTGGAGGCGGCCTCGATTCCCGGAGAGGGCTTTATCATGGGACGTCCCGGGAGGCAGGCGGTGACTTGCGGCCCGTGCATCGCCCGGTCGCCGGAGGCCGCCCGGGCGCTCATCGGGTGGTTTTTGTCGCACCACCCGGGCGAAACTGTGTACTGGGATCTGTTGCCCGAGAACCGCGAGGCGGCGCGGTTGGCCGAGGAATTCGGCTTTGAGCCCCGCCGAAAACTGCTCCGGATGGTGCGGCGCGGTCAGCCGTTCGCCGAACCTCTCGAGTTCGACAATTCGCTGGTGTATGCGGCGGCAGGTTTCGAGTACGGTTGATCATGCGGAAGCGCTACCTGTGGAAGCTCCGGGACCGCGAGCTGCCCCTGGGGGAACGCACCCTTGTAATGGGGGTCTTGAACGTGACTCCCGACTCCTTTTCCGACGGCGGGCGGTACCTGGATCCCGACCGTGCCTTCGCCAGGGCGCTGGAGATGGAAGACGAAGGCGCGGACATCCTCGACATTGGAGCTGAATCCACGCGCCCAGGGTCCCGGCGCATCTCCGAGCAAGAAGAGCTCCAGCGCTTGGTGCCGGTGCTGCGGCGGCTGGCGGGTAAGCTGGCGGTTCCCATCTCGGTGGACACTTACAAAGCCCGGGTCGCCGAGCGGGCGCTGGAGCTCGGGGCGTCGATCATCAACGATCCCTCCGGGCTGACTTTCGACCCGCAACTGCCGAAAGCGGCGGTTCGGATGGATGCGGGCCTCATCCTGAACCACATGCGCGGCACTCCCGAAACCTGGACCCGCCTCGGCCCCTTGCCCGACGTCATGGGCGCCGTGCGCCGGGAACTCGAAGCGGCGGTGCGCAAAGCCCTGCTGGCAGGAATGGACAAGGAGCGCATCGTATTGGATCCGGGCCTCGGGTTCGGCAAGCGTGGCGAACAGAACTATGACCTGCTGGTCCGGCTGCCTGAGCTGGCGGAACTCGGCTTCCCTGTTCTGGTCGGTCCTTCGCGCAAGTCGTTTCTCGGTGAGGCGAGCGATGAGGGAAAACTGATGGGAACTGCGGCCGCGGTGACGGCGGCGATTCTGGGAGGTGCTCATATTGTGCGAGTGCACGACGTCCGGCAGATGATGCCGGTGGTCAGGGCGGCGGACGCCCTATTGGAGGCCCGCTCGCGCCTTCGCGAACCCGAGCCTGCCCGGCCGCGGCTGGTTCAGCGAAGAGCGCCGCGCCGCGGTTGAGAGGCGGGGAAAGCCGTTACAGCCAGTACTCCCAGCGTCCAGCGGCAACGACGTAGGCGGAAAGCAGGCCGTTGGTGACCGCGTGGGCCAGAATGCAGTCGGCGAGGCGGCGGGTGCGGAGAATCCACCAATTGTAAGCGATGCCGGCAAGCAGCCCCACCCCCCAAAAGCTGCCGTGCTCGGACGCAAACAGCGCGGCGGTGATCCAGAAAGCCCGGGGAGAATAAGCCCCAAGCGGGACGTTCTGGAAGTCGCTGCGGATGATCCACCGCATCAGCCAGCCCCGCCAGAACAGTTCCTCGATCACCGGCACGAGGACGACGGCGCGAAAAGCGCGAAAGGCGATTGCGGCCGGGCTGGACGTGAACCCGTCGGGCAAGGAGCCGGCGTGCTCCGCGACGATTGGGTTCGTGAACAGCCAGTGGCCCCGGTACCCCGGCCAGAGAAGATCTGGCGTCACCCACACAATGAAAACAGCGATGCCCACCATCACGCTGGCAGCGGGGCGCGCCAGCCGCAGGTCAATCACGCCGCGGGAGAAGGCAATGAGCGCCACGGTCAAAAGAATCACGCGCAGCGGCTGCTCCCAGAGCCCCAACGGCAGCCGCGGGCCGACGACCAGGAGGAGCATGAAAAGGGCGAATGGAGCCACCCACGGAAACGCGGGGTGTTCCCGCACCTGCCGTAAAGAGCTGCTCATGAGCCGATCTTTCCGAGGAGTTCGCGGATCTTGTACAGCTCTTCGGCCGTGGGCTGGTTTTTCAGGGCGGTCTCAAGATGCTGGCGCGCTTTTTCGTTCAGTCCTTTGCGGTGGAGCGCCAAAGCGAGATGGTAGCGCCACAGCACGACCTCGGGATGTTTGGCCACCACATCCTCCAGAAGACCGATCGCCGCATCGATGAGATTCTGTTTGAGATACACGTATGCTAGGGTGTCGGCGATGTTCGGCTCGTCGGGGAGCAGGGCCCGGGCCCGCCGTACCAAACCGAGCGCCTCGTCGAGGTCGGCGGAAGTCTCCGCGAGTACGTAAGCCAGATTGTTCAGGGCGATCGCGTTGTTCGGGGACAAATCTATGGTCTTCCGGTAATATTCGATCGCCCGTTGCATGGCCCCCATCCGTTCCGCCGTCATGCCAAGGAACAGCGGCGGGACCGGATCCCGAGGCCGCAACTCGGCAGCGCGTTTGAAATAGCCCTCGGCCGCCGACAGGTCCCCTTTCGAGTAATAGACACCGCCCAACAAACGGTACGCTTCTCCGTTATTGGGCCGGACTTTGAGAACCTCCTTGGTCAACTCGATGGCCTTGTCGTACTGGCCTGTCAAGTTCAGCGTGAACGCCAGCAGAAGCTTCAGCGCCGAATTCTCCGGATGTTTCTGGGCTTCTTTCTGGAGCAGCGCCAGCGCGGCCTTCGGCCGCCGCTGCTGTAGATACACGTTGACCAGGCCGCCCAGGCCGCGCAACTCACCGCCCGGAGTTTCGTAAACCTGGCGGAACCGGCGCTCCGCGTCCCGCAGCTTGTTTTCTGCCAAGTCCAGGGAAGCCAATAGGTTCAGGACGTCGATGTCGCCGGGGTGCTGCCGGAGTAGCTCCTCGAGCGCCTTCCGGGCTTGAGTGGTTTCCCCCATCCGCATCCAGGCGTCCGCCCGGATCAACTGGGCGTTCAGATTGCCCGGCGCATGCTCGAGGATCTTCTCGGCCTCCGCAATGGCTTTGGCGTACTCGCCCCGGCCCGCGTATAACCCAGCGAGACGATAACGGGGAGCCAGATAGTCCGGCCGTTCCTCGATCGCCGCGCGATATTCCACCTCCGCCCGGTCGAAGTCGCCGAGAGCCCGGTGGGCTTCGGCCAAGTTGTAACGGAGCACGGCATTGTACGGCATTCGAACCAAGGCCGCCTCGAAGTCGGTCACGGCGGCGGTCAACTCCTGCTCGCCTCCGGCACGCAAGCGGAGCGCACCCCGCAGCGCCCGAGCGGAAGAGTTCTCAGGGTCTTTCTGGAGCACTTCCTGGACCGTCTTGTAAGCCTCGTCGTAGCGGCCCTGGAGGGAGAGAACCTCCACCATCCGGATTTTCAAAGGAGTTTCGCGGGAGGGATCGGCCTCAAGACCTTGGCGGTAGGCCTCGAGCGCCTGATCGAAGGCGCGAATCCGGACGTAGAAATCCCCAACGGCGCGATAGACTCCGGGAAATTCCTTCGCGCCAGCGCGAAGCTCACCCAGCACCGCTTCCATCTTCTCCGGCTGGCGGACAAGAAAGTAGTGTCTGGCCAGTTGGAGCCGGTAGAGGACGTTTTTGGGGAAACGGGCGATTTTCTTCTGCAACACCTCGAGCGCCCGGTCGTATTCCTCCTTCTTCGCGTAGGTCACGTAGAGAAAGTCATAGAGTTGCGAGAAATCTGGATGCTCCTCGAGGTATGCCCAAGCGGTCTCGAGAGCTTCCGATTCCCGTCCAAGCTTGCTCAGACACTGCGCAAGGGCCAATGCGGTCCGGCCGTCGTCAGGCTTGAGCTCCGCCGCCTGGATCAGGTAGGCGAGGGCCTGGTCCAGATCCGGTTCCCGCTGAAACAGAGCCACTAGCCCTTTCGCCCGGATGACAGGGAATGCGTTGGGACGGAACGCCTCGACGCGCTCGGTCGCCTCCTGCAAAACCGTAAGCACGGATTCGAACCGGGCCGGATCGCGAAGGTAGATCGCCAGACACAGGTCCGCGAGGCGGGCGTAGGCGTCCTCGTTCGCCGGGTCGAGCTCCACCGCCCGGCGGTAACCGGACAACGCCTGGCGGATGCGGCCGAGCCGCTCGGCGGTGAGGCCAATACCGTAATAAGCATCCGCATTCCGGGCGTCATGTTGGGTCGCCCGGCGGTAGATGATGTTCGCCTCTTTGTACTTTCCGTTCTGGAAGTACTTGTTCCCCGTCTCGACCAAGGTGCGGGCTTGCTCAGCCGGGTCGCGGCTGCAGGCCGCCGTCAGACACACGGCGAGCACGAGCACGGGCCGGCGCCAGGGAGAAGTTCTCATCACTGTTCTTCAAGTATGTAGCACAAGCTCCGGCTCCGAAAAGGCCGAGCCCGTCGGGGAGAGTCCGGGTACGCTGTCTATTTCAGCCGATCCGCCGTATTGCGCATTTGCAAGCCGTGCATGAGGCTGGACGCGCCCCGAATGGCGGCGGCGACGTGAACCGCCTCGGTCAACTGGGCCATGTTGAAGCCTTTTTCCAGGCAATCCTCGGTATAGGCGTCGATGGAATAAGGACATTGAAGCGCGTGGGCGACAGCGAGCGCGATCAAGCTCTTTTCTCTTCGCGAGAGGGCTCCCTCGCTGAAGACATGCCCGTACCAATTGCGGAACTGTTTCCATAGCAGCGGCGCATCGGCGCCGATCTCGTTGATGCGGCTAAGGTCTTCTGGATTGTAGTAGTCTGCCATCGTCGATCTTCACTCCTCAGGATTTGCGAAAAGATCACGGCGGACCGGCGCCGGGCGCCGGAGGCGGCACGCGGTTCGGCCGGGCCCTGCGTGCGGTCAGCCTTCGCTCCGCTGCGCGGTGACCAGCACCGTGCCTGCGTGCAGGTTCTGCCACTCGATCGTATCGAACCCGAGGGATTCCAGCGTCGCCGTGAGCCTGTCAATGGACCATGTCCGGCACCCTCCCCGGCGCATTCGCCGCCCCAGGGCGCCGAGCACAACTTCGGGAGGCGGCAGCGCGCCACCGGGGAGAAAAGTATCGTGGAGCGCTAGAAGGCCGCCTGGGCTCAAACGCCCGGCGGCCAACTCCAGGAACCGCTGGACTTCGCCGCGGTTCGCCGAGCCGAGCAAGCCGGAAAGGATGATCGCCCCATAGGCGCCCTCGCCGCCGGCGAGGCCCGGTTGCAGAGCCAAGGGGACGCCCGGGTTGCGGAACGGGTTGGTGACAGTGACCAGCAGCTCCGGCCACCGGGCGGTGATAGCCTCCCGATAATGGGCGCCGCCGTAACCGACTACCAGCACAGGGCCTTTGGCTCCCAGGTCCAACTTCTCGGCCACCAGGGGCGCAGCAAACCGGGCCAGCGCCTCGCAGGACTCCTGGTGGAGCGCTTCCTCGGCGGGGCTGGTCTGAATGAAATCGCGGCAGCCGGTGCGCACGTAGGAATCCAGCTCAGACCAGTCGGCGGCGAGCTGAGACTGGTGAAGCAACGCGTCGCGCAAGGTTTCCGGGGAGCCGCTCTTCAAATACCGGGAAGCCAGTTCGAGGTTCCGGTAACCCTCCGGGCCTTTTTCAATCACGCCGAGCGCCGTGAGGGCCTCGAGGATTTCAGCGGTTGCCGCCGGATCCAGACCGTGTTCGGAGGCGATCTCCTGCGCCTGGCGGGGCCGATCCAGCTTGTCGAAGATCCTCCGCTCCAGGGCCAGCCCCAGCACTTGGGTGCCCAGGCCTGCGCCAGCGAGCCGTAGCAACTGATCAGGGGCAGGGGCCGGCGCGAAGCGGCTGCTCCGGTCCGGCCGCCGCCGGAGGTCCCGCTCGGCGCGAGCAAGCTTGTCGCGCATTCGCACGACTTCCCCGATAACCAGCGTAGCCGGGGGCCGGATTTCGGCTTCCTTCACCCGCTGAGCGATCGTCGCCAGCGTCCCCGTCACCGCGCGCTCGTCGTGCCAGAACGCCATCTGGATCATGGCGGCAGGCGTTTCTGGACTCTTGCCATGGCGGATGAGCGTCTCGGCAATCGTTTCAACGTTGCTCACCCCCATCAAGAAGACGAGGGTGTCGATCCCCACGAGCGCCTGCCAATTCACGCGGTGATGGTCCTTCTTGGCTTCGTGCCCGGTCACGACCGCCACCGACGAAGCCGCGCCGCGGTGCGTCACGGCGATGCCGGCGCTCAGCGGAGCGGCGAACGCGGAGGTGACACCAGGGATGACTTCGAAGGGGATGCCGTGCTCGGCCAGGTATTCGGCTTCCTCGCCTCCCCGCCCGAAGACGAACGGGTCGCCTCCTTTCAAGCGCACGACCATCTTCCCTTCCCGGGCTTTGCGGACCAGCAACTCCTGGACCTCTTCCTGCCGGGACTCGTGCCGTCCCACGGGTTTGCCCATGTAGAGGCGCTCGGCGGAGGGCTTGGCCAGGGCCAGGACTTCTTCTTGGATGAGCCGGTCATAGACGACGACATCGCAAGTCCGCAGCAGTTCCGCGGCCTTGAGCGTCAGCAGTTCGGGATGCCCCGGTCCTGCCCCGACCAGGTAGACTTTTCCAGGTTGAATCGACGTTTCTCCTCGTCTGCGACGCCCTGTGCGCAAAGTGGCGGCGTCGCCGAATGTCTTGTCCCGGACCGGCAGCCCCTCTGAGCAAATTCTTCAGACCCCGCCCAGTCCCGCCGGCGCGCAGCGGCTTTGCTTTCAAGCTTTGGTGTAACACGCCGACGAGGGGGCCGACAACAACCGGCCGCCAAACCTGTTACGTGCGCATATGGGTGAACAGATAAAGGCCGGCAAGAGCGAAGATCGCGTCGGGAGACCAGGCGGCCAACACCGGCGGCAACTGGTTGAGATTGCCCACCTGCTCGAATAACTGGCTGACGACCCAATACGCGATGGCGATTCCGAAACTGACGCCGACGCCGGCCATCGCGCCCCGCGGCCCAGTAAGAAAAGCGAACGGTACCGAAATCAAAGCCATGATCAGGGCAAACAGGGGCACCGAAAACTTCTTGTGGAACCGGACCTGAAGCCGGATCGTGTCGAAGCCGCTTTGGCGCAGCTCGCGTATGTAGGCCGCGAGCTCGGAGAAGTTCATCTGCTGGTCCTGCTTCACCTCTTTGAGGAAGTAGCCCGGCGGCTCGGTCAACTCAGAAAAGGTCCGCGCCTCGCCGGAGAAATCGTCATAACGCACGACGCGCACGCCGTCGAGATCGCGGCTCCAACCGTCCTGGAAGATCCAAGTATTCAGGGAGGGCTCCCAGCGGGCCCGCTCGGCGTAGATGTGGCGCCGGAGGTGGAACGTGTCCGGCTCGAGCTCGAAGACCGTGATGCCGTACATGATCTGCTGGGCGGGATCGAAGTACCGGTAGTAGTAGATCCGGGAGCCTTGGCCGAAGATCCATTGGCGCTCCGGGCTAAGGTAGGTCTGCGGCGGGCGGCCCTTGATCTCGCTGCGAATCCCGTCCTGGATGCGGTTAGCCTCGGTGACGTAGTAGTGGTCGAAGGCAAACAGAGCGCCGCTGAGCGCCATGCCCGTCATGAGCACCGGCACCGACAGCCGGTAAAGGCTGATCCCGCAGGCTTTCATGGCGGTGACCTCGTTGTACTTCGACATCACGCCGAACGTGACCAGGACGGCGACGAGCACGCTGACCGGGGCTGAATCGTAAATCAATTTTGGGGTCAAGAAGAAGTGGTAGGTGAGGACCCGCGACATCGGGATCTGGTTCTTGATGATGTCGCCGAGAAGTTCGAAGAACGTAAACACGTGGGTCAAGGCCACGAAACTCGTCAACAGAACGGCGAAATAGAAAAGGAAGCTGCGCAGGACGTAGGTGTCGATGATCTGGGGCAGCAAAGGGCGGAAGCTGCGGGCGCGGCCGGCGACGGCCTTGCGGGCGGGCAACGAGCGCCGCACGAGATGCAACGCCGCCACGGCCCGGTTGCGCAGCCAGAAGCCGAGATCCCGGTCGCCGGGCAGCTCCTGCCGGGCGACCAGAGCGAGGCCCAGAATACACAGGGCGATGTTCGGGGCCCAAACGGCCGCTTCCACCGGGAGGCGCTCCTGCTTGGCCATGCCAATGAGACTGACCAAGGCCATGTAGTAAAGAAACGCGACCAGCACGGTGAGCACGAACGCTGACGACTTCCCCGCTTTTCGAGTGGATACGCCGAGGGGAACGCCCAGCAGCGCGAGCAGAATGCAAGCCAAGGGGAGTGCGAGCCGCTGGTGAAGCTCAATGCGGGCCTCCACGGACTCGCGCGCCTCGGCGATCAACGGCTTGGTGTCCATCCAGGTGAAGGGCTTGGCTTGCTCCTTCTGCGGCGCGCGGGCCTCGAGCACCCGCTCTCCGCGCGGGAAGGCGTAGCTGTTGTATTGGTTATTCTCCCCGACGACGTGCGAGCGCCCGTCGATCATGGAAAGCTGAATGCGGTTGTGCTGGGTGTCGGCGACGGCGATCGCCTCGGTAGCGACGGTGATCCGCGGGTGCTCTCCGGCCGCCGAGCCCCCGGCCTCCGGCGATGGCGCCATCTCGGCGAGGAAGACGTGCCGCCACCGGACGACGGGCCCTGAAATCACGTCGCCCACGTAGAGGATCGTGTCGGGGAACGACTCCTCGAACACGCGGGGTTGAATCTCGGCGGTGACCTGCTCCGCGAGCAGCCGGTTCAGCACACGGTAGGTTTCACGGATGGACAGGGGGGTGAGCCAAAGCGTCGCCGTAGCGGCGGCCATGGTGGCGATCGAGGCCAGGGCCAGCATCGGGATCAACAGACGCCGGCTGGGAATCCCCGCCGCCCGGAGCGCGATCACCTCACCGTCTCCGGACATTCGGTTGGTGGCCAACAAGACCCCGACGAGCACGCCCACCGGAATCGAGAACGTCAGTGCGGGCGGCAGGACCAGCAAGAACAGGTAGGCGACCGTTCCCGGGTCGGCCGAACTCCGCACCAGCAACTCGAAGAGGCGTCCCAGTTTCTGGAGGAACAGGACGAAGGTAAACAGGGTGGTCCCCAGCAGGGCGCTGGAAACAACTTCCCGAAAAATCCTACGATCGAGAAGTCCCATCGTCTCAGTTCAAAGCGCGGTGTCGAGCGGGGGAGGCGGGACTACCGGCAACGTAGGCCAGTCCCGCTCGACGGGGACCAACTCCACGTCTTCCACCAGCACGGACGGCGCCACGACCGATATTGGAACGATGTAGCCCCCGGCTCCGATCAACGACATCGGCGCGTTGCTGCCCAGGAAATGAAAGAGATAGCTCTCGTCGGAGGCGGCCAGAATGTCCCGCAGTAAGCGGGCGGAGACTCCTTGGAAATCGAGACCGCGGACCAACTCTTCCCGGCCGTCCGGGTAGAGCCGGTAGACGGCGATTGGAGAGCTGAAAAGCCGGGATCCGCCGCCTTGCTCGCGCCGGCGCTGGGAGCTGCGATGGATCTCATCCCGCGAAGCCGACGAAGGGAAGTCGAGCTTCCGGATGAGAATGCCATACGGCTTCCCGCGCTGTTCGCACAGCTCTAGGAGTTTGCGCCTCAACTCCTCGCGTGGGACGGTTTCCCGCGCTTTGACAATTAAATTGCTGAACTTTGGCGTGCTCGCCCCGTACCGGCCCGGGAGGCGCGCACGGCCGTTGGACCGCTTGAAGGCGCGGACCGGCTGGCGGGTGAGGAGAAAGGCCTTTAGAATGCCGTTCTCCACCACCTGCAACGGCCCGGGCCGCACCCCCTCGAGATCGATCCCGTAATGGCCCAGCAACGGCTGGCCTTCCCACTCGGTCAAGGTCGGGTCATCGACGGCGTCCATCCATTCCGGCAGGACCCGGCTGCCGAGCCGCCCGGCCAGCTCGCTGGTGCGGTAATCGGGGCTCCGGCCCGGCTCGGGTACCGGACGCCTGGTCAAACCGAGGTTGTCACCAAGCAATTGGGCAAACAGTTGGGCGGCCGCCTCACCCTCGAAAAGAACCGGACCGACATAAGCCTCCCCGACGGGGGCTTCGACGAGCCGTTCCACCCGCCGCGCCACCTCTCCCACCGCCTTTTCCAGCTCGCTGACAGGCGGAAGGTCGGCGATGCGCAGCGCCTCGACGACCTCAGCGTCGCGGACGAACATCCCATCGGGAGCCTGCCCCTCAGCGCGAACCTCAAGGAAATGCAAGACTTCCGGGTAACGGGCGACCGTGCCCTCGGTGTTGATCAGGTAAGTGGTGGCTTGAATGGATTCGAAACGAACTCCTGAGCGGAGGACGGCTGGATAACGCGCAAACACGGCCGACAGCCGCCGCACCCGCTCGGTCCACTCTTGCTCGGGAACGTCATCGCGGCGCAGCGGCCGGAAATACACGACAGGCTCCGCCCGGCTGAAATCCGGGAGATCCTCGCGCTGGGTAACGTTTTTCAGCGCCGCGCGCTTGCGGGCAATGGCCGCCAGCGCCCCTTTGAAGACCCTATCGGTCGCCAGCCAGAAATAGACTCGCAGAGCAAAGGGGTCATCGTCGATCGGCGGTTGTCCGATCATGCCGCGCCGGGCAAAAAAGTCGCTATAGACGTAGTTCGTGTTGTCGAACTGATAACTGCCGACACGGACGTCGATACGCGGCACGCGCATCCGGTTCCGGGTGCGGCTAACCAAAGCGCCGAGGGAGGCGCGGATCGACAGATTCTCGGTGTCGTCGAGCGCGTATTGGATGAAATAGACGTCGTCGTTCAGCGCCACCAAGCGCAGCCCCTTGGCCCGGTCCATCTCCGCCTTCATGGCCGCGAGCACCGGGTCGGCCGAGATCTGCTTCTCGACCTCAGGAGAGACGCTCGGAGCCGCCTGCTGACCAAAGAGGGCGACGGGGCTGAGCAGCGCGCCGCAGATCGCCCACTGGAACCACCGACGCGTGAACCCCATAATCAGCGCCCCCCTTCCATCAGAGTGGGGCGAGGCAGAATCGGAGGACGATCCTGGGAGACGGCTTTTCGCTGGATCTCGATCTCCGATACCAACAGCGCGGGGGCAACCGCCGAAACAGGCACGCTGCCGCTCTCTGCGCCGCAATACCCGTTGAAGATGCCCGGCTCATCGGAAGTGGCGATGATCTTGGAGAAGGCCGCCAGCGGTGTCCCGACGATATCGGCGCCCCGAACCAGCTCATCCGGCCGGCCGTCCGGGTAGACGCGATAAACGACCAACGGAATCACTTTGAACGCCTGGACGCCCCTCCGCCCGGTCATGGTATAGCCTCCCGTAACTTCTTCAAAATAAAACCCGTACTCTTTGCCCTGCCTCCGGATCTCCTCGATCAGAAGTTCCCGCAGCCGGGCCGCGCTCACTTGCCGCCGGGACCGGACGATCAAATTCGATTGCCGGGAGACGACCTCACGGCCGGGCTGCCGCCGCCCGTGTCCGTTCGAGTGAGGGATGCCAGCCACCGGCAACCGGGACATGAGGAATGTTTTCATGATCCCGTCCTCGACGACCGTTACGGGCCGGGCCGGTATCCCTTCGTCATCATACTCATACCAACCCATCAGGTCCGTCCCAGCGAACTCCTTCCGTGTCGGGTCGAAGAGCACGGAGAGGAACTCCGGAAGCACCGGCTTGCCCAAGCGTTCCCGGAAGGTATGACCTTCGGAAGGGTCCCGCAACCGATGTCCCTCGACACGGTGGCCGAAGATCTCGTGGAAGAAGACGCCTGCCGCCCGCCCGGACAAGATCGCCGGAGCGACGTAGGGTTCCACAAGGGGCGCATCGACGAGCTTCGTTACCAGATCGGCGACCTTTCGGGCAGCCGCGCGGAGGGTCTTGACGTCCGGCAGGCCATCAGGCGTATGGGCTTCGAAAGATTCCCTGGTGTACAGGTCCATCCCATCCGGGGCTTTCGCCCGAGCCGACATAGATATCCGCGCCGAGGTCCAGCCGTGGACCAGCCGCGTACCTTCGGACGTTACAAGGTACTTGATCTGCCGCTGCACGGTAAGCCGGACGCTGGAGCCGAGGACTTCGGGAAAAGAGCGGAACTCCCGGGACACAGCCCGCACCCGATCCGCCCATTCAGCGGCGTCGAAGGCGATGTCGCCGGGGGGATCGTAGCCTGTGGCAGGTTCCTCGTAGCTGAAATCGCCGGGGCTATCCTCCTGTTCGACTCGGACCCGGCTGTCGGTCTGGATCTTGATAAGCCGTTCTGTTCCAAGACGGTAGACGCGGTCGGTCTCCAGCCACAGCTCCCGCCGGATCGCCGTTTCATAATCGTCTATGGCGATAGACCGGCCGGAAGTGAACCTCGGAAAGTAACCTTCTACGACGTGGTAGTTGTCGAGCTTGCGCGTACCCACGCGGACGGTCACGTCGAGCAGGCGGTTCCGGCGAGAGGAATTCTCCTCAAGTGCGCCCAAGGTGGCCGCCACGTCGTGGGCGGAAACATCAGTAACGGCGTAGCCGAGGTAGTAAGCAGGGGGAGAGGCTTTTTCCTTTAGAATCTCGAAATTGCGGTCAAGTTCCGCCGCCAGTATGCGGATCAAGTCCCGCGGCTCGGCCCGGAGAAACAAAGCGCCCGGCAGCAGGGCCACGAAGGTGATGAAAACGCGCCCAGCCCGAATCCGCACTGTGACCAGAATAGCACGTCGCCTTGCCAGGCCTGGTCAGCGCCGGGCGCCGGCACCGTCATGTCCGAGCGCGCTCTCCGGCCCGTTGGTGAAGCTCCCCGGCAGCGTTAATAGGCCTTTTTCCTGCATGCCGGTAAGGGCCAACCCGTAGCGGCCGCGGACGCCGGTCTTCTCGAAGATGTGCTTCAGGTGAATCTTTACCGTTCCCGGGCGGATGCCGAGCTCGCGGGCGATCTCTTTGTTTTTGAGGCCTTGCTCGACCAACTCGAGGACCTGCTTTTCCCTAGGCGTCAGCGCCGATCGCGAGTAGCGGGGACGCGAGACCACGTCCTGGAGCAGCTCCTCCTCCATCCAAGTCGTGCCCCGGGCGACAGCGTGCAGACAGGCCAGCACCTTGGCTACCGGCGCGTTCTTCCGGACGATGCCCCGTACGCCCTTCTGCAAGAGGCGGAGCGCCTCGGGCTCGGAAATCGAATGTCCCCAGACGACGACTGCGCATGGCCGTCCGGCCTCTCGCCACCGCGCGAGCCAGCTCAGCACAGCGTGGGCGCCGAAGGATCTGTCCAGCACGAAGATGTCGGGACATCCGTCCGATACTACGTTCATCGCCTCGGTGAGGGAAGCCGCGAAATGCGTCAGTTCCATGCCGCCGGCTTCCTCGAGCACGGCCTTAAGCCCTTGCGCTGTAATCGGTTGACTCTCACAGATCCCAACTGTCGTCATCCTGTCGGTCTCCTTGTTCTCGGCGGCCACAGTACGATGAGCCCCGGCACGAGGTTCGGATTCGGGCCGGCTGGCGAGACCTCGCCTGTTCTTATCGGACCGAACCCTCACTCTTGAGAACTAGTGCCGGCCAGAACGCGAGGCTCTCATGTTTTTCTCCTAATCAGCCGATGGAAACACGTGGATTCGGTGCGAGGGCCAGGAAGTCTGCGCGGCTGCGCCGGCCCCGGAATTGCCGTTGCGGCCGGCGGCTGGTTCGCGCAGCGTTCGCAGCCTGACCCCAGGGGATCCGTGCAGGTCTCCTCCCAATTGCTCGATGAATGACGATGGCGAAACCGGTGACCAGTCAGGCGAACGTAAGCCCCGGCGCGTTGCTGATTTGTCCGAACGCAACGATGATGACGGAGCTGCTCCCGCTCCTGACGCACAACATTCCCGGGGTACAAATCCACTCAGTCAAGGAGTACCCCGATAGCAGCGCCCTCACCGAACTCGTCATCGACCACCATCCGCGCCTGTGCTTCCTCGACGTCGATACAGACTCCGAGCGGGCCTTGGCATTGATCCGGGAGCTGCAACTGCTCGACAACGCTCTGCAGATCGTCGTCCTGCTGGGGCAGAACGAGCCGGACCTGATTCTGCGGTGTCTGCGGCAAGGCGCCACCGAATTCTTGATGCGGCCGTTCACGGCCGAGGAACTGGCGCCGGTGCTGCAGCGGCTGTCCCAGCTCAGTCCGTCGATGAACTATGGGAGCGGCGGCCGGATCATTTGCGTGGCCCCGGCCAAAGGAGCCTGCGGCGCCAGCACCATCGCGGCGAACCTGGCAACGCGGAAAAAAGCCTTGGGCGCCAACCGCCTGCTGTTGGCCGACCTCGATCCGCTGACGGGCACGATTTCTTTCCTGCTCAAGCTGAAGTCCAACTACAGCATCATCGACGCCATGAACCTGGCGACGAGCCTAGACCGGGACCTATGGGACGGCGTCGTCTCGAACTGGAACGGAATCGACGTCGTACTCGCCCCAGAGAACCCGATGGATTCCATCAGCGAACTGCAAGATCCGGCCCCGGTACTGGAGTTCGCTCGGCAGCTTTACGACGTCATCATCGTGGATTGCGCGGGCTTGTTGGGCGACTGGGGCCTGCCCCTGGCCCGGGTGGCGACGGATCTTCTGCTGGTCACGACGAACGAGCTCCCGGCGTTGCAGAGCACCCAAAGGGTGCTGGGGCACCTCGAGCGTCACCGGGTGGAACGTTCCAAGGTGCGGCTGGTGGTGAACCGGTACAGCCGCGATGTGGGGCTCAGCACCGAGGCCATCTCGACCGCTCTCCACACGGACGTGTTCGCCGTCATCCCCAGCGACTACGAAGCCGTGCAAAAGGCCCTTGTCGAAGGCAAACCCGTCAATTCCAACAGCGCCTTCGGCAAACACCTTTCAAAGCTCGCCCGGCGGCTATCCGGCAAAGATGAAGCGGCGGAGACAGAGGCGGCTAGCAGCCGGAGAAAAGCCAAAGGTGTTTCGTTGGCTGGACTGTTCTCCTCGCTGTTCTCCCGAGCGACTTCGTAGGTCGCGCGCCTTTTTCCCGGCGCTTGCGTCACGGAACTCGCGCGAGCTTCTTGCTCTCAGGCCCCGCCGGCGGGACAGGCGAAGTCTCAAGTTCCCGCGTCCCGGCGTTGCCAAACGAGCTGGCCATCGACGAAGGTAGCCACCGGGCCGCCGTGGAAACGAACGCCGTGGAAAGGTGAGTTTTTGCTTTTGGAAAACGACCGGTTGACGTCGTAGGTCCACTCCAGGTCGGGGTCGAGAATCGTGATGTCCGCGGCTTCCCCCGGCGCCAGGCAACCTGCCGCCAAGCCGAAAACCCGGGCCGGACCGGTGGTGAAGAGTTCCACCAAGCGCATCATCGAGATCCGCCCTGGATGAAGGAGGCGATCGAAGACGACCGCCACGGCAGTTTCCAGCCCGATGACGCCGAACGGACACCGCTCGAACTCCTGCATCTTCTGGTAGCCGGTGTGAGGCGCGTGGTCGGTGGCGATTGCGTCCACGGTTCCATTGGCGATGCCTGCGACGAGGGCCTCCAGGTCCTCGCGGCTGCGGAGCGGAGGCTTCATTTTGAAGTTGCTGTCGTAGGGGACCGCTTCTTCATCGGTGAGAGCGAGGTGATGGGGGGTCACTTCGCAAGTCACCGGCAAGCCGCGGGACTTGGCGAAAGCCACCATCGCCATCGAGTTCTTCGTGGAGAGGTGGGCGACATGATACCGGGCGCCCGTAACCTCTACCAAAAGGAGGTCGCGCGCGACCATGACGTCCTCGGAGCAAGCGGGGATCCCCCGGAGACCGCGGCGCGAAGACTCCACGCCCTCGTGCATGTCGCCGCCGGAGGAAAGATTCAAGTCTTCGCAATGCTGGACGACCGTCAGGCCGAACGACCGGGCCAGCTCCATGGCGCGCCGCATCACTCTGGCGTTCATCACCGGCATGCCATCGTCGGAGATGGCCACGACTCCGGCATTCTTCAGCGTGCCGATAGGCGCGAGCTCTTCCCCTTTGCTGCCCTGCGTTATGGCGCCGATGGGATGGACCTTGACGACGGCCGATTGGCGGGCCTTTTCCAGGATGTAGCCGGTGACCGTCGCGCTGTCGTTCACCGGCTGGGTATTGGGCATGCAGCAGATCCGGGTGAAGCCGCCGGCGGCGGCGGCGCGGGCCCCGGTTTCGATGGTTTCGGCATGGGTGAGGCCGGGCTCGCGCAAGTGAACGTGCAGGTCGATGAAGCCCGGGGCGACGATCTTGCCGGCGGCGTCGTAAACTTTGGCGTCCTCGGCCTCGATCTTCTCGTCCACCGCCACGATATGAAAGCCCTCGATGAGCACGTCGGCGGGGCCGTCACGCCGGGTCGCCGGATCGACCACTCGTCCGTTTTTGATGATGAGCTTTGCCATGGCTATCCGAGCACCCTCTCGAGCACCGCCATACGGACGGCGACTCCGTTTTCCACCTGGTTGAGAATCACCGACCTCTGGGAGTCGGCCACCTCGGAGGAGATCTCCCGGCCCCGGTTGATGGGCCCGGGATGCATGACGAGGACATCCGGTTTGGCCAGCTCGATGTGTTCCGGCGCGAGCCCGTAGAACGAAAAGTACTCTCCGCGGGGAAAGTCGGGCTCGTGCTGGCGTTCGAGCTGGACCCGGAGCATCATGATGACGTCGGCGTCGCGGATCGCCTTGTTCATGTCGTATTCGATCGAGACTCCGGGCGCGATGCCGGCCAGCTCCCGCGGCACCAAGGGGGCGGGGCCGCACAGGACGATATCGACGCCGAACTTGGAGAGCAAATAGATGTTCGACCGCGCCACCCGGCTGTGCTCGATATCGCCGATGATGGCCACGCGCAGCCCTTCCAATGTCCGTTTCCGGTCGAGTATTGTCCGCGCATCGAGCAGCGCCTGGGTAGGATGCTCGTGCGTGCCGTCTCCGGCGTTGATGATCGGCGTTTTCAGATGCCGGGCCAGGAAGTGGGGAGCACCGGAAGCCTTGTGGCGCATCACGATCGCGTCGGGGCGCATGGCAGCGAGCGTGTTCAGGGTGTCTACCAGGGATTCGCCTTTCGAGAGGCTGGAGCCCGTGCCGCTGATCAGGATCGCGTCGCCGCCAAGACGCCGCGTGGCGATCTCGAAGCTGGTCCGGGTGCGTGTGGACGGCTCCAGAAAGAGCAAGACGATCGTCTTGCCGCGTAGGGTGTCGAATTGGGCGAAGGCGCCGTCGCCGGCCGGTTGGAAGTCCTTCGCTCGATCCAGAATCCGTTCGATCTCCTCCCGGGGAAGGTCTTCGATACCGAGCAGTCCTTGGGCCATGATCGCCTCGACCTTACAGTGTAGTGCGTCCCGGTCTCGCCGAGGAACGAGGCGCCTCCACGGACGAGCCGACAGGCCTCAGGAGCCGCCGCCTGGAAACCGCAAGACCCGCTCCTCGTCGTCGATCTCCTGTAAGCGAACCTCGACGAGCTCCTCGCGGCTCGTCGGCACCTTCCGCCCGACGTACTGCGCCTCAATAGGCAGCTCCCGGTGTCCGCGATCGACCAGAACAAGCAACTCCACCCGCGCCGGGCGTCCGTGGTCGAACAGGGCATTCAACGCCGCGCGGGCGGTCCGCCCGGTGAAGAGAACGTCGTCCACCAGAATCACGTCCAGGCCCGTAACCGGAAACGGAATTTCGGTGGCGTTGACAACCGGCTGTCCAGCAATCAACGAAAGGTCGTCGCGGTAGAGCTGGATGTCCAGAATCCCCACCGGCGGAGACTTGCCCTCGATCTCCTGAATCTTGCTGGCCAGCCGCTCGGCCAACGGGACGCCCCGGCGCCGGATTCCTACGAGCGCCAAGCGGTCCAGGTCCGTCTTTTTCTCAAGAATCTCGTGGGTAAGGCGCACGAGCGTCCGGTGGATCTCCGAAGCGCTCATGATCTGCACCGGCCCGGCGGGCTCGCTCATCGACGGATTCGCCAACTGCCCAGCGTAGCACAGGCTTCTCGAAAGAGCGCCGGCGGCGGGCCCATTGACCAGCCGCAGAACGCACGAGAAGAAAAGGTTGTTTCAACAACCATTTTTGTGGCACTAATGGTAGAGAGGGATCTAGCTGGGAGGGATGTTGCATGACGGTCTTATTCGCTCCATCGCCGCCTGCGGGCGTGCGGTTTACCCGCAAAGAGCGCCAGCTCTTCGAAGCGCTGGCCCGCCACGCCAATCACGTCTTGACACGGCGGTATCTGCTGCGGAACGTGTGGGGTTACAGTGAGGACGCCCGGACACGCACCGTGGACGTCCACATCCGCCGCTTGCGCAAGAAGCTGGAGAGCGCCCCCGGACTTCGCATCTGCACCGTGTTCGGACAAGGCTACGTGATGGAGACGGCGGAAGGACCTGCTGAGGGAACAACGTCTGAAAAAGCCACGCCGTGCTGACCGACTGGCGAGAGGTCTCTAAAATCGCTTCAAGCGATTCTTGATCCGGCGAGCCAGTTTCTCGATCCGTTCGGCTTTTCGGAGGGCGTTGAGCGACAGAACGTGATAGTCGTTCTCCTCCAGTTCCTTCTTGAGTTCCTCGGCGAGCTTCACCAGCTCGGCGGCATCCTGACGGGATTTGCGGTACTCATGCTCCAGGATGTGCTCGGCCTGGGTCCGGCCGTCCGGCATGCGCCGCTTAGTTGCGTCTTCCGGTTCCTGCGCTACCAGCAGCCCGCCCAGAATGGCCAGTAATATCAGGCGTTTCATGATCCCTCACTGGTATCATAGCCTTTTATGCGGGAGGTGAACGTCGGCATCGTCGGGCTGGGGAACGTGGGTCTCGGCACGCTCCGGATCCTGGCGGAAAACGCTGAGCAGATCGAGCTGAAACTAGGCTTCCGATTGACGGTCCGAATCGTTTGCAGCCGCAATCCGGAAACCAAACCGCTACCCGACGCGTTCTGCGACGTCCCGCGTACGTCCGATTGGAGGGAAGTGGTCTCACATCCGCAGGTGGACATCGTTGCCGAGCTGGTGGGCGGAACGGGGGTGGCCTCGGAGATCGTCCATGCGGCCATCGCCAACGGCAAGTCCGTGGTCACCGCCAACAAAGAGCTGATGGCGCTCTCCGGCGCGGAGATCTGGGACCGGGCCATCGCGGCAGGAATCAACGTGGCGATGGAAGCCAGCGTCGCCGGCGGCATCCCGATCCACGCGGTCTTACGCGAAGGGATCTCCGGAGACCGGATCGTCGCCCTTTACGGCATCCTCAACGGCACCTGCAATTACATCATGACGGAGATCGAGCACTGCGGCGCGGATTTCACCGAGGTGCTCGCCGAGGCTCAGCGCCTCGGGTACGCAGAATCCGACCCCAGCGCCGACATCGACGGCGCGGACGCCCGGTCGAAGCTCGCCATCCTCGCCGCTCTGGCTTTCGGCGAACGGATCACACCCGACGACATCTACACCGAGGGCATCCGCCGGGTTTCGCCGGTCGATTTCCAATACGCCGAACGCCTGGGACACACGATCCGCTTGATCTGCGCGGCGCGGCAGTCGAAAGAAGGGCTGGTGCTGTCGGTACGGCCATCGTTGATCCCCCGCGACACGATCCTCGCCGGCGTCCAAGGTGCGTACAACGCTGTCTGGGTCCGCGGCCGCTACGGGGAAGACACGTTTTACTACGGCAAGGGCGCAGGGCCGGAGCCAACGGGAGTAGCGGTGGTCAGCGACCTGATGCGGGTGGCCCGGGAGATCCGCCGGGGCAGCCCGGAGCGCGTCTCCCCGTTCGCGCACGAGCGGCTCGGCGAATACAAACCCATCCCAGTCGAGACCCAAAAAAGCGCGTTCTACCTGCGGTTCCGGGTGAAAGACCGCCCCGGAATCATCGCTACGCTTGGCCGCATCCTGGCAGAACGAGACATCAGCATCGACGCAGTCCTGCAGCTCCCATCCGAATCCAAGGACAACCTGCCGTTCGTGATCACGCTGGAACGAAGCCGGGAGGCGGCGGTCCGCGAAGCGCTGGCGGAGATGCGAGCGCTGGATTTCATGGTTGAAGAACCGCTGGCCATGCCGATGGAAACGGCCTTATGAAAACCTTTCAGCTTGTTTTGATTCTCGCCGCCTGGGCCGGCCCCCTTTTGCCCGGACAGGTGGCCACCGAAGCCAATCGCCGCCTGGAATCGGCGGAGGGGCGCCAGCGGTTGATCCAGGCGCTATCGAAGCCGGAACGGGCGGAACGTCTCCGCGCCCGGAAGCTGGTGGAGGCACTGGAACTGAAACCGGGCGACACCGTCGTGGACCTGGGCACGGGCGCGGGCATCTTGTTGCCGTTCCTGGCCGCGGCGGTGGGACCCAGAGGGACTGTCGTCGCTCAGGATATCCACCACGACTACCTCGACGCTGCCCAGAAGATGGCGGACAAAGCGGGCATCACAAATGTCCGGCTCGTGCTGGGAACCGAGCGCAGCCCCAACCTGGAGCCCGGCGTGGCCGACGTCATCGTTACGGTGGACGCGTATCACCACTTCAACTACCCCCAGGAGATGCTGACCGGAATCAAGGGAGCGCTCAAGCCCGACGGCAGGTTCGCCGTGCTCGATTACTACCCGGAAGGGTTTCGGGAACCGGGCCACATCCGCGCCGGCAAGGCAGAAGTGATCCAGGAGATCGAGGCTGCTGGATTCCGGCTGGTCGCCGAGAAGGAGCACGTACCTGGCAAGCAGTACTTGATCATCTTCACGCCGAAGTAAGACGCCCAAGCGATGCGAGCGTGAGCGGAGGCGTGCCGGCCCTTAGGTGCGAAGGCGTCTTTTCGCTTCCAAGGTGCGCCGGTAGCACTCCATCAGGGCTTCCGTCATCCGCTCGATGTTCCAGTCTTGCTCGACCTTGCGGCGCGCTCGCTCCGCCATCGCCGCTCCGGCCTCGGGATCCTGCAGCAAGGCCACCACCTTCGCGGCGAAGCGGTCCGGATCGTCGGCGAGCGCACAAATCTCACCGTCGGTTTCAGTGAGTCCTTCGGCGCCCAGCCGCGTCGAAACCACCGGGATTCCACTGGCGAAGGCTTCCAGCAGCTTCACCCGGACTCCGGATCCGGTGCGCACCGGACACACGAAAACGGCGTAGCGGCCCAGGGGCTCGCGAACGTCCTCGACGAAGCCGCGGAATTCCACCGCATCCCGCGGGGCCGGCAACGTTTGGGCGGGCGGCGGATCGCTGCCAACGACCACTAGCCTCGCCGCCGGTTCCCTTTCGAGCACGCGGGGCAGCACCTCCTCGGCCATCCACCGCAGGGCGCTGAGGTTCGGCAAGTGCCGGAAGCTCCCAAGAAAAAGCATCGTACCGGGCTCCCGGCCACGAGGGCGGAACTCGTAGCGGGAAACCTCGACGCCGGCCCGGTATCCGGCGTCGATGCGGCCGGCGAGTTCCGGGAGATAACGCAACAGGTAGTCACCGTTGGCCCGGCTGCAGACTTGAACCCGGTCCGTCTGCGGCAGCAGACGCAGCTC
>CAYWXL010000012.1:48802-91756 GCA_964461995.1 uncultured Solibacteraceae bacterium
CGTTGGCCCGGCTGCAGACTTGAACCCGGTCCGTCTGCGGCAGCAGACGCAGCTCGTAGCGCAAAGCCCGCATGTATTCCCAAACCGCCTCCAGCTTCGTTCGCCACCCCGGCGCCGTCGCCAAGGAGCGGGCGATCGACTGGAAATAGATGTCGTGCTCGAACAAGATCGACGCTAAGCGCCGGAAACGGCCCGCGTACTGGCCAAGCGGCAGGTACTCGAGCTGGAGCACGTCGATCTCGTCCAGATAGATCTTCCGGTGGATCAGCCAGTGGAGGTCGTCACTGGCGAATTCCCGAACCGCGCGCGGCAGCAAAGAGGCGAATTGCCGGGGCCGTGCGGGGTCGCGGTCGATGAACTCCACGGAGGCGGCGACCCTGTCCAGTTCCTCGTGGGCGGCCCGTTGGCTGGGCCGGTCGAGCATCACGACCACGTGCAACTCCGTGAGCCGAGCAAGGCGCCGGCAGGTCTGCAGCATGAAAACCGCTCCGCCGTGCACCGGCGGGCAGATCGGGTAGGGGGAGACGAACAGAACTTTGAGGCGCTCAGGATTGGCGGGCAGAGAAGCGAACCGGTCTCGGAAGTATCCGCCAAGCGGCCGCCGGAAAGTTTCGGTGTCATCGACAACCGCCAGCCGCCTCGCCGCCCAGCGTGAGCGGAGCGCCCCCGGAAGCTGCCGCCAGGCGCGCCACAAGCCCCGTAGCGAAGCCCGGTCCGGCGCTTCCCCGAAGATTGCGCTCACCGCGCAGCCGGCCTGGGCATAGAAGAAGTGTCCCAGCAGGCGGCGCCACTCGTGGATGTTCTTCCAGGCGAACAGGAGGAAGTTCTTGTGCAAGACGGCGCGGATCTCGGCGTCGCTGAACCGTTTGCCGATGGTACCCCGGTGCTCGTGCCAGACCCGGCTCGCTGGCTGGTAGAACACCTTCCAGCCGCGCTTCCAAGCCCGGTAGCCGAGATCGGTGTCTTCCAGGTAGAAAGGCGCGAGCAGCTCGTCGAAGCCGCCCAGTTCCAGGAACTTGCGGCGGTCGAAGGCGCAGGAGCCGCCGCCGCCATAAAAGCAAGGGAAAGGACGGTCAACTTTGTTGTCGATCCGGTGGCGCACCCGGAGCATGCCCAACTCCCACCAGCCTTCGGTGAGCCCGGTCTCCTCACGGCGCTTGTCCGGATCGCTGAAGAAAATCTGGCAGGAGACGGCGAAGACCTTCTCGTCGGAAAAGGCCTCGAGCAACGGGACGAGGAAGTCCGGCTCGACCCGCATGTCGTTGTTCAGCAGGACGACGACGTCGTTGCGCGCCGCCCGGACGCCGGCGTTCGAGCCGCCGCCGAAGCCCAGGTTCTTCTCGAGAGCCAGAAGCCGGACGCCGGGGAAGCGTTCGCGGACGAACTCCGCGCTGCCGTCGCTGGAGCCGTTGTCCACGACGACGACCTCGCTGCCCGGGACGCGCTCGGCGGCCGTCACTACCGAGGGCAGGTATTTCTCGAGCAGGTCCTTGCCGTTCCAGTTCGGGATGACGATGGAAGCGGCGCGGTTCGAAGGGCGGCGGTCGTCCGGCGGCGTCCGGGGGCGGCGAAGGACCCAGGCGAGGTCGCAAAGCGCCAAGGCCGCCATGGCGGTGAGGGTGAACAGCGGCGACAGAATCAGCAGGGGAAGCGCCCGGAGAAATCGCAGCACCATGCCCATCGGCTTACTTCAGGCGGGCCCCCGGCCCCACGCCGAACGCCTTACCTAGCTTCACCCAGCGCGAACTTTCCACCATGGCCAGCTTGGCCCGCAGCGCCTCGACTTCCCGGTCCAGTTTCAGCGCCCACTCGGTGCGCTCCTTGACGCGCTTCTCGGCGTCGTCCAGCGCCTCCACGCACTTGGCCAGCTCCTCGGATTTCGCGTCCAGTTTCTTCTGGGTTTCCGACGCCCACCGGGCCTTTTCGGCGATCTCGGCTTCCAGAGCCCGGATCTTGGTCTCATAGCCCGAGGAGATCTCGGCGATCTCGGCCTCTTTCTCGGCGTGGAACTCGTCCAGGCGCCGGCGGGCTTCCCCCAACTCGGCATTGAGCTCCTGGGCCCACTGATTGCGCTCTTCCAGTTCCTCCTTAAGCGCCCGGAACTTCTCGAGCAGTTCCTGGTGCTCCGCCTTGGCAGCTTCCAGCCATTGATCTTTGGTAGCCAGCTCCGCTTCGAGCTTTTCGATGTGCTGAGACCGTTCGCGCAAAATGTTTGCGGCGCTGGGCAGGTAGACAAAAGCGGGCGAACCCGTGATCGGGGCAAGCGCACAGACGGCGATGAAGAAATTCGAATCCTCCGGCGCGAGCGATCCGGACTCCAAACGGACCTCGGCGCCCCGCGCCTGCCCGACAGGATGGAAGACAATCGCCGGTCCGTGATTCTGGACGAAAAGAGAGACGTGGGGAAAGACCTCGGCGAGGGCGGCGCGGAACTCCTCGAAAGTAAACTCGTGCACGTGATAAGGGTTGGGGCCCGAGAGCTTGCGTGACTCTTCGTAGAACAATTTGTTTGGAGTCGATACTATAAACTCGCCTCCAGGCGCCAGCACACGGCGGGCTTCGGCGAGCAACCGCCGCCAGTCGGGAAGGTGCTCGATCATCTCGAAAGCGACGACGAGATCGACGGAAGCGTCGGGCAGAGGCAAAGCCGTTCCGCTGCCGCACAGGAACCGGACATTCGCCGCCGGGTAGTGGGCAGTGGCGTAGCGGATGGCCTCACAGGAGTTGTCGATCCCGATCACGGAAGCAGCCGATCTCGCGAGTTCGGCAGCGCCGTAGCCCGCCCCGCACCCGATGTCCACCACGCGCTTGCCGCGGCTCAGCCGCGCCGCGAACAGATAGCGCGAGAAGTGCTCGTTCCAGAGATCGAGGTCTACTTGTCCCGGGATAACCCGTTCGCCTGTGAATTCAGTCAAGCTGCGCCTCCGGTTCCGGAATGGTGTCCCGCAGTCGGCGATTCACCTCTACTCTGGCCGGCAAGTGGACAAAGCCGTAGACGGGTCCAGAGGCCGGCGCCATCTCTAGCGTAAGGGCATTGTCGATCCAGTCGCACACGGTGTACTCCTCCAGCGTTCCATCGGCGATGGCGGGTGAGAACGAGAAGTGGCCGGGGTACAGGATGGGCAAGTTGAGGTGGAAATCCACCGTGTAGATGTCGCCCGGCTTCATCGGCGGCAAGGGACGCCCTTCGCGAGTGGTATTCGTGCCGGCGAAGTCGAGGCCGAGATGATTGCGAAGCATGAAGCCGACGTTCGGCCGCGGGATGGGTTGATGGGCGCGGACACTAATGCGGACGACAATGTTGCCGCCCGGCTCCAGGGCGCCGGCCGGGCGGCCGTTGCCGTCGAGGACGGCGATGCCGAGCACCTCCGCACGCCGGTCGCCGTAACGGTGGTCCACGTTGGGAATCGTATCTACGATCTCGGGGGGAGCGCCAGGGCCTTTCTCCGCCGGTTCCGGCTGCCGTTGCTGCTCCTGCTGGTAACGAGCATCCTTTTCGGCCATGGCCGCCTGGTATTGGGCAACGACCTCGGCCGGGTCGCCAAGGGCGCGGACGCGGCCGTGGTCGAGCCAAAGGGCGCGGTCAGCGAGGCTTTTAACATCGGCCATCGAGTGCGTGACGAGCAGGATGGTGACGCCGAGGCGGCGGAGCTCGTGGACCTTGCGCATGCAGCGCTGGCGGAAGTAGATGTCTCCGACGGCGAGGGCCTCGTCCACCAGGAGCACCTCCGGATCCACGTGGATGGCGACGGCGAAAGCGAGGCGGACGGCCATGCCGCTCGAGTAGGTCTTGACCGGCTGGTCGATGAACTCGCCGATCTCGGCGAACCGCTCGATGTGCGGGTACTTTGCGTCCATCTCGGCAGCGCTGAAGCCGAGAATTGCCCCGCTGAGGTAGACGTTGTCCCGGCCGGTGAACTCAGGATTGAAGCCAGCGCCCAGTTCGAGGAGCGCTGATATGCGGCCTTTGACGCGAACCGCGCCGGAGGTGGGCTCCAGGATGCCCGCCACGAGCTGGAGCAGGGTGCTCTTCCCGGCGCCGTTCTCGCCGATCACGCAGAAGGTCTCCCCCCGCGCAACCTGGAAGGAAACGTCCCGGAGCGCCCAATAGTCGGAGTGGTAGGAACGGAAACCGAAGCTGAGAAGTTCTTTCAGGCGGTCTCCCGGCGCGCGGTAGATCGCGTAGCTCTTGGAAACCTTTTCGAACTCGACAATGGCTTCAGCGCTCATGAATCACTCCCGCCGCGAGGGGCACACCGGGTCACGGCAGGCGGAATTGACAAGGCCAGCGGTTGACCGATAGGCTGGTAATTGGTCGGTCTTGCCGGCGTAGCTCAGCGGTTAGAGCGACGGTCTCATAATCCGTAGGTCGAAGGTTCGAATCCTTCCGCCGGCACCACTCCCCACTCATTCTCCCTGTTCCCCGACGATGTGATTGTAAATCCGGTCGAGCTCCTCCTGAGAGTAGTACTCGATCTCGATCCGGCCGCGTTGCGAAGATTTCTCTACGATCCGGACGCGCGTCCCCAACACCCGCTCCATCTCCTCGGCGGCCGCACGGACGTTGGGGTCTTGGCGCGGCTTTTCGTTGCCTTTCTCCTCGGGAGGCTGGGTTTGTTTCTGGACGAGGCGTTCGACTTGGCGAACGGAAAGCCCCTGCTGGACCGCTTTTTGGGCCAGTTCGATCTGGTCTTCTGCGGTCGGCAAGGCGAGCAGGGCCCGCGCATGGCCGGTGGAAAGGCGGCGCTCGGCGAGGAGGATCTGGACCTCATCCGGCAGGCGCAGCAGCCGGAGCATGTTGGTCACCGTTGAGCGGTCTTTGCCGGTGCGGCGACCGATTTCCTCGTGGCTCAGGCGCAATTCCCGTCCCATGCGGTCGAAAGCCTGGGCTATTTCGATGGGATTGAGGTCTTCGCGTTGGATGTTCTCGATCAGGGTGATCTCAAGGAGCCGCTCGTCGGCGAGGTCCTGGACCACGGCGGGGACAGTATCCAGGCCGGCCATCTTGGCAGCCCGCCAGCGGCGCTCGCCGGCCACGAGCTCGTAGCGGTCTGGACCGCTACGCCGCACGATCAGCGGTTGGATGATCCCGTTGGCGCGGATGGACTGGGCAAGCTCGGCGAGTTTTTCCGGCTCGAACACCGTGCGCGGCTGCAGCGGATTGGGGGAGATCGAGTCCACTGGTATTTCGGCAACCGCCCCTCCGGGTGCGGGAGCCGCCGCCGAAGGACTCTGGGGACGTTCCGGCAGCAGCGCAGAGAGACCTCTTCCGAGAGCTTTACGACGTGGCTCGTGTGGTTTGCTCATGGGCCAAAATCTCCTTGGCAAGCTGGATGTAAGCCGCGGCGCCGCGGGAACGGACGTCGTAGACGAGGATCGGCTTGCCGTGGCTAGGCGCCTCGGCGAGACGGACGCTGCGGGGGATTACGGTCCGGAAGACTTGGCCAGCGAAGAACTCCCGCAGGTCCTGAGCCACTTGGCGCGTGAGGTTGGTCCGCTCGTCATACATAGTGAGCAAGATACCCTCGATTGTTAGGGGGTGGTCGAAAGAAGAACGGATACGTTCGATGGTGTCGAGCAGTTGAGAAATCCCCTCCAAAGCGAAGAATTCGCACTGGATGGGGATGAGGACGCTATCGGCAGCGACGAGGGCGTTGATGGTGAGCAGGTCGAGGGCTGGGGGGCAATCGATGATAACGAAGTCGTACCTGCCACGCACGGGCTGGAGTTTGTCGCGGAGGCGGAATTCGCGGCGGTCGGCGTCGATGAGCTCCACGTTGGCGGCGACGAGGTTGCGGTCAGCAGGAGCCAGGTCGAGTCCCATGAAATCGGTGGGGACGATGACGGAAGTGAGGTCTTCGGGGCCGACGACGGCGTCGTAGACCTTGAGTTCTTCGGGAACCTTTTCTTTGCCGAGGCCGGTGGTAGCGTTTCCCTGGGGGTCGCAGTCAATCAGGAGGACCGAGAGGTCGTTGGCGGCCAGAGAAGCTGACAGGTTGATCGCGGTAGTGGTTTTGCCGACGCCGCCCTTCTGGTTGGCGATGGCGATGACCTTAGCCATGGGGGAGAAATCACATCGTAACACGAGAGGTGGAGAAAACCGCACGCTGAGGACCCGCGCCGGCGGCGTAGGTGCGGGTGAATCTTGAGACACGACATCTTGTTTCACGTGAAACCTAGTGAGAAACCAGGGGAAGCTGTTTCACGTGAAACGTCCCGAACCGGCGGCGGACTGTGGATCAGTTTTCCGGCTCCACCCGGAGGACATTTCCCAGGAGCGCCACCCGGCGGCTCCCCCAGGGGATCTTCACCGGCTCGGACCAGCGGATCCCCGCCACGGCGTGCGCTTCCTCAGCCGCCTGCTGGCTGACGAGCAGCCCGACGCCTCCGGCCAGCCGCCGCGCGATCTCAACGACGTCCTCCCACCGCACCGCCCGCGAGACGGCCCAATCCACGCGCTCGCCGAGCTCCTCAGCCCGCGCCTCAACCACCCGCACGTTCTCGAGCTCCATCACCCGCACCGCCTCGCGCAGAAAGACGCACTTCCTGGCGTTCGCCTCGACTAGCCACACCTCGCATTCCGGTCGCACCACCGCTATCGGAAGCCCCGGAAAGCCCGCACCGCTGCCCACATCCATGATACGCACGGTTTCCCTCGGCAGCAGCGTGCCGAAGAAAACCGATTCACAGTAGTGCAGCGGGATCGCTTCCTCAAGCCGCCGCACTGCGGTGAGATTCAGCCGTTGGTTCCACCGCTCGAGCAACGTCCAATGCCGCGCCAACGCATCTCCCTGCTCCGGCGCCAGCGACGCCCATCGACCCAGTTTGGCGGCCAGCAGCTGTTCAAAGTCTTTCACGCAGATTTCTGATAGAGCGTCAGGTAGCAGTCGAGGACGGCGATCGCCGCGGGAGTGATCCCCGGGATGCGGCTCGCCTGGCCTAGCGTCCGTGGTCCCACTCGCTTCAGCTTCTCAGTGACCTCCCGCGAAAGACCCGGGATACCCTCGAAGGAAAAGCCGGGCGGGATCCGGCGCTCCTCTGCCTCTCGGAGCCGCCGGATCTGGCGCTCCTGCTGAGCCAGGTAGCCGGCGTACTTGATCTCGGTACCCACGGTCATTAGCAGCCCCCGGATCGGTTCCTCACCAAGCCTTGCCGCGATCCAGCCTTTGACCTTCCCGATATCCGCTTCGGGCCGCTTCAGCCACATCTCGAGCGTCGGCCGGTCGTCGGCGGCCAGGCCCAGGTGGGGGAACTCCTCGGGCGTCACGCGCGTCTTCCGGAGCAGCTCGAGCAGCCGCCGCTTCTGTTCCCGCTTCTTCGTGAACAAAGCCCAGCGCTCGTCGCACACGAGGCCGGCACGGCGGCCGATCTCGGTCAGCCGCTCGTCGGCATTGTCGATCCGCAGGTGCAGGCGGAACTCGGCCCGCGAAGTGAACATTCGGTAAGGCTCGTCCGTGCCTTTCGTGATCAGATCGTCAATCAAGATGCCGGTGTACGCCTCGGTGCGTTTCAGCATCACCGGATCACGACCGCCGAGTTTACATGCCGCGTTCATTCCGGCGATCAGCCCTTGGCAGGCTGCCTCCTCGTATCCCGAGGTGCCGTTGATCTGGCCGGCCAAATAGAGCCCCTCGACCATTTTTAACTCGAGGGTCGGTTCCAGCTCTCGGGCATCGACCGCATCGTACTCGATGGCGTATCCCGGCCGGATCATCTCGGCTTTCTCCAGGCCGGGAATCGAGGCGATCATCGCCTCCTGAACATCGACCGGCATGCTCGTGGACATGCCGTTCACGTAGATTTCGTAAGTGTCGAGCCCCTCCGGCTCCAGGAACAACTGGTGCCGCGGCTTGTCGGGAAACTTGACGATCTTGTCTTCGATCGAGGGGCAATAGCGAGGCCCGACACCTTCGATCTGGCCGCTGTAGAGCGGCGCGCGGTGCAGGTTTTCCTTGATGATCCGCTTGGTTTCTTCCGTGGTGAAGGTGATGTAACAGTCGATCTGCGGTCGGTCGATTTTTTCGGTCAAAAAGGAGAACGGCGTGGGGACCGGATCTCCCGGCTGCCGTTCAAACTGCGACCAGTCGATGGTGCGGCCGTCGAGCCGGGGCGGCGTGCCGGTTTTCAGGCGCGTCCAGCGCAAACCCAGGCCTCGGATCTGGTTTCCGAGGGTGACCGATGGGGGTTCGCCGTTGCGCCCGCAGGTATAGGTCGTCTCGCCGACATGGGCGAGGCCGTTGAGAAACGTGCCGGTGGTGACGATGACCGCGCCGGCTTCGATCACCCGCCCGTCCACCAACCGGACGCCGCGGATGCGACGCCGCGGACCGTGCTCGAGAACCAGCTCCGCCACCTCGGCCTGCATGATGCGGAGGTTCGGTTCCTGCTCGAGCACCTCCCGCATCTTCAAGCGGTAGCGCTTCTTGTCGCACTGCGCTCGCGGCGACCAGACGGCCGGCCCGCGGCTGGTGTTCAGCAAGCGGAACTGGATGCCCACGGCATCAGCGACCAGGCCCATAACGCCGCCCAGGGCGTCGATCTCCCGGACCAGATGGCCTTTCGCGATGCCGCCGACGGCGGGATTGCAGGACATCTGGGCCACCAGGTCGAGGTTCATCGTGACGACGGCGGTCTGGAGGCCCATACGAGCACAGGCGCGGCCCGCCTCGCAGCCGGCGTGCCCAGCGCCGACTACGACCACGTCGTATTTCCGCCGCATTGCTATCATTGTATCGCTATGAAGATATTGGTCATCGGAAGCGGCGGGCGCGAACACGCCATTGCCTGGAAGCTCGCACAAAGTCCTCTTTGTGAAAAAGTCTACGCCGCGCCCGGAAATCCCGGCATCGCCGAGGTGGCCGAGTGCCTCACGCCCGCCAAACCGGACCCCGAAGGATTCCTCGAAATCGCCGAGGAAAAAGACATCGACCTGACGGTCGTAGGACCGGAAGCTCCCTTGGTAGCGGGCATCGCCGACGCATTCCGCGCGAAGGGCCGCCGGATCATCGGTCCTTCAGCCGAAGCCGCCCGGCTGGAAGGGAGCAAGGCCTTCGCCAAGCAATTCATGAAGGAGTCCAGCATCCCGACGGCGGACTTCGTGGTGGTGGAATCGGTGGAGGAAGTCCCGAGGGTGATCCCGAAATTCGGCTACCCGGTGGTGCTGAAGGCCGACGGCCTGGCCGCGGGCAAAGGAGTGATTATCGTCCGGGAGGAGAAGGAGCTCCAGCCGGCTCTCGAGCGCCTGCCGCGGGGACGGGTGGTGGTCGAAGAGTGTCTTGTCGGCGAAGAGGTGAGTTTCATTGTCCTAAGCGACGGCGTCCGGGTAATCCCCTTCGAGACGACGCAGGACCACAAGCCGGTCTATGACAACGACGAGGGACCGAACACCGGGGGGATGGGCGCATACTGCGACACCCGCATCCTGAACGAAGCCGAGCGCAAGCAGGTCATGGAATCGGTTATCATGCCGGTGATCGAGAACATGCGGCGCCGGGGCGAGCCCTTCACGGGTTTCCTCTATGCCGGGCTGATGATGACCGAGGAGGGGCCGAAGGTGCTAGAGTTCAACGTCCGTATGGGAGATCCGGAATGCCAGCCCCTGATGTATCGCATGGCCAGCGATCTGGTGGCGACGCTCGTAGAAGGAGCGCCAATCGAGTGGAAGCCGGAGCCCTCGGTCTGCGTCGTGATGGCGGCGCAGGGATATCCAGGCGCGCCGCGGAAAGGTGACGTGATCACGGGGATCGAGGAGTGCGGCGCGGTGGTGTTCCAGGCGGGGACGAAGCGAGTAGACGGACGGCTGGTGACCAACGGCGGGCGCGTGCTAGGCGTCACGTCGTCGGGACCGGACTTGCGGTCGGCCATCGAAAACACCTACGCGGCGGTGCGCAAGATCCACTTCGAGGGCGCCCATTACCGAACGGATATCGGCCGGAAAGGACTCAAGCGTTGGTAGAATGGTAACGGCGTTCGGGGACGTAGCTCAGTAGGATAGAGCGGCCGCCTCCTAAGCGGCAGGTCGCAGGTTCGAATCCTGCCGTCCCTACCAGACATTCCCCTCCGAATTCCGGGCTGCCGCAATCGTCCGCGCCCTTGTCAGCCGCGAACATCGCGGCCTGATCCGACCGGAACCCCAGTGTCCATTATCGCTACACTTCCGGAGCGCTACGTTGACACCAAATCCCAGCAAATAGTATATTTTGAGCGGTTGGTTGCGATCGATCCGAGCGTAATTCACGCATTCTGAACCGGCAGCCGAACAACGATCTGCGATTCCTGAGCGCCAGCCCCGCCGACGAATGAGACGCTGCTGGTTGGGACGCCGGCGGTGGGCGTGGCGCACACGCAGCAGCCGGGACGCGGGCGATCCTCAGCTCGAGGCCGGGCGAGATTCACATTGGAAAACGGGGGCGGGCACAAGGCGCGCCCTCGGGAGGCAATATGGAAAGCTACAACAACATTCCAGTTCCGACTGACGGAGAACCGATCCAGGTCAAAGACGGCAAGTTCATCGCGGGCGACAACCCGATCGTGCTGTTCATCGAAGGCGACGGCACGGGCCGCGACATTTGGAAGGCGGCCTATCGAGTGTTCAACGCCGCAGTGGAGAAGGCTTACGGCGGCAAGCGGCGCGTGGTCTGGTACGAGATCTTCGCCGGAGAGAAGGCTTACAACAAGTTCGGCGAGTGGCTGCCGCAGGACACCATCGAGGCGATCAAGCGGTTCCGCATCGCGATCAAGGGGCCGCTGACCACGCCGGTGGGCGGCGGTTTCCGCAGCTTGAACGTCACGCTACGGCAGGTCCTGAACCTTTACGTCTGCCTGCGCCCGGTACGTTACTATCCGGGGGTTCCTTCGCCGGTGAAGCGCCCCGAGCTGCTGGACGTGGTCATCTTCCGGGAGAACACCGAGGACGTCTATGCCGGCATCGAGTGGCGGCAAGGCACGCCGGAAGCAAAAAAGGTGATTGACTTCCTGAACACCGAAATGGGCTGCAAGATCCGCGAGGACTCGGGCGTGGGCGTCAAACCGATCTCCATCGAGGGGTCCAAGCGTCTGATCCGTCGGGCCATTCAGTACGCCATCGAGAACAAGCGGCGCAGCGTCACCCTGGTGCACAAGGGCAACATCATGAAATACACCGAGGGGGCGTTCCGCGACTGGGGCTACGAACTCGCCCGGGAAGAGTTCAGCGACGTGACGATCCCCGAGTCCGAGCTGACCGGGGAGCCGCCCGAGGGCAAGATCGTAATCAAGGACCGGATCGCGGACTCGATGTTCCAACAGGTGCTGCTGCGCCCGGCCGAGTACGACGTGATCGCCACGATGAACCTGAACGGCGACTATCTCTCGGACGCCTGCGCGGCGCAGGTGGGCGGGCTCGGCATGGCTCCGGGCGCCAACATCGGCGACGAGCACGGGGTATTCGAAGCCACTCACGGGACAGCGCCGAAATATGCTGACAAGGATGTGATCAACCCTTCGAGCGTGATCCTGTCCGGGGCGCTCATGTTCCGCTACATGGGCTGGCCGGAGGTTGCCGACCTGATCGAGAAAGGGATCACGGAGACCATCCGCCAGAAGACCGTCACCTACGATCTGCACCGCCAGATGGAGGGCGCGACCAAGGTTCGGACAAGTGAGTTCGGCGCCGCCATCATCAAGAACATGGGTTGAGAAGCGGCGTCTGGCAGCAAACGGCGCGGCGGCCTCACCCGGGCGGCAGCGCCAACAGACTCAAGTGGAAGTGGACTCGACAAGGAGAGCGCAATGAGAAAGAAAATCACCGTCATCGGGGCCGGCAATGTCGGCGCCAGTTGTGCCGTCCGCATCGCCGACAAGGAACTGGCCGACGTCGTTCTCGTCGATATCGTCGAGGGCATCCCGCAGGGCAAAGGGCTGGATATCCTCGAAGCCTGCCCGGTGGAGGGCTCCGACGTCAACGTCATCGGCACCAACAGCTACGAAGAGACCAAGGACTCCGACATCGTCATCATGACGGCCGGCTTTCCCCGTAAGCCGGGCATGAGTCGCGACGATCTGTTGTGGAAGAATTACGAGATCGTCAAGTCCTGCGTCGAGCAGGCGGTCAAGTACTCGCCCAATGCCTTCCTGATCCTGGTGACCAACCCGCTGGACGCTATGTGCCACGTGGCGCTCAAGGTCTCGAAGTTCCCCAAGAACCGCGTGATCGGGATGGCCGGCATCCTGGACACGGCGCGCTTCCGGACATTCCTCGCCCAGGCGCTCGACGTGTCGGTGGAAAGCATCGTGGCGTTCGTCTTGGGCGGGCACGGCGACTCGATGGTGCCGCTGGTGCGCTACACCAGCGTGGCGGGCATCCCGGTCGCCGACCTGCTCGACAAGGAGACGATCGACAAAATCGTCGAGCGCACGCGCTTCGGCGGCGGCGAGATCGTCAAGTATCTGAAGACGGGCAGCGCTTACTACGCGCCCTCGTCGGCGGCGGTCGAGATGGCTGAGTCCATCTTGAAGGACAAGAAGAAAGTGCTCCCTTGCGCCGCCTACCTCGAGGGCGAGTACGGGATCCACGACCTTTTTGTCGGCGTGCCGGTGAAGCTGGGCGCCAACGGGATCGAGAAGATCTACGAGCTGAAGCTCAGCGACGAGGAGAAGGCCGCGTTGCAGAAGAGCGCCGCGGCGGTGAAGGAACTGGTGGATGTGATGAAGCCGAAGCTCGACGAGCTGTGAGGTTTAGGAAGCGATCGGCGCACCGTTACCGGAGCAGGGCCGGGTCCTGCTCCGGTTTGCTTTTCATGGGGTAAGGGGTTGTCTTTCGCGGGGAAAACCGCTGGCGCGCGGAACGGGAGCGGGGTAGCCGCGTCTTCCCGCCCGGCGGCGGAAGGATTCCCGGGACCCGTGCCGCCAGCGGGGCTCAGAGGGTTCCGCGTGGCAATTCTCGCGATCCTGCTGGTGGCCTGCGGCGCTGAGCACGGCACGGCTCCGCCATCGAGTTCTCCACTCTTCCGCGAGGCGGCGGCGGAGACCGGACTCAAGTTTGAGTATTTCATCGGCGCTTCGGGGGAGTACTACCTGGCCGAAATCAACGGCGGCGGCGTGGCGCTTTTCGACTACGACGGCGATGGCGATCTCGACGTCTATTTCCCGCAAGGGCAGATGCTCGACCCGCACCTTAGGCCCGAAGATTCCCGGTTTCCGCCCCCTAAGAGCCATTGGCCCGGTAATCGGCTCTTTCGCAACGAGCTCGTCCCGGAGGGCGAACTCCGCTTCCGCGATGTCACCGACGAGGCGGGCGTGGGGTATCGCGGATACTGCGTAGGCGCCACCGTGGGCGACTACGACGCCGACGGCGACCCGGATCTTTATGTGACTTGCTTCGGTCCCAACGTGCTTTACCGCAACAACGGCGACGGCACGTTCACCGACATCACCGACCAAGCAGGCGTCAACGATTCCCGCTACAGTACAGGAGCGACGTTTTTCGACTACGACAAAGACGGCGACCTGGACCTTTACGTGCTGAACTACGTTGATTTCACTGTCGCTGGAAACAAGCCGTGCTACGACGCGGCCGGCGCCCGGGACTATTGCACACCCACTGTCTACAACCCGCTCCCGGACCGCCTCTTCCGCAATGACGGGGAAGCCGGCTTCACCGACGTATCCACGGCCGCCGGGCTAGGATCTTCCCTTGGAAACGGGCTGGGCGTTGCCGCGGTGGATTTGAATGGGGATTCGTGGGTGGACGTGGTGGTGGGGAACGACCAGACGCCTAACCAGCTCTGGCTGAACCGGAACGGCCGGACTTTCGAGGAGGCCGCCCTGATGTCCGGCCTGGCGTACGACGGCAACGGCCAGGTGGAATCGACGATGAGCGTGGCGGTGGGAGACTTCGACAATGACGGCGACGAGGACGTTTTCGCCGCCAACATCGCCGAGGAGACAAGCACGCTCTACGCCAACGACGGCTCGGGGGCCTTCCAAGACATCACCGAGGTCGCCGGACTGGCGGCGCCGAGCTACGCGATGACGACCTACGGAGCCGGGTGGCTCGACTACGACCACGACGGCCGCTTGGACCTGTTCATGGCCAACGGGGCGATGACGATCATCGAGTCCCAGCGGGGCACGCCGTTCCCCTTTTTGCAGCCGAACCAGCTCTTCCGCAACGCGGGGCAGTCGCGCTTCGAAGACGTCTCAGAGGCCGCAGGGCCGGCCTTCCAGCTGATGGAGGCTTCCCGCGGAGCGGCGCTCGGCGACATCGACAACGACGGCGACATCGACATCGTCGTCTCCAACGCTAATGGTCCCGCCCGCCTGTACCTGAACGAGGCCCCGAAGAAGGGCTCATGGCTGCTGGTGAAGCTTCGGAACAGCGGCAAGAACCCGGAAGCGGTGGGCGCCCGCGTGGCGCTGCTCATCCGGGGCCGGGCGCCGGTGTGGAGGCGCGTCCGGCGTGACGGAAGCTACGCCAGTTCCCACGACATTCGGGTACATTTCGGGTTAGGCAGCGCCGCCGGACCGGTGCGGATCGGCGTCGTCTGGCCGGATGGCGCCCACGAGACCTGGGAAGACGTGGCGCCCGACCAGGAAATCGTTTTGCGGCGCGGCGCCGGTAGTGGTTGGAAGTTGCCGTAAGAGTTCCTCAGTACTCCTCGACGCCATTTCTCGTCTCCCTCTTGACACGTCTCCGAAGCTGTGATAGCGATAACTTCGATCAGGTCAGTTAGCGTTAAGGGGACGCTCGCCAGGGCGTGGTCCGTCAGGCTCAGAAGGGCGAGGGGAGCGAACCCAACGAGCCATGAGGCACTCCCACCTTTCGGGATGCACGCGGGCATCTCGAAATCCGGCAGCGATCCTGGCTGACAGACCGGGCGGCACTCCGGCGGGTGTCGCCAGCCAAGGGTAAACGAAAACTAAGAACGATATTTAGCGATCGGGGGATCTATCCGGGGGGATCGGTCCACCAGAAAGGAGAGGAGTAGCCATGAAACCCTACCCGTGTCTCCGCGGCCTCGCGGCGGGCGCGCTGCTTCTGCTATTCGCCTTTTCCGCGAGAGCCCAACAGATTGACACGGCTTTGATCGTCGGCACGGTGACTGACGCCAGCGGCGCCGTCATTCCTGGCGTGAACATCAGCTTCCGCCACGTAGCTACGGGAACGGTGTATACGACCCAAACGAACGAAGAAGGCCGGTACCGCTCTCAGCCGCTGCGCATCGGGGAATACGAAGTGAGCGCCGAGGCGCCGGGCTTCAAGAAATATACAGGGAGTGGCGTTGTTCTCAGCATCGGCGACGTGCGGCAGTTGGACATCACGCTGGAACTCGGCGCCGTCACGGAGACCATTGAAGTCCAGGCATCGGCCCCGCTACTGCAAACCAGCGACGCCACCGCCGGAACGGTGATCGAGAACCGGCAGATCGTCGATCTGCCACTGAACGGGCGCAACTACCTGCAACTAGCGTTGATCTCGTCCGGCACTGTGCGGTCCCGAGGCCAGGGAGTCTCCATCGGAGGCGCCAGGGGTACCGAGGTGAACTTCGTCATCGACGGCATGGACAACAACAACCAGTCCATCGCCTCGCAGGGCCGCCAGAAGGAGGTGGTGAAACCATCGATCGACGCTATCGCGGAGTTCAAAGTCGTCACCAACGGCTTTTCCGCCGAATACGGCAAGACCTCTTCCGGCGTGATCAACCTCTCCATCAAGTCCGGCACGAACGAGATCCACGGTACGGTGTTCGAGTTCCTGCGCAACGATAAGTTCGCTGCCAAAAACTTCTTCGATCCGCCGGAGGCTGAGAAGCCACCGTTCAAACGGAATCAGTACGGATTCGCCGTCGGCGGGCCGATCAAGAAGAACACGGCGTTCATCTTCGGGGACATCGAGTGGACGGACCGCCGAGAATCGGCCACGAGGAACGTACCGGTTCCGTCGGTGGCGCAACGGCAGGGCGATTTCACGGGGGAGGACATCATCTACGACCCCCTCACGTGGGACGGTACCGAGCGTCAACCCTTCCCGAACAATGTCATTCCGAAAAGCCGCTTTGATCCGGTAGCGACGTACATCAAGGACTGGTACCCGGACCCGAACAGTCCCGATGGGCGCTTCCGGTGGAATCCGCCCCGGAACCAAGACCACTACAAATGGGATGTGCGGTATGACCATAATCTCTCAGCGAGAAACAACTTCTTCCTGCGCTGGAGCTCCCAGCAGCAGAACGTGGCTGGCGTTCCGGCGCTACCTCCGACCGAGTTCGGCTCGTTGACCGGCGGCGGCCCGGTGGACGTCACCAGCAACAATGCGGTGGCGTCCTTCAACCGGATCTGGAGCCCCAACCTGATCAGCAACTTCCGCTTCGGATGGAACTACATCGACACCGACAACACTGTCCACTCGGACGTCACCGGCGACGTGAACGGGCCGATCGGGCTGAAAGGCTATGAGGAATACGCGCACTTGCCTGGAGCGGCCATGTTCTCCATTTCCACCTACCGGTCCGTCGGCTCCTCAAACTGGAGACCGAACCTCATACAGTCCCAGACCCGCCAGCTTTCGGCCGACACCACCTGGACAAAAGGCAACCACGCGGTCAAGTTCGGTATGACCATCTACTGGCTGCAGAGCTTCATCAAGAACCCGCAGCGCGCCAAGGGAACGTGGTATTTCGACGGGCGGTTCACCGAACGGTCGCCGAAGAAGCGGAAAGGTACCGGCGAACCTTTCGCCGACCTGCTGCTTGGAGCAGCCCGGGAGGTCGCTGGGTCGAACACCGTTTACATGAACCTGCGGGCGCCGTTCGAGCACTTCTACATCCAGGACGACTGGAAAGTTACATCGAAACTGACGCTCAACCTCGGGCTCCGATATGAGTACAACGCACCGTGGGTCGAGACGCGCGATCTGATTTCGAACTTCCGGCTCGGCACATGCAGGGGGTGTGACGACGGCTACATCGAGGTGGCCGGCACGAACGGCAGCGACCGCAGATCCCGGGCGCTCATCGATCCTGACCGGAACAACTTCGCTCCGCGCGTCGGGTTGGCCTACCGGGTGTTCGACAAGACCGTGATCCGCGCGGCTTACGGCATTTTTTATTCGAACGTCACTAACACCGGCGGGGGCGAGTACATGGAAACGAACCCGCCTTTCCACCTCAAGGCCAGTCTCACCACGGACAGGATCACGCCGCTGTACCTGCGCGACGGTCTGCCCCCGGGCGCGATCTCACCAGAACGCGCTCGGGGCATCGAAGTGTCCTATTTCGAAGGCGATCCGCCGTGGCCGATGTCGCAAGCGTGGAACTTCAACATCCAGCAAGCGCTGCCGGCAGACATGCTGTTCGAAATCGGCTATTTCGGCGACAAAGCGAATCACGTCGTCTGGCGGACAGACATCAACAAACCGCCGCCGGGGCCGGGCAACATCAACGATCGGAGGCCGTGGCGCCATCTCGTCTTCCCTGGTACGGACAACGTCGTCACTCTCGGCCGGATGAACGCGCACAGCAACAATGGCAATCTCCTTTACCACGGCCTGCACATGAAGCTGGAGAAACGCTACTCGCAGGGCATGACGCTGATCGTTACTTACCAGTGGTCCAAGGCGATCAGCGACTACACTCCGCTGCCCGGCACCGGCAGCGCACCGGGCGAGGACGGCCGGCGAGTGCAGGACCCGTTGAACCTACGCAATGAACGGGGGCCGTCGGCCCAGGACCAGCGGCACCGCTTCGTGGGAGCCTGGGTTTACGAGCTGCCGTTCGGCCGCGGGAAGCGCTGGGGCCAAGGTTGGAGCAAGCCGTTGGACGCCGTGGTTGGGGGCTGGTCCATCGGCGGGATCCTGAGCTTGCTTTCCGGCACCCCGGTGAACCTGACCGTCCGAGGCAATCCGTCCAACACGGGCGGCGGCGACCGGCCGAATGTGGTGGGCGATTGGCGCCTCTCGCGGAGCGAGCGAACCCTGGACCGGTTCTTCAACACGGACGCGTTCGTCCCGAACGATCCATACACTTACGGCAACGCCGGACGGAACGTCCTCGTCATGCCGGGGCGGGTAAACCTGGATGCCTCGCTATACAAGACCATTTCCTTTACGGAGCGGTACCGGCTGCAGCTCCGGTTCGAGGCTTTCGGGGCTACCAACACCCCGCAATTCGGTCCTCCAAACGCCCAGGTCGGCAACAAATATTTCGGCAAGATCACGAGCGCGGGCGGTTGGCGGAACTTGCAGTTCGGATTGAAGTTCATCTTCTGACCCATTCGGAGAAAACCGGGCCGCCGGACCGGCTGCGTTCGCCGGCGAGGTCCGGTGGCCTTCTCTTTGCGCTGTACGGGGAAACGCTCTGACGCTCCCCCGTCGCTGGGCCGTGTACAGGAACCCTACCGGCGGCTCTCCCCGGCTTCTTGAAGCGCCTTCAGATCGCGCTGGAGGGAAGCCGCTAGAGCCGTCTGGCCATATCGCTTCGCCAACACCAGCGCCTTTTTCACTTCCTCGATCGCCCGGCGGCGGTCTCCGGCCCTGGCGTAGGCGTCCGCAAGGCCATAACGGAATGCGGCGGCGCGTTCGTCGTCCGGGCCGATGCTCTTCTCCAAGTGCTCGATCGCCTTGGCGTAATCTCCCTTTTGAAGGTAATAGCGCCCAAGGTGAAAATTCGCCAACCGGTGGCCCGGCCGGGCTTCCAGGGCGCGCCAGTAGTGAGCCGCCGCTTCGTCGAGCCGCCCTGACTTCTCAAGGAGATAACCGAGGTTTTGGTGAGCGTCAGCGTTGGCGGGGTTGATCTCGAGCGCCCGGCGGAAAGCCGCTTCCGCTTCGGGAAGCCTGCCGGCCGCCACCAGGACTACACCCCAGTTGTAATGAAGCTCTTCGATGTCCGGGTTGATCTCGAGCGCGCGGCGGTAGTGCCGTTCCGCCCCGTCGAATTCGCCGAGAGAACCGAGAGCAGCGATCAAGTTGATGTGGGCCTGAAGGAAATCCGGGTCGAACTCCAATGCCTTTTCGAACGCAGCTCTGGCGCCGCCGGGATCGCCTTGATCCAGCAGCCGCCGGCCTTCCTGCAGGTAAACGAGCTTGTCGCGCCGCAACTCGCGGACCTGCTCCATCCACGGGTCAGGCAACGGCGGCGGCGCACGGTTCGAGGCCCGCCGGTAGAGTTCCATGTGCCGGCCCGCGTTCTGCAGGTCTCCCGCATTCCGGCAAACTACGGCCAGAGAGTAGTGGATCGCTGCAGCCCCTGGCGCCAGCTCGAGTGCCCGGAGAAAACTTTCCCGGGCCTCCGCGTGCCGGCCGCGGTTCAGCAGGACCAAGCCCAAACCGTAATGGGCCGCCGCCCACTCAGGGTGTTCGGCGATAACCGCACGGTAGAGCCTCTCGCTCTCATCCAACTTGTTCGTCTCGCGAAGCAGTCCGGCCAGTCGGACGCGGGCCTGCCCCCCTACCTCTAGCGTCGTAGTGACACGCCGAAAAAGCTTTATGGCTTCTTGCTTCCGCCCCAGTTGGTCCAAGGCGACAGCGCGTAAGTAAACCCAACGGACATCGCCGGGGACCAAAGCGCCGGCGCGGGCATAACACTGCACCGCCGGGTCGAACCGGTCGTAAGCGTGCAGCAGCATTCCGAGATTGCCGACCGTTTCTGCATCTTGTGGATGGGCCCGAGCCGCAGCGACGGCTGTCTCGACACGCTTGCGCACCTCGGGCGCGAAGCTGTCGAGTTGCAAATCGGGCAACGGCGGCGTGCGGGAGCATCCCCAACCCGCCGTGATGACCGCCGCACAGGCAGCGATCAATCGCATTCGGTCCGCCTCCGCTCCCATCTCCCAGCACATGGTAGGTGGCGGGACCATGCCGGGTCAATCTCGCGGCTTAAGCGCCGGATGCCATGGCGCTTCGCGGCGAAATGTCCAGAGCGTGACAATTTGCCCCCGCGCCCGTAACACCCGGGGAGAAACCGTCGTCGTTGCTATATTGAGTACTGCCCGGCCGTGTTCGCGGCTCCGCTCCCGCTTTGCGGACCGCGCCGGGAGCCGGCGGCGCCGAGCCGGTTGCGGTTCAAGCGGGCCGGGACCAGGCCTCGCAACGCCGGCCCCAGGCCTGTGATCGGACGCCACGTGGCCCCGGGCGGGCGGAGTCCCGCCGGAAACCGGGCGTCTCAGGAGAAAAAGTGCGGTTCAAGAAATTCTTGGTCTTTCCGTTGAGCTTTTTCCTCGCTTTTCCAGCTGCGGCCCAACCGGCCCCTCAGCTTTTGCCGAGACCGGCCCACGCTCCCACGTGGTCTGTCGCCTGGCTGACACAGCAGGCGCCCCAACCGGGCCAAGTGGCGCCCGCAATGCCCCGCCCCGTCGCCCAAGAGGAGCCTGGGAACCAGGAGCCCGTACAGGAAGGCATCCTGAATATCGAAGTGTTGGAGGGAGAAGGAGCACAGAACGACATCCAGGCCGGCGTGGCGGTCGCCCCGCGGGTGCGAGTCACCGATGAGTCCGGCAACCCGGTGGGGAATGCGGAAGTGGTCTTCAGTCTGCCCATGGGCGGCCCCAGCGGATTGTTCAACGGCTGGGTGCGCACCCAGACCGTGCGCACCGATGCCGACGGGATCGCGGCGGCGAGCGCCTATACCCCGAACGAGATCGAGGGGCGCTTCAACATCAAGGTGACCGCCACGGCAAACGGGCGCAAAGGTTCAGTGATCATTTCGCAGAGCAACGTTCGGGGCAGGAAAGCCAAATCGAGCAAGAAGTGGATTTGGTGGGCGGTGGCCGCCGGAGCCGCGGCAGGGATCGTAGCCGGGGTGGCGGCCGGCGGCGGGAGTGAATTGCCGCCCGGACAGCAGAATCCCGTGAGGATCACTCCCGGGCCGATCTCGGTTGGAGGTCCGCGGTGATAGGTCCCAAAGGCGAGACAAAGGAGGACCGTTGAGCATGGCCCGCCGGCTACGAATGAATCCTTTTTCTTTGATCATTCTCCTGGTGTCTGCAAGCCTGACAGCCCAGACCAGTGCGATCCGGGGTCCGGTCTCCGGTTTCGTCCATGACGGTTCCACTCGTGCGGTCCGTCCGGTCATCGGCATTCCGGGGGCCGCGTATCTGGGCCCGGCCGTGGCTTCCGGCGTCGATTTCGCCAGCGTGGCGCCTGATGGGCGACGCGCCCTTGTCCTCTCCGGCGGGACCCTTTACTTCGTCCGTGGCCTCAGGAGCGGCGAACTACGCTGGCGGATCCTGGAACAACGAACCTCGGCCGATCGTGCCGCGTGGTCGCCGGACTCGCGCGCCGTCGCCGTTTGGTCGGCCGCTGCGCAGAGGTTGCGTTTGTGGAGAGGACTCGGGGACGAGGTACCGGGGGCGCGGCGTAGGGTAACGAGAGGAACTCAGTTCCGGAGTTCGCGGGCGGGCAGCCCGGTAGCGCCGCAGCTGGACGATCTCGGAGTGATTGACGGCGAGGTCACCGCGATGGCGGTGGGCGCCAATGGAGACGTGTTCTTCGCCACTCCAGGAGGACTGTACGAGGCCCGAGAAAACGCCCTGGCGTCCCTCATCGCTCAAATAGATGAACCGGCGGCGATCGCCGCCGCGGAATCGGCGCTATTCGTTGCAGACCGGGCCCGCGGCGAAATCCTCGAGATTCGCTACTCCAAAGGAGCCCCCGACGTCCGCCTGTTTGCCGGCCCGGGGCGTGGGATAGACGATCCAACGGCGCTGGCGGTAATCGACGGCGGCCGAACTCTGGTGGTTGCCGAGGCGGAGCCCCGCCGCTTGATGTTTTTTGATACCGCCTCGCGCGACCTGACAGGCCAGCTCCAAGTCGTGATTCGCCCCACACGGCTCGTGTCGTTGACGCAACGATTGTTTTTGCTGAACAGCCGGACTTCCGCCAGCGACACACTATACGTTCTGGATAGCTCCGGCCCGCCCACGGTCTATTTCATCCCGGCGGGCAGCGCCGCAGAAAACCCAGCAATTCCGGTGGAGGACTAGAGCGTGACCGAGAAGCGATTGACTTTCCTTGCTGTCTCCCTCCTTCTCCTAATCACCGATACTACGGCTCTCGTCCCCAAAGCTGCGGCTCAGCCCGCCTTCCCTTTTACGATCCAGGTCCGCCAGGCAGACACAGTCACCAATATCGGCAACGGCGGTACGGTGCGGATAGAAGCGCCGGGGATCAACATGGCGACGTCGGCATCCTTCACAATCACGTACAACGATCCGACGGCAACGACTATCAAGGCCATCGAACTGACCGGCTCCACCGATTTCGCGGTCAGCGCCCCAACTCCACCGTTCCCGCTGGACCGGGGAGAGAGCTTCGGGCTCACAGCGCAGTACCTACCGCCGGACGGCGCCTTGAGAGAGGCAGTGGTCACGGTCACGTACACGGACGGCGACACCGACGCTACATTCACGATCAACCTGAACGGGGCGGCCCCCGAGTTCGCGTTCACCTTCACACCAGCGGGTGACAACGCGTCTCAAGTGGCGCCCGGCGACACCCTTGCGTTTCCTGATACAGCCGTGGAAACGACTTCCACAGGGACTTTCACCATCACGAACCGTGGCTCGGCCACTGGTGCAGTGAACGGCGTTCAGGCGAGCGGCGCTTTCGAGGTGGCCGGGCTGCCGTTACTGCCAACGGAACTCATACCCGATGCCTCCCTCAGTTTCACGGTGCGATTCAAGCCCGAAGAGCTGGGACAGCTCACTGGTTCCTTGGGCATCAGTCTGGCCGAAGGTACCGCAAACTTCGTCCTCCAGGGGCTTGGAACTGGTGCGCAGTTCGTCTATGAACTGATCGTGGATGCCCAACCGACGCCGATTGTCCCGGGAGGAGCTATCCCACTGGGCGACAGCCTTGTGCATAAAACTACTTCTGTAGTAATTCGAGTTCGAAACGATGGCAACACAGACGGGGTTATCGCGACCATCCAGGTGAACGGAGCCGCCTTCTCACTAGCGGATCTGCCATTCCTGCCCGCGACTCTGACCCCGGGCAGCGGCTTCACGTTCACCCTGAACTTCACGCCATTAGAAGTCGGCGGGCAGACGGGGCGGCTCAGAATCGGCGATGCGGAGTTCGACTTGTCCGGGCGTGGTGTGGGATCGTTCCTGGAGTTCTCTGTCACGACGGACGGGGCGACGGACATAGTTGAAGACGGCGGCGCCGTCTTGTTTCCGCCCACACTGGTTGGGAGTTCGGCGAGCGTGATGTTTACGATCTCCAACACCGGAACCGCAGACGCGAGCATCCGGAGCATTGCCCTCTCAACGGCTGAAGGCGTGTTCGAGCTTACCGGCTTGCCGGCCTTGCCGCTGGTTCTTCCGGGCGGCTCCACGCAGAGCTTCGTCATCACTTTCCGGCCGCAAATCGAAGGCGCTGCGACGGCGACGCTGTTGGTCGACACAGCGACTTTTCGGTTGTCAGGTACGGGAACGCCCCCGGCGGCCCTGCCTGGATATGAATTCGATGGAGCGGCGGGCACGCAACCGCCGAGGTCGCAACCGGCAGTGGGAATCACATTAACGGAATCCTATCCGCTGAAAGTCGTGGGTACCCTCACGCTGACGTTCGCGTCCGACGCGTTCGCCGACGATCCGGCCATACAGTTTTCCACCGGCGGGCGTAAGGTGGCTTTCGAAATCCCGGCCGGGGAGAGGAACGCCATCTTCCCCAACGGGACCACCCGAGTGAAAGTGCAGACCGGTACCGTGGCGGGGACCATCATTCTGACCCCCTCGTTTGCCACCGAGGGCGGGGCCGATCTGACTCCGGATTCTCCGCCTGCCCAAACGTTGACGATTCTCCCGGCCGCGCCCGTTATCACCAGCGCAGTAATCGCCGAAAAACGGACTGCGTCGATGCTGCTCGAGGTCACCGGCTACGCCACCACGCGGGAAGTCAGCCGGATTGACCTATCATTCCAGGGTCGGACAGGGGAAAACCTGGCCACCACCAGCCTGTCGATCAATTCCGAGTCACAGTTCGCCGCCTGGTACCAGAGCAGCCAGTCACTCCAGTTTGGCAGTCAGTTCACAGTTAGCGTCCCGCTGTCATTTTCCGGCTCCACCAACTCGGTCTCCGGACAAACCAACGCCGTGGCCTCCATCACTGTGACTTTGGCCAACTCACAAGGGGAGTCCCAGCCAGTGACCATCGAGAACCCGGAGTAACCCCGCGGCGCTGGCAACGTATAGCGGCCTCGCCACAACCGGGCGCTTCAAGCGCCCACGTACTTGGCGTAAAGGCTCCGCGCGAGTCCGACGTCCTGGGTACCTTTGATGATGGCCCGGCCGTCGGGGAAAATCGTCATTTCGTAAGGCTCGACGAAAAAACGCAGAGCGAATTCGTTGGCCCTCACGGGACCCAGCGGCTCGAGCCGTCGCTGCAGATCGCGAAGATCGAGCGGCCGGGTGCGCTCATGAATCTGGACTGCATTCCGGCCGCAAAGGCTGATCGGCGCCCGCCGCCCTCCCTGTAGGTGGGAGAAATGCCGCCGCCCGCAGGTAGGGCAGTCAGACGTGGCTTCCGGCATCGGAATCTGGCGAATTCGTCCGTTCCAGACGTCGATGGTGGTGATCTGCGGCTCCCAACCCTGCTCGCGGCCTGCCAAGACGCGAAGCGCCATGCTCACCTGCATGCAAGCGACAGCAGCAGTGACAGTGTTCAGCACTCCAGCCGTTTCACAAGTGGGTTGAGCGCCGGAAGGCGGTTCCGGATAGATGCACGTCAAACAAGCGGTTCGTCCCGGCAGCACGGGCATGGCGAGGCCGTAAGAGGCCACAGCGCCGCCGTAAATCCAGGGCAGGCATTCGCGTACCGCGAAGTCATTGATTAGATAGCGCGTCTCGAAATTGTCAGTGCCGTCAAGGATCAAGTCCACTCCGCTGAGCAAGTCCACAGCGTTGTCGGGGTTCACGTCGGCGACCACCGGCTCGACGCCTACCTCGGAGTTGACCGCGGCCAGGCGGCGGGCCGCAGCGGGCGCTTTGGGCATGCCCTCGGCGGCGTCGCGTTCATCGAAGAGCCATTGCCGCTGGAGATTGCTCCATTCGACGTAGTCGCGATCGATGATTCTCAGGAAGCCGACCCCAGCTCGGACCAGCGCCTCTGCCTGGAGGCTTCCCAAGGCGCCGCAGCCGACGATCGCCACACGGGCGGCGAGCAGCCGCTCCTGTCCTTGTTCGCCGAGCGGAGCGAAGAGGATTTGACGGGAGTATCGTTGCCGCTGTTCCGGTTTCATGGGAGGCCCGGGGCTACGGACCCGCACCGGGTCATCCGGCGGGTTTCCCTTCATTTCCAATGGTATCAACCACGCCTGCTATGATTGCTTGTGGTGGCCAGCGTGGGCGCGAAGCTTTTGTGTTCCGTGGCGGTTCTGGCCACCCTGCTAGCGGGGGCGCTGCCAGGCGCTGCCGAAGATTACGAGGGTAAAACGATCGTTCAGATCCTCTTCGACCCTGCCCTTCAACCACTTCCCGACGACGAACTGGCGGAGATGTTGCCCCTGAAAGTGGGCGAGCCGCTACGGCTTTCCGCTCTCCGTGACGCTATCGTTCGCCTCTACAACACTGGGCGTTATCGCGATATCGCCGCCGACGCCGAACTTTCCGGCGAAGGCGTGATCCTTCGGTTCCTCACGCGCAACACCTGGTTCGTGGGCCGCGTCTCGGTCGAAGGAGTACCTCCGCCTCCCAACGAGGGCCAGCTCGTGAACGCCACACGTCTCCAGCTCGGCCGGGAATTCTCAGAGGAACTGGCCCGGCAGGCAATCGGCCACCTGGAAGAGGTGCTGCGCGCCAACGGGTTTTTCGAGCCGAAGGTAGAGCGCTTTGTGGAGTACGAACCGGCCTTTTCACAAGTGAACGTGATTTTCATTGTAGAACCCGGCCCGCGAGCCACGCTGGCTCCTCCGATTCTCAAGGGTGCTGATCCAGAGGAAGCGCGGCGCCTCGTGAAAGCCACGCGGTGGGAACGCTTCTGGGTCTTGCCGGGATGGAAAAAGGCGACGGAACGCCGGGTGCAGAAGGGCCTGGAGCGCATCCGCAAGTACTACCAGGAGAGAAACCGGCTTCTCAGTTCGGTCTCGCTAGAGGACATGCTTTACGACGGTGAGTCCCACTCGGTGACGCCGGTGTTGCAAGTCAGCCCCGGGCCGAAGATCCATGTCCACACGACCGGCTGGAAGGTATCGCGAGGGAAGCTCCGGCAATTGGTGCCGATTTTTCAGGAACAAGCAGTCGATCGGGATCTCCTGTCAGAGGGGGCCCGGAACCTAACGCACTTCTTCCAAGCCAAAGGTTATTTCGACGCGAAGGTAACCTTCGAGAACCATGAAGAGCCGGGCGGCGAGAGAGCCATCGTGTACCATATCGAAACCGGGCCGCGTTACAAGCTGACGCGGCTCGAAATCCACGGAAACGAGTACTTCGACGAAGCCACCCTCCGGGAACGCATGGCGATCACGCCGGCTACCCGCCTTCGCTACCGCAATGGCCGCTTCAGCCAGGCGATGCTCGAGCGTGACCTCGCCGCTATCGCCGCTTTGTACCGGGCCAACGGTTTCCGCGACGTCCAGGTCTCCGCTCGGACAGAGGCCAGTCCTGACAACGAGTTAGCGGTGGTGGTGGAGATCCGTGAGGGGCCGCAGTGGCGGGTGGCGGAACTCGAGCTGGAGGGCGTGAGCGCCGCCAATCGGGAGGACGTGGAGCTGCTCATGAACACGATTCCCGGGCAGCCTTTCAGCGAGGCGGCGATGGCGGCCGATCGCGACAACGTCCTTTCGTACTACTACGACAACGGTTATCTGAACGCCCGCTTCGACTGGGCGGCTGAGCCGGATCCCGAAAGCCATTCCGTCCGCGTACGGGTAACAATCGATGAGGGTCCGCGGCGCTACGTGCGCGCCTCCCTGATTGGAGGGCTCAAAGACACCCGTCCGAGCCTCGTCTACAACCGCATCCTGCTGCATCCGGGCGAGCCGCTGTCTCAAAGCTTAATGGTCGAAACCCAGCGGCGGCTGTACGATTTGGGTATCTTCGCACGCGTCGATCAAGCCATCCAGAATCCCGACGGCGATGAACCCCGGAAGTACCTGGTCCACCAGTTCGAGGAAGCCAGGCGTTACTCGGTAAATCTAGGTCTCGGCGCCCAGATCGCGCGCATCGGCGGCGGCGGGTTCACCGACTTCGACAATCCGGCCGGCACCGCCGGTTTCAGCCCTCGGATTTCCGTCGGTGTGACGCGCGCCAACATGTTCGGCGCCGGGCACACAGCGGGTCTACAGGCCCGGGCATCGAGCACCCGGCGCCGCGCACTGTTCAATTACTTTGCGCCACAGTTCAAAGGCAACGAACGCTACAACGTGACGGTGAGCGGGCTGTACGACTTCTCCCGCGACATCAATACATTCGAGAGCACGCGTTGGGAGGGCTCCCTTCAGTTCGGCCATCGCACTTCCCGAGCCAACTCGTTCCGCTACCGCTTCACGTACCGCCGCGTGGGCCTCGCCAATGTCCGGATCTCGCCCGACCTGATTCCAATCTTTGCCCAGCCTGTCCGGGTCGGACTCGTCGCCGTCGACTTTATCCAAGACAAGCGCGACGACCCGCTGAATTCCACCCGAGGCTTCTACAACGCACTGGAAACAGCGGTCGCCACTAGAGTTCTGGGCTCGGAAACCAACTACGTACGGATCACCGGCCGGAACTCGAGTTATCACCGACTGGCCCGGGACATCATCCTGGCCCGATCAGTCACGATCGGGTGGCTGGGCAACGCGGCCTCGGACCGAATAGCTAACCCGATCCCCTTGTCGGAGCGTATCTTCTCCGGCGGCGCCAGCTCGCACCGCGGCTTCCCGGACAACCAAGCTGGCCCCCGAGACCTCGAGACCGGTTTTCCGTTGGGCGGCCAAGCGGTGTTCATGCACAACCTCGAGCTACGATTCCCGCTCATCGGCGACACTGTAGGTGGAGTGCTCTTTCACGACGCCGGCAATGTCTATTCTTCGTTCGGGAATATCTCGTTCCGGTTTCATCAGCGCGACAAGACCGATTTCGACTATATGGTCCACGCCTTCGGATTCGGCATCCGCTACCGGACGCCGATCGGCCCGATCCGGTTGGATCTTGCTTACGTGCCGAACTCCCCGCGGTTCTTCGGGTTCCGCGGCAGCCTGGACGATTTGATCGGAGGCGGCGGAGAAAAGGTAGATCAACGAATTAGCCGCTTCCAGTTCTTCTTCTCGATCGGCCAAACTTTCTAATGAGACGTTTGATCCAACTCGGTCTGGCGTTGATCGCTGGAATCTCGGTGCGGGGCGAAATCATCGACCGCATCGCGGTAACGGTAGACCGCGTGGTGATCACCGAGAGCGACATCCTGACCCATCTGCGCGTGGCCGCATTCCTGAACAACGAGCCGCTCAGGATCACTGCGGAAACCAAACGGAAAGCGGCGGAACAGATGGTGGACCAGGTGCTCGTTCGCCGCGAAATGGAGATCAGCCGGTACCCGGCGCCCACGCCCGCCGACGTCGAGCCGTTGCTAGCGAGCGTCCTCGAACAGCGTTCGCTGGACCGGGAGAAGTTGCCGGATGCGCTTGCAGCTTATGGGCTTAGGGAACAGGATCTGCGCGAGAGCCTGCTGCTTCAGCTCACGGTGTTGCGGTTTATCGAGTACCGGTTCCGGCCCGGCGTAGCGGTGTCAGACGAAGAGATTGAAGCGTACTACCGGACCGAGTTCCTGCCAAACTGGGAGTTGAACAACGACGCACCGGCGCCGGACCTTGAAGACGTGCGGGACGACATTGAAGAAGTCCTCATCGAACGGCATGTGGACGCGGCCCTCGACCGTTGGTTGGCGGAAGCGAGAAAGCAGGCCAGCATCGACTACCGTAAAGAGGCGTTCCAATGAACCGACTGACGAGGTACCTGCGGTGGATCGCGGCCGGGATTGCATTCCTTGTCGGGGTGCTCATCGTCGCCGCCGCGGTGGTGCTGCCGTCGGATTGGTTCCGGGAACAGGTCCGGCTCCGGATCATACAGGAAGCCGAAAAAGCCACTGGCGGACGGGCTGAACTCGAAGCCTTCGACTTCGACTGGCGCCACCTGCGGGCCGAAGCGCGAAACTTCGTCCTTCACGGCACCGAGCCCCCTGAAGAAGAGCCGCTGTTCCGCGTGGACCGGATTGTCGTGGGGCTGAAGGTCGTCTCCATCTTCCGGCGGGACATCGACATTGCATTGCTCGAACTGGATCGACCCGTGTTGTGGGTCCGAAAGGACGACACCGGCCGTTCCAACCTGCCACGCCCTCCAGCCACTCGCCCCCCTGAGAAGAGGCGCGACCTGCTGCAGCCCATCGTGAGGCTTGCGGTCCGTGAGTTCCGCCTGAAAGAAGGGACTTGGCGATACGGCGGGCGCAGCGGCGTCGCGGACTTCCAGGCGCAGGATCTCGAAACTCGCGCCGACTACGATCCACAGTTGCCCGGCTACCGGGTGCAAGCAACCTGGCGGCAGATGGTTTTGCGCGCGCCGGCAAGCATCCCGTTGGCTTTCGATGCAAATGTCTCGCTGGCCGTTGGCCCTGACCGGATTCGGGTCGAACGGACCGTCTTCCGCACCCGCGAATCAGCGATCGAGGCCAGCGGCGAGCTTACGGTGGGCGAGGAAGCACGAGGAAGGCTGGAAATCCGCTCGGCAATCGCTTTAGCGGAAATCGTCGAGCCACTCGGCCTGCCGATCGGGCCGGTGGGGCGGGTCGAATTCGCCGGCGTTGGTGCGTGGTCGCCGGAAGAACCTTTCACTGTGCAGGGGGACTTCACCGCGGCAGGGATTGCGGTCCGGAACCGGCGAGTGGATCTGTCCGGGATTCAGAGCCGAGGCCGCGTCGTGGCGACGGCGAGCGAGATCCGCGTCGAACCGCTTCGGGTCGAGCTGCTGGACGGCAGTTTCCGGGGAAAGGCGGTGGTGCAGCGGTTCCGGGAGTTCAAAGTCGAGGGCTCGATCGCCGGGCTGACGCTACGAAGAATCCTGCCCCGCGTCCACGTGCCCGCAGGCGAATGGAACGCGGTCTTGTCTGGGGACGTGGAAGCCCACGGGCAGTTCACGGGATCAGTGGCCGGACTCGCGCGCTTGGCGCTCACACCCATAGGACAAGCGGGTATCCCGGTCCAGGGACATGTCGCAACGGCTTTTGACTCCGGAGCCGGAAATGTGACCTTCGAGCCCTCGGAAGTGAACGCGGGATCAAGCCGCGTGGCCTTTGCGGGCTCGCTCCGCGATGGCCTCGAAGTAAGCGTGTTCAGCGAAAACCTGACGGAGTTGCTCCCCGGATTCGCTTTCTTCGGCCTGGAGGCGCCCGACCCGTTCCCGGTCAGTCTCGACGGAGGCGTTTTGCAGTTCGCGGGCCTTGTGTCGGGCGCCCTGCAGGATCCGAGGATTGCTGGACACCTGGCCTTGGGCCCATTCCTGTACCGAGGGAGACGCGTCGAGCACGGGGCGATGGACTTCGATGTCTCCTCCCAGCACCTTCGTTTGCGGCGTCTTACTGTGCGTCACCGCAAGACCGAACTACGAGGCGACCTCGAGCTGGAACTCGACGGCTGGCGACCGATGCCGGAAGCGAAACTTAGGGGAGAATTCAGCATCGAACGGGGCTCCATCGCCGACGCTTTGGACGCCGCGGCCGTGGACCAGCCCGTCGAGGGCCAACTGGCTCTGACAGCCGGGCTGAACGGAACATTCGCTGAACCAGTAATCATCGCACGGGTGACGGCGCGCGAGGTAACTGCCTATGGCGAGCGTTTCGACTCGGTGGCCGCCAACGTACGCCTCACGCGCCGCGGTTTGTTGGTCGAGAACGCCTCCGTGCGGGCTGGCGCCGGACGAGTCACCTTCCAGGGCACCTACGAAGCCGAGACGGACGATTGGCGTGACGGACGGCTGCAATGGGAGATCCTGGCGCGTGGGCTCCGTCTGCACCAATTCCGCCGAGTCCGGGAGCTCCGCGAGGGGCTGGACGCAAGTCTTCGAGGATCGATGAGCGGTACCTTGGAGCTCCACCGCACCACCGCGCGGCTGGCCGCCCTGAACGGCGAGCTGCGGCTCGGAAAGCTTGTGCTCAGGGACCGGTCACTGGGCGACGCCGCCCTGACCGCGCGTACGACACGGAACATCCTTGTCATCGAGGCCTCCGCCTCCCTCAAAGAAGCCCGCATCCAGGCCAACGCGCAGTGGAATCTCGCCCGGGAGTCTTTCGGACTGGGGCAAGTAGACTTCCGGAACCTCACGCTGGCCGCTCTTCAAGACATCGGGCTTTTCGGCGGACCGGGAACCAATCTTTATATGAAAGGTTCCATGGACGGCGAGATCGGTTTCGTGGGACCGATATTGCAGCCGTCGAAGTGGCGGGGCATCGCCAAGATCACGCGGATCGAGCTCACGCCGGTGGCCCCAAACCGAACGAGCGACCGTGACCTCACCCTCCGGAATGCAGGGTCGCTGATTTTCACGATCGAGCCTGCCCGGATCGCTATCCAAACGGCCCGTCTGGTTTCGCCCGATACCGATCTGAGGCTTTCCGGCACGCTCTCTTACCTGCGCCGGAATCCCTGGAACCTCCGCCTCCAGGGCTCCCTTGACCTGTCGATGCTCACGGCATTCCGCGAAGACCTCGTAGCCGAAGGGCGTTCCACGGTGGATGCATGGGTGCGGGGCTCCCTGTTACACCCCCAAATCAACGGCCGGCTCGAGTTCGAGAACGGTGCGTTCCGCCTCCGCGACCTGCCAAATGGGCTCGAGCAGGTCAACGGCGCGATCCTGTTCAACCGGACGCGGGCGACCTTCGAGAAGTTCACCTCGAAGACAGGCGGCGGCGAGCTGCGACTCTCGGGTTTCATCGGTTTCGGCGGCGAAGATTGGGTTTACCGCCTTCATGCTCAGGCGCAAAAGGTGCGGATCCGTTATCCGGAAGGCGTCAGCATGGTCGTCGATGCCGAACTCGACCTCACCGGCACCGCCACGCGGAGTTTGCTTTCCGGGGACGTCGAAGTGCGCCGGGCGGCTTTCAACCCGGGCTCGGACATCGGGAGCATTTTGTCGCGGCCACGGACCGGGGCGCCGGTGGCGGCAGTTTCCAATCCGTTTCTGCGCGGTATGCAGTTCGACGTGCGGATCCTCACGGCGGCGGATGCCGAGTTCGTCACCTCGCTGACGCGAGACATCGAGGTGGAAGCCGAGCTGCGCCTGCGCGGCACGATCGTCAGGCCCGTGCTGCTCGGCCGCGTCGGCATTAACCGGGGGGAAATCCAGTTCTTCGGGAATCGGTACACGATCGTCCGCGGCGAGATCCAGTTTTTCAATCCAGTCAAGATCGAGCCGGTGATCGCCATGGATCTCGAAACCCGCATCCGCGGCTACACTGTAATGATGAATTTTTCCGGCCCCCTCGACAAGCTCAACTTCTCTTACCGGTCCGACCCGCCCTTGCAATCCCAGGAGATCATCGCTTTGCTGACTGTGGGGCGCGCACCAACCTACACCGGCTCCCCGACTGCTTCCTCGCCTTCCGGGACCGGCTACTTCCAAGCCGGGGGCAGCAGTTTCCTGGGGCACGCTCTGACGGCTCCGGTCTCGAACCGCCTGCAGCGCTTCTTCGGCGTGAGCCGGATCAAGATCGATCCGCAGCTCACGGGCGTGGACAATACGCCCGAGACGCATGTCACCATCGAGCAGCAGATTTCCCGTGAGATCACGCTGACCTACGTCACGAACTTGACCCGGACGCAGCAGCAGATCGTTCGCATCGAGTGGAACTTCCACCCGAATTGGTCGTTCTTCGCTGTACGCGACTCGAACGGCGTTTTCGGCGTGGATTTCGTCTATCGCCGCCGGTTCCGGTGACATTGAGCCGTTTCCGGTCCTGTTTCTAGCAACGATGTCGGGATCGGAGCCACAATAGATGAGGTGACGCAAGCGACGACCGACTGGGAGACACAGCGCCTGCAGATGGTCGAGCAGCAGCTCCGGCGGCGCGGGATCCACGATGAACGCGTCCTCGAAGCGATGGCGAAGATCCCGCGAGAGCAATTCCTGCCGGAGAAGGTCCGTCCCTGGGCGTATGCCGACGAACCCCTTTCCATCGGGTACGGACAAACGATTTCTCAACCGTACATGACCGCCCTGATGGCCCAGGCGCTCGAGTTGAAAGGCGCCGAAAAAGTGCTTGAGGTCGGGACGGGGTGCGGCTATGCGGCCGCGGTGCTGGCGAACCTCGCCGCCAAGGTGATCACGATCGAGATCGTCCGTGAGCTGGCCGACACGGCAAGACGTAATCTGGAGGCCGTCGGCCTAGCTGACAAGGTGATGGTGGTGACCGGCGACGGCTCGCGGGGCTATCCGGATATGGCACCGTACGACGCGATTTCGGTCGCCGCGGCGGCTCCGAACATCCCCCCGGCGCTGGTGGACCAGCTGAAGGATCCTGGCCGCTTGGTCATTCCCGTTGGCTCGCTTTCCGAGCAGGAGCTCGTGGTGCTGACCAAGTCCGGCGGCAAGACCAAAACGCGCGTGGCGGCGCTATGCCGGTTCGTACCGTTGCGCGGCGGCGAGGGGTGGAGTCTGCATTGAAGCTAAGGGCCGCCAAAGGCAAGCTGAAGGTCGAACACCGGATCATCGATGGTCTGCGGGAGGTTCTGGAACGCCTCATCGCGAACCGGCCGGAGATCCGCGCAGTGATTCCGGGCGTGATCCGCAAGGTGCGCGATGCGAAGGGGCCGGTCAAGATCCGCGTCACCGTCCCCACGACCAACGGCTGGAAGGCGATTGCGTTGTCGGCGGGCGAACGGCAGGAACTGTTCATCAGCACCCAATTGACGAAAGAAGAGCTGGAGAGCGCGATCGCGGAGACTCTCAGCCAGAAGAGGTGACCGACCCCGGGGCGGATTACCGCGAGGGGGTGGTCCCCGTGTGCAAAGCGACGATCCCTCCGGTCATGTAAGCGTAAGTCACGTCGCAAAACCCGACGCTCCGCATCTCTTCGGCGAGAGTGGGACCGTCCGGGAATCGCCGCACGGATTCGGGCAGATAGGAATAAGCGTCGGGGTCGCCCGAGATCCAGTGCCCAACCGCTGGAAGGATCCGTGTCGAGTAGAACTCGTAAAGCCGCCGGAACACCGGGTTCGGAGGGCGGCTGAACTCGAGGATGGCCGCGACACCGCCCGGCTTCAATACGCGGAGCATTTCTTCCAGACCCGCACGGTAGCTGGCGAGATTCCGGAAACCGAAGGCCACCGTTAGCAGGTTGGCCGAGCCCGACGCTAACGGCAACCGCAGCGCATCGGCTTCGAACAGCCTCCCGGCCACGGAAGTTCCGGCCGCCTTCCGCCGCGCCTCGGCGAGCATCGGGCGGGAGAAGTCGCAGCCGAACACCCGGGCGGGACCGGCGCGTCCGAGGGCGAGCGTCAAGTCCCCGCTGCCGCAACAAAGGTCGATCACGACGGCCTCGGGGCGTTCCAGCAGAGGCCGCAGCCGCCGCACAGTGCGCCATCGCCAGTAGCGGTCCATCTGGAACGAGAGCAGGTGGTTCAGCAAGTCGTAGCGCCGGGCGACGCGCCCGAACATCTGGCGGACCCAGCGCGCCGTCTCTTCCGCGTCTGTCACACCCGGGGGAGCGGCTCCAGTTCTCATCCCGCGACTTCTTTCAACGCCCGCTCGGTGGCTTCGAGCACGAGGGCCTCGTCGATGCCGGATACGATCTTGACTTCGCCCACCCGTACCGGGAGCACGAAATGCACCTTGCCGCGGACCGTCTTCTTGTCACTCTGCAAGCGGCGCACGAGGGAAGCGGCCCGGACTCCCTCAAGGGAGGGAATCGGCCCGTAACGCCCGATGGCTTCATTGATGCGCCGGCCCTCGGCCTCGTCAAGATCCCCGTGAAGACACGCCAAATGGACGGCCGCTCTCATGCCGAAAGCCACTGCCTCGCCGTGCAGGAACCGGGAGTATCGCGTTTCCGCCTCCAAAGCGTGTCCTATGGTGTGGCCGAAATTCAGGATACGCCGCAAATCGCTCTCCCGCTCGTCCGCGCTCACGACGGCTGCCTTGATTTCCACCGAGCGGGCGACCATCTCCTCGACCACCGAGCCTTCCCGGGCCAGGATCTGGTCCTGCTTTGTGGCCATGAGCTGGAACAGCTCTTCGCTGCGAATGACGCCGGTCTTAAGAACTTCGTAGAGCCCGGCCCGGTACTCGCGGTCCGGCAAAGTGCCGAGCAGTTCCGGATCGATCAGTACCGCCAACGGCTGGTGGAAGGCGCCGAACAGGTTTTTGCCCGAGACTAGGTTCACCCCGGTTTTGCCCCCGACGCCGGCGTCCACCTGAGCCAGTAGCGTCGTCGGCGCCTGGATGACCGGGATGCCGCGCATGAAACACGCCGCCAGGAAACCGCCGACATCGTTGACGATGCCGCCACCGAAAGCAACCACGACGCTTGAACGGTCGCCTCCGGCTTGAACCATTCGGTCCGCGAGCTTTTCGACCTCGGAGAGCCGTTTGTTTTCTTCTCCTCCGGGAAAGAGCAGCACCTCGTGGGAGACGCCCCAAAGGGCCGACGTCACGCGGGCTCCGTGAAAGTCCCACACGTCGGCGGTGGTGATCACGAAGACCTTTCCAGACCGTTCCGGGATGTATTCGCGGAGCTTGGACATCGCTTCCCGCTGCACAAGCACAGGATAGATCCGCTGGGCTGTCCTGACGGTGAACGTCGGCATACATATCGTTGTATCATGGCAAGTTACGCCGCAAGAGAAAGTCCAGATCGAGACTGATTTCCTCGTCGTCGGAGCCGGAGTGGCGGGGCTGCGCGCCGCCATCGCGCTCGCCCCTGCCGGACGGGTGCTCGTGGTGGCGAAAGACGCACTCGAGGAGTCTTCCTCCCAGTATGCGCAAGGCGGGATCGCCGCCGCGCTCAGCGACGACGACGAAGTGTCCCTGCACGAACAAGACACGCTCGCCGCCGGCGACGGCCTTTGTAATCCGGACGCCGTGCGGGTGCTCGTCAGCGAGGGGCCGCAGGAGATCCTGCAGCTCATCGAGTGGGGGGCGGAGTTCGACCGCGAAGGCAGCAAGCTCGCTTTCACCCAGGAAGGCGCCCACTCCCGCCGCCGGGTCCTCCACGCCCACGGCGATTCCACCGGCCGGGAGATCTCCCGGGCCTTGTACTTCAAAGCCGCGTCGCTCGACAACATCACGTTCCGCAGTTTTTCGGCGGTTACCGACTTGCTGGTGAGCGGCGGGGAAGTCGTGGGAGCTCTAGCGTGCGACGAGAAAGTCCGCCATTCCGTGACCATTCTGGCCCGGGCAGTGCTGTTGGCGACCGGAGGCCTGGGGCATGTGTTCAAGGAGACGACGAACCCGGCCGTTGCGACGGGCGACGGCGTCGCGATGGCCTGGAACGCGGGCGCCGAAATCAGCGACATCGAGTTCGTCCAGTTCCACCCCACGGCTCTGCACGTGGAAGGCGCCCCCCGGTTCCTCCTCTCCGAGGCGCTTCGGGGCGAAGGAGCCCGGCTCCGCAACGCCGCCGGGGACAGGTTCATGGAGCGTTACCACCCGGCGGGAGAATTGGCTCCCAGAGATGTGGTCTCGCGGGCCATCGTGAGCGAGATGGCTCGCGAGGGTTCGCCCCACATGTTCCTGGACCTTACCCATCTCGATCCGGACTTTGTCAAACGGCGGTTCCCTCGAATCTACAAGACCTGTCTCGCTTACGGTATCGACCTCACCCGCGAGCCGGCCCCTGTGCATCCGGCCGCGCACTACGCGATGGGTGGAGTGCGAACCGACCTCGAGGGCCGCACGAATCTTCGACGACTCTTCGCCGCAGGTGAAGTGGCGTGCACGGGCGTCCATGGCGCGAACCGCCTCGCCAGCAATTCCTTGCTCGAAGGACTCGTCTACGGAGCGCGGGCGGCTCGCGCGATGCGGGAATGGGCCGGAGCGCCGCTCTTGCGCGGAGAATTGCCGGGACCACAACGGTTTCCCCAGTTGGACACGCAAGAGGTCCGGGAGACGGCCTGGCGGTACTGCGGTATCATCCGGTCCGGCGCAGGGTTGCGGGAAGCCTTACGGCGTCTGGAAACGGAAGTTCAAATCGTGGAAGCGGAACCGCGCCGGAGCCTGCACGAGCTACGCAGCATCCACACCGTGGCCACCCTGATCGCCCGGTGCGCCCTCGCGCGCGAGGAGAGCCGGGGGGGGCACTACCGCGAGGATTTCCCCGAGAAGCGGGAAGAGTTCCGCAAACACTCGGTGATCCGCCGGGGGGCGGAGGTCTGGTTCACCGACTAAGCCCGAATTCGCCAGCGGAGCGCTGTCCCGCCAGGGGACGCCGGCTAATCCGTCAAGCTGCGGATCTCCGGAGGCTTCCCGTTGATGACGATGGCCCGGTTGAGCATGTCGTGGACCCCGCCGACTTCGACGCGATCACCGTAGTGCTCCATCAATTGCGTGATCTGGCGCTTGCAGTTCGAGCACGCAGTGGCGACGTAAGCGGCCCCTGTCTCCCGAATCTGCTCCAGCTTCTTTTTCCCGGAGATCTCCATGCGGAACTGGCGGATGTTGTCCATTGCAGAAAGCCCGCCACCGCCGCCGCAGCACCAGTTCTCCGCCCGGTTCGGCGTCATCTCGCGAAAATCGGCGCAAGAAGCTTTGAGAATTGTGCGGGGTTCTTCGGTGATCCCGCACGAGCGGGCGAAATTACACGGATCGTGGTAGGTGACCGGCTGTGAGTTCCGGCTCTTGTCGAACTCCAGCTTTCCGGCGTCGATCTGCTCCGCGGTGAACTCCATGCAGTTCATTACCTTAAACGGCAGGTCGCCCCACCACCGCGCCTTCTCCATCATCATCTTCATAATGCGGTGGGCGTGCCCGCACTCGCCCATGAGAAGCACCTTACAGCCGAGACGCAAGGCTTCGTCGATGTAGGCCTTGTTCTCCCGCTTCATGTCCTCGTCGTTTCCGGTGAACAGGCCGTAATTGGCGCCGTCGAAGTAGCGCGAACTCATCGTCCAGCGGTCCGCCATCCCTAAGGCGTGGAAGACCTTGGCCACTCCCATCGTGGCCTCGGGGTTCACCAGAATGTCTCCGGAAGGCGGAACGTAGAAATACTCAGCGCCGACAACATCTACGGGAATCTTAATATCCACGCCGTGCTGTTCCCGCATTTCCTCTTCGAGGAATTCGATCGCGTCGCGGAACGCAGCGGGACTGGCGCCGTCAGTGTTGCCTGTTTCGAGCGAGATCCGTACGACCCGTTTCATCGTTTCCGGCGTCTTGCCGACCTTGTCCACAATCGCCCGGGCCTTCCGGGTCACCACCGAATGGTCGATTCCGAAGGGGCAATAGACGGCGCAACGCCGGCAACCAGTGCATTCGTAAAAGATCTCCGCCCACTCGCCGATCCGGTCTGGATCGAAATCCTCGGCGCCGGCAAGCTTTCCCAGCAGGCGTCCCGACCACGTGCAGTGCTTCCGGTAGATCCGCCGGACGATGTCAGTCCGCTCGGCCGGATGATAGCGCTTTTCCTGGGCTCCGTAGTAGACGGGACAAGCCGACGCGCAAACGCCGCACTTGGCGCACATCTCCATGTACATCCGCAGAGCGCGCGGGCCCTTGCGGATGCCTTTGATCGCGGCCACCACGGTTTCCTTGATCTTTTCCGGCGGGATGACGTTCCCCGGGCCGCCGTTTGCGTCCGCGCGGTTGATTGTAAGCTCGGCCATCGATCTTTCTTGCCTCCTAATGCTTCCGAATCATCTGATGAGTGAAGAAAATGCCGCCGAAATGGAGCAGCTTGCTGAACGGCATCAGGGCGAGTAATAGAAGCGCCAGGCCCATGTGCAAGACGAACAGACCGTTCTGCAGCGCCGCCGCCTGCGCGGCCCCCCGGAACGAGGCCAAAGCGGCGAAGTATTGTCGCGTCACCTGTAAGTCGAAGTGCTCAGCCCCGAAGCGCATCATGTTGCCTGTGACGATGATCGCCCCGATCAGCAGCAAGATCAGACAGTCGCCCCAACCGGTGACCTGTCTGGCCCGGGGCACGACGGCGCGGCGGACGAGCAGCATCACCGCGGTGGCGAGGATCACTGCGCCGGCGACGCCGCCCACGCCGCCGGACATCGCCTGGACCTGGTCTTCGGTCATGCCCGCCGCCAGGAACAGACGGTCCACGTTGAAGAAGACCCGAAGGTGTCCGAGAAAGATCAGCGCCAGCACGACATGGAAGACCCACGCAATCGCCCAAAGCACCGCATCCCCCCGCCGCAGGCTCTGAAAGAGGACCGCTTCCTTGAAGGTGTTCCGCAAATTGGCCTTTTCGTCTGGGGGAGCGGGAAACAACGTCATGGGCGGGGCCGGAAGTTTCAACCAAGTGCGTATCCGGTACGTCATCCCGGCGACAAACACAATCAAAGCTATGTAAGGCAATATCACTCCAACCAAGTATTTCCAGGTATCCATGACAGTCACCTTCTTCCGGCCTTCTGGAGGCCGTTTCCCGGCCGCTCCGGTCCGAAAGTAGTCAGATGCAGCCCGCTGGCCGCGGCAGGCCTGCCAGCCGGTAAGCGCCCCGCACGATCCCGCACGGGAACAACCGGCAGATCTCGGCCAGGCTCAGACCAGTAGCCTTGGCTATCTTCACCACCGGGGGCCCGACGCCGTGCTCCTCGTAATAGGACTTCACGAAGTCAATAACCTTCCAATGGTCTGCGGTGAGCGGGCCGATTCGGATCTCTTCGGCGAGCTTTTCCACTGCCAGCGGATCCAGACCGGCCATCATTTTCAGAAAGCCCTGTTCGTCAAACTCCGGCTCCGGACTCCTCGGCGCTCGCTCTCCCATTGGAGAACTCCCCGTTGTACGCTGCCGGCCCAGGGTGCGAAGCTGCTACCTCCCTGGTACAGTTTCCACCGGCAGGCTGTCGATCACAGCCACAATCTCACGCGTCCCGAAAGGCTTTTCGAGCACGCCCGCAATGACTCCCCGCGGCGGGAAGTCCGAGAGACGGAAGCCCGCCGCCCGCCGCACAGCCATAATGATCCGGACGCCGGGGATTCGCGGGTCGCTCCCGAGACACTGCAACAAGCCCCTGTCATCGGGTCCTGCTAGTTCGCGATCCACGACCACGAAGCCCGGCCGGAACGTGTGAATGATCGCGGACGCTTCATAACCGCTCCGCGCGAACTGTAGTTCCAGCTCTTTTACCGGATCCGCCCCCAAACGGCGAATCAGCGATTCATCCGTGGAGATCACCAAGACGTGCGTCGCGAGGCCCTGAACCCGCCGGTAGTAAGCGCAGTCACGGCAACTCGTGCGGCAGTGGTGCCTGGCGTGACCCACCTCCCGGCCGAGTCCGGCCACCTGGAAACACCAAGCCGCGCGGACCCGGTACACGACGCACTTTTTGCATCCGTCCGGCACTTCGCCGGTGGGGCTCAGATACTCCCAGCAGCGAAGCGGCTGAGGGCTACACTGCGGCGGCGGCGGAACCGTCAAGTCGCCGAAAGTGCGGCCGCGAATCAACGGTTCGATGTCGGATAGCTGGATTCGATAGTGTCCACCTGCTGTCCGGACAGCTTCGAGACGGCCTCTCTTGATCCACTTCAGTACGGTGTCCGGTTTCACCGCACATAGCCGCGCTGCTTCCCCTGTACTGAGAAGCTCCGGCTGACCGTGAGTCGATCTCTTCACCGCCGCCCACCTGCCCCAGGGCCGGAAGCCGCCGCCGTCGTCCGATCCTCACGCCACCGGCGCCTCAGGGCGACCTAAAAATATTTTGAGACCGGATTATCCGCAAGTCAAGAAAAATTGCACAGGTTTTCGGGGTTTCCTACCGAAGGCGGACGCCATGTCCGGGTTTTATCGGTTTCGATGCGGCGGGCGCGCCCGCAGCATCCGTGTTCCGCATGGCGGTTCCCAGCTCCCGCCCGGCGGTCCGGGGTCACAACCCGGCTGCCCACCCGATCTGGTGGGACTTTCCCTGTTTGGCGAGCACCGCTGTTCTTCCGAGGACGCGCCACCGGACGATCAGCCGGACACCGTACGTCAGCTTTCGCCCGGCGGCGCCGCCCGGATCCAGGAACAGCGCCAGGCGGGCGGGGCTACGGGGTGGAATGGAGAAGGCTTCCGCCTCCGGGACCACGGGCAGCAACCGGATGCCGGGCTGGAGAATCACAATCCGCCGGCCCACCGTGGCATCCGGATCTACCGGCGAGGGAGCTGGCGCCCGGGCGGAGCTTGGAGCGGAGCTCAGAATCTCCAGATCCACTCGCCGGATTTCAACGGTCTCGTCAGAGCGGTTTCTGAGCACCACGTCCCAAGCAAGGCCGTGGCCGGAAGGCACAAGAGAGGAATCGTCCAGCTCCCACGCCACCGCCCGGGCGTTCATCCACAATCGCACCGAGAACCCAGCCACGCCCAGCAAGGGTAGGCCGAGGGCGGCTGCGGCAGCAGCGATTGCCTTCGCCCGGCGCTTCCGCAAGAAGGCGATCGGAAGGTTCTCCGTGCCCGGGTATATGTGGTGCTCGCGTTCCAGCACGTAGCGGCGCTTGCCGGCAGGTAAAGCACGCAACTGCTCGATAATCCTCGTCAGTTTCCGAGCGCGCAGGCACAAATGCAGAAAGGCCGCAAGACCCACGAGGCACACGACAACGGACCCCGTGTGGGTGGCCGCCGCCGCCAAAGATGGCAAATACAGTCCCACCGGAGCTATCCCCCGAGAAAGCCGATGTTAACACTCCACGAACTTTCACAGCGCCGGTCGCCCGCGGTAACCTGTCTGGCCTCGGCGTTCGTCGTCACTAGTACGGCAGGGAGGGGATAGCAACCATGACAACAAGATCCATCCTGGTTCTCGGAGCTTTCTGCCTCGCTCCGTGGGCTATGGCGCAGCCGCCGCGCGGCGCTGGGCCAGAGCAGGCCCGGCTGAAAGCGCGCTTCGAGGCCACCGGCCTGAAGCCGGGCGTTCCGTTCCCGGAAGTCAGCATCTACGACGAAGAGGGCAAGCCGTTCCACACCCGCAGCCTGAAGGGCAAGTACACGGTGATCGTGAACGGCTGCCTCACTTGACCGCCCTTCCGTAGCAAGGTCCCCAGGTTGGAGACCGTGTTTCGCGACTACGCTCCGAAGGGCGTGCAGTTCTACTACGTCTACAAAGCGCTGGCGCATCCGGAGTTGCACGGCTACGTGGGGCCTGTCACGCTCGAAGAACGGCTGATGCACATCCGCGAGGCGAAGCGGACGCTGGGCACGAAGATCCCATGGCTGTGCGACAACATGAACAACGATCTGAAGCACGCCACCGGGGACGCGAACAACTCCGAGTTCGTCCTCGACCCGGAAGGCAAGATCGTCGTGATGCGGCTGTGGAGCGATCCGGACGCGCTGCGCAAGGATCTGGAACGGCTGGTGGGTCCGGTCGAGAATCCGACCACCGTGGCGGACCTCGACCTGAAGGTGGAGCCGCCGCCGAAGACCGCGCCCACCGGCGTCGTCCCCCGCCTGCGGATCACCGAGCCGATGCGGCCGCTCAGGGCCGAGCCGCTGCCGAGCAAACACCCCTTCTACGTCAAGCTCCGGGCCGAAGCGGACCGGGCGCTGCTGGGCGGCGGCAAGGGCAGGATGTACCTGGGCTTCCACCTGGATCCGCTGTACGGAGTGCACTGGAACAACCGCGTGGCGCCGGTGCGCTACGAGTTCTCATTGCCGCAAGGCATCCGGATCGAGCCGGCCGAAGGGGAGGGGCCGAAGGTGGAGCAGGAAGCCGACGCCGATCCGCGCGAGTTTCTGCTCGAGGTCGATCGCGGCGACTCCACCGAGCCGGTGACCGTAGCGTTCCACTACTTCGCCTGCGACGAGAAGATGTGCATTCCGGTCTCGCAGAAGTACCGGATCCAATGGGAAGTGGATCGCGACGGCGGCCGGGCGCGGCG
>CAYWXL010000013.1:0-89874 GCA_964461995.1 uncultured Solibacteraceae bacterium
GCGCGTGGGCTGCAGCCATGCGGGCGGCGGCGGGATTGTGGACCACGACGGCGAGAGAGCGCTCGGCGATGCGGCGGAGCATCGGGTAGCGGAAGTAACGCGGATCCTGGGCCGACCGGCTCCGGTTCCGCCAGAGTTCCCTCGCCAGTCCGCGGTACCACTCGCCGTAGTTGTAGACGAACTCTTCGACGTAGCCGTTAAGATCGAGCGAGCCGAGGAAGAAGTGCTGCAGGACGGCGTCGTGCAGCACCGCCACCCCGGGCCGTTCCAGCGCCCGCCGGTAGATCCCCCGGTGGAGCTGGTTGTTGCCCAGGTGGTACAGCTCCACATCACAGGGCCGGGAAGGGTTCAGCCGGACATCCGCCCGGGCCTTCAACTCGCAGGCCAGGGCCGCCGCGTAGTCGGCCACACCAGTACGGGCGGGAGCGAGCGGAGCGTGGCAGCCGATGATCACTGCTTCTTGGGCCGGGGCCCGAACAGGGCGGTGCCGATGCGGATGTGCGTGGCTCCCTCTTCGATGGCCACTTCGAAATCGTTCGACATGCCCATCGACAGGCAGGGCAGTCCAAGGCCCTCGGCCATCTTCCGCAGCCGCACGAAGTAAGGCCGGGCGGCCTCCGGGTCCTCGAAGAAGGGCGGCATGGTCATCAGGCCCGTGAGGCGCAGGTTAGGGTAGGAGCGGATGGCGTCTGCGAGCTCGGCTACGGTCTCCGGCGGAGCCCCGCGCTTAGTCTCCTCCTCCGACAGCTTCACCTCGATCATCACCTCGAGGTCCCGGCCGTACTCGTTGAGCCGCCGGGCCAGCTTCGCGGTGTCCACCGTCTGGATCACGTGGAAAAGCTGGGCCGCGGGTCTGGCCTTGTTCGACTGCAGGTGACCGACGAGGTGGAAGCGAGCGTCGCGGAGGTCTTCGAGGTGCGGGCGTTTGGAGGCGAACTCCTGGACGTAGTTCTCGCCGAACTCGCGCAAGCCCGCCTCGTAGCCGGCCAGAATCACCTCAGCAGGAAACACCTTGGTCACCGCGACCAGCGTAACCTCTTCGCGCTTGCGTCCGGCGCGGGCGCACGCGCGGTGAATGCGCTCCTCGACGCGGGCGAGGCGCTCGCTGATGGCGTTTCTCAGTTGGAGAGCCGTGTCCATCACGGTAGTCCGCCGGAAGAGCCGCCGGCCCGAGCTCTCAGTCCTTCCACAAATAGATGCCGCCCAGCAGCCCGGCCACATTGGGGACGATCTTGACGTTCTTCGGTAGCTCCATATCGATCTTCTTCGCGTTGCCGCCGCCGATGTAGAGTACCCGGTAGTTGAAGATCGCCGCCAACAGGTCGATGGCCTCCTTCAGCCGCTTGCGCCACCACTTGAGGCCCTTCTCCTTCATCGCCGCCTCGCCGAGGCAATCCTCGTACGTCTTGTTCTTCCGGAACGGGTGGTGGCCGAGCTCGAGGTTCGGCACGAGGCGGCCTTCGGTGAACAGCGCCGAGCCCATGCCGGTACCCAGCGTCAGGACCATCTCGACCCCTTTGCCTTCAATGGCGGCCATTCCCTGAATGTCGGCGTCGTTGGCCACGCGGGCGGGCTTGCCGGTGAGGTTCTCCAGTTCCTGGGCCAGGTTCACCCCCACCCAGTCCGGGTGCAAGTTCACCGCCGTCAGGATCACCCCGTCGATCACCACGCCCGGAAAACCGCAGGAGACACGCTCGAATTCCCCCGATTTCTCCGCCAGGCGGCCGAGCACCTCGAGCACGACCTGGGGCGTAGGGGTGTCGGGGGTCTTGATGCGGACCCGCTCGGTGATCGGCTGTCCCTCGGCGTCGAGCACCAGCGCCTTGCAGCCGGAGCCGCCGATGTCGATCGAAAGCGTCCTCGGTTGGGTTGAACTCGCCTGGGCCACGTTCCCGAGTTTAGCGGATTCCCTGGACTCCGACAACGGCCTTGCGGCGGCGGCCGCAAGTGGAGTCCAATACGGGATTACGAGGAACGACAAGATGGCAATGAAATACGAAGTAACGCGCTCGGGGATCACCTTCGGCACCGCGCTGGCGATCGCGATCTCGTGGTCGGAGAACCACTCGATTCTGTGGGCGATCATCCACGGGATCTTCAGTTGGCTGTACGTGATCTACTACGCGCTCTTTAAGTGAGGCGCGTACCCGTCACTCCGCGCGCCGCAGCTCGATGAGGGCGATCTCTGGGGGATTCAGGAAGCGCACCGGTGGTCCCCAGAAGCCGACGCCAGTCGAGGTGTAAAGCCACATGTCGCGCCAGCGCCGTAGCCCCGCGGGGAACGGGTGAAGACGGGGAATGATCAGGGTCGCGGGGAAGAATTGCCCGCCGTGCGTGTGTCCGGAAAGCTGGAGGTCGAAGCCGGCCGCGGCAGCGGCGAAGGCGTCGGCGTTGCGGTGGGCAATAAGGATGCGAAAGGACGCGGGCCCATCGCCCGCGACGAGGAGAGCAGGGTCACGGGCGCGGGGAGGCGCGGCCCGGGCCATGGCGGGATCGACCAGGCCGGCGACCAGGACATTTTCCGAGCCCACCGGGACGAGGCGGTAATCTCCCGCCAACACGGCCACGCCCAGGCTTTCCAAAAGAGCGGACCATTCCCGGGCGCCTGAGTAGACGTCGTGGTTCCCGATGGCGAAGAAGGCCGGGGCGTTCAGATCCTTCAGCGGCTCGGCGTCGCGGCCGCGAAAGGCGACGCTACCGTCCACCAGATCTCCGGTGATGGCTACGATGTCCGGCTCCAGGCGGTTGGCGATCTCCACGAGGCGGGCCAGGTCCCGGCGCTTCTTCCACGGGCCCAGGTGAATGTCGCTCAAGTGGACGATCCGGAAACCCTCGAGGGCCGGCGGCAGCCCGGCGATCGGCACGCTCACCCGAATCACGCGCGGTTCCCCCAGCGCCTGCCACATCCCGATGGCCAGGCTCGCCAGCGAGACGGCGATCACGGCAATGCTGGTCCGGCGGAGCCAGAGGCGGCGGCGTGGAGCCGAGGGGCGTCCGGCGGCGCGGAAGCCGATCCAGACTACGTCCCGGGCGACCACGTAGAAGAGCAGGAACAGGAACAGGCCGAAGCCTACATAAGCGGCGGCGGTGACGGCATCGGCCCACGGAGCTTCGATACGCCGGTGCAGCCCCATGGTGGCCGGCGTAGCCAGCAACAGAACCTCAACCACAGCCCAAGCGAACCACTGGCGGCGGCGGGACCAGTCGAACGGGGCGAAGAGGCGGCGCGCGACATAGGCCGGGACCACTCCGAGGATGAAGACGAGCAGGGCGATGAAGACGGCGACTCTCACGGCGTGGGTTCCTGGCCGGGGATCTTGTCGGCTGAAGGAGGCGGGCGCCGGGAGTTCGCCGTCAGTCCGGTGAGGGGGTCACACCGGCGGCGCGGGCCGGCTCCCAGCGGCCCGGCCGTCCCTGTTCACGCCTCCACAATCCTCTTATGCGCGCCGTCCCACCGCATATACTTGCGCAAGCGGTAAGATAGGTTGCCGATCTCGGCGGCGACGACGCCGTACCAGCCCGTCCAGCAGTCGCACTTCAGCTTCTCGCCCTTGCGGATGGCGGCCATCAGGTTCCGGTGGTGCAGGTCCACCCGTTCGCCGCCGCTGCGGGTGTGGGTGATCTTCTCCATCCCCTCGGCGACGCGCTCCTCGGGGACGATCTCGAACCCGTCGGGGTGGAAGTAAAGCGTAGCCCTGTGGCCGCGGATCATGTGGTGGATCTTGGCGCCGTTGGCCATCGAAGAGACGAGCTGCACGGTGAGCCCCTCGGGATAGTCGAGCAGGATGTTCAGCGTGTCGGGCACCTCGGCTGGGCTCTTGACGAAGTAGAACTTGCCGCCGGCGGCCGTCCCCCACTTCGGGAACGTCAGGCCCAGCGCCCGGATGATGCGCGTGACGCGGTGAATGAACAGGTCGGTGGCGATGCCGCCCGAGTAATCCCAATAGTGCCGCCACCGGAAGTAGCGCAGCGGGTCCCACGGGCGCTTCGGCGCCGGCCCGAGCCAGGCGTCCCAGTCGAGGTTCACGCCCGGCTTGGCGTCCGGGTCGATCTTGTACGGCCAGAACTCCTTCGGATAGTTGCGTGAGTAGTCGATTTGCGCCAGGACGACCTTGCCCAGCGCGCCCTCGCGGATATAGCGGTTGGCGGTCTCGTAAGAGTCGTCTGACATGCCCTGAACGCCGACCTGGAGTTTGCGTTTCGACTCGCCGACCTTGGCGACGAGCTTGGCGGCCTGCTCGGAGGTCTGAGTCATCGGCTTCTCGCAATAGACGTGCTTGCCCGCCTCGAGCGCATCCACCGCCATCTGGTAGTGCCAGTGCTCGGGGGTGGCGATGAGGACGTAGTCGATATCCTTGTTCTCAAGCAGGCGCCGGTAGTCGCGGTACTTCTTGCCGCCGGTGAGAGCCGCAGCCTGGTCGAGGCGCTTCTCGTAGACGTCACAGACGGCGATGATCTCGACGTTGTCGGATTCACGCATCTTAACGAGGTTGCGCATGTGGTTCCTCGCCATGCCGCCGCATCCGATGACGCCGACGCGCAAGCGCTCTCCCGCGCCTTTCACCTGGGCGTAACTCTGCGCCGTTAAGGCCGTGGCCGCTGCAGTAAAAAAGGTCCTCCGCGTCGTCTTCATACTGGCAATTCTATGACACTCGCCGCCTCCGCCACCGGAAAGCCGGCGCGGGCGGCGGCGGTTGCCGTAGAATCTTCTCCACATGCGGTGGATCGGGTTCCTTGCCGTGGCGAGTCTGTTGACCCCAGCTGTTCCAGCCCGTGCTCAGCCAGCGTTCGGCCACACGCGGCTTTCGCGGGAGGTGATTCTGAATCGCTTGCAGAAAACCGTGGTGCGGGGTGACGCAGCGCGGCTAGGGAAACTGAAAGGGCTGTTCGAGCGCGCTGGCTGCCGCGGGGAACGGCTCACCGAGCAGCCCGTGCCGGAGCTCGAGCTTCCGAACCTGGTGTGCCGCTTGCCCGGGGAGGGCAAGGGAGTGATCGTGGTCGGGGCCCACTACGACGCGCACCCGGCCGGGGAAGGAGCGGTGGACAATTGGAGCGGAGCAGCGTTGTTGCCTAGCCTTTATCAGAGCTTGAGGGGCCGGCCGCGGCGGCACACCTTCCTGTTCGTGGGCTTCGCGGGCGGGGAGGCGAAGCACCGGGGCGCAAAAGCGTTCGCCAAAGGATTGCGGAAACGCGATGTGGCGGCGATGGTGAATCTGGAGTGCATCGGCATGGTGCGGCCGCTCGCCTGGGACTACAGCGACAAGCGCCTGCTTGCCCGCTATCTCAAAACGGTCTCGCGTAACACGATGCTGCCGGTGGATGTGATGCCGCCGGACAAGCTCGGCAAGACCGACGCCCAGGCATTCGCTCGCCGAGGCATCCCGGCGCTGACCATCCATTCCGTTTCCCCGTCCAATTACATGATTCGCCGGGACGAGCGCGACATCGTCGAGGCGATCCGGGAAAACGAGTATTACGAGACCTACGCCCTCGCGGCCGCCTATCTCGCTTACCTCGACGCCAATCTCCCGTAGCGTAGGGCGGCCGCACCCGGCCATCGGAGCGACCGTGCATTACAATTGGGGCGTGCGCGAGGCGGAATCGAAACGCTCCCGGGCGCGGCGGGCCCGGCCGGTGAACCGCGACAGCTTCATCCAGGAGTGGCCCGAAGCCGGTCTGGCGGTCTTCCACAGCCCGGCCGACCCGAAGCCCTCCATCCGCGTCGAGAACGGGCGCGTGGTGGAGCTCGACGGCCGGCCCGAGAGCGAATTCGATCTGCTGGACCGCTTCATCGCCCGCCACGCCATCGACCCCGAGGTCGCCCCGGAAGCCATGGCGCTCAAATCGCGGGCCCTGGCCCGGATGATGGTCGATATCTGCATCCCGCGGGAGCTGGTGGTACACATCGCTTCGGGCCTCACCCCGGCCCGGCTCGTCGAGGTCGTCAGCCACCTCAACGTGCTCGAAATGATGATGGCGCTGGCGAAGCTGCGGGCCCGCCGCACGCCGTCGAACCAGGCCCACGTGACGAACCGCAAGGAGCACCCCGCGTTGCTCGCCGCCGACGCCGCCGAGGCGGTGGAGCGGGGTTTTTCGGAGCTGGAGACGACGGTGGGCATCTCCCGCTACGCCCCGTTCAACGCCCTGGCGATTCTGATCGGTTCGCAGACCGGCCGCGGCACGGCGCTGACCCAGTGCGCCGTCGAGGAGTCCCTCGGCCTGCGCCTGGCGTGGCTCGGGCTCACCTCCTACGCCGAGACGCTCTCAGTCTACGGTACCGAAATGGCCTTCCGCGACGGCGACGACTCGCCCTGGTCGAAAGCCTTCCTGGCCTCGGCCTACGCCTCCCGCGGCATCAAGGTGCGCTTCACTTCCGGCAGCGGCTCGGAGGCGCTCATGGGCCACTCGGAAGGCAAGTCGATGCTCTACCTGGAGGCCCGGTGCCTGATGGCGATCAAGGGCGCCGGCTCGCAGGGGGTGCAGAACGGCTCGATCTCCTGTATCGCCCTGCCGGAATCGCTGCCCGGCGGCGTCCGCGGCGTCCTCGCCGAGAACCTGCTCGCGGCGATGCTCGACCTCGAGCTGGCCTCGGGCAACGACGCCATGGCCTCGCACTCGGAGATCCGCAAGTCGGCCAAGCTGATGCTCCAGTTCCTGCCCGGCGCCGACTACGTCTTCTCCGGCTACAGCGTCATGCCCCGGGAGGACAACCTCTTCGGCGGCGGCAACTTCGACGGCGAGGACCTGGACGACTACAACGTGCTCCAGCGCGACATGCAGGCCGATGGCGGCCTCCGCCCCATCACCGAAGAGGAGCTGCTCAGCGTCCGCCGGCGGGCCGCCGAGGCCGTCCAGGCGGTCTTCGCGGAGCTCGATCTGCCGCCCATCAGCGACGAAGAAGTGGACGCGGCGGTGACGGCCCGGGCCAGCGGCGACATGCCGGACCGCGACGTCGTCGCCGACCTCGCGGCGGCGGACCGGTTCCTGAAAGAGCGCCGCAACGTGCTGGACGTCATCCGCGCCCTGGCCCGCCGCGGCTTCCGGGACATCGCCGAGAAGATCCTGGCGGTCCAGAAGCTCCGCATCTCCGGCGACCACCTGCAGACCGCCGCCATGGTGCTGCCGGGGCCCCGGGTCGTCAGCGCCGTCAACGATCCGAACGACTACCGCGGCCCGGGCACCGGCTACCAGCTCTGCCCGGCGCGGGAAGCCGAGATCAATGCCATTCCCCAGGCGCTCGACCCGCGGACGATCGGCACAGGCGCCGCCGCCGGCCCCGCGCTCCAGGAGTACGGCCCGGCCCGGGCCTCGAGCGATCCGAACGACGTCGTCATCGCCGTCGGCCCGGCCTTCGGAGGAGCCCTGCGGGAGACGATCCTCGGGCTGCCGCATGACGAGGTCGCGAAAGCCCTCATCGGCGGCGTTCGAGAAGAAGGCTTGCGGCCCCGGCTGGTGAAGATCTATTCCACCTCGGACTGCGGCTTCATCGGCCACGCCGGGGCCCAGCTTTCCGGCTCGGGCGTCGCCGTCGGCATCCAGTCGAAGGGCACGGCAGTCATCCACCGCAAGAACCTGCCCCCGCTCGACAATCTCGAGCTCTTCCCCCAGGCGCCGAACCTCACCCTGGACTCCTACCGCGTCATCGGCCGCAACGCCGCCAAGTACGCCAAAGGCGAGCCGGTGCTGCCGGTGCCCGTCACCATCGACAACATGGCCCGGCTCAAGTACATCGTCAAGACGACCATCCTCCACCTGCGCGAGACCGAGCAGGTGGATCCGGACAAGGGTCCGCAGGAGGCCGGCTATGAGTGACTATCCGCTCATCGAGACCGCCCGCGACCGGCTGCGCACGCCCACCGGCAAGAAGCTCGACGAAATCACCGTGGACGCCGTCCTGGCGGGCGAAGTGACCATCGAGGACCTACGCATCACGCCCGAGGCCCTCGCCATGCAGGCCGAAATCGCCGAGGAGGCCTTGCGGCCCCAGCTCGCCGAGAACCTGCGGCGGGCGGCCGAGCTCGTGGCCGTGCCCGAAGAGAAGATCCTGGAGATCTACACCGCCCTGCGCCCCGGCCGGGCCACCCGGGAGCGGCTCCTCGAGCTCGCCGGGGAATTGGAAACCCGCTACCGGGCCCGGCGGTGCGCCGCGCTGCTGAGGGAAGCCGCCCAGGGTTGAAAACAGCCCACCCGTGACCGGCATCCGGTCCGAGCCGCGCATGTAAACAATAGAGGGATTCCGCCTTCGCCGGCCCCGGACCGGGCGACAATGGAGGCACATTTCCGTCCCAGGAGGGGAAAACGATGTCGCTGATTCCCGAAATGCCGCGGTCGCCGCGCCGCCTGGCCGAGACCTCGCTCGATCTGACCCAGGAAGACTACCACTGGATGGTCGATCGCCGGCTGGCCGCCCTGGAGATCGAGCCGCCGCCCGAGCGCGGCGAACACTACGACACCCCGCTCGAGCGCATCGTCGAGGTGGCCAACTTCCTGCCGGTGAACTTCCTCTCGGTGGGCGCGCAGCGGGCCCGGGCCGTCTGCCGCATCGAGATGTCGGACTCCCTCGGCCGCTGGCGCGCCTGGGGCACCGGCTTTCTCGTCACTCCCCAAGTGGTGATGACCAACAACCACGTCTTCGAGACGCCGGAATGGGCCGAGGCGGCGCGGCTGCTCTTCGGCGACGAGCTCGACGACGAGGGCGAGCCGCGCCAGCCGGAGATCTTCCGCCTCGCCCCGGAGCGCCTCTTCGTTACCAACAAGGAACTCGACTTCACTCTCTGCGCCGTCGAGGGCCGTCCGGGCGACACGTACGGGTATCTGCCCCTGAACCGCGACCCCCACATCATCAGCCGGCACGAGCACGTCAACATCGTCCAGCACCCGCGCGGGCGCAAGAAGGAGGTCTGCTTGCAGGAGAACCACGTCGCCTACGTCAAGACCCGCGTGCTGCTCTACACCACCGATACGGAACCCGGCTCGAGCGGCTCACCGGTCTTCGACAACGGCTGGCGGGTGGTGGCGCTGCACCACGCCGGCGGCGAACGCCAGGACGGCAAGTGGCTCAACAACGAGGGCGTTCGCATCGCCAGCATCGTCCGGTACCTGGAGGAGCTGCTGGCCGGGGGCGCGGAAGAGCGCGTGCGGGACGTTCTCGAGCACGCCGCCGGCGTCAATCCCTACGAGGGGCTGTTCGGCGTCTGGGGCCGGCGGCCGCGGGTGCCGGAAGAGTGGCCCGGGGCCGAGAAAGTCGTCTACAACTACCAGGGCCGGGACACCTTCCTGGACGTCGGCTTCTGGAACATCGAACGCTTCAACGCCTCCGCCCCCGAGTGGCGCCGCCGCAAGGTGGCCGACCTGCTGGAGCAGTTGTCCCTCGACGTGATGGGCCTGGTCGAGATCCAGGAACCGCCCGTGCGCTGGGTGGTGGAGGAGCTGAACCGGCGCGGCTTCCGCATGAAGATGATCGTCGAAGACGCCCCGGGCTCCCAGGACCTCGCCCTCGTCTACGACGCCCGCACGGTGCGGGCCGAGAAGATCCCCTGGAGCGCCGAAGCCGCCGAGAGGCTCCGGGCGAAGGTCCCCGGCACGAACAAGAGCGCCTGGTACCGGCTGCCGCTGCTGGCGCGCGTCACCACCACGGCGGAGCGCAGCCTCGACGGCGAGCCCTTCGACTTCCTCGTCTGCGTGGTCCACGCCAAGGCGACCACGTCATTCGACGAGCCCGGCGTTCCCCAACAGGTCCGGGCCGAGGCGGCCAAGAGGCTGGCGGCCGAACTCAAGGCGGTGATGGACGAGCTCGGCGAGGACGACGTCATCGTCGGCGGCGACTTCAACGCCAGGCTCGACGAGCCGAGCTTCAATCCCCTCGCCGACACCCTGCGCGCCGTGGCCTTGACCAGCGGCGACGCCCAGAGCGGCGATCCCGACGCCTACACCTACCTCGGCAGCAAGAAGGGCTTCATCGACCACATCTACGTCACCCCGGGAGCCAAGGTGAACTACGACCCCGGCTCCATCAGCGTCACCCGCATCGACCGTGAGATCCCCAAGTTCCGCGACCAGATCAGCGATCACGCCCCGGTCATCGCCCGCTTCACCTTCGCCGAGCAGGACGGCCGCCCCGAGCCGCCGGCCCCAACCGGGGAAGAGCCAGCCTACGAGGTGACGGTCCCGGTGGGCACGAAGAAGGTCGTCATCCGGCTCGAGTGAGCGCCGGCTCGCAGAACGCCACCGCCGTTCCGGCCCCGTTCACTGGATCCGGCCGTATTTGCGCGCCGCGTCGCGGGCGTGTTTCAGGTTCTCCCAGGGCGTCAGCAGGCTGGTGGTGCAGCTCGAAGCGTAGATGAAGTGGCGCTTGTCGCCCATCGAGGCGAACAGCTCCCGCGTGTAGCCGTGCAAGAAGCCTTCGGCGTCCTCGGAGACTTCCATGCGTGATGCGTCCAGGCCGCCATTCACCGTGAACCCTTCGTACCCGGTGAGCGTCCGGGCTTCGCCCAGCTCGACGTTGCCCATCGGGGGCGGCGTGAGCCCCTCCAGGCAGTCGATCCGGCACTCGCCCGCCAGAGGGAGCAGCTTGCGCTGCCGTCCGCAGGCGTGGGCGCACAGGATCTTCCCCCGGCTGTGGACGATCTCCGCAGCGGCGGCGTAGAAGTCGCGGCAGTAATCCCGAAACAGGTAGGGCGGGTAGAAGGCCGAGTCCAAGTTGTCCAGCGTGATGAAGACCTCGCATTCGGGGTAGTCCACGATCTTTTCTAGAAACGCCAGAACTTTGCGCTCGTGGATCCGCGCCAGCTCCTTCATCTCCTCGGGATGGTCGGCGATGAAGAGGCTGGCTTGTTCGGCGCCAGCGAGCCAGTGGAGGGTCTTAAGCGGGCACTCGGTCAAGTGAACCATCATGACGCCGTCATCGCCGGCGCGCTCCACCCAGCGGCGGAAGCCCTCGCGGTCGAACTCGTAGTCGCGGGCTTCGAGCAGGAAGCGGACGGCCCGGTAGTCGTCCCAGCTCTTCCACCAGAACTCGGTCTCGAAGTCGGCGCCGGCCTCCTCGCTGAGCTGCCAGGTGTGGGTGAGCGTGCCGTACGGCGTCTTGAAGACGCGGCGGCGGATGCTCTTGCCGGGCGGGTAAATGTTGAAAGCGGTGACGACGGGCTCGTCGAAGGGCGAATCGCCTTCGAAGGTTTCCGAGTACTCGCCGTCGGCATAGACCTCCCGGGTGCAGTGCTGCGTGTCCCAGCGGGCGAGGATGTCGGCCCCGAGCGCGCGCAGGGCGTCGAAAGGATGCGCGGTGCCGGCCAGCTCCTCCGGCAGCGTCCGGCGGACTTTGCGGCTGTAGAACCAGTAATAGAGGTTCGGCGCGAAAGGGACCATGTCGGGAGTTTCGCCGTGGAACGCGGCGAGGATGCGTTCCCTTCCCGTCATCTCAGCCTCCGGCATTGCCCGCGGCGCGGAGACCGGCCACGCGCCCCGCGACCGGCTTATCCGCACGGCGGAGATCGTTACCGAGCAGAGCGACGTCGCGGACACCGCCACCGGAAGCGTCGAGGAAGATCGGCACGGCGTCGCGCAGGCGGCAACCGCGGACGAGCACGTCACGCACCGCTTTGAACCGGACAGGCGTGACGCTGCCCGCAAAAACCCAGCCGTCGAGCTCCAGGCCGGAGACGTCTTCGCAGACGAGCGCCGGGCGGGCGTCCGCCTCCGCGGTGAGCAGTTCCACGTTGCGCAAGCGTAGCCCCCGAACGTGCCGGCAGAAGAAGCCGTGCGCCGGGAGCGTGCCGAACATCTTGTGCTCGGGATAGGCGTCTTCCTTTTCCGGAACCTTCTCGACCGCCTCGGCGACACCCCCCTCGGAGAGGATGTAGACCGTGTCGATGGTCAGGTTCTCGATCGCGTGGCCGGGAATCCCGGAGATCGCGCATCCGATCCGGCTGGCCCCGGTGGCCTTCACGTCCCGGATGACGACGTTGCGCAGCACGCCGACGCCGGGCTTCGGTCCGCCTTCCCGGAAAGGCCGCGCCCGGTTGCCGAGGCGGACGAAGATCGGGTTCTTAACGTCGCGCATGGTGACGCTGGAGACCGTGACGCCGTCGAAGATGCCGCCGTCCACGCACTCGAGGGCGATGCCGCTGAGGCGGGTGTCGTACATCGTGCAGTTGCTCAGAACGATGTCGCGGAAGCCGCCGTTGGACTCGGTACCGAGCTTGAAGGCGTTGCAGTAGCTGCTGAGAACGCAATTGGTGATGGCGACGTTCTCGGTGGCGCGGTCCGCGGTGCTCTTGAGCACGATGGCGTCGTCGCCGGAGCTGACGTTCGAGTTGGCGATGACGACCCGGCGGCAGCAGTCGATGTCGATGCCGTCGTTGTTTTTGTTGACGCGGCTGTGGACGGTGATGCCGTCGATCAAGACGTCGTCGCAGGCCAGGTAGTGCTGCACCCACATGGGCGAGTTGCGGATGGTGAGCCCGGTGACGCTGACGCGGCGGCAGGAGACGAAGCGGATCATGTACGGCCGGACCTTGTACGGACCCTCGAAGGCGGCCCCGCTGCCGTCGAGAACGCCCTCGCCGTGCAGGCCGATGTTCTCGCAGTCCTCGGCGAACAGGAGGCTGCGCTCGGTGTAGTTGTCCGTGTAGGAGCGGAAGCGGGGGATGGTGCGCGGGTACTGTTCGAGATGCGGACTGCCCTGGACGACGGCCCCGGCGCTCAGATAGAGGTGGACGTTGCTGCGGAGGATGAGGCCGCCGGTAAAGTAATGCCCGGCGGGGAAATAGACCGTACCGCCCCCGGCGGCGGCGCACGCATCGATGGCCGCCTGGATGGCCTTGGTGTCGTAGCCGCGGCCGTCGCGGCGGGCGCCGAAATCGGCGACGTTGTAAACGCTCGTGCCGGCCACCGGACCGGCCGCGCGGGCGGTAGAAGCTCCGGCAAAACCGCCGGCGGCCAGGGCGGCGAGAAAGCGGCGACGGGGATTTTTCTCAGCCATGACGGGACGAGTGTACCACCGCCACTCCACAGCGGGGGCGGTCAGCGCTTCCAATCGATCTCGCGGAGGTAGGCGGGGTTGTCGCGCCAGTTCTTGCGAACTTTGACGAACAGCTCAAGAAAGATCTTCTTGCCGAACCAGTGCTCGAGCTCGAGCCGCGCCTCGGTGCCGATCTTCTTCAGCATCGCCCCTTTCGCCCCGATGACGATGCCCTTTTGCCCAGGCCGCTCGACGACGATGGAGGCGGTGATGCGCAGCAGCCGGTCCGTCTCCTCCCAGTCGTCGATGAGGACCATCACCGCGTGGGGCACCTCCTGACGGGTGTGGGCGAGCACCTTCTCGCGGATGACCTCGGCGGCGAAGAACTGCTCCGGCTGGTCCGTGATCATGTCCTCGGGAAAGTAGCGCGGCCCCTCGGGCAGCCGTGAGACGATGGCGTCACGGACGATGTCGAGCCCCTCGCCGGTGAGGGCGGAAATCGGGATGAACTCTTCGAAGTTTGCCAATTCCTTGTACCGCTCGATCAGGGGCAGCAGCTTGGACTTGTCGCGGAGCAGGTCGATTTTGTTCAGCAGCAGCAGACAGCGCGTGCCGGAGCGGGCGACAAGTTCCACGGCCTGTTCATCTTCGGCGCTGACGCCGCGCACGCAGTCGGCCAAGTAAAGGAGCAGGTCCCGGCCCTCGAGAGCGGCGGCGACCTCCTGCATCAGCTTCTTGTTGATGAGCGAATCCGGGCGGTGGATGCCTGGAGTGTCCACGAAAACGATCTGCGCGTCGGGCAGGTTTAGGATCCCCTGGATGGAAGTGCGCGTGGTCTGCGGTTTGTCCGAGACGATGGCGATCTTTCTGCCCAACAGGGCGTTGAGCAACGTGGACTTGCCGGCGTTGGGCCGGCCCAGGATCGACACGAAACCCGAAACGAACTTCTCACTCATGGCGAATTCTCACCCCTGCGCCGAATCAGTGTTTCACAGGCGCCACGCGGCTCACCCGCACTTGTTTGACGTGCCGGTCGTCCGCGGCGGTGACCTCCAGGCGGATGCCCTCACGCTCCACCGTTTCACCGGGCTCCGGCACGCGGCCCAGCCACTCGCAGACCAGCCCGCCGACCGTAGTAGATTCGGGGGGCTCTTTCGGACGGAACAGGACCAAGTCTTCGAGAGCGTCGAGGTCCACATTGCCCGAAACGAGGTAGACGCCGTCAGCCTCCCGGATAATCTCGGAGCCGGAGTCGTACTCATCACGGATCTCGCCGAAAACCTCCTCGACGACATCCTCCATGGTGACCAAACCAGCGACGTCGCCGTACTCATCGACAACGATGGCCAAGTGGAGTTTTTCTTTTTGCATCTCGCGCAGCAGGTCCACGATGGGCTTCGTCTCCGGGACGAACTTGGGGGGGTGGGCGAACTCCTTGACTTTGCGCTTGCCGCGCTGACCGTAGTCGAGCTGCAAGATATCGCGGACGTGAATGAACCCAGTGATGTTGTCGATGGATCCCCGGTAGACGGGAAACCGGGAGTATGGCTGTTCGAGAGCAACCGCCCGGGCCTCCTCGACGGTGGCGTCTTCCGGAATCGCGACGATCGCGGGCCGGGGCGTCATCACTTGCCGGGCGGTCTTGTCGCCCAACGCCACGACCGAATGGATCAGCTCGCGGTCTTCTTCTTCGATGAGGCCTTCGTCGGCGCCGGCCTCGATGAGAGCTTCCAGGTCTTCTTCGGCGGTGGAACCGTTCTCTTCTTCGCCGCCGTTCTGCTCGCCGAGAGAAGCCAGCTTGCCGACGAGCGACACGGTCGCGATGAAGGGCTTCGCCAGGCGCCCGATGAGCCGGAGTAGCGCCGCCAGCGGAGCGAGCCAGCGCGCTGTCGTGGCGCGGTAGAGCAGGTGAGGGCCGAAGTAAGCTCCGGCGAACATCAACACGAGACCCAAAGCGAAAGCCTCGGCGGTTAGCTTCCAGGACAACGCTCCCGCGGGGACCACGTGCAAGGTAACGGTGAGGCCCACGCCGACCAGCAGCGAGTGCTTGAGCATCGAGAAGGCGAGCAGGCCCTCTTCGGGCGTGAGTCCGATGCGCTGTTCCAATTCTTCTTTGAAATACTCCAAAGCGGGGACGTCGCGCGCCCGGAGCCGCATCGACTCCTGATAGAGGAGTTGCACGAAGGCAGCTAAACTGAGCAGCACGGTCAAACCGAAGGCGACGCCGAGGATCATTTCCCGCCCCTCCCGGCCCGTTCCGTCAAGGAGGCGGGCAGGTCGAGCCGTTGCCGCCAGCGGCGTTCAGCGCGTCGCATCTGGCCGCGGTCCGTCTCATGATCCATCCCCTGCAGATGTAGGAGCCCGTGGAGCAGCAGGATGCCGATTTCCTCTTCCACAGAATGGCCGAACTCGGCGGCCTGCTGCCGGGCGCGGTCCACGGAAACGGCGATCTCGCCGAGGGAAGCCGGCGCGGGGCCGGAGGGATCGCCGCCGTCCGCAGAAGGAAACGAGAGGACGTCGGTGGGAGCGTCTTTGCCGAAGAAGAGGCGGTTGAGCCGGCGCAGTTCCCGGTCGTCGGTCAGCAGACAAGTGAACGGACGCCCGCCGGCAACCTCGTCGCGGAGCCGCTGCGCGAACCGGCGAACAGCCCGCCGGTCAAAGTCTCGGCCGGCCCGCCGGAAGAGAACTGTACTGTCGTCGTCCGCAGACATGGGAGGGGATCAGGCCCCGGGCTCTTGTCCATTGCCGGGAGCCTTGTCGCCGTCGTTCGTATGGAGAGAGATCTGGCGCGCGCTGCCAGTGGTTTCCTCATACTTTTCGTAAGCCTTGACGATCTTCTGCACCAGCGCGTGCCGGACCACATCCCGCTCGTCGAAGTGGACGAAACTGATACCTTCCACCCCCCGGAGCACTTCCACGGCTTGGAGCAGGCCGCTTTGCCTCCCCGCCGGCAAATCGATCTGGGTCACATCTCCGGTGACGACCATTTTTGAATTGAACCCAACCCGGGTCAGCACCATCTTCATCTGCTCCGGCGTGGAGTTCTGCGCTTCGTCGAGAATCACGAAGCTGTCGTTGAGGGTGCGCCCGCGCATGAAGGCGATGGGCGCCACCTCGATTACGTTCCGGTCGAGCAGGCGCTCCACCTTCTCCACTTCGAGCATGTCGTAAAGCGCGTCGTAAAGCGGACGAAGGTATGGATCGACTTTTTCCTGAAGCGTGCCGGGGAGGAACCCGAGGCGTTCCCCGGCTTCGACCGCCGGCCGCGTCAGGATGATCCGGGTCACTTTCTTGTTAAGGAGCGCAGACACGCCCATGGCCACGGCGAGGTAAGTCTTGCCGGTTCCTGCCGGGCCGATGCCAAAGACGAGGTCGTTGCGCTCGATCGCCTCGAGGTAAAGGCGTTGGTTCAACGATTTCGGCGCGATGAGTTTCTTGCCGAAGCTCCGCTTGCGGCCGCTTTCGACCAATCGCTTCAGGCTGATCTCGGGATCCGCCACGAGGACTCTCAGGAAGCCGTTGAGGTCACCGTTCGAAAACTGGTGCCCCTCCTGAACCAGCGCCACATAGTCCTCGAGTATGCTCTCGGCGCGAAGCACACCGGCTTCGTCGCCTTCAATCTCAAGCGAGTCGTTCAAGAGGCGGGTGCGGATCTGTAGACCGTTTTCGAGAACCCGAATATTCTCGTCTCGCGTCCCGAAAAGGGATTCAATACCCCGAGTGATCTCGACACAGACTTTCATTCCTAGGGAACGGCGCTACCTCCAGAAGGGCGGAATGCGCGGGGGGAAAAACTCCGCTTCCGCGGAATCGTAATCAGCATCCACTCTGACTATAGCAGAACGAGATGGCCGTCTCAATGGCTTTCCAGACCGGCCCGGCGGCGGGAAAGGCGCTCTTTCGACTGCGCCTGACGCCCCCGGCCGGACCTCTCAGCCCCGCAGCCCCAATCTGCGCCCGGGGCCCGGGCGGCCGTTTCGATCCTCGGCTTCCGGCCTCTTTAAGAACGCCTTCCACTTCTACAATTGGGCAGTCACGCCCCTAACCCGGACGGGAAGCTCTTCAGCCGCAACCGGATCGCGGAACCTAACGCTTCCCCGTCGCCGCCTTCGTGTTATCACAGGAGCGGCGCCCGCGCCGCTGTCCGGCCCTGGATTCCGCGGCGGCTTCGCCATTCACCCGCCGGCCCGCCGCCACTGGTCGCGTGCAGCTCCGGGGGCCTTCGTAGAAGCTGGCTGCAAATCGAAGCCAATTCGTACCGATCTTGTTTATGATGAATCACTTATCCTGTGGAAAACCAACGGGCTCGTCCGCCGTGAGCATGCTCGTCCCTCGCGCTCCGCTAAGATCGAATCAAACGATGAAGGCGCTGATCGGCCTGGACCTTGAAGAGTTGCGGGAGCTGCTCGGCCCCGGCGAGCCGCCGTACCGGGCGCGGCAACTCTATCACGCGCTCTACCGCCGGCGCGTTCGGGACGTCGCCGAGGCGACGGACCTGCCGGCGGAGCTGCGCCGGAAATTGGCTGGGGAAACGGCGCTGGGGCTTCCGCGGGTGCTCAAACGGTACGAATCGGCCGACGGCACGCGCCGGTATTTGCTCAAGACGGACGGGGGCGGCGCCGTCGAGGCGGTTTTCATGCCGGAGGAGGGGCGGGACACGTTGTGCATTTCGACACAGTTGGGCTGCCCAGCCGGGTGCAAGTTTTGCCTCACGGCACTCATGGGATTGGAGCGGAACCTCACCGCGGGGGAGATCGTGGGACAGGTGCTGGCGCTGATCCAGGACAACGGCCTCGATCCGCGCTCCCGCCGTCTCAATGCCGTGCTGATGGGCCAGGGCGAACCGCTGCTCAACCTCCCCAACGTGCTCAAAGCGGCCCGCATCCTAGCGGATCCCGAGGGCGTGGGCATCTCCGAGCGCCGCATGACGCTCTCGACGGTGGGCATCGTGCCGAAGATTCGGGAGTTGGGGGAGGCGCCGGTGAGACCAAAGCTGGCCGTTTCGCTGAACGCTTCGACCCAGGAGCAGCGCGCCGAGCTGATCCCTATCGCCCGGAGGTATCCGCTGCCGGATCTGATCGAAGCCTGCCGCCGCTATCCGCTGCGATCTTGGGAAAAGCTAACCTTCGAGTACGTGCTATTGAAGGACGTGAATGACTCCGATGCCGACGCGCGCCGCGTGGTCCGCTTATTGGCCCATTTGAACTGCAAAGTCAATCTGATCGCCTGGAATCCAGGTCCCGGGCTGCCGTTCGAGACGCCAGAGCCAGAACGCGTCGAAGCCTTCCAGACGATCCTGCGGCGGAGCTTCCCGACATTCATCCGGAAGCCGCGGGGGCGGGACATCTTCGCCGCGTGCGGGCAATTGAAGCGGGCGACGGCGGGAGATCTCGTCGGGCCGTGAACGGGAGTCCGCGGGAGCTGGACCGGCTGGCGCCGGTACAATGGCACAGACGCCGATGCGGAAGATCGAGGCTCTTCAGCGCGAAGTCGTCGCCTGCACCCGGTGCCCCCGGCTGCGCTCCTATTGCGAGGAAGTGGCGCGCAAGAAGCGCCGGGCCTACCGCGACTGGGATTATTGGGGCCGCCCGGTTCCCTCGTTCGGAGATCCCGAAGCCCGCCTGCTGCTGATCGGGCTGGCGCCAGCGGCCCACGGGGCCAACCGGACGGGGCGGATGTTCACGGGAGACCGCTCCGGGGACTTCCTTTACCGGATCCTGTACCGGGCGGGTTTCGCCTCCCAGCCCCAGGCCGTCTCCCGCGACGATGGCCTCGAGCTGCACGACTGCTACATCACCGCCGCGGTGCGCTGCGCCCCGCCGGCCAACAAGCCCTCCCGCGAGGAGATCGCCAATTGCCGCCCGTTCCTCGAGCGCGAGCTCAAGCTGCTGCGGCGGCTGTGCGTCGTCGTCGCTCTGGGGCGTCTCGCGTTCGACGTCTACCTGTCGATTCTTCGTGACCAGGGCCGGATACGAAGCCGGGGCCTCTTCCAGTTCGCCCACAATCGCCTCCAGCCCGCCGTCGAGGGCGCCCCGGCGCTGATCTCCTCCTACCACCCGTCCCAGCAGAACACCCAGACCGGACGGCTCACCGAGCCCATGCTGCTGGCCGTCTTCCGCCGTGCCCGCCGTCTGATCGAGCCGGGGACGCGCTGACGGGGCCCGGCTTTCTACTCGCCCCAGATCGGCGTATTTTAATAGTTGCCGAATTCACCCCGGTGCAGGAAACTGGAGTTTTCGGGAGGGCTTTCTCATGAACCCGAAGTTCGCCGGAAGTGTCGCTGCGCGGGAACCCGCGGACCGCTGGACGGTAGCGGAAGCGGCGGAGCTGTATGACGTCGCGCGCTGGGGCCAGGGCTACTTCTCGGTAGGGGCCAACGGCCACCTTTGGGTTCACCCCACGCGCGACCCAGCCAACGGCATCGACCTCAAGAAGCTAGTGGATACGCTCGTCTTGCGGGGCATCTCGCTGCCGATCCTGCTGCGTTTCGGAGAGATCCTCCGGGACCGGATCGACCAGCTTCACAGCGCCTTCACCGACGCGATCCGCGAGCTGGAGTATGAAGGGGGCTACTGCCTGGTTTACCCGATCAAGGTGAACCAGCAACGGCACGTCGTCGAGGAGATCTACCGGCACGGCCGCAAGTATGGCTTCGGTCTGGAGGCCGGCTCGAAACCCGAGCTGTTGGCCGTGATGGCCATCGCCGACAACGAGACGCCCATCATTTGCAACGGGTTCAAGGACGAGGAGTACATCGAGACGGTGATGATGGCCCGCAAGATCGGCCGCCGCATCATCCCCGTCGTCGAGAAGTACACCGAGCTGGACCTCATCTTGAATAAGGCCGCCGAGATGGGGGTGGACCCGGCGATCGGCCTGCGTATCAAGCCTGCCAGCCGCGGCTCGGGCCGCTGGAAGTCCTCCGGCGGTTACCGCTCGAAATTCGGCCTCACGGTCTCGGAGGCGATCCGCGCCCTCGAACAGCTCAAGGCGCTGGGGATGGCCGACGCGCTCCAGTTGCTCCATTTCCACCTCGGCAGCCAGATCACCAACATCCGCCTGATCAAAGGCGCGGTGACCGAAGCCGCCCGGGTCTACGCCGAGCTAAAGAAAGCCGGGGCCGGCCTGCGGTACCTCGACGTGGGCGGCGGCCTCGGGGTGGACTACGACGGCTCGCAGACCGACTTCGAGTCCAGCGTCAATTACACGCTGCAGGAGTACGCCAACGACATCGTCCATCACATCCAGAACGTCTGCGACGAGGCCGGCATCCCGGTGCCGACTATCATGAGCGAAAGCGGCCGGGCGGTGGCCGCCTACCACAGCGTGCTGGTGTTCAATGTCCTCGGCGTGGCCGGCTACGGCGAAGAGGCGGCGCCCGCGGAGGTACCCGACGAGTACGAGCAGCCGGTGATTGACTTGATGGACACCTATCGCGAGCTGACCTCGAAGAACCTTCTGGAGAGCTTCCACGACGCACAACAGGCGCTGGACGCGGCGCTGAACTTGTTCAGCCTTGGCTATCTTCCCATCGAGCAACGGTGCGTGGCCGAGAACCTCTACTGGGCGATCTGCCGGAAGATCCAGAAGCTGGCCGCCGCGCTGGAAGAGTTCCCCGAAGAGCTGGAAGGGCTCGACCGGCTGCTCTCGGAGACCTACTTCTGCAACTTCTCCCTCTTTCAGAGCATTCCCGACAGTTGGGCGGTGAAGCAATTGTTCCCGATCATGCCGATCCACCGCCTGGATGAAGAGCCGACGCGGCATGCGATCCTCGCCGATATCTCCTGCGACTCCGACGGCAAGATCGACCAGTTCATCGATTTGCGGGACGTCAAGAAGACTCTCCGGCTACACCCTTTCGACGGCCGGCCGTACCTGCTCGGCGCGTTTCTGATCGGGGCCTACCAGGAGATTCTCGGCGACATGCACAATCTTTTCGGGGACACGAACGCCGTACACGTGCGTACGGGAGACAAGGGCGAGCCTGTGCTCGAAGCGGTCGTCCGGGGCGACACGGTCCGCGAGGTTCTGCACTATGTAAGTTTCAGCACGACGGATTTGGTGGAGCGGTTCCGGGCCGACGTGGAGGCTGCCATGCGCGCCGGCAAGATCGATTACCAGGGCGCTGGCCGCCTTGTGCGGGCCTACGAAGAAGGCCTGCGGGGCTACACCTACCTGGAGGACGGCCACGGAAAGTGAGGCGCTTCCGGTTGGAGCTGAAACTCCGGGATCTCGCTGGCGAGTCCGTGCAGCCGCAAGTATGAAGATCCTAATCTCGGCGGGCGAAGCCTCAGGAGACCTATACGCGGCGGAACTCGCAAGACGGATCAAAGCTCGGCGTGCGGACGCCGAGTTGTTCGGCTGCGCCGGTCCGCGGATGGTGGAAGCGGGGGTGCAGCGGGTGGTGGACGCGTCCTCGCTCTCGGTGGTCGGCCTGGTAGAAGTGGTGTGCCACATACCGCGGATTCACCGCGAATACCGTAAGCTTGTGGCAGCCGCCCGGCGTGAACGGCCGCAGATCGCCATCCTCACCGACAATCCGGGATTCCATTTGCGGGTCGCCAGGGCGCTGCGCAAAGAAGGCATACCGGTGGTCCAACTGGTGGCGCCGCAGGTGTGGGCCTGGAGAAAGTGGCGGCTGCGGCGCTTGCGGCGGGATGTGACGAAGCTGCTGTGCATCTTCCCTTTCGAGGAGCCCTTCTTCCGGCAGCACGGGGTGAATGCCGCCTACATCGGCCATCCGCTCGCGCGGCTGATCGGCGCCCGCATCTCGCGCGGGGAGTTCCGCCGCCGGCACGGGATCCCGGTGGACTCGCCGCTCGTCGTCCTACTGCCGGGAAGCCGCCGTGACGAAGTCGCCAGACATCTTCCGGTGCTCGCCCGAGCCGTCGAACGAATCCGTCGGCGCCGAAAGACTGAGTTCCTAGTCGCCGCCCCGCCGGGTGCGCTGAACGAATGGGAGTCCAGTTTCTGGGAACCGATTTCCCGTTTGGCCATCCAAGTTATTGAGGGTGAAACCTGGGACGCGATTGCACACGCTGATCTCGCGCTGGCCGCGTGCGGCACAGTTACAGTGGAAGCAGCGTTGCTCAGGACGCCTATGGTGACCTTCTATCGCGTCTCACCCTTAACGTGGCGGCTGGGCCGCTTGCTGGTCCGGGTTCCCTACTATTCGATGGTAAATCTGATCGCCGGAGAACCCATTGTGCCCGAGCTGGTGCAGCATCGCTGCACGTCAGAACGACTGGCTGAGGAAGCTCTCCGCCTCATGGAGAGTTCTGAAGCCCGAGAAGCAATGCGGCGGAACCTCGGGGCGGTGCGGGCGAAGCTACTGTCAGATGCAGACCCGATGGAAAGAGCGGCGAAGTTGATAGAAGATCTGTTATAGGCGATATGCGCAGGCTAGCGGCTGTAGTTCCCCATTCGGTTCTTCCGGCGATCCTCGCAGCAGTTTGGCTGATGTGGGGCGGGGCCGGCAGTGTCACGGCGCAGACAGCCGCCCTGCCCCCGATCGACGTCGAGCGCTACCTGATCGAAGCCGAGATCCATCCCTCCAGTGAAGAGCTGACAGCGAAAGCAGCCGTGACTTTCTCCGTCGTGGACGACGACATCCGCTCCGTCTCCTTTGAACTCCACAACGATCTCGAAGTGGACAGCGTCACGGACAGCAAGGGTAAGGAACTGCAATTCTCCCGCTCGTACGATGACTTCAGCATCCGGGTGGATTTCGGGCGCCGCCGGCTGAAGGCCGACACGGAAACTTTGACATTCACCTACGGCGGCCACTTCACGGGACCGGACGAATCGCCGATTTGGGGCATCGACTTCGCCATCATCAACCAGGACTATGCTTACCTGCTTTACCCGGCGCGGTGGTTCCCGGTGAGCGGTTACACGACGGACCGCTACCAGGCGACCCTGAAGATCACGGTGCCCGAAGGCTACGCCGTTGTCGGCAGCGGAATCGCTTTGACGGAGACGGGCAGCGACGGGCGGACCACCTACACGCTGGAGTACACGCAGGACTCTTTCCCGGGTTCGATCGCCGTCGTGCAGGGCGAGCCGCAAGTCGTCGAGAGCGAAGGCGTCCGGACGTTCTTCTATTTCCGGGAGGACGCCGCTCCGATGGCCGGGCCGTACGGACAGGAGATCGGGCGGATCATGACGTTCCTCACGGACCGCTACGGGCTGCCGCCGGAGAGCAGCCTCACGGTGGTGGAGACGAGCGAGACGGCGCCCAACGGCTATGCCGCCCCGGGGCTGCTGTTCCTCTCGCCGCGGGCGATCGGCGAAGAGGTGAATACGCGGTTGCTGGTGAACCAGATCTCGCGACAGTGGTGGGGCGTGCTGACGTCGCCGGCCACGCGGAACCATTTGTGGCTGACGAACGGAGCTGCCCGGTATTCCGAACTGCTGTGGATCGAGGAGACTGAAGGTCCGGCGGCGGTACGCACGCTGATTCACGACAACTACGTCGAGGCGCTGACGGTGGACAACGTGCCGCTGATCCAGGCGGCGCGGATCGAAGACTACTCGCCGGAATTCTGGGCGGCGACCGCTGGAAAGGGCGCCGCCGTGCTGCATATGCTTCGGCAAATCGTCGGCGATGAGAAGTTCGTGGCGGTCCTGCAGCGCTTCCTCGAAGAGTTCGCCTGGAAGAGCTTTTACACCGACGACTTCCGCAAGGTGGCCGAGGCTGTGTCGCAGCAAAACCTGCAAGGGTTCTTCATCCAGTGGATCGAGTCGAGCGGCGCGCCGGAGTTTGACATCGAGTACACGGTATACCGAACGCAGAAAGGGTTCCGGATCATCGGCCGGATCATGCAGGACATGGACACGTTTCGCATGCCGGTGAAGCTGCGGATCGAAACCGAGGGAAATCCGGAAGAGAAGGTCGTCGAAGTGGTGGGGCCGTCCACGGAGTTCGTGATCGACACCTTCGGCAAGCCGAAGAACATCATTATCGACCCGGACGGGGACGTGCTGCGCTACGACGACAAGATGCGCGTGGCGGTGGCGATCCGGCGGGGCGAACAGTTCGCTGAGATCGGCGAGTTCACCGACGCGTTGCGCGAATACCAGAAAGCGCTCGACGTGAACCGGTATAGCTCCTTGGCCCATTACCGCGTGGCGGAAGTCTTCTTCCTGCAGCGCAACTACCAGGCGGCGGCCAACGAGTTCCGGGAAGCGATCAACGGCGACCAAGAGCCGAAGTGGACGGTGGTGTGGTCGCACATCAACCTGGGCAAAATCTTCGACATCACCGGCCAGCGCGACCGGGCGGTGAACGAGTACCAGCGGGCGCTGCGCACCAAGGACAACACCCAGGGCGCGCTGGAGGAAGCCGCCAAATATCTGCAGAAGCCCTACGAGCGCCCGACCCAACGCATCTAACCCGCCGGCGCCTCTATTCTGCTTTTCCCTGCAACTTTTGGGACCGCTACGGGTTTCGTCCTATGTACGGCCCGCGCCCATCCTCGAAGCGGCCCTCGGGAATCTCGTTTTCCGCCGCTAGAGGACGCGTGCGGCCGTACGGAATCCCAATTGTCAGGAGAGAACCATGGAAACGACACGCAGGTGGTACTGGACCGGGGTCCGAGCGCTGCTGCTCGCTCTAGCGACGATCGTGGCGATGCCGGCGCAAGAGCCAGCCGAGGACGGCGCCCGGACCTTCGTTTATTCTGCCAAATTCGTCTGCAAGGACGCCGGCGTACCGGCCACCGACGCCGGCCGGGCTTTCGTCCCGGCGGTATACCGGACCGTCGTCAACTTACACAACCTGCACGCGCGTCCGGTGAAGATCGTTGTCCGGGCCGTGGAAGCTCATCACATCGCCAACCCGGAGCCGGGGGCCTCAGGCAGGATCGAGAAAAGGCTGGCGCCCGGCCAGGCGGTGTTCCTGGGCTGCCGGGTGATCCAGGAGATGCTCGGAGGCGACGCCGACGTCCCGGACAAGATCGACGGCTTCGTAACCATTGCCTCTCCGCTCCGGCTGGACGCGGCGGTGGTTTACACGGCGGTGAACCGGGCGCCCGTCGGGCTGAACGACGGCGTGACGATGGACGTCGAACGCCTGCGGCCGAAGATCGTCTACCGCGACGGGCGCGTGGACGAGGAATAGATCCGGCCGCAGGGCTGACGATTCCGCTGTTTCACCGGGCCGCGGCCGTGGATAAGGGGCGATCTCCTCACTGAGGGTCGCGGCCCCAGTTCACGGCTGCGCCGTCCTTGCACCCGCGTCGGGTTCCGTTCAGCAAGCGGTCCAGGAGGCGCCCGGGATCGGAATCGTGGGTCACGAGGGCCCGATGGCGCAGCTTCAAGAATCCTTCCCGAACGGCCCGATCCAGGTAAGCGATTAATGGATCAAAGAAGCCCTCCACATTGAGGAGACCGCACGGCTTGTCGTGCAAGCGCAGTTGGGCCCAAGTGACGGCCTCCGTGAGCTCGTCGAGGGTGCCGTAACCGCCGGGAAGGGCGACGAAGGCGTCGCTGAGCTCCATCATGAGAGCTTTGCGCTCGTGCATGGAGCCGACGCGATGCAGCTCAGTCAGCCCGGGATGGGTGACTTCGGACGCCAAAAGCCCCTCCGGGATGACGCCGATCACTTTTCCGCCGCCGCGCAACACTGTGTCCGCTAGGATGCCCATCAGCCCGGCGTTCGCCCCTCCGTAGACGAGAACCAGCCCCCGGTCGCAAATCAATTCGCCTAGACGGCACGCAGCGTCGCGGTAGGCCGCTCTTGCCCCCAGCCCGGACCCACAGAAGACGCACAGCCGCCGCTCCGCCATGACTTGTTCAGCAAGACCCGCCACTTTACATTGTGTCAGGATTCATCGAGCACGGTTCCATCAGGCGACGTCCTCGCTAGCCGCTAAGCCTTCCGAGACAGTGGCTAACAAACCGTCCCGGCAGCCGTGGCTCCGAAATGATAAAAAGAACAAACCTCTGAACCAGAATCGAAGGAGATCTCGTAGAGATATTCCGATTATTCCCGATAACGTTTAAAGACCATTTTGTAGCAAATCCCACCTCACAACGGTTACGCGCGGTTACTCAAACGCCGTTTCTAGAGAGCTTCAGCCCCGGCGCGGGGACTCGGTCCGTTTCCCACGGGAAAACCCCGCAGAATCCAGCTCTGCCGTCCACTCAGAATACCCAGCCACAGTGTACATGCCGTGGGCCACGCGCTGAAGATGGCCTCGATACACGAGTTCCTTCAGATACTCCGAGCACGTGTTCGGCCGGAGGTTCATCAACTCCGAAAGTTCATTTGGGGTGATGACCTTGCGCTGTTTGACAATGTTGTACACCTGCAAAAGGCGCGGGGAGAGAAGCAGCTTCCGTTTGGCAGCGGGCGCTCTAGCGATTTCAGGCGCCGATTGCGGGGCTTGCGCCAGCAAGGTTTCGATTCGGCGAAGAGCCTGTTCCAGAGCTTTCTCCCGCTCCGAGATCAGTGTAGTCGCGTTCTCGAGTCTCCTGATCGACTCTCGTAAGCGCGCTGCCAAACGGGCAATGCTGGAAGATCCTGTCCCGCGCGGTGTGGTGACGGCGTATGTACGACTTGAAATGCGTTTGGCCATTCGCCTAGTGCTCTGTCCGCGGGACAGTCGTGTCTTTCCCTTCACAGCTTTACGACGGTTCGGTTTTCTCCTTTGAGGCGCAAGCTTATGCGCCGCCCCGTTGTCCTGGGACAGCACCTCACACCTCCCGCACTGCAAGTTCCATCGGCAACTTGCAACGGTCAAATATAGGCCAGAATGGCTCCCTGGATAAAGGTCTTACGAGTATCGGAGACGATTTGCGAGTGTCGCTGGATTTCTAGCATTTTTGACGCACGAAGGCGATAAAACGTTGCATCGGGAGCTCAGCGGGAACTACGATCGAATCAAGAAAGGCAGGTGGGGGCGAATGAGCCTTGCCGGCAACGGCCGGAGCCGACTCCGGGGAAGGCCGGCAGGCGGCCATCTGGAGAGGGTGATCACGAGGCTCCAGCTGATCCGGCGCACTTGGGAGTTCCACAATGAAAGACGAGGATAGCAACCACGGTCATTCCTGCCCCATTTCGGGCCACGAGGAGTTGAACTCGCTCCACGCGAACAGGCTCGAGACGCTCGGCCGGCTGACCGTGGGCGTGGCGCACGATCTCAATAGTCTGCTGACTGTCATACTCACTTGCTGTGGGGCGCTCGAAGAGGCGATCTCCCCGCAGGATGGAGTGCGGGACAACATCAGGGAGGTGGAACAGACCTGCCACCGCGCGGCCGCGCTGACGCGGCAATTGCTCGCCTTTGGCAGGCCGGTTGAGTCCCGCATGAGCAACTTTGATCTGAATGAGGTGCTTCTCGACGTCGAGGGCATGTTGCGGCGGCTCCTCCCCGGCAACATTGACCTGCGTGTGCGGCTTTGTCCCGAGCCGGCTCCGGTGACGGCGGATCGCCTCCAGATCCAACAGGTGCTGCTCAACCTAGCGCTGAATTCCAGGGACGCGATGCCGGACGGCGGCTGTCTTTGCATCGAACTCCGGCCGGCAGCGAAAGCCGGCGGGCCTAATCAGGGACAAGACAGACCCGAACCTGGTTTCTTCTTCGAACTCACTGTAAAGGACACCGGGACGGGCATTCCTCAAGAATTACAGGAAAAGGTCTTCGAATCATTCGTAACGACGAAGTCGGCGGCCGGCGGCAGTGGCTTGGGACTGGCCACCGTTGCCCGCATCGTCAAACAGCACGGGGGCTCCATCCAAGTAGAGAGCGAACCCGGGAAAGGAAGCACATTTACTGTGCGTCTGCCTGGCGCGCAACCCGCGACCGCGGAGAAACAGCCCAAGCAGCGGGCGCCACGGCCGGCCAGCGGCGGAGAGACGGTGCTCGTTATAGAGAATGACGGCCGCCTTTGTGAGGCTGTCCGGCGGGTGCTGCATAAAGCCGGCTACCGGGTTCTTATTGCCAAAGACGTGGACGCGGCCTCCAGAATCGCTAAAGAACATCCCGCGGCCATTCATTTGTTGCTGGCTGACTCGGATTTATCAGCCATCCGGGCATCGGAATTCATTTCCAAATTGCAGGCATCGCAGCCGGAGATGCGTATCGTGTACACATCCAGCACCGGGCGCCGCACACCTGAGGAAAAACGCGGCCGCGAACCGGATGTCCCGACGATGCTCAAACCGTTCTCGAGCGCTGAACTGCTGGCGACCGTCAGAAAGGTCCTCCAGAATTCGGCTTCCCAGCGCTTGGCCTTGGTGGTGGATCAGGATCCCACCTGGCAGGACGCCGCACGTCACCCCTTGCAGGACCGTGGGTATACGGTGATTACCGCGCAAAACGAGCGGGAAGCGCTCGACTGGCTCAAGAAGAAGAAGTTCGATCTGTGCGTCGTCGAGCTGCGGGGCCAAAAGCCCTGCGGCGCGAATGTCATCGCGGCGATCCGAAAGGAATATTCACCCATGTCCCCCGTCGTCGCCACGGGGTATTTCGACGGAAAACTGCTGGACGCCGCCCGGGCGTCCGGCGCTGATGCGGTTATGCGGAAGCCTTATTCGAGAGACGATTTCTTGCTCGTCCTCGACACGCACGTCAGCCCGGCGGCTCGGAAGGAGAACCCCGCAGTGGGCGCGCCCGGCGGGTGAAGCCCACGGGCGAGCGGGTCAACGAGAGACGAAACGAAAACAGTGCGCCGGTAGAGCCGACCGAGGCGAGGCCAGTCCTTTTGCGCCGCTGATAAGGACGCACCGGCCTTGCACGGCTGTTGCTCCCCCACATCGCCGGGGACTATGTCCGGCATCCTTTGAAGACCACGGCGCCAGGACGCCGGAAGCGCACCTCGGCGGCGCTCACGCGGATCGGGACGGCCAGCTCAGGCGTGACAAAGCGATCTTCTTCCGACGAGAGTATCGTCTGCCACGCGTAACCGGGAGGGAGATGCCCGCAAGGCCTCGAGTCCAGATCCGCCGTCGCCGGTCCGTCCAGGCAGACGACGATCAGCAGTGGCCGGGGGCCGTTCCACCCGTACCGGAGCGCCACGCAGCTTCCGCCGACCGGTTCGACCAAACACGCGGGGCGGGATTTCGCTTGCAGCGCCGGTTCACGCCGCCGCAGGACCAACAGAGAACGGTAAAGCGCCAGTACGCCACGGTGAGGTTGCTGTTCCCGCTCGCGCCAGCGTAAGCGGCTGGAGGTGAATGTGGAGAGGGTCTGCGGGTCGGGGATGGTTCCCGGCAGCGCCGGCCCGAAGCTACGTTTGTGTTCCCGGAACCGCGCCTTTGCCACCTTCCGCCCTAGCTCGGGGCAGTGGTCGGTGAAATACAGGAACGGCGTCGAGGCAGCCCACTCCTGGCCCATGAAGAGCAGCGGGGTTTGCGGGGCGAGCAGCAGGAGCGTCGAAGCCGCTCGCCAGGCGGCAAGGCCGCTCGAGACGTGGAAGCGGTCTCCAAAGGGGCGGTTGCCGACCAGATCGTGATTCTGAAGGTAGATGACGAAGCGCTCGGGCGCGGGGGGAGCGGACTGGGAGAGCGGGCGTCCGGCGCCGCGGGAAACACCTAGCCGCAACGTACGGGCGAGGGCGGCGGGGCCGCCGGCGTGGCGGGCCAAGGGCCCGTGGCGCTCGCGGGTAAAGCGGCGGCGGAGCCGGTGGTGGAGATCGTTCACCCAGACGCCGTCCAGTCCCCAGCCTCCCTTCTCTACCGGACCCAGCAGGATGGCGAAGTCGGGGTGGTCCTCGGCGATGAGGATGGCGCGCCGGCCGGATCGCGCGGCGGACCGGCGCACGGCGGCGGCGAGCTCCGCCAGGAAATGCCGGGCGCCGGCATCCTGGATGGACCCGGCGGCGTCCAAACGCAGCCCGTCGATATGGAACTCCTCGATCCAGTACAGGGCATTCTCGATCAGGAAGCGGCGAACGCCGAAGCAGAATTCTTCATCGAGATTCGGACAGGGCCCCCAAGGGGACCAATGACGCCGTGATACATAGTGCTTGGAGATTCTCTTCATATAGGCGCCGTCCGGACCGAAGTGGTTGTACACGACGTCGAGAAAGACCGCGAGGCCGAGGTGATGGGCCTTGTTGACCAGCCGGCGAAAGTCGTCGGGAGTCCCGTAGCAGTGTGCCGGCGCGTAGAGCGCCACGCCGTCGTATCCCCAGTTCCGCAACCCGGGGAAATCCGCCACCGGCATCAACTCAATTGCCGTGACGCCCAGATCCCGCAGGTAGGGAAGCCGGTCGCGGACACCGTCGAAGGTGCCCTGAGGGGTAAAAGTCCCGACGTGCAGTTCGTAGAAAACCAGATTCGCCAAGGGAGGGCAGCACCACTTGCGGTCCGACCAGGGGAAGGTCCAACCGCCGGGCCACACCTCAGAAGGGCCATGGACGCCGGCAGGCTGATAGCGTGACGCGGGGTCGGGGAAGGGTCCCCGACCGTCTACCAGGTAACGGTACCGGTCCCCGGCCCGGACGCCGGGGAGGACTGCCGCGTGGAACCCGCCAGCCTCGCGCTGGAGGGTAAACAAGCCCCGCCCTTCTATTTGGACCGCGACTTCACCGGCATCGGGGGCCCAAAGACGGAACTCGACACCTTCCGGAAGCAAAGTAGCTCCGAATCTCAGGCGCCCATCGGCCGACTCGTTCATGGCGCTGACAAGCTGGCCGCCGCATTGCGGCTAGGCAAGCTCCTAGTGTACTTCGCAGCGCGCGGCTTGATTCCCTGCACGCCGGTGCTAGACTGCGATTATGCGTGGTCCTGGACCCTTGCGAATCGTGACCTGCGCCCTGTTGGCGGGGCTCTGGCTGGCCTCCTGCGGGCCGGAAACCGATCCCCGGCTCGAGCGCGCCTGGCGCGCCCCGGAGCAGAACGGCTGGATCTTCGTCCATCTGGAAGGAAGCCCCGAAGAGATCGGGTACCAGCACGGCTACCTGCTGGCGCCGGAGATCGAAGACGCTTTCGCCGTGATCCGCCTCAGCCTCACCCACGAGGGTGACAAGGACTGGGAGTTTTACCGCAAAGCGGCCCGGGAAATCCACTGGCCACATGTGGACGCCGAATACCAACAGGAACTCAAAGGCATCGCGGAGGGGCTCCAAGCCAACGGCGTCCAGATGGATCTGTGGGACGTGGCGGCGATGAACGCGTGGCTGGAGTGGGACTACTACGTGAAGTACTACAACAAGCTGCACGGCATCGAGACGCCCGAATCGAAGGGCGCGCCCGAGTCTTGCAGCGCCTTCGTGGCCACCGGCAGCTACACCACGGACGGCCGCATCGTGATGGCCCACAACGCCTGGACGGGTTATATGGACGGCGAGCGCTGGACCATCATCTTCGACATCGTCCCCGAAAAGGGCCACCGCATCTTGATGGACGGCTTCCCCGGGCTGATCCACTCGGCCGACGACTTCGGCATCAACGCCGCCGGCATCATGATCACCGAGACGACGATCTCGAAGTTCGAGGGCTATGATCCGGACGGCGTGCCGGAGTTCGTCCGGGCGCGGAAGGCGATGCAGTACTCCTCGTCGATCGACGACTACGTCCGCATCATGAAAGAGGGCAACAACGGCGGCTACGCGAACAACTGGCTGGTGGGGGACCGCAAGACGGGCGAGATCGCCAGCCTGGAGCTGGGCCTGAAGAACGTCACCCTGCGGCGGACCAAAGACGGCTACTTCGTGGGATCCAACTTCCCGGTGAGCGAGAAGCTGGCCCGGGAAGAGACGACCTTCGACCTGGCCGACCCGAGCCTGAGCCCGAACGCGCGGCACATCCGGTGGGAGCAACTGATGGCCGAGTACAAAGGGCGGATTGACGTCGAAGCGGCGAAGCAGTTCCTGGCCGATCACTTCGACACCTATCAGAAGAAAGAAGAGCCGAACGAGCGCACCTTGTGCGGGCACGTGGACCTCTCGCCCCGGGGCGTGCCCCCTTGGCAGCCGCCCTTCGGGCCGGCGGGCGCGGTGCAGAACAAGGTGACCGATTCCACTCTGGCCGAACAGATGTCGCTCTGGGCGGCGGCGGGGCATGCCTGCGGGATCCGTTTCGACGCGGAGAAGCATCTGGCCGAGCACCCGGAGTTCTCCTGGCAGAAAGGCTACCTGCGCGACCTGCCGTCCCGGCCGTGGACGCGGTTCGAGATCCGGCGGTGAACCCGCACGGAAGCTACATTAGGCGGCGGGTGGCATGCTGGCCGGGCGATGGGGGGCATCCGGCTGGGAGGCTGCTGAGGCCGCTTATTCCGGCACGTCAGCCAGGAAGTAGGTCGCAGGGCCGAGGTAGCGGCCGCGGGCGGTGATCTCGACTGGGATCACGTAGCGCTCGCCCGGGCGAGCCTCCCGCAGGCGGAACGCCAACCGGCGGCGTCCTTTAGACTGAGCCGCAACGGTGAATTCTCCGCTCGACGGGCTGACGACGGCGGGCGCGTCCTGCTTCACCCGGTACTCGATCCGCAGCGGCTCGTCAAAAGGATTTTCCACGCGAAGCTCGACGGCGCCTTCGGCGCCCCGCGTAATCAGCGGGTAGGTGGCGAAGACGTGGGGGTTGAAGTCATAGCGGTGGCTGCCGCTCGGCGAGAGCGCGTCCAAGGCCCTCGCCGCTCGTTCGGCCCAGCGGACGCGGAGCCGCCATTCACGGTCGCTGTACCAGAAAGGCTTGGCGTGCTCGGCGAGAATCCAGTCGGGCCGGATGTCGATCATCAGCCGGGCCGAGCGCGCGTGGTATTCGGGAAAGCCGCGGTTCAGGCCGCTCCAGCCGCCGGTGCCGTCGGCAATGTCCCAGTGGCCGACCGGATAGAAGCTGTCTCCGGAAAAGACGGCGCGATGGCCGTCGATCGTGGTCTCGAGAAAGGCGTGAAACCACGTCTGGCCGGGAGCGAAATGGGCGCGGAAGCGGTAGCCGCGCCATTCGAATTCCTCGCCGTCCTCGAGGACGCGGTCCGGCTTCACGCCGTCGAACGCGGAGTAGGGGTGCAGGTAGGCCCAGGGCTTCTCAAGCAGATCCGCCAGGGGACGGACGGTGAGAATCTTCACGCCGTAGCGCTGGCGGATCTCGGGCAGGCGGAGAGTATGGTCCGAGTGCAGGTGGGTGATCCAGAGAAACTCGACCCGGCAGTTGCCGAGCCTCTCGAGGATGGGCTTCCAGTCTTCGGGCGCGAGGTTATTGTCCACGGCGAAACAGGAGCCGTCGCCGGAAAGCAAGAAATAGTTGTTGCCGGCCACCCAGAGGCTCCGGCTAAGGCGCTCGAGGCGGATTCTCTTGCCGCTGGCCAAGCTAACGTCCTGGACTTCGAGGCGGGAAAGAACTCTCGTCTCCCTGATGGGCGGACGGCTGCTCATGGCGAACAGCTCGAAGTTCTTTAGCTTTGCGGCGCGCCAGACGCGGTCCGCGGTGAGCATCAACTTCTCGCCCACGTTGCCGCTCATCGGCTCCCCGTGGGCCGGCAGCAGGAGCGCCGGGCCCTCGTCCCGCATACGAAGCAAGGAGCGGAACTCGGCCTCGTAGCCTCGGCCCCGCCAGTGGTCCCAGTCGAGCTGGAAGCCTTGCCAAACCTTGCCGGGCGCGTAAACCAGATCCCCGGTGAAGGCCATCCGCCGCCCGCCGAGATCCGTCAGGTAGCCGACCTGATCCGGCGTGTGACCGGGGATGGCAAGGACGCGCAAATCGCCGACGGGCGTCTCGATGACAGATCCCGGCTCCACGTCCACAAGCGGGTAGTCGGTCGGAGCCGTGACCATCGAATACGAAAAGCGGCTGTGCGGAACGGGAAAGAACTCCCTCCAGTAACGCAGGATGGTGGCCGCCGTATACCCGCCGGTCCGTGCGTCGGTGGCCGGGGCGTGGATCGGGATACGGCGCTCCTCCGCCTTAGCAAAGCCAAACCACTGATCCCGGTCCCGGTGGGTGAGGTACACCGCGTGGACGCGTGAGACGCCGATGCCCGGCAACGCGTCGAGGACGGCCCCGCTGCCTAGGTCAATCAACACAGCAGTCTCGCCTTTCCGGATCACGTAGACATTCGTCGAATCGCGCCACCGGAGCAAGTTCTGCTGGATCGTTTCGAATTCGGCGGATGGGCCCCGGACGGCCAGTCCAAGCAGCAAAAGCGCGGCCAGCGGAAAGCGCGAATTCATGGGGAGACTCGTGAGGATTTTACCACCGCGTCTCGGTCGAAACCTGGACCAGCGGATGAGGTGCGGGCGCCGCAGCGCACTGGCCCCTGGTTTGCTAGTCTAAGAGCGATAGTGAGCGGGAAACCTCTGAATCGCTGTGCCAACCGGCAGCGAAGAAGTGTACTTGTTGCAGGGTACTGTAAATATTGCAGGTGAAGCGGCTTTATGTGGAAGCGACGCAAAGAAGAAACACCAACAGAGACATTGAGAGAGCCGGCCACGCGCCCGAGCCAACCTTTCGACACGCCCCAGGCGGCTCCGCCGTCTGCCCCGCCAGCGCCTCGAGTGACGCGTACCGAAGCCACGATCGGCAAGAGCGTGCGCATCAAGGGGAACCTCTACGCCGAGGAAGACCTCTATCTGGACGGGCAGATTGAGGGAACGTTGGATCTCCCCAAGCACCGGCTGACGATCGGTAAGAGCGGCAAGGTGCAGGCGACGATCAAAGCCCGGGAAGTGGACGTGCACGGCACGGTGAACGGCGACATCGAGGCGAGTGCGAAAATCACGATTCGCAGCGCGGCCAACCTGGTGGGGAACCTGAAGAGCGCCACGATCTCGATCGAGGACGGAGCTTACTTTAAAGGCAGTATCGATATCGTAAGGACAGCCCCAACGAAGTCTGCGGCTTCGAAACCGGCCCCCCAACCGACGGCGGAAAGCCGGCAGCCGACGGCGAAACCGGCCGGCAACCAACCCGCGCGCGCCGCGGGCAAGCCGTAGCCGGCAGCTCGAAACTTACCCTAAGGCTGTCCAGATACAGCCTGCTGGAGCGCGGCGACGATCTTCGCGGCGGCCTTGTTGAGTTGCTTGCTCGAGTAATTCTTCGGAGGCAGATAGGTGGACCAGACGACGTGCCGCGTTCGGAGATCCACCAGGAAAACGTTGCCTTTCCCCCGCCGGAACGATGAGACGATGGGCCGCTTGGCCTCGCGGGTCTGCTTTGCTTCGGCAGCGGCGGCTTCGGCTTCCGCATCTCGCTCGGCGCTTTCTTTGTCCGCCGAGTCGGCCTTGGCTGGTTCAGGCTCGGGTTCAGGCGGGTACAACTCTTCAAGCTGCATCTCGAAAGCGGGACCGATCTGATCGGTGAAAATGGCGTCCGCTTTGCCCGGATCCGTGACCACTTGGAAGACGCCGTTCACGGTAAGCTGGTTGGCGAGGTACTGGTCCAGCCCGCTGGCCATGGGCAAGAGATACACGGTCTGTATCCCGGCAAGTTCCGGCTGGTTCGCCGCCGGGGCGGGGGAAACACACAGAAGGGCAAGGACTGCCGGCGCTAGTCTCATGCTAATCATAGTACTCTCGGCGGGCGCTCGCGGCGCCCGATCTCATTAGAAAGACTCCCGGCGGCCCGAAAAAGTCGGCATACAATATCGCCTTGTACAAGAACCACCGCATCACGGTGATTATCCCTTGCCTCAACGAGGAGCAGGGCATCGAGCAGGTGTTGCGGCGCATGCCCGCCTTCGTGGACGAGGTGATCGTCGTGGACAACGGTTCCACGGACCGTACGTCCGAGGTGGCGGCATGTTTCGGAGCCAAGGTGATCCGCGAGGAAGTCCGGGGCTACGGCCGGGCCTACAAGCGGGGGTTCGCCCAAGCAACCGGCGACATCATCGTAACCCTCGACGGGGACCATTCCTATCCGCCGGACGCCATCTCCTATTTGCTCGAGGCCTTCCTACACCTCGAAGTGGATTTCCTGAACGCCTCGCGGTTCCCGGTCCGCGACCCCAAGGCGATGAGCCTGAAACACAAGCTGGGGAACCTTATCCTGTCTCTGACGATGTCGCTGCTGTATCTGACGTGGGTGCGCGACTCACAGTCCGGCATGTGGGTGTTGCGCCGGAACATCTTGCCGGAGCTGGAATTGATCTCCGACGGCATGGCCTTCAGCGAGGAGATCAAGATAGAGGCGATCCGGCACCCCCGCGTCCGCTTCGCGGAGATCTCGATTCAATACTCGAGCCGGCTGGGTGAGATCAAGCTGAACCCGTGGAAGGACGGGTTCTACAACCTCTGGTTCCTGGTCCGGAAGCGCCTCCGGCGGCGGCGCCGGACCGCCGGCGCCTTGGCCGAAGCCGCTAAGTCGTGATATATTCAGGTGTTACCCGCCTGCGTTCCCCTCCCTATGACTGAGGTCACCGCGGTGATACCGAGTTATGACCGGCGTTGCCTGCTGGAAACACTGCTCGATGGCCTCGGACGGCAGACGCGTCCCTTCGACCATGTGCTGGTAGTGGACAACGGTTCCCAAGACGGATCGGCCCAGGCGGCGCGCGCCCGGGGCGCGGAAGTTCTCGAACTGCCGGTGAACGTCGGTTTCGCCGCAGCAGTGAACCGGGGCATCGAACGCGCGGATACCCCTTACGTCGCGGTGCTGAATAACGACGTGGAACTCGATCCCCGGTGGCTGGAGACGCTGCTGGAGGCGCTTGCCCGGGACGGCGGCTGGTTCGCCGTGGGCAAGCTGTTGCGGCACGGCGAGCGAGACGTCATCGACGGCACCTTCGACGCCGTCTCGCGGTCGGGCTGCGCCTGGCGGTGCGGCGAAGGCAGGCCGGACGGTCCGGTATGGAACGAACCGCGGGAGATCTCCGTGGCGCCGCTTACTGCAGCCCTGTTCCGCCGTGAACTCTTCGACCGGGTGGGCCCTCTCGATGAACGCTTCGAGTCCTACCTGGAGGACGTGGACTTCGGCATCCGGTGCGCCGCCGCGGGTCTGAGCGGCCGATACGTGCCCGGGGCGGTGGCCTGGCATCGAGGCAGCGCGACTTTCGGCGCTTGGGGGCGGGAGAAGGTGCGGCGGATTGCCAGAAACCAGGTCTGGATCGCCGCCAAGCACTTCCCGCGCCGCTGGGGGCGGTTCGCTTGGCCGGCGTTGGTGGGACAACTGCTATGGGGCGCTGTGGCGCTTCGACACGGGGCCGGGCTGGCCTATTGCCGGGGAAAGCTCGAGGGCCTCTGGGGCTGGCAGGCCATGCGCCGGACGATGCAGCCGGCTCCGCCGGGCTTCTTCGAAAATGGCGAGCGGCTCATCCGGGAGGTGCAGGAGGCCGCCGGCTTCGATTGGTATTGGAAATGCTACTTCGCTCTGACGTGAGGCGGCCCGGAATCATCGTCGTTACGCACAACTCCGCCGATGTGGTGGGAGCGTGCATTGAAGCAGCATTGCGCGCAGGGGGCGATGTCCTGGTGATCGACAACCACTCGGCGGACGAGACCGTCAGCGAGGTCAGGAAACACCGCGGCGCGGCTTTGATCGTGAACCCTTCGAATCGGGGATTCGCCGCGGCGGTCAACCAGGGGGTACGCGCCCTCGAAAACGAGCTCCTGTTGCTGCTGAATCCTGACGTGGTTTTGCAGACCGGCCTCGACCCGATGACGGCAGCGCTCGCCGAACCAGGCGTCGGCGCGGCGGCCGGTAAATTGGCCGGGATCGACGGCACTCCTCAGAAGGGCTTCACCGTGCGCCGGTTTCCGACGCCGACGACGCTGGTGTTCGAGACGCTGGGCCTCAACCGGGCCTGGCCCGGAAACCCAGTGAACCGGCGTTACCGCTGCTTGGACCTGGATCTCGATCGCCCAGGAGACGTGGAGCAGCCCGCTGGGGCGTTTCTCATGTTCCGACGCGAGGCGTGGAGGCGGGTGGACGGTTTCGACGAGCACTTCCACCCGGTGTGGTTCGAGGACGTCGATTTCCTGTTCCGGCTGCGCCAAGCCGGCTATCGCGTGCGTTACGTGCCCGAGGCGTGGGCGGCGCACCAAGGCGCGCACTCGATCCGGAAGCTGCCCCCCCACTGCCGCCGAAGTTACTGGTATGGTAGCCTGCTAAGGTACGCGGCGAAACATTATTCGCCCGGTGGACGAGCGTGCGTCGCCTTCGCCGTCCTGCTCGGCGCCGCGCTGAGAATGCCCGCGAGTGCGGTGCGAAGCCGGAACATGGAATCGCCCGCGGCCTACAGGCAAATCATGCGGCAGGCAGCTTCCTTCCTGGTGAGGGGCCTTCGGGAAAAAGCAGCGCCGGCCGCCTCGGAAAAAACAAGTTGTTCCATCGTCTAGAGGACGCAGACCGGTAGAGTTCATGTGCTACGACGACCTGGTTTCGGTCACGATCGTGACTTACAACAGCGGGCGGTTCATCAAGCGGTGTCTGGAGTCCGTCCTCGAGCAGAAACACCCCTACCTGGAGGTGATCGTTGTCGATAACGCGTCGACAGACGGCACGGTGGACATTCTCGAGCAGTTCGAAGACCGGTGCCACATCATCTATAACGATCGAAACGTCGGCTTCGCCGCCGCCCAGAATCAGGCGATCCGGCTGGCGCAGGGTGACTGGGTGCTCACCCTGAACCCCGACGTACTGCTCTTGCCCACCTTCGTACCCGCGTTGCTGGAGGCCGGCTACATCGACCGCCGGGTGGGGACGGTGTGCGGGAAATTGCTGACTCTCACCCCCGACTTCCACATTCCGGATAAGCCCCTCGTGGACTCAACGGGGATCTACTTCAACCCGATGCTCCGTCACCTCGACCGCGGAAGCCAGGAGGTGGACAACGGGCATTACATGAACTTCGAATACGTCTTCGGCGCCACGGCGGCCGCAGCCCTTTACCGCCGGAAGATGATCGAGGACGTCACCATCAACGGAGAGTTCTTCGACCCGGATTTCTTCGTCTATCGCGAAGACGCCGATGTCGCCTGGCGGGCGCAGTTGATGGGTTGGCGCTGCATCTACACGCCGAGAGCCCGCGGGTACCACGTCCGCACGGTGCTGCCGGGAAACCGGCGCGCCCTGCCCGCCGAAATCAACATGCACTCCGTGAAGAACCGGTTCTTGATGCGAATCAAGAACATGACCGGCGATCTCTACCGCCGGAACTGGCTGTCCATCACGGCTCGGGACCTCATGGTGATCGGCTGCTGTCTGCTGCGCGAGCACAGCTCGTTGCGCGCGTTCTGGTACCTAGCGAAGAACTGGCGCCGCTTTTACGCGAAACGCCGGCAGATCATGCGGCGGCGCCGGGCGAGCGACGCCTATCTCGCCACTTGGTTCTCTTACCAGCCGGCCAGCCGGCCGGCTCCGAAACCCTCGGCGCGCCTCTACGCCCGGGTGCGCGCCGCACGCGGCTGATGCGAGTGGCGATCGTCGGAACCCGGGGCATCCCGGCCTGTTACGGGGGATTCGAAACTTTCGCCGAGGAGTTATCCGCCCGGCTGGCAGAGCGCGGGCACAAGCCGGTCGTCTACTGCCGCCAGCGCCACGCGGAACCCTCCTATCGCGGGGCGAAGCTGGTGTATTTGCCCACGATCCGCCACAAATACTTCGACACAATCGCCCATACTTTCCTCTCGACGGTAGACCTGATGTTCCGGCGGGCGGACGTGGCCCTCTACTGCAACGCAGCCAACGCGGTGTTCACCCTTCTGCCGCGGTTGACGGGCATTCCGGTGGTCTTGAACGTGGACGGCCTCGAGCGCAAGCGCAAGAAGTGGAACCGCGCCGGGCGGGCTTGGTACGCGATCTCCGAGTGGCTTTCCACCATCCTGCCGACGGAGGTCGTCTCGGACGCCGAGCAGATCCAGCGGTACTACCGCAGCCGGTACGGCAAGGAGACGACCTTCATCCCCTACGGCGCCGAAACCGGGAAGGTCGAGACGTTGGAGACGCCGTTGCGCCTTGGTCTGGAACCCGGCCGCTACTTTCTTTACGTCAGCCGGATGGAGCCGGAAAACAACGCCCTGCTGGTGCGCCGGGCGTTCGAGCAGGTCGAAACGGACATGAAACTGGCGTTGGTGGGCGACGCCCCGTACGCCGCCGCTTATATACAGCAAGTCCGGCAGACGCGGGATCCGCGGATCCTGTTCCCCGGAGCCATCTACGGAACCGGCTACCACGAGCTGCTCTCGCACTGTTTCGCCTACATTCATGCCACCGAGGTTGGGGGCACTCACCCGGCGCTGATCGAAGCCATGGGGCGAGGGGCGCTCGTCCTCTATCTCGACACTGAGGAGAACGCTGAGGTGGCGTCCGGAGCGGCGCTGCCGTTCCAGCGGGACGGCCTCGCAGACCGGATCCGTGAAGTTCTCGCGATGGACGAAGAGGAGCGCAACCAATGGCGGCGCCGGGCCGTCGAGCGCGTAAAGACGAGGTACAGTTGGGACGCCGTAACGGACGCCTACGAGAAACTGTTGCGGACTCTCACGCGAGAGAGCCGGAGGGAGATGTCCGCGTGACGATGGAGAAAGGCCTGCGTTCCTGGGTGGAGGTTTCCCGCAGCCGCTTGGCGGCGAACTTTCGGGCGGTGCGCGAGCTGGTGGGCCCGGGCGTGGAAGTGATGCCGGTGGTCAAGGCCGACGCCTACCGCCACGGCGCGGTGGAGGTCTCCCGGGTTCTGGAAAAGGAGGGCGCCCGGTGGCTGGCCGTCAGCAGCGTGGAGGAAGGCGTGGCGTTACGGGAGGCCGGCATCCAGGCCCGGATTCTCGTGATGGCCGACTTTCTTCCGTGCGAACGGGAGGCGCTGCTCCAGTACGGCCTGACCCCTGCCATCCACAGCCTGGAAGACGTCGGCGCTCTCGACCGGCTGGCGGCGGCGCGCGGCGTTCAGGTGCCGTATCACCTCAAGGTCGATACGGGACTCGGCCGGTTAGGCACCCTGGCCGATGTGGGGGCGATTGTGGAGGCTGCCCGGGCGGCCCGCCACGCGGCGCTCGAGGGACTCATGACGCATTTTGCCTCCGCCGCCTTTTACGATAGTGATCAAACTGCCGGCCAAATCGCAGCCTTCCGCGAGATCCGCTCGGCGCTGATCCGCGCCGGGCTGCCGCCGCGTTACTGGCACATGTCGGCGACCATACCCGTGGCTTACGGGCGGCGGGAGGCGTGGGGAAATATGGTCCGGCCCGGCCACGCGATCTACGGCTACGTGTCGCCCGTGCGTGGCGCCGCCCCCCGAAAGGAACTGGAGGTCAAGCCCGCGCTGACGTGGAAAGCGACCGTCCTCGAGATTAAGAACGTCCCCGCCGGGGCGCCCATCGGCTACGGGGCGATGTTCCGCACGCAACGGCCGACACGGCTGGCGGTGCTCGCCGTGGGGTACGCGGACGGGTTGCCTCATCGTCTCTCCAACCGCGGGCGCGTAATCGCCGCCGGGCGTCTCGTGCCGATCCTTGGAGCCGTGTCCATGGACCTGACCACGGTAGATGTGACCGGCTGCCCGGAGGTGCGGCCGGGGGACGCTGTCATCCTGATCGGAGAACAGGGAAACGCACGGATCGACGCCCAGGAGATGGCGAAATCCGCCGGGACGATCTCCTACGCCGTGCTATGCGGCATCAGCGTGCGGGTGCGCCGGATCTACGTCTAAAGGCCCCCGGCACCGCAGCGAAAACAGAATTTTAAGCCGATGTTTGACGGAACCCGCATGCCTACCTACTACATTTGTGGTACTTGACTATACCTTTGTAATCTGTTGTGAACAAAGGATTAACAATTTCACGAATTCCTTGTGTCGAGCGGGGTCAACTGTGGTAGACTGATTTTCCGCAGCCGATAGGTGCGGTGACGCACACGCCGGTGCAGGCTGCATCTCGCCGTCGGTTCCAGCCGAAACGGAGACAATGGATATCGGGATTATCCACAGTCTGTGGAAAAGATGTGGGTATTTTGTGCTTCGCGGCACAAGAGTCAGGCGATATGGACGTTTGGGAACGGATCAAGCAACACCTCGCCACGCAGCTCAGCGCACAGAGCTACCGAAACTGGCTGGAAAAGACCACACTGCAGAATGCCACCGATGACGTCCTCTATGTCGGGGTTCCCGATGCAGCCAGCCGTGAGTGGATCGAGCAGGAGTACGGCGGCCGGATCCTCTCGGCAATCCGGACCCTGGGCCTACCATACCAAGCCGTCGTCTACCAGGTTCATGCGAATGGCGACCTTGCAACGGCCACAGCAGCGTACTCTCAGAAGGCCAGCTCTGACCAGGAGGATACCCTCTCGCTGGGCTTCTCCCAGCTGAACCCGCGCTTCACCTTCAGCAACTTCGTCGTGGGGCCGTGCAACCAATTCGCCCATGCGGCGGCGAGGGCGGTGGCGGAGATGCCAACTCGGAGCTACAACCCGCTTTTCATCTACGGCGGTACCGGGATGGGTAAGACCCACCTGATGCATGCCATCGGCCACTCACTCCTGGAGACTAGCCGCGGGGTCCGGGTCGTCTACACCACAGGTGAGCGCTTCATGAATGAGCTGATCCGCTGCATCCGTACCGACCAGATGGGCCTGTTCCACCGCCATTACCGGCAGGCCGACGTCCTTTTGGTGGACGACATCCATGTGCTAGCGAACAAAGAGAGAACACAAGAGGAGTTTTTTCACACGTTCAACGAACTCTACGACCACCAGAAGCAGATCGTGCTCTCGAGCGATTCTCCCCCCAGCGACGTGCCGGGCCTCGTAGACCGTCTCAGGTCCCGCTTCGAGTGGGGCTTACTGGTTGACGTTCAACCACCAGATCTGGAGACGAAGATGGCCATCCTCGACCGGAAGGCAGAGATCGAAGGCATTGAGTTGCCGGAGGACGTCCGCATCTTCATCGCCACCAAGGCGAAGTCGAACGTTCGCGAACTCGAGGGAGCTCTGATCAAGCTCATTGCGTACTCCTCAGTCACCGGTGAGAAGGTCACCCTGACAATGGCACGGCAGGTTCTGAAACATTTCGATGCCGGCCAGCGCCACCGCATCACCATCGACTCCATCATCCGGGAGGTGGCCGAGCGCTTCAACCTCCAGCCCTCCCAGATCAAGCAGCGCACGAACGCCCGGAAGATCGCTTACCCGCGGCAGATCGCTATGTATCTAGCCAAGGAACTCACTCCAGCATCGCTTCCGGAGATTGGGCGGGCATTTGGCGGGAAGCACCACACCACTGTGCTCCACTCGGTCCAGAAGATCGACCGGCTCCGCCAAAAGGATCCGGACTTGAACAGGATTCTCAACAGCCTAATCGACTCGCTCAGCTAGCTTTGCACGATGATCCACACCCATCCCCCAGCGCCCGGGAAGGAAACCTGTGGAGGAGGCATGGAGCCCGTCGTGAGCCACACCGCACGCCCAGTTTTTCAACCGGCGTCGGAACAGCCAAACTCCTTGATTTGGTATAATTTAGAGAGAAATCAACATTTCAACAGCCCCGATGACTACGGTATCCCTAAAGCATCACTGATAGGTAGTGGCAGGAGGGAATAGGGCAGGAGGCCGAAGATCATGGAATTCACAGTGAACAAGGCGGATCTCGTTCGGGAACTGAGCCTCTCACAGGGGGTGGTGGAAAAGAAGACGACGATACCCATCCTCTCAAACGTCCTGATCGAGGCCTCCGGAGACCGCCTCCAGTTAACGGCGACGGATCTAGAGCTGAGCATCCAGTGTTCTTGTCCTGCGGAGGTGAAAACTGAAGGGGCTGGGACGCTCCCGGCGAAGCGGCTGCTCGATTATGCGCGGTTGTTGCCGGATGCGCCGATCCACTTCAAGTTCACCGAGGCGCACTGGGTGAATCTTGTTTGTGGGCGCGCACGGACGAGGATAGCGGGCATGTCGCGGGAGAGCTTTCCTGAGATTGCCGAGCGGCCGCCGAGCCAAGCCGAGATTCCGGCTAATGTTCTTGTCAGGCTAATCAGTAGGACTGCTTTCGCGGTCTCGGTTGAGGAGTCGAGGTTCGCCCTGAACGGGGCCCTCCTGTTGCTGGCCCCGGGCCGGCTGACCATGGTGGCCACCGACGGCCACCGTTTGGCGCTCTGCCAGGAAGAAGGGGAGTTCGGCTCCGGGGCGGCCCAGCGGGCGCTAGTCCCAAAGAAAGCGATGATGGAGCTTTTGAAGCTCCTCCATGATGAGGGTGATGAAGCGAAGGTGGAATTTTCTGCCGATGAAAACCACCTGTTTTTCGGGGCTGGTCCGCGCCTGCTGGTCTGCCGGAAGTTGACAGGGAACTTTCCTGACTATGAGCGGGTCTTGCCGGCTGAGCATCCGAACCGGGTCGCGCTGAAGCGAGACGAATTTCGCGCCGCTGTCGAGCGTGTGGCGCAGTTCGCCGATGAGCGGTCTCACGCGATCCGCATTGGCTTTGCGCCGGGCGAAGTGAAGCTTCACGCTACGCTCTCAGACACTGGTTCGACGGAGGAGACATTACCCGCAGCCTACGACGGCCCGCAGGTCCAGGTAGGGTTCAATGCACAGTACATCATGGACTTTCTGCGGGCGTTGGGGGACGAAGAAGACGTCGTCTTCCTATTCCGTGACAGCAGCAGTGCAGGGGAGCTGCGCCCGGCTGGTGGCGACGGCGGTGACGGGCTGTCCTACCGCTACATCGTGATGCCGATGCGCATCTAGGCGGACCTGGAGTCGGGCGCCCTACGAAGCTGGACCTCGGGGCTGCAGGGAGACTATTGCTATGACGAGAGACGTGCAACACAAAGAGCCAACGTACGACGCCGACAGCATCCAAGTGCTCGAGGGTCTGGAGGCGGTACGGCTGCGGCCAGCGATGTATATCGGCTCGACCGGGGAGTACGGACTCCACCATCTGGTCTACGAGGTCGTTGATAACGCTGTGGACGAGGCGTTGGCTGGCTATTGCACGGAGATCCGCGTCACGATCCATATCGACAATTCCGTCACTGTCCAGGACAACGGGCGGGGAATCCCGGTAGACGTCATGCCCGAGGAGGGAGTGTCGGCGGCTCAGGTCGTGATGACGAAGCTCCACGCCGGCGGAAAGTTTGACACGAATGCGTACAAGGTTTCTGGTGGACTCCACGGCGTCGGCGTGAGTTGCGTGAACGCGCTTTCGGAGTACTTGAAGCTCGAGATCTGGCGCGATGGCTACGCCTGGGAGCAGGAGTACGAGCGCGGCGTCCCCAAGGGTCCGTTGAAGCGGATCGGTAAAGCGGGCCGCAAGACGGGAACTCGGATCACCTTCCGTCCGGACGCGACGATCATGAAGGTGACCGAGTTCAATTACGACACCCTCGCGCAGCGGCTGCGCGAGTTGGCATTCCTGAACAAGGGGCTGCGCATTCATCTCACGGATGAGCGCCAGGATCCGGTCAAGGAGCACGAGTTCTATTACAAGGGAGGACTGGCCGAGTTCATCCGCCATTTGAACAAGGGCAAGAACGTACTACACGACAAGCCGATCTACTTCGAAGGCGACCGGGAACTCCCTGACGGCAAGCTCCTGCACATGGAGATCGCGCTCCAGTACAACGACAAGTACAACGAGACTGTCTTCAGCTTCGCCAACAACATCAACACGATCGAGGGCGGCAGCCACTTGAGCGGCTTCCGGAAGGCGCTGACGAGAACGATCAACCAGTACGGCCAGCAAGCTGGCTTGTTCCGGGATTTCAAGGGCAACTTGACAGGTGACGACGTCCGTGAAGGGCTGACGGCGGTGGTGAGCGTTAAGCTGCCGCAACCGCAGTTCGAAGGGCAGACCAAGAGCAAGCTGAACAACGACATCCAGGGTGAGGTCGAAAAGTTTGTCAACGAGAAGCTGGCCGAGTACTTCGACAAGCACCCGCCAGTGATGCGGAAGATCGTCAGCAAGGCGATCGAGGCCGCCCGGGCGCGGGAGGCGGCTCGGAAAGCGCGCGACCTCACCCGTCGGAAAGGCGCCCTCGACTCGGGCGGACTTCCCGGGAAGCTGGCCGACTGCCAGGAGCGGGATCCGGAGCGCTGCGAGCTGTTTCTGGTGGAGGGGGAGTCGGCCGGGGGAACGGCGAAGAGCGGCCGCGACCGGCGCTACCAGGCGATTTTGCCGTTGCGGGGCAAAATCTTGAACGTCGAGAAGGCCCGGTACGACAAGATGCTGAGCCACGAGGAGATCCGGTCGATGATCACCGCCATCGGCACCGGCATCGGCGACAAGGACTTCGACATCAAGAAGCTTCGCTACGGCAAGATCATCATCATGACCGACGCCGACGTGGACGGTTCGCACATCCGGACCTTGTTGCTCACTTTCTTTTTCCGGCACATGCAGGAGCTCATCACCCACGGCCACGTCTACGTCGCGCAGCCGCCACTGTACCGGATCAAGAAAGGCCGGAGCGAGAAATATATCAAAGACGACCGGGAGTTCACCCAGGAGATCCTTCGCCGAGCGACGGAAAACCTCAAGGTGAAGGTCACCAGAAACGGCAGCGGGCCGGGTGAGGAGCTGGAGCTGGAAGGAGCCACGCTCCGCAAGTTCCTCAGCCGGCTGGATGAGTACGAGCAGATCTTTCGCCGGGTGGAGCGCCGCCTCCGGGATGCGCGTGTCGTTGAGATCATCGCGCGGCCGGACTTGGCGCTGGACACGAAGGAGCATTTTTCGACGAAACAGAGCCTGCGGCCGCTGCTGGAAGCGCTGAAGGAGGCGGGCCTGAAACCGGAGTTGGCGCCGGACGAGGAACACTCGGCTTGGAGGGTGGTCTTCCGGGACGCCACGAACGCCCCGCGGTTCATCGACGTCGAGTTGAGCGAACTGCCTGAGTACCGGCGGCTGCGGCAACTGGCCGCTGAGGTAGCTCGCTACAACCACCCGCCGTTCCTCGTGAGCCGGAACGGCGAGACGTCGGTGCAACAGAACTGGCGCGACCTGCTGGCGTTCGCCAAAGCGGAGGGCACGCGCGACTGCACGGTGCAGCGTTACAAGGGGCTCGGCGAAATGAACGCTGAGCAGCTTTGGGAAACGACGATGAACGCCGAGACCCGGACGTTGCTCAGAGTTGAACTGCGGGACGTGGTGGAGAGCGAGGAGATCTTCTCCACACTGATGGGGGAGAACGTGGAAAACCGCCGCCGCTTCATTGAGGAGAACGCTCTCGACGTCCGCAACCTGGACATCTAGAATCCACGGCGGCCCTTGAGCCTGTCCCTTGCGCATTTCCTGCCCATGTTCGCTCAGCGCCCGGATATCGCCGCCTTAGGGCTCAGGGCCTCGCGGATCATCTCAAGGTTGGTCTCGTATTACCGATTTAGAGAATCAAGGGGGGAAATGTGTGGTGATCGGGCGGCGCGTGAGCGCCGGCGGCGGAACGCCGGCACGGGCTTGGCGGGAGGCGAAGCAGCGCGGGAGTCCTTGAGAGCCATCCGCTTGCGGTATCGATTTTCCCGGCTTTGCTCCATACTGGAACGAGCAACCGGGTGGGAGGGTTTGTGAAGGCCCGGGAGCCGGGCAGTAGAAAACACCGGATCCGTCATCGCCGGTGGCGCATTGGAGATCTCCAGTGGACAACGGCGGCCACGCAGAGACGGCCCGGAGGCCATGCCTCGCCTGCGGACTGTATCCGGTCGCAAGCGAGGATGTCATGAATATTTGCTTGCTCATCCGGTCTTCTCCTGATGCGGTCCTTCTCGTGGACGCGCAGAGCCTCGAAATCCTGGACGCGAACCAGCACGCCGAGGCCTTGTTCGAGATGCGTTGCGAGCAGTTGCGGCGCGCCGGCGTGGCGGGCTTGCTGGCGGAGGAGCAAGGGGAAGGACGTTCCCGGGCCGAGGTGATCGCCGAACTCCGCATGCGCCTCGGCGATGACCAACTCCACCAGGACGAGTACGTCACCTGCAGCCCCGGAAGGGGCCGTTTCTTCACTGAGACCCGGATCGTGCCGCTCCCGGGCGGGGCCGGGCGGCGGATGGCCCTGTTGAGTTTCGTGGACGTCACTGCGCGAAAACGCGCCGAGGAGAAGTTGCGTGAAAGCGAGGCTCGTTACCGGACGCTATTCGAGGCGGCGAACGACGCGATCTTCCTCGTCAAGGGCGACCGTTTCGTGGACTGCAATCCCAAGACTTTGGAGATGTTCGGGGGCAGCAGGAGCGAAATCATCGGAGCATCACCATATGCTTTGTCCCCGCCGGAGCAGCCGGACGGATCAAAGTCGGACGTGAAGGCGATGAAGTACATCGAGAAAGCCCTTTCCGGGGAGCCGCAGCGCTTCGAGTGGAGGCACCGGCGTTTAGACGGCGCGCTCTTCGATACGGAGGTGAGCCTGAACCCGGTCACGCTCGGCGGCGAGGTGCTGCTGCAGGCCATCGTCCGGGATATCACACAGCGCAAACAGGCTGATGAAGCGCTTCGGATAGGGAGTGTCTTCGAGCGTTTGGTGACCAGCGTGTCGGCCCGGTACATCCAGAGTCCCGCTGAGCGGGTATACGACGCCATTGAGCAGGCTCTCATGGAGATCGGGGAGTTTGCAGGGGTGGACCGCAGCTACGTCTTCGTCTTCTTACCGGAGGGAGACCAGGTTCAGTGCATCGCAGAGTGGGCGCGGCCCGGCGTGAAACGCCACGGAGGCTTTGGCGCCAAGCCGGTCTCCTTGAAGGCGCACGATTGGTGGCGTGGCTGCATGGAGCGCAATGAGGTCATCCACGTCCAGACGCTCGGCGAGTTGCCCGCTGAGGCGGAGGCCACGCGGGCCGCTTTCGAGGAGATGGGGGCCCGGTCCGTACTTCACGTTCCGATGTTCTACGGCGACAGGCTCATCGGTTTTATGGGGTGGTCCTCGGTGACCGAAGAGCGGAAGTTCTCCGAAGGCAGCATTGCCCTCCTGCGCGTGGTGGCGGAGATCACGGCCGGCGCCCTCGAACGCCGTCGGCGTGAGCTCGAGTTACGGGAAGCAAAGAAGGCTGCGGAGGCCGCGAACGAGGCCAAGAGCCGTTTCCTGGCCAACATGAGCCATGAGATCCGCACGCCGCTGAACGGGATCCTCGGTATGGCGCGGCTGCTTCGGGACGCAGGCCTGACACCGGCTCAACTGGACATGGCGGAGACAATCGAAGAGTCTGCCCAGGCTCTCATCCGCGTCGTGGATGACATCCTGGAGTTCTCAAGGATCGACCGGGGGCGTATCGAGTTCAAGCACGCCCCGTTCGACCTGCGGGCGGTTCTGGAGGAGGCGCTGCACCTCGTCCAGCCGGCCGCTACGAAAAAAGACCTTCGCCTGGAGCTTCGTTACAGCGGGACGCTGCCGCGGCGGTTCGTGGGCGACATGGGCCGGCTCCGACAGGTGATGCTGCACTTGCTGGGGAATGCGATCAAGTTCACGGACCGGGGAAGCGTAGCGCTCGAGGTGGACGAGGCTTACAATTGGGCCACCCGGCGGATGGTCCGGCTGTCGGTACGTGACACCGGCATCGGCATCCCAGTGGAGAAGCAGCGGTTATTGTTCGAGAAGTTCACCCAATTGGACAGCTCGACGAGCCGCCGCTACGGCGGGACGGGGTTGGGCTTGGCGATCTCGAACGGGCTGGTGCGGCTGATGGGAGGGCGGATCACGGTGGAGAGCCAACCTGGGCGGGGTTCGACGTTCACCGTGACTCTTCCGCTCGAACCGGTCGAGAACGAGGGCGCGGGCGGTGAGGGCATCCGCCGGGAGATGTCCAAGGCCGGGTCCCCGCGGCGCCCGGCGCCGGCGGGGGAAGACATCCGCCCGGACAGCCCTTTCGCCGGACGGCGGGCGCTTCTGGTCGAAGACAACCCAGTGAATCGGAAGGTTGGAGCGGGGCTGCTGGCGAAACTCGGCTTCGCCGTAGATGTTGTCAACGATGGACGCCAGGCTTTGGAGACCATTGCCGCCAAGAAATACGACGTCGTGATGATGGACTGCCAGATGCCCGGGATGGACGGGCTGGAAGCCACGCGCCGGTTACGCGCCATGGGTTCGGAGGCCGCCAAGACACTGGTGATCGCCATGACGGCGTACTCCCTGCAGGAAGACCGCGCTCGCTGCTTGGCGGCGGGGATGGACGATTACGTCAGCAAGCCGATCCGGCTGGAAGAACTGAAAACCGTGCTGTCCCGGCACCTCACGCCGTGCGGCCCCTCATGAAAAACGCCGGGGTCGGAAAATGTTATCATGATGCCTGCATGGAGCTGCGTCAGGGGCTCCCCACAGTAGTGATTCTGGGGCGTCCCAATGTCGGCAAGTCCACCCTCTTCAACCGTATCCTGGGCAATCGGCGGTCCATCGTGGGTGACGAGCCGGGAATCACCCGCGACCGCATTACTGGAGAGGCCGAGTTCCGGGGCAAGTACTTCCGCCTGATCGATACTGGGGGCCTTGTCGTCCACGAAGACGAGGCAATCCCGGCCGAGATCTTCCGCCAGGCCCGAAAGGCGATCGAGGAGGCGGATCAGATTATCTTCCTGATCGACGGGCGCGCCGAGATCACGGGGACAGACCGGGAGCTCGCCCAGATGCTGCAGAGGCTGGGCAAACCTGTAACCGTAGCCGTAAACAAGATCGATGTGCCCTCCCGTGAGAGCTTGGCGCACGAATTCTTCAGCCTCGGATTCCAGAACTTGTTCGCTGTGTCCGCCGAGCACGGGCTCGGGGTGGAGGAACTACTGGAGCACGTGACGCGGGACTTCCCGGAGGCCGAGGCAGAAAGGGGCGAGGCTCTCCAGCTCTGCATCAAGGTGGCGATCGTAGGCCGGCCGAACGTAGGCAAATCCACGTTGCTGAACGCGCTGACAGGGGGCGACCGGGCGATCGTCTCATCGGTTCCCGGGACCACTCGGGACGCCGTCGATGAGTCTGTCCTGCGCGATGGCGTCCGGTACGTTTTCGTGGACACTGCCGGGATCCGCCGCAAGGGCAAGACCCGGCTCATGGCTGAAAAGCTGAGCGTCGTGATGGCCCAGCGGCACCTCCGGATGGCGCAGGTCGTGCTGCTGGTCTTGGATGCTACGACAGGCGTCGTGAATCTGGACGCGACAATCGGCGGCTACGCTCATGAGAGCGGAAGGTCGATCATCTTGTGCGTGAACAAGTGGGATGCAGCGCCGAACAAGGACAAAGCCGCGTTCATCGAGCAGCTTCGCTGGCAGCTCAAGTTTCTCGACTACGCCCCCATCGCTTTTCTCTCGGCAAAGACCGGAGCCGGCGTCAGCCAGCTTTTCCCGCTGATCCGAAGAGGGTACGAGGCGGCGTCGAAACGCATCCCAACGGGGGAACTCAACCGGTTTCTGCAATCTTTGGAGTTGGAGAAAGACCTGCATGTGAAGTACATGACGCAGGTCTCGGTCAGGCCGCCGACCTTTGTGGTATTCACGGACCAGGTGCGGGAGCTGCATTTCTCCACGCAGCGCTACATCGCCAACCAGATCCGGAAAGAGTTCGGGTTTCCAGGCACGCCGATCGTCATCAAGGAGCGCACCAAGCCGAAACGTGAGTTCAAGGGCGGCGAACGCAAGCCAGTCCGCCGGTCCCGCGGGAAGCCGCGTTAGGTTTCTCGACCGGGCGTAGTAGGAGCGTCGTCGTCCTGGGCAACGGCAGGATTACCCGAGACTCACGCGCGGGTCGGGCTCCTCCCAGGCGTCGGCCCGGGTGCGGCGCCGCCGGTGTTTGCGGTACGGTTTCAGGCCCATGTTACCCAGCACGATGTAGCCGGCGAATCCCGCGGCACAGGCCAGCACGGCAGCGGGCTGAGCCAGACGCTGGAAATGCTCCGGTATCGGCATCAGGTGCAGCGTGCCGGCCAGGACGCCGAGGACCCAGGCGCCGAAGCCCGCGTAGTTGACGCCTGGGCGGGTATGAGGCCAGCGCCGCTCGTGTTGCCAATAGTCGGCCGCCATGATGCCGCACAAAGGGGCGCAGAGTGCTCCGGTGACGGTGATGAAAAGCGAAAGATTTCCTGGAAGGCCGGACAAGGCGGTCAGAGCGGCGACGGCGGCGGCCGCCGCGGTGAGCGCAGGACGCGGGAGGCCGGGGAACATCACCTTGAAGCTGTCAACAGCGAGCCAGGCGATAAACCATGAGGCGGGCGCTGCGCCAGCCAGCAAGAACACGGGAATCAACGTGGCCGCAGCGCCGCCGAGGCCGGCGGCGGAGGACAGGAAGGCGAGTCTTTGTATGTCCGGATTCAAGGCCTTGGCGCCAGCGACGGTGAGCAGAGCCAACAGGCCGGCCCCGACGGCCGGAGCCGCGATGCTCAGTAGCCCTGTCCGCCGAAGGTCACGCTTCGACGGAAGGTAGCGGGTCACCGCCGGAGAGACCGCAGCGAAGGGAGCGAAGAAGGCGGTCACCAGATGCACTGTGTAAGCGAAGCCGAAGAGAGGTTCCGGCAGTTCCATCTCCCACTCCGCTATACCGGGGCCCGCAGCGATGAGGCCCGCAAAGAGTGCGAAAATCGCGAGAGCTCCCAGGACAAAGGCGACGATCGCAATTCTTCGGAGGCCTGCGTGGGCCGCAGCGGCGAATGCCGCGATCCAAACCACGGCAATTCCTGCGCGCACCGCCGCGGCGGCGCCCTGTTCAACGCGGAGCAGGATGGCTACCGTCTCGCCTACGTAATAGCCAGCCGTTCCCAGCCATGCGGAGACCACCAGCGCGAGGAGCGGGCCGGGGATCACGAGACCGCCCCGGCTGCCGAAGGTCGAGCTCCCGAGCACCCCGGCGGGATAGCCGGTTTGCATTCCCATGGCGCCGGGGATCAGGAAGAACAGAAAGTGGCTGGCGAGGGCGCCGGCCAACAGTCCCAGAAAGACCGTGCCGTAGGGAGCGCGATCCACGGTGCCGGAGGCAAGGTCCTGATAATAGCCGACCCAAAGGAACAGCGCGACGAAGCAAGGCAAAGCCCACCGGTACCACGGAGTGCGGTTTGTCGGTGGGTTCGGTTTGGTCTTGACAAGATAGGCACGCATCGGCGTCTGTTTTCCGCGTTTCGCTCGAGCGCCCGGACCAGTCTGATCTGGGCGAAAACGAAGAGAACTCAACCGCCAGGTGCGTCCGGCTCACCAGTTCCCGCCAGATCCTCGATCTTTGTTCCGTGACAATCGATCCGCTGGGGGATCGACCGGCGCATAGACACCTGATCCTCCCGAGCGCCGGGATCTCTTCCCGGCCCCTCACGGGCGGTGGCCGGTCTTGACTCGACGCGAGCCGCGTCCCGCATGAATTCCAGCAGAAGCGTCTCTAGCGGGGCCACGAGGCGATCGAGATCAGGCCGGTTCAGCGAGCTACAGAAGTGGCGGGGGGACATCGACTCGAGCACTACTCCACGCTCGTCCTGGATCGCCGCAATCCGGCATGGCAGAAACGCCGCAAATCGGATGTCGGCGGCGAGCAATGCTCCGTAGAGCTCGGTATGGCAGATGCCGAACGAGATTGCGGCCTGGGCGGACCGGCGGGCCTCTTCGCTCAGCAAGGCGTCGAACGGCGTGATCGAAATGACATGAATGCCGTGTTGAGGGGCGACGCGCGATAGAGCGCCTTCTACCTCATGCAATTTGAGTCCCGACGTTACTTGAATCATCCCGCCTCCCACTTGAATCATACTCCACGGGGTGCAGTCCCCGAAAGAAATGGATCCCTGCGGTTCGGCGCGTCCGAGTGTGGAGACCGCGTTTTCACGGGGTGCGGCTGACGTAGAAGTCTACGTTTACTACAGGGGTGGTCTGAAGGCGGCGCGCGACTGTGCTGAAGGCGAGCAGAGAGCGGGCTTCCGAGAGAGTTCTCGCGGCGTTTGCCGTGACGGTGAGACGGTAGCGATCCGCCTGGTAGGAATAGCTGTAATCGATATAACGGAGGTTACCCGCACGAGCCAGATCCACGAGTACGTCCCAGAAGCTCCGGCGGCGCAACCAAGGCCTCTTGACCAGAGCGTCTTGGCGCAGCTCAAGCGCGCCGCCGTGGGCGAAGTGCAGTACGATGATTCGGCAATGCTCTGGAGCAAAAGGGCGGTCGGGGTCGGGGTCGGGATAGCGGCGAAAGAGGGCGGCGAGTTCAGTATCGTCGGGTGAACAGCTCTCCCAGCGGTATCGTGAGGCCCCGGCCACAAGCGTCCCGCTCTCGAGCAGCCTCCGCACACGATCCGCATCTTTGCCGACCTGCGCAACGATCGCATCCATGAGTTCCTGAATCGGCATCTCACGGACCACGGCGGGCGTAATGCTGATCGCCCCGGCTTCGTCCGAGAGCAGCCTGACTCGAATTACCTTGGGCAGCGGCATGGCTTCGGGGAGGAAGGAAGTCTCTCCGTTCATCATATCCGCAACCGTGCGGCAGGGAGGCCGGCTCCCGGAAGGGACCGGTGCGGCGGAGGCCAGCGGCATCGTACAATACTCGCCGTAGCCTCAGCTTTCGGTTGCCGCCGAGAGGGTCATGGACGATGGTTACGAGCGCCGGCAACGACTCTACCGACGCCCTTCTTGAGAAAGTGCGCCGCGAGCTGCGCCGGTATCGTCACTTGGTGCTCGATTTCGGCGCCGAGCCGTCCGGCGATGGGGGAATCGACCTGGTGATCCGTTTCCGTGAACCTCCGCCCGGAGCCCACATCTACCGCGCGCCGTTGCATCCACGCGACGTCGCTTCCAGCCAGTTCTCGTGGAACTTGCAGCGCTACCTGTATGACTGCATGCACGACTATCTGGTGGAACTTTTCCTGTTCACTCCCCAGAGCCGGCAAGAGGGCGCACAGCAGGGTTCGTGATGACCCCGGCGGCTGAGATCCTTCGCGACGAGATTTCCAAGAGCGGACCTGTGCCGTTCAGCCGGTTCATGGAGATCGCGCTGTACGACCCCGCCCACGGCTACTACCGGCGAGGGCGGGATCCCTTCGGCAAGGACGGAGACTACTATACGGCCGCGCAGGTCCAACCGGTTTTCGGGCTGCTGGTCAGACGCATCGTCGAGTCGTTATGGGAAGAGGAAGGGCGTCCCCAGACATGGCAGGTCATCGACCTAGGGGCGGGCCGTGAAGAGATGGGGGAGTTCTTTGGCGGCTTCGAATATACCGCGGTGGAAGTGGGCGACCCGTTTCCGGAAGCGGTTCGCGGGGTCGTGCTGGCCAACGAGTTCTTTGACGCTCTCCCAGTGGACGTTGCGGTGCGGTGCGACGACGGGTTTCGGCAACGAAGGGTCGGTTGGAAAGAGGGGCGGTTCGTTTGGGAGGAATGCGACGATCTGCCGGACGAAGCCCTGGCCTACCTGGAGAGATTCGCTCCGAAGGTTCCGCCCCGTACGGTGGTCGAAATCGGATTGGAATGGCTGCGGTGGATCGACCGCATAGGATTGCGGCTGGAGTCGGGGTACGTCCTCATTCTCGATTACGGCTACGACGCCGCCGAGCGGATCCGCTTCCCGGAGGGCACGTTGATGAGCTACCGGCGGCATATGGCCATCGAAGATGTACTGGCGAATCCGGGCGGGCAGGACATCACCGCCCACGTTTGCTGGACGGCTCTTGAGAATCAGGCGCGGGAGCGCGGGCTGACAAGGATTCGCCGCGAGACAATGAGCACCACACTGTTGCGCGCCGGCGAGACAGACGGGTTCGCAAGCGTTTTGGACGGGCTAGAAGAGCCGGAGCGCCGCCGTCGGCTGCTTCAAATCAAGACTCTCGTCGTCGGGATGGGGGAAACCTTCCAAACGTTGCTGCTCGCTTCGGGGCGGACATAAAAGCGGCCCCGGAAGCCGGGGCCGCGGGGACGAACCTTTGTTTGATCGGGCTGCGAGGGCGCTACTTCTTCTTCGCTGTGGCTTTCTTCTTCGTCGCTTTCTTGGTAGCCTTCTTGACGGCCTTCTTCACGGTCTTCTTGGCAGCCTTCTTCACCGTTTTCTTGGCGGCCTTCTTCGTGGCTTTCTTCGCAGCGGTCTTCTTAGCAGCCTTCTTCTTCGTCGCAGCGGCCTTCTTCACAGCCTTCTTCGCAGCGGCCTTCTTGGTGGCCTTCTTCGCAGCCTTCTTGGTTGCGTACTTCATCGATCGATTCTCCCTAGACATCAAATTTGCGGCCTCAAGATGACCGCAGTGTGATTCATATATAAGGTTGTTTGAAAGGAATGTCAAGCAAAAAATGTCTCATCAGCAAGTCTGGTAGCAATGACGGCTTCTTTCGTCACCCGAAACGTTTGCGTCTACAATTGTTGTAGAACATTTCCGACCGTTCATGGAGTGGGCGATGGCTTCTGACAGCGACATCCATGCCGGGCGGCGGAAGTGGGTGGCGCTGTTCGCCGGCTGCGCGCTGTTGGCGGCGGCGACCGGTTGTCGCAAGCATCCTCCGCGCGTGGCTGTGCCGCCGCAGGTCGTATTGCCCGGAGAAGAAGTCGGTCTGGCAAGCTGGTACGGCCACCCCTACCACGGACGCCGCACCGCCAGCGGCGAGATTTACGATATGAACCGGTACACCGCCGCGCACCGCACCCGGCCCTTCAACACCTGGGTGCGCGTACACAACCTGGAGAACGGAAAGTGGGTGGACGTTCGGATCAATGACCGAGGGCCCTTCGTAGATGGCCGGATCATCGATCTATCTCGCGCTGCGGCGCGGGCCATCGGCATCATAGGCCCGGGGACCGCGTGGGTACGGTTAGAGACCATCCCTGGTCCCGGGAGTCTTCCGGCGCCCGCGGCTGAGGGGTCGAAGGCCACGGTGCGTTTCGGGGTCCAAGTCGGAGCCTTCCGGAACCGCGCGAATGCGGAGCGGTTGGCTCGCAAGATGAGGCGGCGGTACGGTGATGTCCGTATCGAACGAAGGGGAGGGGACCCTCCGGTGTGGCGGGTTGTCGTCGGCGGCTGGTCTACTGAAGAAGAAGCGCGATCCCGTGCGGCTGGTATGAAGGGCGTTGGGGGGGCGCCGTTCGTGGTTCGGCTGGACACGGATTCAGAGCCGGGAACGTAGGGCGCCCGGGGCGATCCGCTTGCCGCAGGGTGCGCCGGGGATTGGGACTCGGAGCTTCCCATGTCTAAGGTTTTTCTCTAGCGGCCCACCCCCCGATTGCGGTGGAAGGGTCTAGAACCGATCCCCCACATGAGGCGTCGAGGACACCACATCAAAGGTTTGTAAGACAGTCTACTTGGGGTGTTCCCCTTAAGACAGATCTCCTGTAGATTCCTTTCTAGAAAACTTCACTATGTTCCTTATCAGGTTGGAGACGACAGCGGCTGCAGCGGAAAGGGAGTTCCGCCGGCAGCGCTTCGCCGTCCCTGAAGCGAATCCTGGCGGCCGCTGGGCCGCCCGGCCGGGAACCACCTGATGCTCATTGTGAATGCGGGAGTTGCATGATGGCGGCAGACGTTGACAAGCGCAGTGCCCACCGCAGAATTGTGGGAGTCTCTGAAGCAATCCAGAAGACGATTCGGATGGTTCAGAAAGTCGGCCGAGGACGGTGGCCGGTTCTGTTGTTAGGCGAGACCGGCACGGGGAAGGAGGTGGTGGCCCGCGCCATTCATGACGTGCAACCGACGGGGCCCTTCGTGACGATCGACTGTTCTTCCCTGGTCGGGCCGCTGATGGAGACTGAGCTGTTCGGCCATGTGCGGGGCGCGTTCACCGGAGCGACGATGTCGAAGATCGGCCTGATTGAACGCGCCAACGGGGGCACGGCGTTCTTTGACGAGATCGGGGAGTTGTCCCTGGACTTGCAAGCCAAGCTCTTGCGGGTGCTTCAAGAGAAAGAGTTCCGTCCGGTCGGATCGGTGACGCCGAGGCGCTCGGACTTCCGGATCATCGCGGCCACGAACCGGGACCTTGCCAAAGAAGTCGAGCGAGGGAACTTTCGCCGCGATCTTTATTACCGTTTGAACGTGGTCTGTTTGAAGTTGGCGCCGCTTCGCGAGCGCAAAGACGACATTCCGCCGTTGGTGGAGCACTTTCTCCGGCAGTACGGGACCGGACACCGATTCACCAAGGAAGCCATGGACGCGCTGATGGAATATGACTGGCCTGGCAACGTCCGCGAGCTGGAGAACTGCGTGCAGCACATGGTCGCCATTCACACCGGGCCGCTACTCCACGTTCACGATCTGCCTTCACCGATCCGGAACTTCCTGAACACGCGCCGCAAGCCGGCGGTTTCGGTGGCGGTTGGAGCCGGGGGCTCTCTCACCCAAGGGCGCGGGTTCCCGGATCCAGTCTTTCCGCCCAGTCCATCCGCGCCCGGCGATCCGCCTGTCTTGCCGTTGGAGGAAGTCGAGAGGCGCGCCATCTTGCAGGCCTTGCAATACACGAAGGGGGACCGCGCCGTGGCCGCCAGCCTTTTGGGCATCGGGAGGACCACTTTGTACCGGAAGCTGAAGGAGTACTGCGTAGCCAGTTGAGGCGCCAGTTTCGGCGAGATTAGTTGCTCTGCGAGGCTACCAGTTTTCAGAGGGCGGCAAGCCTTCTGACGGAAGAGAGCGAAGCCGATGAACCCACGGTCGATCCACGTATTGCTCCTGGCTGACGATCCGGACGAGATTCAACTCGTCGAGGAGGCTTTCGAGGAGCTGCGGGAAGTGCAGTTCACGCGCCCGTGGCTGGCTGCCGGGGAGTTCGAGGTGGCCGAGTCTGCGGAGGAGGCGCTGGAGATGCTGGCCGGAGGCAGGTACGATGCTTTGGTCGCCGACCTGGCGATTCTCGGCGGGAGCGGGAGCGCCTTTTTGCGCCGGGTGAACGAGAAGCTGCCCGAGCTGCCGGTGCTGTTCCTGGTGGCACACGAGGAGGAGATGGAAGGCTTTTCGCTTCTGCGGCAGGGGGCGCAGGACTGCCTGTTGAAATCCGAACTCGACTGCCTTCCCTTGGCACGGGCCCTCCAAGCCTCAATCGAACGCTCCAGGACCCGTGCGGCGCTCCGCAGCGTTTCTCTGATCGACGAACTGACAGGTTTGTATTCGCGGCGCGGTTTCCTCGAGCTCTCCGAGCGTTTCTTGAGTGTGGCCGAATGGGCCTCTGCTCCGATGCTGCTGCACTTGTTTGCGCTGGAGAGAGCAGGGGGGGCTGATCCTTTGTCTGCCCATTTCGACCGGGACCTGGCGTTGATTCTTCTCGCGGAGGCGTTGCGGGAGCGCGCCTCGGGGCCGGAGATTGCGGGGAGGGTCTCGAACTCCGAGGTCGCCGTGCTGAGCGCCGGGGACGGGAGCGGTTTCGCCGCCGATGATGTAGCGGCGGACGTGGCCCGAAAAATCTCGAGGGAGGAAGGAGCCGGCGATGAGGTCGCCCACTCCGGCGCCGGATTGACAATACGCACGGCTACGATCGACGCCGTTCCGGGGACGGCCCCGGCCGAGCTGCTCTCCGCCGCCCGGGCGGCACTGTGCGAGAATAGGCGGGCGAGGTCCACGGCCTGCCGATGAGAGTCCGAGCGGCGCTGGGCCCCGGGAGGAGTGTTGGATCGGCCGTTGCGGCTTGCACTCGACGCGACTTACGCGGTAGGAACGGAACTCAGCGGCATCGGAGTCTTCTCCCGCGAACTGATTAGCGCGCTGGCGGAGGTACTTCCCGAAGAGACTCTGGTGCTGGCTTTCCGGCCTCATCGGTTTCTCCGATCCTTTACCTGGCGGACTCCGCCCAATAGCCGGCGGCGGCTGCTGTTGGAAGGGCGTCCGCTGGCGGGGGTGCGGCTCTTCCATGGCCTGAACCAGCGGCTGCCCGCAGCCCGGTACCCGCACACGGTGAGCACATTCCACGACTTGTTCGTGCTCACGGGTGAATATTCCACGCCGGAGTTCCGCGCGCGTTTCGCGCGCCAGGCCCGCGATGCTGCGGAGCGTTCTGAGAGGATCATAGCGGTTTCCCGGTTCACCGCCCGCCAGGTGCGGGATCTGCTCGGGGTCGAGGAGGCCCGGCTCCGGGTGGTGCCTCACGGCGTGCATCTTCCGGCGGAGATTCCACGGCGGCGCCGGCCGGTGGCGCTTCACGTGGGAGCGATTCAAGCCCGCAAGAACCTCGTCCGGCTCGTCCGGGCGTTCCGATCCATGCCGCCAGAGTGGCGGCTCGTGTTGGCCGGCGGCAAAGGCTACGGCGCCGAAGAGGTGATGGAGGCGATCGACTCGAGCCCGGTGCGGGAGCGCATCGAAGTATCTGGTTATGTCGATCGGAAGACGCTTGCCGAGCTTTACGCGACGGCGGGTCTGCTGGCGTTTCCATCACTGGACGAAGGCTTCGGCATCCCGGTGCTCGAGGCCATGGCCTGGGGACTGCCCGTGGTGACGTCGAATCGCTCTGCCTTGCCGGAGGTGGGAGGTGAGGCGGTCTGGTACGTGGACCCGCTCAATGAAGATGAACTGGCTGAGGCGCTGAGGCGGCTGGCGACAGACGCGGAATTGCGGGACAAGCTTTCGCGGTTGGGGCGGGAACGCGCTGCGAAATTCCGGTGGGAGGATTCCGCGCGCGGGGTAGCCACCGTCTACGAAGAGGTCGCGGGCTAGTCGTCCTCGATGGCGATCTTCAGGGCCCGCAAGAACTTCTCGTCCTGGGAAGTCCACCGAATGCGGCCGGGGGTCGTCGAAGAAAGAGAAGAACCTTCCTGTTCAGCGTCGCATTCGTGATCTTCGACGTCCGGGTCATCGTCGGCCGAACGTTTGTTAAAGCCGATCGTGGCTTCCAGGACGAGGAAGACGTCATAACCGGCGCGTTTGATCTCGCCGATCGCACTGGCAATGCGTTCAGAGTCCGACAAGGACTCGTTGATCGCGTTACCGAGTTCCTCCATCAGTTCTTTCAGTCGCTCGTCCACCTCAGCCCCCTTCTGTGAGCCAATTCCAGGATAGCACCGCGGCGCTGCCTCGGGAATAGGACCGCCACGGCAATTCCAGCCGCCAGGGCGAAACGGCGTTTATCGTTTGCGACTTCTGTGGATGCATCTGTCTCTCTCATCGGACGTCACCGGCTGCTCCTTCACCCTCCCAGCTCGGCGAGGAGCTTCCGGGCGTGGGTGGCCGCCCGTTCGTCGAGTCCTGCGCCCAGCGCGGCTTTCAGTTCCCGGCGCGCCGGCTCCAGATCGCCGTTCTGGTGGTATGCGAGTGCAAGATGGTAGCGGTAGTCGGCGCGATTCGGGTGCTGTGCGGTTAGTTGGCGGAGCAAGGTGATGGCGTTCTGGTTGAGGCGCCGCCGGATATAGACGAGCGCCAGCGTGTCCGAGAAGTCGGGATTGTCCGGGTCGAGGGTCATGGCCCGTTGCGCCAGGTTCATCGCCCGGTCGAGGTCCGTGCCAAGTTCGGCCAGAACGAAGGCGAGATTGTTCAGCGCCACGGGGTTCTCAGGGTCAAGCTCGACGCTCCTTTCCAGATAAGGACGAGCTTCTTCATATCGTGTCTCGCTAGCCAGCAGAGAACCGTACATCGAAAAAGCTTTGGCTACCGGTGGAACGGCTTTGATCGCGGTCTGGAGTTCGCGGCGCATGGCCTCAGTGTCTCCGCGACGGGCTGCGATCTGCGCTAGCATCACACGGGCTTCCCCGTTGTTGGGCTCCTGCTCAAGCAGCGTCTGCAGGTACTGTTCGGCCTTGTCGTCCTGTCCAAGGCGGGCTGCCAGCTTCGCGCCGGCCATCATCAGTCCCGTATGTTCCGGCTGTTTTTTCAGCGCATCATCGATTAGTGGGCGGGCCTCACGGAGCCGGCCTTGTCGGGAGAGCAATTGGAAAAGGCCGTCGAGCGCGGCCGCATTGCCAGGGTCGGCCGCGAGCACCGTCCGGAAGCCCCGTTCCGCCGTCTTCCATTTACCTTCGAGTAGGTCGGCTTGAGCGGTCAACAGGACCGTACGTAGACGCATGCTGGGGATCCGCCGAAGCGCGGCCAATTCCTTGCGGGCTTCTTTGAATTCGCGCCGGCCCAGATGTGCGAGAACCAGGCGGATCCGGGCCTCTGCGTCGAACGGCCGTCTGCGCAAGACTTCCCGGCAAGCGACCTCGGCTAGCGAGTACTCGCGGTTCTGCAAGTGGAGGTCGATGAGTGCATACCGGGCCGGCAGGTACTGCGGGTTGACTTTCAACGCTTCCCGGAACTGAGCTTCGGCGTTGACCCGGTCGCCGTTGCGCAGCAACGCGCGCCCGTAGTGGAAACGGAGGAGAAAGTCCTCAGGCGCGGAGGCTATCGCGTTCTTCAGATCTGTCATTCCGGCTTCACGGACCGCTTCGTCGCCGGTCTGAAGCCTCGCCAGCCCACGCAGCCCAACAGCCACGCCGTCATCCGGGTTCTCCGCAAGCAACGCCTCGGCTTCTTGGAGTGCGGTTTGCGCATCGCCGGCGGCCAGCAACGCCTGGATGATCCGGCGGCGATAGCGCCGGCGGACCTTGTCGTCGTCCGTTTCTTCCAATCCGGCACGGTAGTACTCCACGGCGCGTTCGGCTTCGCCTTTCAGGAGACAGTAATCCCCAATCAACTGTTTGGCGCCGGGGAAAGTCTCCGGGTCCCCGGCGAGCTTGTCGATGATCTTCTGGGATTCTTCGAGCTTGCCGACCTCGTGGTAGTGAGACGCCAGCGCCAGCCAGTTTCTGGCGTTTCCGGGGATCTTCTCGCACTTCGCCTTTAACACCTGCTCGGCGGCGTTCGCGTCACGCCTGCCGGCGTAAATCAGGTAGAGCAAGTCGTAGAACCGGGGGGCCTCAGGGTGTTTCTCCAGGTAGTCCCGCGCCAGCCGCTCGGCTTCTCCGTCCGCGCCGGTTCGCACCATGGCCGCGGCTAGTGCCAGCGTAACAGTGGGGTCCTCCGGCGCGGCCTGGTGGGCCCGGCGAAATAGAGCCAGCGCTTCCTGGTACTCCCCTTGATAGGCCAGAATCTGGCCTTTGATCAGGGTCACTTCCATTGCGCCCGGGTGACGCTCTTCGGCTTGGCGCTGCAGATCGAGTAAGGATTGGAGGGTGGCTTCTCGATTCGGCGTCCCGGGCATGGCGAGGGTCATGACGTGCAGCTCGGCGAGCTTCCGGAAAGCGTCGAGATTGTCGGGATCCAACTCGAACGCCCGGCGCAGCGCGCTAGCGGCCCCCGACCAGCGTTGCATCTCCAAGAAGGTCAGGCCGAGCCGGTAGTAAGCTTCAGCGAACCGCCGGTCTACCTGGATCGCCTTTCTGTACAGCAGAGAGGCCTCGTCGAACTCCTGCCTGGCGAAATATTTGTTCCCGAGCTCCAGCAGCCGCCGCTTTTGCTCCTCCGTGTCCGTGCCGCAGGCTAGCCCGGCGATGAGCAACGCCGCCAGCCCCCAGCGCCATGCCGCGGCAGAAAGTCCTCTAGGTTTCACAACCCACAGTATAAGGTAGCTTCAGCCAGCCGGAAGACCGTGGGCCCACAGCCCGAGAATTCCTTGGCGGCGGGCCTACTGGATTAACGGGGAGCTTCAGTGCGCGAACCAATGATCGGACCGGTGACGGCTCTTGTTGCCGGTATCCTGATCGGCCGCGCGGGAGATCTGAGCACCGCCGACGCCGTCTTTGCGACCGTCGCCTTCAGCGGCTTGGCGGCTCTCAGCTATCGGGCCGCACGTCAGTGGTTACACAAGCTGTGCGTCTTTCTCCTGATCGTTTCGATCGGCGCCGGCACAGTGGTGGTCCACAGCCGCGGCGAACGTCCTGTGATCGATGCCTCGCCGGACGAAACGGTCGTCGTCCGAGGTTGTGTGGTGGAGCCCTCAGTGACCGCCCGGGGCTGGCAGGAGTTCGTCGCCGAGTTGGCGCCGGGCGCGCGCGCGCGCGTTCGAGTCTATTATGAGGAGTCCACACCGCCACCGAAGCTGGCTTACGGCCGCCGGGTGGACATCACAGGCAAGATCCGGCGGCCACGGGGTTTTTGGAATCCTGGGGCCTTCGACTATCGGCGCTACCTGGAGCGTCTCGGCATCTACTGGACGATTTCAGTCCGGAGCCCCGCCGACTTAGAACTGCTGCCGGGTGACTGTGGTTCTCGATGGTGGGCGCTGGTGCACCGTTTGCGAGCCCGCGCAATCCGGAGGCTTGACCAAGTGTTTCACAGCTATCCGGACGCCGCTCGCCTCTTACGGGCCGCCCTGTTCGGGGATACATCTTCTTTAGAGGAGCGATGGCTCGACCGCTTTCGTGAGACCGGCGCTTACCACACATTGGTGGTTTCGGGACTCCACTTGGCGATCCTTGCCGGTCTCGTTCATGTCCTGCTGCGTGTACTGGTCGTCCCACGAGGCTGGAAGGTCGTGACCACGATCGCCCTTGCCTGGGTTTACGCGCTGTTGACAGGCGGGCGTCTTCCAGTACTACGAGCCGCCTCCGGACTCACGCTATTCCTGATCGGATCCTGGTGTTTCCGGCGGGCGCGGCTGCTCAATATCCTCGCCACGATCGCTTTCGTGTTTCTGGTGGTCGATCCAGGCCAGCTCTTCGATACCGGTTTCCATCTCTCCTTCCTGGCTGTAGGGGTGATCGGCGCTTGGGCCATCCCTCTCATAGAACGAACGACGGCGCCTCTGGCAGCCGCCTTACGGGACTTGGCGGACGATGGCCGTGATCCGGGGCTGCCACCCAACGTTCAGCGCTGGCGCGTGGAGCTGCGCCTGTTCGCCGAGACGGTCTCGCTTTGGACGCATTGGCCACGGCGGTTCTTAATTCCTGTCCTGGCCGGAACGCTGCGGGCCAGTGTGCGCTTGTGGGAGCTAGTTCTGGTCTCGGGGGTGGTTCAGGCAGCCTTGGCCTTACCCCTCGTCATTCACTTCCAGCGTTTCTCTTGGACCGGCGTGGCAGCGAACCCCGCCGTTGTGCTCGGGATGTCGGTCGCCCTCCAGGCGGGTCTCGTCGCCGTAGTCACCGGTATCCCCACGGCTGCTTGGGTCGCGGCAGGCGCGGCGGATCTGTGTTTCGGCCTCGTAAAGGAACTCGCCCGCTGGGGAGCCTCCTGGCGGGTGCCGCCGCCGCCCTGCTGGCTCGCCTTGGGGTTCTTGGCGGCTTTGGTTGCGGGGGCCCTCTGGCTGCGGATGGCGCCGAAGCGGCGCTGGCTCGCATTTCTCGTGCCTGGGGTCCTGCTGGGGCTGATTCTGACGCACCCCTTCCCACCCAAAATCCACTCTGGGACGTTGGAGCTTACAGTGATCGACGTCGGGCAAGCCGAGAGTTTGTTCTTGGCTTTCCCTGACGGGCGGACGGCAATCGTGGACGGCGGGCTGCGCCTGTCTGAGGATGGGCGTCCGGTGTTCGATGCGGGCGAGCGTGTCATCGCGCCGTATTTATGGCGCCGTTCCATTCGCCGCCTCGACGTGCTCGTCTCCACCCACGGTCATCTGGACCACATCGGCGGCCTCTCGACCTTGGTGCATCTATTCCGTCCAAAGCAGCTCTGGCTCGGGGCGGCCGCCGCCGATCCAGCTACTACGTCACTAGTGGCGGAGGCCCGGCGTTTGGGAGTGGAAGTAGTGCGCCTGGCGGCGGGAGAGCGGTTCTCGTATGGCGGGGCGGAGTTGCGAGTCTTGGCGCCGGACCCAGGCCAGGGCGGTGGCCCGGCAGCTCACAATGACGACTCTCTGGTGCTTCACGTCCGGTACGGCAGCCGGGCTTTCTTGCTGACAGGCGACATCGAGGCGGTCGAGCGCCGCATCGCCGCCTCCGGTCTGCCCCGGGCGGCGGTGCTCAAGGTGCCGCACCACGGCAGCAAGACTTCCACCAGCGCCGAGCTCTTGCGGGCTATCCGTCCAGCGTTCGCCGCGATATCGGCCGGGTATGGGAACCCGTACCGGTTTCCCTCTACGGCTGTACTCGAGAGGCTGGCAGCGGCGCGGGTGTTGACATTCTGCACCAGCCGCAACGGGCTGATCTCCTTCGGAACCGACGGGTGGCGGGTCTGGGCGAAGCCTCTGAGGTGGACTGTTCCGAACCCGGCTCCGGCGGGCAGGGTCGCGCGATCCCGGTGAAGGATGCTGCCGGAGCGCTAGTGCTCGTCAGCGCGTTCTGCCTCTTCGGCGGCTTCCGGCCCTGCCTCCTGCGCTTCAGCGAGGATCTTGCGCGCTAAGTCCAAATGTTTCCGGGGGACTTTCACCACGAAGCGGAGGTTGGGGTACTGCGGCGGGCTGATGAAAACGGTAGGAATCCCGTTCGCCTCCAAGACGCTTCGGACTCCCAGAGCCTCGACCTCCGCTGTCGCGCCGATGGCGCTGAAAATAGTTACCGGATCCAGGTCGTGCGAGGCATCGCCTTTCTCGGCCGGTGACTCCTCAGCCGCACGAATGATCTCTTCGGCCTTTGCGGCCTGTTCGGCCGGCACTCGCACTTCGAAGGCCCCGAGGGGCACGCCGGGTGCGGAATCGTCAACGATGACCGGAGAAAGACCCGCGTCTGCCAGCAGGTCGTAGACGTCGTGGACCTCGTCTTTGGCCGAAGGATCGGCGGACCGGTAGACGACCACCTGTTCCTGGTCCGAGTTCATAACCTGAGCATATCACTGGTCCGCCGGCGCCGGTATCCGCGCAGCACGACGGCCGTTGTCCGTCCTCGGGCTGAGCATCCTTTTCCATTCGGTTCCTGGCCAGCACACGCTGCGCTTGACGCCGCTCCAAGCGCCTCCCTACAATGAAGGTGTCTTCAAGGAGGCCGCATGAGATCAATTGGCTTGCCGGAGCTTCTCATCATCCTGGGAATCGCCGTGCTTCTGTTCGGCGGGCGAAAGATTCCCGAAGTGGCCAAAGGGCTCGGGGAAGGAATCCGGAATTTCAAGACCGCCCTCAAAGGCGAGGACAAGCCGGAAGAGGCTGAGAAGAAGCAGGCCTGAATCGCCGCAGGCGCCGCCTGCAGCGGGACCGGTTTCGTGAAGAAAACCCCGCGAGGGCGACTCGCGGGGTTTTCGTTTTGAGTCTTCGTTTCCCGGCTGCTACTTTTTCTTCTTCCGCGGGGGGACGATGGCCTCCTTGCATGCTTTGGAGACCGTGAACTTCACCACCTTCTTGGCCGGGATCCTGATCTTCTCGCCCGTTTGCGGATTGCGGCCGATGCGGGCTTTACGCTCCACCTTCTTCAGTCGGCCGATCCCGGGCAGCACGAAGACTCCGTTTTTCTTGGTTTCGGCGATTGCGATGTCCGCGTAAGCCTGAATGATCTCTTTCGCCACTTTGTTCGTGATACCGCCTACTTCGGCGATCTTCTTGACGAACTCAGTCTGCGTCATCTTCTTCTTGGTCGTCGTTGCCATAGCTTGATCTGTCTCCCAATGAAATCTTGTCCCGCCCTCTTTCGAGGAGGGCGCCCGCCACGAAAAACCTGAGACGGCCGATGCTACCGGGCCGCTTCAGGCTTCGTTTACACCCGCTTCGGTACCGTTCGGGTAAGCGGCTGATTAATGATAAAAGATCTACGCCGCACCTGTAAAGAGAAAAGTGCTCCAGAGCCGCTTTTTTTGCGGGTCTGAGCGCCTCGGGGCCTCCGTCGCCCTGTTTTGACGCACCTTTGAGCATCACCGGCGCGGGTCATTGTAAAGCGAACGGTCGCGGGACGAATTCAGCGGGCCAGCCCAGGCAGGCCGCCAAGAGTCGGCGCCTGGCGTACCGCGCGGACGATGGCGCGGGCGACGGCCTCCGCGGCAGCAACTCCCAGCGCCTCCAACGGCGCCTCCACCGTGCCGCAAGAAAGAGCGATGACGAGGTCTCCGTCCAGGGTCGTCCATGCCGGTGAGAGGGTCCTCGCCATACCAGCCGAGGCCAGGCGCGCCAACTGTGCAGCTTCCGGCTTAGTGAGGCGGGCATTTGTCGCGACCACAGCGAGCGTCGTGTTTCGGCCGAACGCGCGGACACGCTCTCCCGAGAGCATTTTCCGCGCGGTGTCGGCGAGGTCCAATGCATCTGGAGCCGTGCGCGCCCCGGCCAGCAGCTCCCCGGTCTCTGGGTCGCGGACGTCGCCGAAAGCATTGACGGCCACGAGCGCCGCGGCCCGCGCCGGGGCGAGCCGGCCTTCGAGCGGTACCGTCGCCGATCCGATGCCCGATTTCATCGCTCGAGTCATTCCGAACAGTTTCCCAACGGTGGCGCCGGTTCCCGCCCCCACGGCTCCTTCCTCGACCGGCTCGTTCGTGGCGGACGCCGCAGCCCGCTCGCCCATCTCCCGGCTCGGGCGCGCTTCTGGACGCCCGAGCGCGAGGTCGTAGAGGATCGCGCCGGCCACCAGCGGCACCTGGGCGGCGCCCGTCGGGTATCCAATTCCCTTTTTCTCCAGAAACCTGCGGACGCCAGAGACGGCCTCCAGGCCGAAGGCGCTGCCGCCGGCCAAGCAGACGCCGTGGATGCGCTCGGTCAAGTGCAGCGGCGAGAGCAGCCCGAATTCTTCTGTTCCGACAGCCCCTCCCCGCACGTCGCAGCCCGCCGTCGCTCCTTCCGGACAGAGGATCGCCGTGCATCCGGTCAGCCCCTCGAGGTCCGACGCATGCCCTACGAGAATTCCCGGTATGTCAGTGAGGCCTTTCATCCTCTACGCGTCCGCTGCGATGCGGCACTATGGTAGCATCTTGGTGACGAGGGAAGACCGGATTGCTCGATTTCCTGAAGCCACCAGTCCTCGCCTTTCAAGAGTTTTTCCTCCTTGCCGGACGGGCGTTCCGAAACATCTTCCGCAAGCCGCACTATTTTGATGACATCTCCATGCAGATGGACCTGATCGGCGTGGGCAGCCTGCCGATCGTAGCCCTCACCGGGTTTTTCACTGGCGCCATCATGGCCCTGCAAATGTCCCGGGCGTTGAACCAATACGGGGCGGCCAGCACCGTGGGCCAGATCGTTTCTATTTCTCTGGTGCGCGAGATGGGCCCTGTCCTCTCGGCGCTCCTGGTGGCGGGGCGCAACGCCAGCGGCATCGCCAGCGAGCTGGGTTCCATGAAGGTAACCGAGCAGATCGATGCCATGCGCGCCCTAGGGACCGATCCGATTCAAAAGCTCGTCACTCCCCGGCTGATCGCCATGTGCATCGTGCTTCCGTTGCTGGTGGTAATCGCCGATTTCATCGGTATGATCGGCGGCTACTTGGTGGCCTGCCCCTTGCTCAAGCTCACCACCGCCACCCAGTACTGGAGCAGCGCCTGGCGGGCCCTCGAGTACAACGACATCGCCCAGGGATTGCTGAAGCCTTTTGCCTTCGCCATCGTGATCTCGCTCGTAGGCTGTTTCTACGGGATCCGGACGACCGGAGGCACACAGGGAGTGGGCCTGGCAACCACGCGGGCGGTAGTAGTCTCGTCGGTGTGGATCTTCGTCTTGACCTTTTTCATCGGGAAGCTGTTCGTCAGCCTGTAGCCCGCGATGCCTGAGATTCACGAGGAGACCGTCCTGCAGTTCGAGGACGTGCGTCTGCAGTTCGCCGACAGCGACCGCCCTGCGCTCGACGGGATCTCCTTCGCCTTGGCGGCCGGCCACTCTTGCGTGATCATGGGCGCGGCGGGCAGCGGAAAGACCGTCCTGCTGAAAACGGCCGTCGGTTTGCTGAAGCCCGACTCCGGCCGGGTGCGCCTGTTCCGCGAGGAAATCACCCGCATGAGCGAGAAAGAGCTGTTCCGGCTCCGGGCCAAGGTGGGCATCCTGTTTCAGGAAGGCGGCTTGTTCGATTCCTTGACGATCGAGGAGAACGTCGCCTATCCGCTGGTGAATCAGCCAGGGGCCCACTTTTCGCCGGAAGAAGTCCGTCGGCGCGTGGTAGAAGCCTTGCGGCTCGTGGAACTCGATCACACTCTGGAAAAGTTCCCCAGCGAGTTATCCGGGGGCATGCGCCGGCGGGTGGGGATCGCCCGCGCCAACGTGACCGAGCCGCCACTGGTGCTCTACGATTCGCCGACCGCGGGGCTCGACCCGATTACGGCGCACACGATCATGGGCTTCATCATCAAAGAGCGCGACACCAAGAACACCACCACGGTGATGGTGACGCACCGTTATCAGGACGGCAACCTGCTAGCGAAATATCGATACAATCAGGTAACAGGACGGCTGGAGCGCGCGACCTCGGAAGCCGGAGACGGTGGCCCTCCGACGCGGTTCATGGTGCTGCGGGAGGGAAAGCTCGTCTTCGAGGGAACGCAACAGGAGTTGGAAGCGTCCGCCGACCCGTACGTCCGGAAATTCCTGCGGACCGTCGGCGGGTAGAGAACGATTAGGTAGAGAGATGCCTTCGAAAGAGAAAGTCCGGTGGGCGCAACTCAAGGTCGGGCTGATGGCCATCTTCGCGCTCTCGCTCATCGCGGTGCTTATCTTCCTGATGACCGGGGAGCGGAAGTTGTTCGGCGAGAGCGTGATCGCCTACACGTACCTGGACGACGCCGCTGGCATCAACCCCGGCTCTCCGGTCCGGCTGAACGGCGTTCTCGTGGGCAGCGTCCGGAAGGTGGAGCTTTCCGGCGAAACACGGCCGAACCGGGCCATTCGCGTCACCCTGAGCATCGACAAGGAGTTCCTTTCGCAGATTCCGTCGGACTCAGAGGCGCTGGTGGCTTCCGAGAACGTGCTCGGCACGAAGTTCATCAATATCAAGCGCGGCCGCGGCAAGACGCCGATCGAGGCCGGTGGGGAGATCGCCGCGCGGGACGTGCGCGCGTTCGAGGACCTGGTGGCCGAAGGCTACTCGACGCTCGACTCGTTACGCAGCATCCTGCGCCGGGTGGACGCAATCATTGCCGAGGTCGAGGTGGGCCGCGGCAGCGTGGGCAAACTGCTCACCGACGACGCGCTCTACGAGCAGCTCACCGGGACGGTCGCTGAGGCGCACAAGCTGACGGCTGCGCTCAACCGTCCCGCAGGGACGGTGGGCAAGCTGATCAACGATCCGGCCTTGTACGACGAGCTCCGCGACGCCATCGCCCGGCTGGACGCCATCATTGACGGCGTCGAGCAGGGCGAGGGCACGGTAGGGAAGCTGCTCAAGGACGAGGCCTTGTACGCTGACGTCCGCGCCACCGTTCAGGAACTTCGCCAAGTGATGGCCGACGTGAACGCGGGCAAAGGGACCGTCGGTAAGTTGCTGAAGGACGAGGCGCTCCACGATCGCGTAGCGAGCGTCGTGGAGCGTCTGGACACGACGCTCGCAAAGGTGAACGCTGGCGAAGGCACTCTTGGGCAGCTCCTGGTGAATCCGCAGCTCTACGAATCGCTGAACGGGGCCAGCTACGAACTGAACGAATTCCTCAAGGAATTCCGGAAGAATCCCAAGAAGTACCTGCGGATCAAGGCGTCCATCTTCTGAGGCGCCCGGCCGCCGCTATCGGGTCCATGGATTCCGGCCGCCCACAGCCCGCCCGCGACGGCGCACCGCGCCCGCGCCTACTGGTGAACGCCGACGACTTCGGCTTCACACGGGGCGTCAACGAAGGGATCGTCGAAGCGCACACCTCGGGGATCCTGACCGCCGCCACTCTGATGGCCACCGGGGAAGCGTTCCACCACGCCGTAGAGCTAGCTCGCCGTACGCCGACCCTGGACGTAGGGTGCCATATCGACCTCGTGCAGGGTGACTCGGTGTTGAAACCCGGGCGGCGTCTCCCGGCCACTCCCGCCGGCTTGGCTGCGGCGGTGGCTCTCGGACGGTTCCCGGTCGAGGAAGAGATCCGCGCGCAAGTGCGCAGGATCGTCGATGCGGGCATCCGCCCGAGCCACATCGACACACACAAGCACACCCATCTGTTCCCGGCGGTGTTGGCAGCCGTGGCCCGCGTGGCCCGCGAGTTTGATATTCCTTGGGTGCGGGTGCCGGTCGATTCTCCGGTTCCCGGCGACGGGATTCCCAGTCGGTTACGGCTAATCGCCTGGGGGGCGCGCCGAATGCGGCCGGTTTTCGACCGCATTCTCTCCCGCCACGGGCGCCGCACCACTGACTACTTCACCGGATTCCAGCTCACCGGCCGGCTCGACACGCCTACTCTAGCGCAGCTCATCCGTAACCTGCCCGCGGGTTCAATCGAATTGATGTGTCACCCAGGTTACTGTACAAAAGAGCTTCTCCGTGCTCGCACGCGTTTGAAGGAGAGCCGCGAGAGGGAACTCGAGGCGCTGCTGGCTCCCGAAGTGAGGGAGGCCGTGGAGGCCGCCGGCGTGGAGCTGGTGAATTATCGCCAACTGGGAGGATTCCATGAATGATGTAGTTTACAAAGCGAACATCCGAATCGAACGGGTCCGGGGGCCGATCCGCCTCGCTTGGCTGCCCGGCGAAGCCGAGCCGGTGACCTTCGGCGTCCACGGGGCCATCGCCGAGCACTACGGCGTGTCCCCCGAGGAGTTCGCCCCGCACGCCACGACGATCGACTACGTCATCGCCGCGGCCGCCGGTTGACTGATGGGGACTTACGGAGGCGCGCTGGAGGCGCGTCAGGTTCCCGCGAGCGGGGGGAAGCTTGTCGCCGAAGCGGCCGGCGAGGTGGAGAAGGAAAGTGACGGCGTCCTGGTGCTCAAGCGGATCCATGTCACCCTGCGGCTGAGGGCGCCGGAGACGGCCCGGGAGACGGCCGAGCGGGTGCACGGGTTCTTCGCCGATAAGTGCCCCGTATACCGGTCGTTGAAGGCGGCGATCCGGATCACGACGAGCCTGGAGTTCGAGCCCGAGGGTTAGGGCGCCAGACCAGGGGCGGCCTCAGCGGTAGTAGCCCCGGCGGGCGCGGATCTCCACGTCGCCGTAGCGCTCGCGGACGGCTGGGACGACCTCCACTTCGATGGTACGGAACTCGCCCGGCGCGCCCTCCGGGGCTCGGTAGTGCAGCGAGTAACGAGTGCGGAGGTTCTCGAGGAGCGCCTTGAAGGCGTCTCCCGCTTGGCGGGCGCGGATGGTCTCGCCGCCGGTCTCCCGGGCCAGCAGGAAGACGTCGGAAGGGGTGAAGTCGGGGTTGGCCCCTGCGCCCAACGGCCGCGGCGCCCGGGCGTTGCGGGTGGCGATCACGTTGAGGACGGCGTCGGCTTCATGGAGAGCCCGCAAGACCTCTTCGTTGGGAACCCGGTAGTTCAGGCCGAGGTTGTCGGTGAGGATGATGATCGCCCGGCGTCCCGGGGCTCCAGCCGTCTGTTCGCCAAGGTAACGCGCCGCGTTGATCACTGCGGCGTTGATGCGCGTGCCGCTGCCTAGACCGCGCTCTTCGACGGCGGTTCGGAGGCTCTGAGCCACCGCCCGGAAGTCGCTCGTGAAATCCTGGTGCACCCGCGTATGGCGGCTGAAAAGCATGACCCCGACGTGGTCGGCCGGCTTCATCGCCCCCAGCGCCTCTTGGGCGGCGGCGGCCATCTGTTTCAGGTGGCGGCTCATACTGCCGCTGACGTCGAGCAGCAGCAGCACCCAGAGCGGCTCAGTGTCGCGGCCGAAGTAGACGATCTGCTGCGGCGTTCCCATGTCCCGGACGATGAAGTCCTCCCGGCGCAGATCTTCTACGGGCCGGCCATCGGCGAGCACCTGAGCGTCCACTTTCACCAGCAGCACGTCGGCACGGAATACCGGGGTCTGCTGCGCCGGGCAGATGGCCGCCAGCGTGAATAGTACGATGGAGAGTGTCCGCATGCGCAATATCATTGTCGGAACTGCGGGCCACATCGACCATGGCAAGACGGCCCTGGTGCGGGCCCTCACGGGGATCGACACGGACCGGCTAAGCGAAGAGAAGCGCCGGGGCATCTCTATTGAACTCGGCTTCGCCCACCTCGATCTCGGCCGCAACCTGCGCCTGGGCTTTGTCGATGTTCCCGGGCACGAGCGCTTCGTCCGCACGATGCTCGCCGGGGCGGCCGGCATCGACATGGTCCTGCTGGTGGTCGCCGCCGACGAGTCCATCAAACCACAAACCCGCGAGCATTTCGACATCTGCCGCCTGCTCGGGGTCTCGAGCGGCGTGATCGCCCTCACGAAGGCCGACCTCGTCGATGAGGAACTGCTCGAGCTGGTGCGCCTGGAGGTGAAGGAGTTCGTGCGCGGTTCGTTCCTCGAGGGTGCGCCGGTAGTAGCGGTGAGCGCCCGGACGGGCGTGGGTTTGGAAGAACTGAAGCGGCGGCTGGAGGAGGTGGCAGCCCGGGTGGCTCAGAAGGACGCTTCACGGCACTTCCGCCTGCCGGTCGATCGCTCGTTTGTGATGAAAGGTTTCGGGCGGGTTGTAACCGGCACACTCGTGTCCGGCTCGGTCCAGGTCGAGGACGAGGTGGAGATTCAACCTCTCGGAGACACGGTCCGCGTCCGCGGCATCCAGGTGCACGGCGAGGCGGCGCAGCGGGCGGTGGCCGGCCAGCGGACGGCGTTGAACCTCGCCGGGCCGGCGGCCGACCGCGTGGTCCGGGGCATGACGCTGACGAAGCCCGGTCTGTTCCAGCCCACGCGGACCGTCGAAGCGCGCTTCCATCTGCTGGCCGGAGCGCGGCCGCTGAAGCATCGCGCTCCGGTCCACTTCCACGCGGGAACGGCCGAGGTGATCGCCGAGGCGCGCCTGCTCGAAGGCGAGGCGGTGGAACCCGGCGCCTCGGCCCTGGTGCGGTTCCTGCTCCGCGAGCCCGTGCTGCTGCTGCCGGGGGACCGCTTCATCGTCCGGATGTTCTCCCCGGTAGTGACCATCGGCGGCGGAGAAGTGCTCGAGATCGCCCCGCCGCCCCGGATCCGCCGGGCTGAAGCCGCCCGGCGCCTCCGGACGTTGGAGGCCGGCTCGGCGGCGGACCGGATCGCCCTGCTGGTGGCCGAATCCGAGTACGGGCTGGGAACCGATGCGCTGGTGGCCCGCACCGGACTGCGGGCCGAGGAGATCCGCGAAGCGGCGGCGGGCGAGGAACGGCTCCTGCTGTTCGAGGGGCCGTCGGCGTGGCTCGTGGACCGCAAACGCTATGCCGCCCACGCCGCCAAGGTGCGCGCTGCCCTGCGGGAGCACCACCGGGCCCATCCGCTCAAGCCCGGAATGCTCAAGGAGGAGCTGCGCTCGCGCGAACTTCCCGGCGCCCCGGCTTTTTACCCGGACGCGATCCTGGCCCGGGAGCGGGATCTGGTGGCCGAAGGCGATACCGTACGGCTGGCCTCGCACAAGATCCGCCTCCGCGGCGACGAAGAAGAGGCGCTGCGCAAGATCGAACAGGCGTTCCGGCGAGCCGGGCTGGCGGTACCGGCGGTGAAGGAGGTGCTGGCTCAGTCCGGCGTCGATCAAGTCCGCGCCCGCAACCTGCTCCAGGTGCTCCTTCGGGAAGGCAAGCTCGTCCGGGTCGGCGACGAGCTCGTCTATCACGAGACCGCGATCCGAGACCTGCTCGCGCTCATGGCCCGGCATCGCGGCGACCGGTTCAAAGTTCCCGAGTTCAAAGAGTGGACCGGTGTCTCGCGCAAGTACGCGATTCCGCTGCTCGAGTACCTGGACCGGCGGCGCGTCACCCGCCGGGAGGGCGACGAGCGCGTGGTTCTCTGAGGGGCGGCCTCAATCGAGCCGCGGCACCGGCGTCTCCCGGCCCAGATCGTCGGCCGAGACGTAGCCGGCGTAGATCGTCAGGGTGATGTCGATAGCCAGCTCCAGGTCGCTTTCCGGCGCCCGGCCCTCTCGCAGCGCGGCCAGGAAGTCTTCCAGCTCCTTCCGGTAGCCGAGACTCCAGCCTTCGTCGGGCGAGGCGGGGATCCAGCCCTCGTTCGAGCTGATCTTCTCCACCAAATAGAGGTCTTCGAACTGCTCGTGCTTCGGGTTGTAGACATCGACGACGTTGATGGGGCTCATCCGGCAACGTGTACGGTGGTTGTTGGCGAAGACCTCCACGTAGTCGTAGATGCCGCCGAGGACGATGTCGGAAGCGGTGATGTCGGCCACCATGCCGTCGTCGAAGACGATGTGCATCACGCAGTAGTCCTCGATGGGGTCCTGGTAGCCGGTGCGGATGAAGCCTTTGTCTTCGAAGGCCGGTTTGGCGGTGATGGAGTGGGTGCGGGCGGAGACGGCTACGGGCCGGATCGGCTTGCCGGTGCGGGTGAGGCCTTCCTTGCGCTTGAGGTAGAGGATCGCCCCCAGCGGATGGCAGCCTTTGGCGATGAGCGCGCCGCCTCCCTGGACGCTCCAAACGCCGTACACGGGGGAGTGGGAGCCGTTGTGGGACTCCTCGCCCTGCAGCCGCAGCAACTGGGCCTTCGTCTTCTCGACGATCTCGCGCTCCTTTTGGATCGACGGCGCGTAAACGAAGTTCTCGGCGTAGCCCAACGTGATGCCCGCAGCGCCAACCTCGTCGCGTAGCCGGCGAACCTCAGTGGTGACGGACTCGAGCATCTGCCCCTTGGTGAACTCTCTCGGGGAGCCGAAGAAGCCAGTGAGGGGCTTTTCGACGATCACGTGCTTGCCGGCCTTGGCCGCCGCCAGGATGTATTCGCTGTGCGAGGAGGGTGGCGTGCAGATATCGAGCACGTCGATTTCCTCTAGCATGGCCGCTACCGAGTCGTAGGCTTTGATGCCGTGCTTGGCGGCGAAGGCTTCGCGGCTTTCGGCCCGGGCGGAGGTGACGCCGACCACCTGGGCTTCGGCCGGCATGTTCTCCAGATGGAAGCTCGCGGCAAAGCCGGCGCCCGCGATTCCAATGCGGAGCTTGGCTCTATTGTCTGCGCTCATGTTCACTGACCCTCCCTCCAGGTTCCCCTTGCGGTAAGCTCTCATTATACCCAGCCCGCGAGATGTGCCAAGCGACTCATTCCAGGCAAGTTATCACCGGCCCTTCGTTGCTAGCCGCCGAATTCGAGCACCACGCCCACCGAAGGCAGGATGGGGAACATCCGGTAGAAGCCGAGCCAGGCGCGGCCGTCGCGCGGGCGGTACCAGCGAAGCTCATCGAAGCGCTCATTGCGACGGTCGTAGACGTTGATTACCTCGGCATATAAGGTCATTTTCCAGCCGGGATAGACGAAGGCTTTGTTCACCCGTACGTCGAGGCGGTGGTAGACGGGCAGCCTCAGCGTGTTGCGGGTTTCGGCGAGGTAATAACGGTCGCCTTCTTTCCGGAAGTAGCCGGGGATCGGGAAGCCGCTGCCGTAGAGCCAGCGGAGGCTGAGGTTGATCGTCGGGCGGATCCGGTAGGAGCCGAAGATGTTGACGGTGTGCGTCTGGTCGTTCTCAGAGGGGAAGCGAGCCCCGGTGACGCCGTCGCGGTAGCGAGTCTTTCCATAGCCGTAGGAGATCCAGCCGCTCAGGCGATTCGCGCTGCGCCGCTGCAGGAAGATCTCGAAGCCGCGGGCGTAGCCGCGCACCACGTTGCCGACGGGGGCATCTTCAGGGGGAATGAACACCTCCCCGTTCACGACGCGGGGATCGGCCAGGGAGCGGAAGAGCAGGTCCCGGTCGTCGCGGTTGTAGAACTCCGCGCGGAGCCTCGTGCGCTCGGTAAGGCGCTGCTCGAGCGAGGCGATGAAGTGGTTGGCCCGCTCGGGGGCCAGCGACCGCCGCCCGATCCGCATGAGGAAGAAGCGCAGATCCGGGAACTGCGCCGGTTGGGACCAGCCCAGGCGAAGCTGAGTTTTCGGGTGCAGGTAGACGGCCAGAGCCGCCTGCGGCGACACGGTGGAGACGGCGTTGACGTCATGATGGTCCCAACGCAGGCCCGCCGTCAGATACAGGCGACCGCTGAAAGCGTGCCGGCTCTGCTGGACGTAGCCGCCGCTCCGCAGGCCGGTTCCGGAGTAATTGTAGAGCTGTTTGATGATGAAGGGCTGAAGCTGGTACTGGTTCCAGAAGCCGCCGTCGCGCAGCCGGCGGAAGCCGCCGCCGAACTCCAACGTCGCGTTTTCGGCCCACCGCCAGGAACCCTCGCCGTGCCAAACCCATTCGCCGTAGTGGCCCCGGGCGAGGTCGGCCAGCAGGCGGTTCTGATTGTCGAACTTCTCGCGGATAAAAGCTCCATGCGAAGAGAACAGCAGCCTGCCGGTGGGGGTGTAGCGCCAGCCCACCCGCGCGATCGTCGTGTGGTAGTTGGCGAGCATGATGGCGTTGAGCCCCAGGTCGGGCCAATCCTGGAACCGGTCGAGATCGGAGAAGCCGTCCACGATGGAAATGGTGACGTTTTGTTTCGGCGTCAGGTCGTAGCTGATTTTGCCTTGGCCATCGATGAAGCCGAAGGCAAGTGTGTTGTCTTCGGTGACGCGACGCAGCAGGTACTGCAGGTAGCTCTTGCGAACCGTCGCCAGCCACGAGCCACGCTTGCCCAGAGGACCCTCGGCGAGCACGCCGGCGTTGGACATGCTGGCCGTGCCGCGGACGAAGATCCCCCGGCGGGAGCCCTCGCGGGTGTGGACGTCGAGGATGGCGCCGGTGCGGTCCGAGTAACGGGCGGGGAAGGCTCCGGCGTGGAGCGAGACGGTCTCGGCCACATCGCCGCTGAACATAGTCAGCGAGCCGGCGGGATTGTCCTCGAGCACGGTGTGAAACGGCATGTGGAGGAGCACGCCGTCCAGGTAGAGGCCCACCCGGCGGAAGCCGGCGCCGCGGACGGAGAAGAAGCTGTTGAAGTCGTCGTTGGCAGTGACGCCCGGCATGCTCTGGACTGCGCGGAGAGGATCGTCGGCGAGGACGCTGGCCAGATTCTTGACCTCGTTGCCCTCGATGGTGAGTTCCGACGGGCTGTCGCTACGGACCGGCTCGAAGGGACCCGCCCGCACCTCGACCGAATCTGTATGACGCAGCGTGTCGGGGCTCAGGACGACTTCGAAGTCAAGAGTTTCACCGGGCTTCAGAGTAAAGTCGCGAGTCGCCAGCCGGTAGCCGACGGTGGCGACGTGGAGGGTGTAGTCACCCGGTGATACTGAGGGCAAAACGAACCTCCCGTCGGCGTCGGTGACGGTTCGATAGCCGGTCCCGGACAACTTCACTTGGACCCGCGCCAGAGGTTCGCCTCCCTGCATGTCGAGAACGACCCCCTGGACTTGTCCAGTCTGTTGTCCCGCCGCCACCAAGGCGAGCAGCGGCCAGAACCAGACTTTCATATCGGGATTATACGTGACCGGCGGCCCGCCGCAGCACGGCAAGCGTCTCGCGGGCGCACCGCTCCCAGGAAAAGCGCGCCGCGCGCTGGCGGCCGGCGGCGGCCAGGCGGGAGCGCAGGGCGTCGTCCGTGGTGATGCGTTCGAGCGCTTCTTCAATCGCCGCCTCGTCGTCCGGCGGAAACCTCAACGCGGCGTCTCCTGCCACCTCCCGCAGGGGCGGGATGTCCGAGCAGGCGCTCGGCACTCCGGCGGCCAGCGCCTCGAGGAGAGGCATACCGAAGCCCTCGAATGTGGTAGGCAGGACGAAAGCCCAGGCGCGGCGGTAGAGGTCCCGCACGGCTTCGCGGGAGATCCAGCCGGTGAGTTCCACCACGCCGGCGAGCCCGCGATCCTCGACGGCGCGCGTGACGGCCGCCGTGTGAAATCCTTTCATTCCCGCCAGTACCAGCCGGAAGCGCGGATGTTTTCTGTGGAAGCCAGCGAAGGCCCGGATCAGGCGCTCGAGATTCTTGTGGGGATGGAGCGTCGAAACGCAAAGCAAGAAGAGTTCCGGATCGCGCCGCCGGGCCGTCTCGCAAAGCTTTTCATCGACTCCGTGGCGCACCACCGTGATCCGGCAGCCCGTTCCCGGATAATACCGTTCCAGATCGGCGGCGGTCGCCTGCGAGACGGCGATCAGAGCCTTGGACGTCCGGGCGGACTGCCACAGGAACCAGTTCCAGAACGGCAGGTCGAACCAGCGGAAGTATTCGGGATGGCGCTTGTGCTGCAGATCGTGGAAGACGGTGACCGATGGGCACCGGCAGCGGGCCGGAGCGGTGAAGCCGGGGTTGAAGAGTACGTCCAACCGCTCGCGCCGGATTGCCGAAGGCAGCCGGAACTGTTCCCAAAGGAGCCGCGCCGGCCGGTTCACAGCGCGCACGCCGGTCTCGACGGTCCGGAAGTTCGGGGCTTCCGGCGCCAGGCCGGCCCCGGTTTCCCGGTTGACGAAGACCACGTAGTCGTTGCTACGGTCCACGCGGGCCAGGGCGGCGAGCAGACTCCTGAGATAGATCTCGGTCCCGCCGACCCCGCCGGGGATCAGATAGAGGGCATTGACGCCGATACGCATGGGTTCAATTGCTACCGGCTGCCGGAAACCATCCGTTCGGCGCGCTGAAGGGCCCGCCGGGCCGCTTCGAGATCCGGCCTGAGCTCGAGCGCGCGGCGGTACTCTCGGGCGGCTTGCTCGTAATCGCCCATCGTCGTGTAGACATTGCCCCGGTAGAAGTACGTGACGGCGAAGCGCTGGTTGATCTGACTGGCCTTGTCCAGAGCGGCGAGAGCCTCTTTGTAGCGCTCTAACTTGGCCTGCATCATTCCGATCAGCGCATAAACGTGCGCCGTAGGTTCTAACCGGGCGGCTTGTTCTAGTTTGGCCAAGGCCTCTTCAGGCCGGTTCGCGCAGTCGTAGGCGAGGGCCCAGTCGACGAGTAGCCGGTAGTCGGGTTCGCGGAGCCGGGCCGCTCTTGCGTACTGTTCGATGGCGTCCGAACATCTCCCGTGCTCGAAGTAGGCGTAGGCAAGCTGGAAGTTCGCCCGCCAGTTCTCCGGCGTCTTGGCCACCGAATCCTCCCACAGCGGGATCGTTCCCGCCCAGACGCGCGCCCGCTGGAAGCCCAGAAACGTAATGGCGACGACCACCGCCGCCAGCGCCCCGCCGAAAGCCTTCGGCGGAGCTTTCCATTGCACCAGTAGCCCCGCGGTGAGGAGCAGCAGTCCGATCATCGGCAAATAGAGCCGGCGCTCCACCAGAGCGTCCTTGATCGGGATGAAGGACGACGTTGGAGCGATCAGCAGGAGGAAAACATAGAAGCCGTAAGTAGCCAGGGGATACTTCCGGCGCCAGATCCAGGCGGCCGCCACTGCCACGGCGAGCGCGGCGAATCCCAGCACAGCCCAGGGATCCAGCGTCGAGGAGACCATCGGATAATCGTGATCCACGTTCTGCCCGTAGGGCAACAGGAACATGCGCAGATAAATCCAGATCACCTTGCACTGGGTGGCGAAATAGATGTACCAGGGCAGGCCCTCCACGCGGAATCCAGCGGTGTCGGATTCGGCCAGGGTCTTGAGCACAAAAGCGAAACCCGCGAGCCCCGCCGCCGCTATGCCAGCGTAAAGCTTCCAGTTCCGCCTGAGTCCTGCCAGCGAGAAGCCTGGGTTGAAGTAATAGTCGGTAAGCACGAGCAGGAAGGGCAGGACGGCGGTGTGCTCTTTTGACGTCACGGCGGCGCCGAACAGCAGCAGGACCACCAGGGTCCCACCGATCCCGATCGGTTCCTTCCACCGGTAGAGAAATACGGCGAACGCGGCATAGAAGAAAAACACGCTCAAGTTTTCCGAGCGGCTGGCCACATACGCCACTGCTTCGGACTGGATGGGGTGGAACAGATAGATGGCGCCGGCGAAAGCCGCCAGCGCTTGTCGCCGCCAGGGTTCTGTATTCACTCGCCCCAGGAGCCGGCGCACGATCAGGAACACCAGCACGCCATTGAGGAAGTGCAGCACGATGTTGACCACGTGGTAGGAGTACGGATTCTCCCCGGAAAGCTGATAGTTCAACCAGAAGGTGAACATCAGCGTAGGCCGGACACCCGCCAGCCAGGCCGTCAGCGGCAGAGGCTTATAGCCGGGGTGCGTGAACGGAAGGTACTTGTCGTCGAACAGGAACGGCCCGTTGATGGCCGGCCCGTACATCTCGAAAAGGATGAACAGAGCCAGCGCGAAGCTGGTGAAGACAGGCCAGCGGCGTATGGGGAAGGTCTCGGACGCGCCGGCCGGGGCCTTTCCGGGCCGCTCGCGGTTGGCGACGGCGACGGAGCCCGGTGAGCCGCTCTTATTCCGGCTTCGACGTTTCCCTTTCTTCATGGAGCGACTCCACTTGGTACTCGAGAATGGCGACGCGCTGAGTGAGCGCTATGTTGGCGTCGCGAAGCGTGGAGATGATCATCGAGAACCGGTAGAAGACCAGCAGAAAGACGCTGAAGCCGATAAACAGCAGCGCCAGCGCCGGTTCGGGGACCCCCACGAGTACGCTTACCCAGCCGAGCAGCGTATCCGATTGGGACAGAACGAGCATGGTGACGCCGGCGGCAAGCCAGCTTACCGAGTACTCGACCCGAATGTGCTCACGGCGTAGCGACCCGAGAACGACTACGATCAGCGCGCCGCTGAGGACCGCAACGACGTTCAGAAAACGATCCATGGACAATCAGCGCCTTGGGCGCCCTCCCTCGTATTTCAGGATATTCACAAACACGCCGAGTAAGACGTGGACCATGTAATAAAAGGACTTGAGGGCCGTGATCGTGCTGCGGCCCGCTTTCCGCGGCCGGAAGCGGCAGGGGATCTCCTGGAAACGGAACGCCCGGCGCTGGAGCACCACCAGCGTTTCGATCTCGGGATATTCCAGCGGGAAGCTGCGGCTGAAGACTGCCAGCGCCGCCCGGTTCACCCCCACGAACCCCGAGGTCGGGTCGTGCACCGGTTGGCCGAGGATGGGCCGGAGCATCAAGCGGAAAAACTTGATTCCCAGTCTCCGGGGCAGGCTTGTATAGGCCTCGCCGCCGTCCACGAAGCGGGAGCCAATCACCATCTCGCAGCCCGAAGTCTTCAGGGTTTCGAAAATGCGCGGGATGTCGCGGGCGTCGTGCTGGCCGTCGCCGTCCACGCGGATAACGTAATCGAATCCCATCTCGTAGGCGAACTTGTATCCCGCCTGCACGCACCCGCCCAGGCCCAGGTGATGGGGGAGAGAGAGTACGTCGGCGCCGGCGACCCGGGCCACGTCGCGGGTGGCGTCCCAGGAACAGTCATCGACCACCAATACCGGCACACCCGGCACGACGCGGCGAATCTCCTCGATGACGAAGCCCACAGCGGCTTCCTCGTTGAATGCCGGGACGATCACAAGAAGCGAGTCGGGGCCTTGGGGTCGTATCACAGTTCTGCTACCTGCCGCGGGCTGATCGAATGGGCGGTCACCAGGACGCGGAACCCACGCGCATCGATACGGGCGGCGCGGCGCACAGCGGCCCGTTTTCCAAGCAACTGTCTGAGCGACGCCAGCGCCTCCAGATGCGCTTTGACAACGTACCATAGCAGGGCGAGCGGGTGGTTGCCTTCGCGGTGGAAGTCCGAAGCGGTTCCCCTCCCCCGCAGCAGGAATGCGGCGTGCCAGAAGTATCTTTGGGTCGCGTAGAAAGGCACGCTGATCAACATTCCTGCCGGAAAGTTCTTCAGCACCAGGAAGACCCGGTTGCGCTCCACCAGATAAGCCTTCAGGCGGGAGGCGCGGCCCGCCGACTGCGAGTAGTGATGCTCCACCACCGCCTCCGGCACGTAGAGGCACTTCCAGCCCGCCCACCGGGCCCGCAGGCCGAGGTCGGTGTCCTCGCAATACAGGAAAAAGGCCTCGTCGAACAGCCCGACCTCCTCGAGCATCCGCGACCGGTACAGGGCGGCGGATCCGCTGGGGGCTAAAACTTCCTCCTGGCGGGCGAACTCCTCGGGCGGCCGCCCGTGGCCGCGCTGCTTGCTCGATCCGTCGAGGCACAACAACATGCCCGCCGAATCCAGCCGCCCGCTGCCGGCGAGCACCACGCGGGAGGCGCACATTCCCACTTGCGGGTCCGCTTCCATCGCCTCCACCAGGGCCTCCAGCCAGCCGGGCCGGGCCACGGCATCGTCGTTAAGCGTGGCCAGAAACGGGGCCGGCCGGCGGCGGATTCCTTGATTCACTGCGGCCCCGAAGCCCACGTTCGTCTCATTCTCGATCACCTCGACGCCGGGCCACTCGCCCTCCCGGCGCACGCGCCCCGAGCCGCTGTTGTCCACGACGACGATGGCGATTCCGGGAAGCGTTTGGTGTTGGAGGGACTCGACGCAGGCGGCCAGCTTGGGTCCCGCAGTCAAGGTCGGCACGACGACGGTGACTCGAGGTTTGTCCAAGACCACGATTCTACGCGATCCCGGCCACGCCCGGCCCCCGACGCCGCCGGCGGGTCCGTTTTGCGGCTGCCGCACAGATGGCTATTTCGCCACCCTGCCCAGCCACCGGATCCGGAAGTTGAACGAGCGGTCAGCGCCGCCGTAGAAAGTGAGGTAGTGCGGGGAAGCCGTGTTGTTGTTCACGGTGTTGGGGTTGTTGTGGTTCGTCAGGTTGTTGCAGCCGAACCGGAACGCCCAGAGGTGGCCGTAAAACGAGAATCGGCGCTCCAGGTGCAAGTTCAGTTCGAAGAAGTCCGGGAAGCGGTATTCGTTCACCTTGCCCAGCACTCGGCCGTCTTCGTCCACGATCGAGAACGGGAAGCCGGTGCGCCACTCCAACAAGTACGCCACCGCCCATTTCCTCCACGGCGTCGGCAGGTAGCCCCAACTGATCAGGCGGTTCGGCGCGTCCCAGGGCATCGGGCCGTCATTGTCGTAGACTAACAGGGGCTCGTCGATGTTGGCGTCCACGACGGCGTTCGAGCGCGCCCTGGAGCGCGTATAGCTGACCAGCCATTCGTACTGGCGGCGGATCACCTGCCGCACCGTGACGCGGACGTGGTCGTACTTGTCGCGGCGGTCGTTCGTCAGGCGGTAGATGGCGTCCACCTCGGGCACCTGGAAGCGGGCGAGGATCTCCGCGGATGGGGGCTGTCCGTTGACAAGGCTGTTGACGTAGGTGAAGCCGAGACTGCCCCGCTTGCGCAGGTATTCTACTCGGGCGTGGAGGCTCGCCGGGAACTCGTGTTCGACGGCCGCCACCCAGTTCCGGTACCGTGGCCGCGCCGGCCGGGGGTTGTCGATCGTGAAGACGGTCAACGCCGGGCCCCGCCGCGGCTGGCCGTTCTCGTCGTAGTAGGTGGTGACGGCGTACTGGTCCATGGGCCGCGTGAACACCCGGAGGTTGGTGGCGTCGTAGATCACCCCGTAGCCGCCCGAAATCTTCGTCCGCGCTAGGCCCGGCGGGCGCCAGGCGGCGCCCACGCGCGGGGAAACGTTCCAATAGTTCAGGATCTGGTCCCAGTCGCCGCGAAGCCCTAGTTCGATAAGCAGGTCCTTACGCGGGCGCCAGGAGTCCTGGACGAAGAAAGCCACTTCGTAGTTGACGATCTCCGCCCGGCCATTCCCGGCGAAAACCGTGCGGCGCGTCCGGATGAAGTCTTTGCCGTAGTTCTCGAAACCGGTGCGGCGGGCGTCCTGCCAGTAGCTGAGGCGGTTCAGGTCCGCGCCGGTCTTCACCCGGTGCTCGCCCAGAAGGTGAAAAGACGGCAGGAAGGCGTTGGCCAGCACCTGGTCGCGGGAGGACTTACGTGTGGCGTCGAGGAAGAAGTTGCCGCGGCGGCCTTCGGGAGTGATCTTGTAGAAGTCGTGCCCCTGCGGGATCAGGCGCTGGAAGGTCCGGTTGGCGGCGTAGCCGAACTCGACGAGCATTCCGTTGGAGAGGTAGGCCTGGTCCTTGGCGTGGAAGAACCACTGGCGCGCCCGGCGGTCCACCGTCGTCTCCCATGGGTCCAGCGCGCCGAGCCCTTCTCGCGCCGAGGCGTAAAGGTTGGCCAGAAAGCCGGTGTAGAGGATGTTCGACGGAGTCAGGTTCACCTGCACGCCCAGGTGGTCGCTGAAGCGCCAGCTCTCGGACTGGTCGGCGTCCTTGGGCAGCTCATCGACCACCGTGTTCGTATAGACCGTATCCAGCGAGTTGTAGAACCAGGCCTTGCCGCGCTTGATGGGGCCGGAGAAGTTGATCCGGGGCGTCCAGTTGCCGATGATCAGCCCCTTGCGGTATTCCACCCCCGGCAGGAAATTCGTGGCCGTGGCGCGGTATTTGTCGTCGCCGGTGCGGGTGTGAATGGCCAGCACGCCCGCCGAGCCTTTGCCGTACTCGGCTGAGACCAGGCCGCTGGAGACGTCGATGGTCTGGACGCTCTCCACGCTGAGGCGGCTCTCGAAGCGCCCGGTGAGGGGGTCTGAGATATTGAATCCGTTCAGAGTGTAGAGGGCCTGCTCTTCCTTTCCCCCATTGATGTGCAGCCGCCCGCCCGGACCCTGGGTGATGCCGGGCACGATGCGTAACGCGTTCCGCAGATTGTTCGTGCTCGGGTACGGGATGTTGACGATCTCGGTGCCGGTGACCGTTTCCTGGTTCTCGGTGGTTTCCATGTTGATGGGCGGTGGGGTCGCCTCGACGTCGATGGATTCGAAAACCTCACGCTCGCGGTTCAGGGTAAAATCCGCTGCGTTGGTTCCCGCGGTGAGCGCCAGGCGTTGTGCGCGCAACGCAAAGTGACCTTTGCGTTCGACATCGGCCAAATACTCGCCCGGCCGAGGCAACTCCAGCTCGTATTCTCCAGCAGGCCCAGTGAAGGCTTGAAGTTCGGCGCCGGGATTGTCGGCGGGGCGTAGGATCAAACGCGCGCCAGCCAGAGGAGCGCCGTTCTCGTCCACCACGCGGCCGGTGAGGCGCACCCCTGTTTGCGCCCAGGCGAGAGCTGCGAGCAGCCCGGCGAACGCGATGGTGCTGCACCGCTTCATCCCGGCTCCTCCCCCGAAAGGCTTGAGGGGGCTCCCCCGCGCCTCCGCCCTCTCTACCGCCACTATACAATGAACCTCCCCGCTCATCCAGACACGGCGCGGGCGGCGCGGCGTGGACGTGGGAAGCCCCTCGGGCGAAGGGCCTCACGCCACTTGTCGGGCGGCGGTCAGAGGTTCTCGATCTCGACCGGCGTCACCTCTCCCGCCGGCTCGAAGCCGAACACCCGGCCGTAGAAGTAGAGTTCGGCTCCGATAGCCCGGCGGATCGTCTCGGCCCGGCGGAACCCGTGGCGCTCGCCTTCGAAGGCGAGATAGGCCACGGGGATCCCCTTCTTGCGCAGCGCCGCCACCATCGCCTCGGCCTGACCCGGCGGGACCACTTTGTCCTCGAGTCCCTGGAAGAAGATGACCGGGCACGAGAGGCGGTCCACGTGGTGAATGGGCGAGCGTTCCCGGTAGAGGTCGCGCTCCTGCGGGTAGGGACCGACGAGCCGCTCCAGATACTTCGACTCGAACTTGTGCGTGTCGCGCAGCAGCGTTTCCAAGTCTCCGATGCCGTAATAGCTTGCTCCGGCCCGGAACAGGTCGTGGAACGTCAGCGCGGCCAGCGTGGTGTAACCGCCGGCGCTGGAGCCGCGAACGATGAGCCGCTTCGGATCGGCTTTGCCTTTCTCGGTGAGGAACCGCGCGCCTTCGACGCAGTCGGCCACGTCCACTACGCCCCACATTCCGTAGATCAGCTCGCGGTAGGCGCGGCCGAAGCCGGTGGAGCCGCGATAGTTCACATCCAGGACGGCGAAGCCGCGGCTCGTCCAGAACTGGATCTTGAGCTGGAAGCCGGTGCCGGCGGCGGCGGTGGGCCCGCCGTGGCTCATCACGATGAGGGGCGGCTTCTGGCCGGCGGGGGCTTCATAATCGACGTTCGCCGGGGGATAGTAAAAGCCGTGGGCCGTCTCCCCATCGGTCGTTGGGAAGCTGACCGGCCGGGGATCCGAGAGATAGCCCCGGAGTTCGGCGCCGCTTTCGAACGCGCTGCGGAGCACCTGCTTCTCGCCGGTGTCGAGATCCAGCGCGACCACCTCCGCCGGGCGGTCCGGCGCGCTGCCGATGAAGACGACCCGGCGTCCGGAGACCGCCACGTGAGCGATTTCGGTGTGTTCCACCGGGAGCCGCTCGAGCACCCCGGTGGAAGGGTCGATCAGGCCCAGACGCCACACCGCCCGGTCGCAGTAGGCAGTCACGATCCGCCCGTCGGCGTCGAAGCCGAAGGTGCGCAGGCCGAAATTCCACTGGGGGACGGCGAACTCAGCGTCCTTCTTCAGCACGCACCAGGCGCGGTCGCCGTCCCAGCGATAGAGGTTCCACCAGCCGCGGGGATCGGCCACGAAATACAGGCCGCCCAACGGCGACCACGTGGGTTGGAAGATGGAGTTCCCGTAGCCGCCGGCGACCTTGCGCCGCTGGGCCAGGCCCCCTTCTTCGTCGAAGCCCGCCACCCAGAGCTCGGTCTCGTCCCAGGGCATGGCGGGGTGGTTCCACGTGAGCCAGGCCAGGACGCGATCCTCGCGGTTCAGCGCGGGCGTCGAGTAGAAGTCGTGCCCTACCGCCAGGGGCGTCACCGAGCCGTCTTCCAGGCTGACGGCGACGAGCTCGTTGGCCGGTTCGAGCGCCGGGCTGTGGTCCTCCCGGACGCAGATCAGCCGATTCCGGGGCCGGTCCAGCAGAAGGTCCGCGTAACGGTACGGGCCTTCCTTGGTCACGGGCTCCGGCTCGGCGCCGGGGAGTTGGGCGTAGATCCGCTGATCCAGGTCGTTGACGAACCAGATGCGCCCGCGGGAGACGAGATACGCGCCGCCGCCGTATTCATGCGCCCGGCTGCGGACGCTGAAGCCCGGCGGGGTCACCTCTTCGATGGCGCCGCCCGGACGCCGGCGCACCAGCACGTTCCGGCCCTCTTCCTCTGGCCGGCCTTCGACCCAATAGACGTCGTCGCCGTCGATCGTCACGAAGCTGAGACGGATCGCTGCCTTGGCCATCAGCTCCGGAGTGATCGGCGACTCCCATTCCCCGTAGCGGGCTACCTTCTTGCTCGACATCGCTTATACAATTAGGGCCGCCATGGGAAGCTCGCGTCAACTCTCCAGAGCGGCCGCCCTGTTTCTCAGCGTTGCGCTGGCGGCCGCCGCCCCCCGGCCGAACATCGTCTTCGTCTTCGCCGACGACCTCGGCTGGGGCGATCTCGGCTGTTACGGCAACACGCGCATCCGGACGCCGAATCTCGACCGCCTGGCCCGGGAAGGCACGCTGTTCACCCAGTTCTACGTCAACTCCGGCGTCTGCTCGCCCAGCCGGGCGGCGGTGATGACCGGACAGTACCCGGCGCGCCACCGCATCCACGGCCATTTCGCCACCCATGAGAACAACCGCCGCCGCGGCATGCCGGACTGGCTCGATCCCGCCGTCCCTACCGTCACGCGGCTGCTCAAGGCCGCTGGCTACGCCACCGCGCACTTCGGCAAGTGGCACCTCGGCCACGGCGAGGGTGCCCCGGATCCGGGAGCCTACGGCATCGATGACCACCGCACGTACAACTCCGTCGGGCCGAGCTGGGAAGATGCCGACGATCCGTACTTCCGGGCCCGCTCCTCGGCCCTGATCGTCGATGAGGCCATCCGCTTCATCCGCGAGCACCGGGACGGGCCGTTCTACGTCAACGTCTGGACTCTCGTTCCCCACGCGACCTTGAACCCGACCAAGGAACAGATGGAGCCGTACCTGCGCTTCGGTCCGCGCCGCGTGCCCCACGTCGGCACGGCGCCCATCTACTACGGCTCCGTCTCGGATCTGGACCAGCAGGTGGGCCGCCTGGTAGCGGCGATCGACGAACTGGGCCTGAAGGAGCGAACGCTGATCTTGTTTTCGAGCGACAACGGGCCGGAAGACATCCACATCCGCAACGCCAACCACAGCGGCATCGGCTCGGTCGGCCCGCTGCGGGGACGCAAGCGCAGCCTCTACGAGGGCGGCGTGCGGGTGCCGTTCATCGTCCGCTGGCCGGGCCACGTCCCCGCCGGGCAGGTGGACGACGAGTCCGTGGTCACCGGTATTGACTTGCTGCCGACCTTCTGCGCCCTCGCCGGCGCCGAAATCCCCCCGGACCACAAGCTCGACGGCGAGGACCGCAGCGGCGTGCTGCTGGGACGCCCGTCGCCGAGAACGAAGCCCATCTTCTGGGAGTGGCGTTTCCGCATCTTCGGGCACGTCTCCAACATGAGCCCCATGCTCGCCGTCCGGGACGGCAAGTGGAAACTGCTCATGAATCCCGACCGCAGCCGCGTCGAACTCTACGACATCCCGGCCGATCCCCGGGAAAGCGACAACGTGGCCGGCGAGCACCCGGACGTGGTGGAGCGGCTGGCGAAGCTGGTTCTCGAGTGGCAGAAGACGCTTCCGCCGGGTATGCGGGATCCGCGGGCGGGCAAGGACGACTACCCCTGGCCGGGACGCGAGTAAGACCCAGATGGCCGGGCGGCGCGGAGTGGGTGGAAAGTTAAGAGTCTGCCGGACTGTAAGCCGGTTTCTGTACCCCGCCGAGGCGGGGCGGCAGC
>CAYWXL010000014.1:0-83386 GCA_964461995.1 uncultured Solibacteraceae bacterium
GTCGGTATTCTTCCGCCGGTTCGTAGAGTTTTTTACTTCACAAAATCACGAAATTACCTCATCCAAGTTCAGCCCAATCGTTTCCTGCATAACTGGCGGAAGATTCATGGAGAAGATGATTATCCTCGCTACGAACAAGCTTACGACAAATTCGTCCTCCAATGGGAGCGGTTCCAGCGATTCTTGAAGGAGAAGGGGTTAACGCGACCAATACCCGAAGTCTATGAGTTGACATACATTAACCACATCCTGGAAGACGACGCCGTGTTCCCGCGCGACGTTTGGAGATACCTGAGCTTCTACAGCGCCAATCCTTTCCCTGATCCAGCGTCAGAGCCAGTGGGAATGCATATGAACTTTCAGTGGCCGTTGCCGCAGGATGCAGGATCTCTTACGATGGACGTCAAACACGGTCGCCGGCCCGCCGACGGACGAGATGTCCTTGTTGTAGAGTTCACGGCCCATAGCCCAACGGACGCGAGTGTTAGAAGCATGGAGAGTTGGTTTGCGATCGCGCATGATGCGATCGTGAACTCGTTTGTGAAGCTTACTACAGAACACGGACATAAGTTATGGAAGAAACGAGCTTGAGCACGATACCGCTGAACCATAAGTCTAACCACCCTTGTGGAACGACTGCGACGACAGACAATGAGCTCATGGGCGGAACCCGAGTGATCCCTGAAATCACGCTGCCATCGGCCATGAAGGACGATTCTGGCGGTACTTGTGGGGTTTTCGGGTCTGACTATTGGACGACGCGCGACAGGGTAGAACAACTCGCGCGTGAACCAGAGACGGACGAAGACCTGCCCGAATACCCTACGGACGAAGCGGTTGGGTGGGCGATCGGACTGCTGTCGACCGCTGGGCAAATTCTGGGGGAGAACTTCCCAAGAGGTTCAGCGGCTGTGGGTGAGGATGGTGGCGTAAGGATTACGTGGTCACGCGGTGACAAAGAAGTTCGATTGGTTTGCGGTGGCACCAGGGAGAATAGGAGTTATATCTACTTTGAGGATGGCCCCGTATATGGTGTAGACGATGTTGTAACTGGAATGCGTCTTGCCGAATTTCTTATGTGGCTTATTTGTGATTCCTGACCACTTAGACCGAACCTGTGACTGCAACGCCACTTCCATGTGAGGAGATTCTTTTCCGGTTTATTACCAGCAGGCGCTGCCTGGACCCCGACACGAAAAAGATCAAAGCAGAAGCTTATTTGCGCCGAGAACGTGACACAGATGGTTTGTCGGTCTATATTGCGTCGCGGACAGATCTGGAAAAGCGGCTGAGCGCGTGGAAGACTACCTTCGGGGTCGATTCGCTCCACACTGGCCGGGTGCGAACGCTCGGTCTAGATGTTGTTCAGAAGGCAGCAGACCCTCCCGATCATGCACTGATCGTTGGTCTCCCGCTCCCATCGGAAAACCTCGCTTTGGCGGAACGGTTGGCTGGTGCACTGGCGTCAATGTCCAGAGCGGTGGACAGAAAGGTGCGACGACGAAGAAAGGATTAGCGCTGGGGTCCTGACAGCCCATCCCGCGACGCCGCGCCACAGTCGTGAGTCCATGAGATTGAGTGACGAAGGTCTTCATGATTGCCATACAAGATGCCCCTGTGTAGAGTATTGGTCTCTCGGAGCGGGAACACAAGACAAAAGATGCCTACTCAAGTGAAGTCTGTCAAGGTCCGGCTGGCTCGCAGAGATTGGGCGGAAGCACGGCAGGACGCAGGGCTGTCCTGAAGGTACCAAGGATAGGCTTTAACCCAACGTGGCTCGCGGATGTGGTTCTCGCTCTCACCTTCAGCATCACGGGTCGTTCACTTGTACTTAGCGGAGGATCTCCGGACACCGGGGGCGCCTTTGGGCTGCTGAGGCGCCTCAGGCGGCTTCGGCTTGAGTCATCTTCTTCACTCCGTCCAAGAACGCCTGGTACGGCGTTCTCCCTTTCGTTCGGTAGCCCTGATGAGCCCGTTCCCGATTGTAGAACGTCAGGTACTCGTCCAGGTCCTGCTGAAGCTCCGCCAAGCTCTCGCAGAACTTCTTGCGAAACGCCATCCCGAAGAACAACCCTTCTTCGACAGTTCGATGGAACCGCTCGCAGGAACGGTTCGTCCCCAGGGAAGGACACTCCTGCTAGACGGTGGTTGATCCGGCTGAGTTGCGGGGCAGCCTGTCGAGATGACACGGCGCGTCGAAGCACCCGAAGTCACGAAAGGGCTGTGGCCGCTCAAGCCGGATCGGGAGGTGAACTGCAGACATGATCAGGAGGTAACCCATGGAAGCTGATCTGTGTCTCGGCTTCTCCAAGTCTGATTGGGAGAGATTAACCGAGAGGCTTGATCGGAATGAAGAATCCGATTGGCAGAGAGCAATCGGGGTGTTCGAGCGACGGATGAAAGAGCGTTTCTTCAGTTCCATCGACGCGCTTTTTGCTGCAGACACAAGGCCCGAGCAGCAGTCTTCCGATCCAACTCAGGTTGACCATTGCGTTCCAGGCTTTTCGATTATGGCGCTTTGTTGTCTCCTCATTGAAACCCTCCAGAAATTCCGCCAGCCCGGCCCGCGTACACATACACGTGACCGCTTCCTCCAGTTCTTGCGCCGTCCAGCTTTCGACGGAGCATTCGATGATAACAATGTAGCCAAGCTCTTCTACAAGGGCATCAGGAACGCCATCCTGCACGAGGCAGAAACAGAACGGTGGGTCATCTGGAGAGACACACCCGCCGGCCAAATCGTAGCACGCAAAGCGAATGGGTTCGTGCTGAATCGGACCCTGTTCTACAGGGCGCTCGAACAAGAATTTACGTCGTATTTGCACGAGCTCCGCGACCCTCGCAGCAAAGAATTGAGACGCCGATTTCGGCGACAGATGAACAATATTGTCAAGAACACATGAATCCTGAGAGAACTCGTTCCTTGAGAATTGCTTGTTTGGCCTGGGGTTCGTTGGTTTGGAATCCCCGGGAACTGCCTGTTCGGGGCAAGTGGTTCGAAGATGGCCCCCTCGTGCCGGTGGAGTTCACGCGGGAGTCGGGCGACCATCGGATGACGCTGGTTATTGATCAGCAGGCAAAACCGGTACGGGTCCTCTGGGCACAGATGCTGTCAACTGATATTGGAGCTGCTCAAAAAGCACTTCGCGATCGGGAGGGTATCCCCGACAAGAATTGGAAGTCGCGGATCGGATCGTGGCGACGCGGCGAGCCGACTCCGGAGTCCATCCCTGACCTGCCCCAGTGGGCTGAAGCTCGATGTCTGGATGCGGTTATTTGGACGGCCCTAGAACCAAAGTTCAAGCGCGAATACAGATCTCCGTCTGTTGAGGAGGTGATCTCGCACTTGCGCGGGCTCTCCGGCGTGACCCGAGAGCGCGCGAAAGAGTACATTGAGCGAGCGCCGCGGCAGATCGATACGGACTACCGGCGCCAGATCGAAGCTGTTTTCGGCTGGTCGTGTAGAGATGATGGAACGAGGTGAAATCCCGGGAAGCGGGTGTCGCTACACGGTGCTTAGTGCAGGACATCCTGAGACCGGGGGCACCTCCGGGCGGATGCGGTAGTTCAGGCGGCCTCGGCCTGCACAATCTCGTTCACCGCGTGTGAAAGCGGTCGCCAGACGGCGACGCCTTTCGTGCGGCACCCCTTGTCGGCCCCGCTCTCGATTGCAGGACTTCAGGTGCTCATCGGGGTGAGCCTGCAGCCCTGCCGGATTTTATCAAACGTCTTGGGAAACCCCGCTTCGGAGAGCCTTTCCAGGAGGATTTCGTGGAAGCGTTCGCAATGACCGTGGGCGTTCGGCGAACGCATCTGAGACCACAACGGCGACCCACGTCCAGGATCATGGTCCCCACCGCGACGCGCTTCACAGTGGATACCATCGAAGTTGGCGCCGGATCGTGACTCCATCCTCATCACCGACTTCGACGGGACCGTGACGCGGAACGACTTCTATGCTCTCGTGGTGCCGCGGTTTCTGGGGGACGGCGTGCCGGACTACTGGGGCCGGTACTTCACTGGGGAGATCACGCACTTCGAGGCGATGCGGTCGATCTTCTCCCACATCCGGGCGGACGAAAAGACGCTGCGGGCGGTGATCGGCGAGATGGAGCCGGAGCGCGAGCTGGCGCGGTGGGTCGAGGCGTTGCGCGGAGCGGGGTGGGAGGTGGAAGTCGTCTCGGCCGGGTGCCGGTGGTACATCGACCCGATTCTCGAAGAGGCGGGCGTCAAAGTGAAGGTCCATGCGTGCCCGGGGCGGTTCGACCCTGAGCGGGGCCTGCTGATGGAGTTGCCGGCGGATTCGCGCTACGCCTCGCCGGAGACCGGGATCGACAAGGCCGCCGTGGTGCGGGATGCGCTGGGGCGGCGCCGCCGGGTGGCGTTCGCCGGCGACGGCCGGCCGGATCTCGAAGCGGCGCTGCTGGTGGAGCCGCGGTACCGGTTCGCCACCGGGTGGCTGGCGAAAGAGCTGGGGCGGCGGGGCGAGGGGTTCCGGCCGTTCGAGCGCTGGGCGGACGTGGCGCGGGCGCTGGTCGGCGAGGGGCCGTGAGTTAGCACAGGCGCTCCGGCAAAGTAGAAAGTTCTGCCCCGGAGCAAAGTAGAAACTTCCGGTCTGCTACGGGGACTGGCACTGGTGTCCACGCGCGCTGCTTGGGACAGCCGAGCCAGTCCCGCGTGCCTTGAACCGGTCCCAGGGGCGCGGAGCCGGTCCGCGGGCGCTGCGAATCGCGATGTAGCGGCGGCACCGACCGCAGGGCGAGCCGGCGAGGGCCAGGCGCGGGGTGGATGATCCGGAAGGAGGCATTTCCGGGGCGGGGCCGCGCGCGGGTTCATTGTTTTGGGCGGGGTGCGGGTGGCGGGAGCAGGTGGCGGGCGGCAATTGGGATTTGAGTAGACTGTCACCGATTTGGGGGGTTGCGGTAGAGTGTACGAAGGCGATAGTGCTGATCTTCCAGGATCACTTCTCACGAGCGAGGAAAGGACAGTCATGCGCAAGATCAAGACCGCGGTGATCGGAGCCGGATTCATGGGCAAGGTGCATACCGAGGGGATCCGGCGTTTGGGCAACGTCGAGGTGGCCGGCGTCGCGGCGGTATCCAAGGAAGAGGCCGAGCAGTTCGGCAAGGCCATGAGCGTCGAACGGACCACCGACAACTACATGGAGCTGATCGAGGACCCGGAAATCGAGGCGGTGCACGTCTGCACGCCCAACGTCCTGCACGCGCCCGTCACCAAGGCGGCCATCGAGGCGGGCAAGCACGTGCTGTGCGAGAAGCCGCTGGCGATGAGCGCCGCCGAGGCCGAAGAGATGCTCAAGCTGGCCCGGAAGAAGCGGATCGTGCACGCCGTAAACCACAACCTGCGCTACTACCCGGTGCTGCAGCACGTGCGGCAGTTGATCGCCGCCGGCGAACTGGGCGACATCCTGGTGGTGCAGGGGACCTACTCGCAGGACTGGCTGCTGTATGACACGGACTACAACTGGCGGCTGGAGTCGAAGGAGAACGGTCCGTTGCGGGCGCTGGCTGACATCGGCTCGCACTGGATGGATCTGGTGCAGCACCTGACGGGGCTGAAGATCACGGCGCTGTGCGCCGATATGGAGACCTTCCACAAGAAGCGCAAGAAGCCGAAGCGGGCGATCGAGACCTTCGCCGGCAAGAAACTGAAGCCGGAGGACTACAAGGAGGTCCGGATCGACACCGAGGACTTCGGCATGGTGATGTTGCACCTGGGCCGGCGCGCCCGGGGCGCCTACACGGTGAGCCAGGTCTCGGCCGGCTGCAAGAACCGCTTCCAGATCGAGATCTTCGGCACCAAGGCCGGCGTCATCTGGAACCAGGAGATGCCGGACCAGCTCTGGATCGGGCACCGCAACGAGCCGAACGAGTGGCTGGTGAAGGACCCGGCGCTGCTGATGGGTCCGGCGGCGGGCTTCGCCGACCTGCCGGGCGGCCACAGCGAGGGCTACGACGACACGCACAAGCAGCTCTACCGGCGCTTCTACGCCCGGGTGGCCGATCCGAAGGCCCCCATCGACTACCCGACCTTCGAGGACGGCCTGTGGGGCATGAAGCTGCTCGAGAAGATCATCGAGAGCTACAAGACCAAGAGCTGGGTGAAGGTCAAGTAGCGGTACGCCCCGGACGAGGGCACGAGTTCGAGCGAGCCGGCGCCGACAAGTGCGCCGGCTTTTTCTTCCCCCGGAACTAGCCGCGGCCCGAGGCGAAGCGGGAGGCGAAGGCGGCGGCGCGGTCCGGATCGAGGAGCTCGCGGGCGAGGTCGGCGAGGGAATCGACGAGGATGTCGGGCGGGTATTGCTCGAGGGTCTCGGGCTGGAGCCCGTAAGTGACGGCGGCCACGGGGACGCCAGCGTTGCGGGCGGTGAGGACATCGACGGCGCTGTCGCCTACCATGAGGGTCTCGGCCGGCGCGGCGCCGGCTTCCCGCATCAGGGTCTCGATGCCGATGGGGTGGGGTTTCTTCTCCGGGAGGCTGTCGCCGCCGTAGATACGGAAGAAGAGGTTCTCCCAGCCGAGGCCGCGGACCAGCTCCCGGGAAAAGCGCTCGGGCTTGTTGGTGAGAACGGCCATCGGGATGCCGGCCTTGGCGAAGCGGCCGAGGGCCCCGTTGACGCCGGGATAAGGGCGGGTATTGTCGAGCATGTGCTCGCGGTAGTAGGCGAGGAAATGCGCGAGGGCGCGCTCGATCTCCTCTTGTGGAGCGTCGCCTCCGAGGGCGCGGCGCATGAGAGTGGGGGCGCCGTCGCCGACGTAGGAGTAGATGCGCTCGTTCGGCAGCGGGGCGCGCCCCATGCGCCGGAGCGCAGCGTTGACGGCGTTGGCCAGATCGAGCCGGGAGTCGATGAGGGTGCCATCGAGGTCGAAGATCAGGAGTTTCATGCAGCGTCCGAAGGCGGGAGCGCAGCGCGCCGCCCGTGATTCCATTGTAGGCGTTGCGCGGCGCGGGCCGGCGGCGCTGGTTCAGATCTCGGTCTCGGGCAGCCGCAGCCGTTCGTCGGGGACGGCCTTGTCCCAGAGCTCCTTGAGCTTGCCATAGCTCTCTAGGAACCCGTCGCGGACCTCGCGGGGAGCGAACTCGACGATGACGCCGGCGGCGCCGATCAGGTACGGGGCGTAGCGGGACTCGGCCACCGACTCGGGCGGCGGCTTGGGGCTGAAGGCCATCAGGATGAGGACGAGGGCGATGGCCCCCAGCAAGCCGCGGACGAAGCCGAAGCCGGCCCCGAGGATGCGGTCCATCCAGCTCAGGCCGGCCCACTTGAAGAGCACCGCCAGCAGCTTGCCGGCGAGCGCCCCGGCGAGAAGGCAGCCGGTGAAGATGATCAGGAAGCCGATAAAGTTGGCGATGCCCCGGGAACTGACGTAGGGCAGGAAGTAGTAGCCGACGGCGCCGTAAAACCAGATGCCGAGAACGACGCCGGCGACGGCCGCCGCCAGGCCCACGCCGACCCGGGCGAAGCCCTTGGCGATGCCTTCGATGGTCGAGACGCCGACCAAGGCGACGATAACGATGTCGAGCCAGTTGAGCGTCATAGGCGCCGTATCCCGGCCCGGGGCCGGACCTGTTACAGCTCCTTTCCACTGAGCCGCCGGTAGGCCTCGAGGTACTTCTCGCTGGTGTTGCGCGCGACCTCGGGGGGCAAGGCCGGGGCCGGGGGCTTCTTGTCCCAATGGATGGACTCGAGGTAGTCCCGCACGTACTGCTTGTCGAAGGAGCGCTGCGGGCGGCCGGGCTCGTACTCGTCGGCTGGCCAGAAGCGCGACGAGTCCGGCGTGAGCACCTCGTCGGCGAGGATGAGCTCGCCGTCCACGAAGCCGAACTCGAACTTGGTGTCGGCGATGATGATGCCGCGCTCGCGGGCGTATTCGGCGGCGCGGGAGTAGATGTCGAGGGTCAGGTCGCGGACCTTCCCGGCCACCTCGCGGCCGATCATCTCGGCGGCCTCGTCGAAGGAGATGTTGATGTCGTGGCCGCTGGTGGCCTTGGTGGCCGGGGTGAAGATGGGCTCGGGCAGTTGGCTACTCTCTTGTAGGCCGGGGGGCAGTTTGATGCCGCAGACGGCGCCGGTCTTGCGGTAGTCCTTCCAGCCGGAGCCGGCGAGATAGCCGCGGGCGACGCACTCGACGGGCAGCATCTTGGCCCGCGTGACGAGCATGGAGCGGCCGGCAAGCTGGTCACGGAACTGCGGCAGCGGCTCAGGGTAGGCATCCACATCGGCGGTGATGATGTGGGTGGGCACGACGTCCTTCAAGAAGTCGAACCAGAACAGGGAAAGCTGCGTGAGGACCTCGCCCTTGCGGGGAATGCCCGTGGGCAGGATGTAGTCGAAGGCGGAGATGCGGTCCGTGGCGACGATCAGGAGCTCGTCGCCGACCTCGTAGATGTCGCGGACTTTTCCGCGGGACAGCAGCTTGATGCCGGGCAGATTGGTTTCCAGGATGACGTTGTGCTCGCTCATGGTCTCAAACAGACTCGGACGGCCTTCTTGCCGATGTCGGCGCCTATCTTGTCCAGGATATCGCGAGGGATCGCGCGCTGCGCCTTCTCGAAGAGTTCGTTTTCCTCGAGGCGGATGTGGCGGCGCAGGACGGCGGTGAACTCGCGGACGGTCTTCTCGTCGGGCTGCTTGCGGAGGCGCTCGACGAGCTCGCGGACCTGGCGGTGCTCGTCGAGGAGCCGGCCGACGAGTTCAGAGAGTTCGGGCGGGCAGGCCGGAAACAGGATCTTCTCCTCCATCTCGAAGTGGTTCGTCAGCTCGATCTCCCACACGCCGACGATGCGGTCGGCGAGGCGGGCGACGGCTTCTTGGGACGCATCAGCCTCGAGGTCGCGATCGGTGAGCACGCACAGGGCGAGGCCATTGTGGTGCTGCTGGGAAAGGGGGATCAATGACGGATCTCGTTTCATAAAAAGAGTTGCCGGGGCGGCGGCCCGAGAACCGGACACCGCCCGCGGGATCAGGCTTTCAGGATCTCTTCCCAAGTGTACGGGCGCTCGTGGACGCAGGACCACAGGGCCATGACGGCGGTGAGGGTGCTCTCGGCGGCCGAGACGCCGGCGTTCTCGATCTTGCCGGTGCGGGCGCCCTCGATGAACTCGTTGACGGCGTCCTGGGTGATGTCGTAGCGGGTTTCAATGCGCTCGGGCTCCTTGCCGGGCCGGTAGATGGTGATGCCCTTGCGGGAGGTGTTCACGGCGCCGTGCTCGCAGATGAAAGTTTCCGAGACGTCGCGGTAGCCGGAGCTGCGGAACTGGTTGGCGGCGTAAGAGAAGATCAGGCCGTCGTCGAACTCGAAGGTGCAGGCGACATTGTCGTAGATATCGCCGTAGAAGCGAATGGCGTTGCCGCCGCGGCCGGTGACGCGGACGGGATGCTTGCCGGTGAACCAGTTGACGACGTCGAGATTGTGGCAGTCCTGCTCGACGAGGATGTCGCCGGAGAGTTCACGGTAAAAGAACCAGTTGCGGACGCGTTCCTGGTCGGCGGGGTGGCCGGTCTTGATGCGGGGACCGCCGCCGAACCAAGAGGCGCGGATCATCTTGATATCACCCAGCTCGCCGGAGCGGATCAGGTGATAGGCCATACGGTAGTGCTTGCCGTAGCGCTGCTGGTAGTCCACGGTGATGCGCTTGGAGGGATCGGCCGTGAGGGCGGCGGCTTTGACGCGGCGGCACCCTTCGGGATCCACCGCGGCCGGCTTCTCCATGTAAATGTGCTTGCGGGCCTTGACGGCGGCCTCGAACATCTCTGGATGGAGGTAGGCGGGCGTGGCGATGAGGACAGCGTCCACATCGGAGGCGAGGAGCTCTTTGTAGTCCTTGAAGACGCGAGCCCCGGAGTAGCGCTGCTGGGCGGCCTGGATGCGGTCCTCGTAGATGTCGCAGATGGCCGCGATCTTGGCGAACTCGTTCTTGGCGAAGATGCCGCTGACGTAAGTACCGCGGTTGCCGCAACCGATGAGGCCGACTGAGAGGGCGGAGTTGGCCTGGGAGCCGCGGACGAGTTCCGGCTTCAGAATCATGAAGGCGGCGGAGGCGCGGGCGGCGTTGTGGATGAAGTTGCGGCGGTCACAGGAATCGGACATCGGTTTCTCCTTGGGATGAATGCGTTCAACGGACGGCGATGGCGTCCAAATCGCTTTCATTATACTGGGGAATTCCGATGAAACTTTCCATCCTGGTGCCGGTCTACAACGAGCGGACCGTCGTGGAGCGGAGCCTGGCGCAGGTACTGGCGGCGCCGCTACCCGAGGAGATGGAGCGGGAGCTGATCGTGGTGGACGACTGCTCGACCGACGGTACCGGGGAGATCCTCGAGCGGCTGGCGGAGCGGGAGCCGGCGATCCGGCTGATCCGGCACGAGAAGAACCAGGGCAAGGGGGCGGCGATCCGGACGGCGATCCAGCACGCGACAGGAGACTTCGCCATCGTGCAGGATGCGGACCTCGAGTACGACCCGAACGAGTACCCGGCGCTGCTGAGGCCGCTGCTCGACGGGCGGGCGGACGCGGTGTTCGGCTCGCGCTACCTGGCGGCGGCGCAAACGCGGGTGCTGCCGTTCTGGCACTCGATGATCAACAAGGGGCTGACGCTGGTCTCCAACGTCTTCTCGAACCTGAACCTGACGGACATGGAGACCTGCTACAAGGTGTTCCGCACGGACCTGCTCAAGAGCATCCCGATCCGCTCGAACCGCTTCGGCTTCGAGCCGGAGATCACGATGAAGTGCGCCAAGCGGCAGTTCCGGATCTACGAGGTGCCGATTTCCTATCACGGGCGCAGTTATGAAGAGGGCAAAAAGATCGGCTGGAAAGACGGCTTCCAGGCGCTGGCGACGATCCTGAAGTTCTGGATGATCGACGACCTCTATACCAAGCCGTTCGGCCGGGGGGTCGTGCACACGCACCTGGGGACGCCGCGGTACGTGGACTGGCTGACGGAGGTGATCCGGCCGTATCTGGGCGACTCGGTGCTGGAGCTGGGGGCGGGTCTGGGAACGCTGACCGGACGGCTGATGGCGCGGCGGCTGCGCTACGTGGCGGCCGAGAGCGACCCGTTGAGTCTGCACGCGCTCCAGAACCGGTTCCTGCGGACCCCGAGCGTGGAGGTGGTGGAGCTGGATCCGGAGCAGCCGGAGCACTACAGGAGGGTGGGCGAGCCGGTGGACTCGGTGCTGTGCCTGAACATTCTGGAATACTCGGCGGATCCGGCGGCGACGCTCGGCAACGTGGTGGGGCTGTTGAAGCCGGGCGGGACGCTGATCATCCTGGCGCCGCGGGGCAAACGGCTCTACAGCGAGCTGGACCGGGCTTTGGGGTTGCGGCGCCGTTTCGAGCGATCGGAATTGCGCGCACTTCTCGAGGGCGCGGGGCTGGAGCTGGCGCGCGTCCACCAGCTCAACAAGGCCGCGGCGCCGGCGTGGTGGTTCCAGGGCAAGGTGCTGCGGCGCCGGACGCTGCGCAAGCCGTTACTCAAATTCTTCGACTGGACGGTGTGGTTGTGGCGCGCGCTCGATCATGTGCTGCCGTGGCGGGGGCTGTCGATGATCGTGGTGGCGCGGAAGCGGCGGTCCGGGTGAGAAAGTTCAGCGAGTTCCGCGGTCGAATTAGGCAGAACCACGGATTGGGAAGGGGGGCGTCCGGCCTTAAAATTGCTCTCTGGTAGGGAGTTCAGACGGGAAGCCGATCATCTTGGCTGTTTCACGATCCAAGCGAAACGACAAGCACCTATGGCGACACGAACGGCAAGTAGAACACACTATTCCGAATCAGAAGCTGCCAAGAAACTCGGGGTCACGATCGAGCAGCTACGGGATCTGATACAGAATCACATTCTCGGCGAAGGGGAGACGATCCGCGCCACCAGGCGCGCCATCTTTCACGCTTCCGATCTTATCGTTCTGCAGCACTTGGCCGGTTCGCGGAACGGTTCCACACCTCGGGATTAACGAGGGTGGGGGGCTGCCGGCCCTGGAGCGCCGCAATCACGTTTTCCGCCGCGAGCATACACATCTTCAACCGCGTTTCCACGGTGGCACTGCCGATGTGGGGGACAAGCACGGCGTTGGGCAGCTCCAGCAAGCCGGGGTGAACCTTCGGCTCGTTCTCGAAGACGTCGAGGCCGGCGCCCCAGATGGTGCGGTTGCGGAGGGCTTCGACGAGAGCGGCTTCATCGACCACGGGTCCGCGGGAGGTGTTCACCAGGATGGCGGTGGGCTTCATCATCCGCAACTGCTCGGCGCCGATCAAGTGCCGCGTGGACTCAGTGAGCGGGGTGTGGATACTGACGATGTCAGAGTCGCGAAGCAGATCCTCGAGTGGCACGTAGGTGGCCCCGAGTTCCCGCTCGACCTCTTCGGGGGCCCGGCGAGCGTCGGAGTAAAGGATGCGCATGGAAAAGCCGCGACCGCGGCGGGCGACGGCGCGTCCGATGCGGCCCAGACCGATGATCCCGAGGGTCTGGTGGTGGACGTCGCGGCCGAGGAGCAGGTCGATCGCCCACTTGTTCCACTTGCCGTCCATCAAGAACTTGTTGGCTTCGAAGAGGCGGCGGGCAGTGGCGAGGATGAGGGCGAAGGCGAGGTCGGCGGTGGTGTCGGTCAAGACGTCAGGGGTGTTCGACACCAGGATGCCGGCGCGGGTGGCGGCGGGGACGTCGATGTTGTCGTAACCCACGGCGACGTTGGCGATGATCTTCACGCCGTCGAGCTGGGCGATGACATCCGGAGTGAACTTGTCGGTGAGCTGGGCGACGACCGCCTGCTTGCCCTGGATGCGCCGGAGCAGCTCCTCGGCGGGCAGCCCGTCGTCGGAATCGTGGTATTCGACCTCGAAGTGCTGCCGGAGCAGGTCCACGGCCTCGGGGAGGATGCGCTTGGTGATGAGTACGGATGGCCTCACGGGGGCGATTGTCGCACACCGGCGAGGGGCCGTACAATAACGGGTTCGCGCGCCGGGGCGGGCGGCGCCGAGGAGAGAGCGATGGCGAAACTAGGCTTCTGCGGACTGGGCATCATGGGGTACCCGATGGCGCGGAACCTGCGCCGGGCGGGGCACGAGCTGTGGGTCTGGTCTCATACGAGGGAGAAAGCGGAACGGCTGGCGGCCGAAGAGGGGGCGACGGCGTGCGGGACGCCCCGGGAGGTGGGTGCGGCCGCGGAAGCGGTGTTCCTGTGCGTCGGCGACACCCGGATGTCGGAGGAGACGATCCTGGGCGCGGACGGGATCGCGGCGGGGGCGGGTCCGGGAACGGTGGTAATCGACGCGAGCACGATCTCGGCGCTGGCGAGCAAGCGGATCGCGAAATCGCTGGCCGAGAAGAGGATTCCATACCTGGATGCCCCTTGCACGGGCTCGAAGCTGGGCGCTGAGCAGGGCAAGCTGACCTTCATGGTGGGCGGGGACCGGGAAATATTCGAAAGAGTGAAACCCTGGTTTGAGCCGATGGGACAGCAGGTGTTCTACTGCGGCCGGCAGGGGATGGGCTTGCGGGTGAAGCTGGCGCAGAACCTCATTCAATCGAACATCTTGCAAGCGTTCATCGAGGGGATCGTACTGAGCACCAAGGCGGGCGTGGACCCCAAGCTGATGCTGGAGGTGATCAACTCGACGGCGGCCAGGTCCGGCTTGATCGCCTTCAAGGCGCCGTACATCTTCCGGCGGGACTTCGCGACTCACTTCTCGACGAAGTGGATGCACAAAGACATCGGTCTGGCGCTGGAGCTAGCCGAATGCGAGAATGTCCCGGTTCCCGTAACGGCGCTGACGCGGCAGTTCTTTCAAGCCGCCCTGGCAGAGGGCTACGGAGAAGAGGATTTCTGTAGCGTTATCAAGGTGTTAGAACGCATCGCCGGGATCGAGGTGAAAGCGGATTCGTAAAAGTTTGCAGATTTTGCTTGCACTCCGCATCTTCATATTCTATTATTGGAAGTAAGCCGGGGAGGCAACTCCCACCAAAGCGAGACTAACCTCACAAAAAAGACCCCTGAAGCAATAACCTCCCCGGCACCCCGGAATCACAGCGAAGCCCGCCGCAAGGTGGGTGTTTTTGCGTTCGGCGATCCGTCTACGGCCATTCGGGGTGGGGATAAGTACTTGTATTTTTAATAGCTTGCGACTCTTCCGGGAGGTACGTCCGCGGGGGGGCGAAGGCGCGGGACTGAGGCGCCCGCTCTCGGCGGCGGGCGGCGGTTCGGGGAATATGCCCCAATCGGGCTGCAACTGCCGCCCGAGGCGCAGCCTGACGGCGAGTGATGGGGGAAATGCCCCACACACGGGGCGTAAGTTACTGATTCGGCAAAGAAGTGCGGCTGGAACGCCAAGTGCTTGCTTGAAAGCACCATGCACGGACACGGCAAGCCCGGGAGCTACCGGCCCCGCCTGGTTTTCTGGGAGCTGACCACTGGTTGCAACCTGCGGTGCATCCACTGCCGGGCGAGCGCGACGGAGCTGATGTCGCCGGACGATCTGACCTACTCGGAATGCACGGGGATCATCGACCAGCTCGCCGAGTTCGCTCCGTTCATCCTGGTGCTTTCGGGCGGCGAGCCCCTGTGGCGCCGGGACGTCTTCGACATCGCCAAGTACGCCCGGGAGCGGGGGATCCGGGTAGCGCTGGCGACGAACGGAACGCTGATCGACGAAGCGATGGCGCAGCGCATCCACGAGGCGGGCATCGAGCGGGTCTCGATCAGCCTGGACGGGGCCGACCCGGTGACCCACGACACCTTCCGCGGGCACCAGGGCGCATTCGCCGCCGCCGTGAAGGGAATCGAGTTGTTGAAAGAGCTGGGTGTTTCCACGCAGATCAACACAACCGTTTCCCGCCACAACGCCCACGAGCTGCCGCGCATCCTGAAGCTGGCCGAGGATCTGGGCGTGCAGGCGTTCCACATGTTCCTGCTAGTGCCGGTGGGCTGCGGGCTGACGATCAAAGACGAGCAAGCAATTCAAGGTGAAGAGGCCGAAGAGATACTCGAGTGGTTTTACGAACAGTCGCTGACCTCGCGGCTGGAGCTGAAAGCCACTTGCGCGCCGCACTACTACCGGATCATGCGGCAGCGCCGGGCCGAGGCGCGCCGGGCGGGGGAGAAGGTGCCGGAGCTGGCCAAGGAAGGCATGCACGCGGTGACGAAAGGGTGCCTGGCGGGCACCGCGGTCTGCTTCATCTCGCACCAGGGCGAGGTCTTCCCCTGCGGGTACCTTCCGGTCTCGGCCGGTAGCCTGCGCGAGACGCCGTTCCGGGAGATCTGGGAAAAGGCTCCGATCTTCCAGGACCTGCGCGACACGGAGCGTCTCGAAGGCAAGTGTGGTATTTGTGAGTTCAAGAATATTTGCATGGGCTGTCGCGCCCGCGCGTATGGAATGACAGGAGACTATCTGGCCGAGGAGCCCTTCTGCGTCTACGAGCCCAGGAACCTGCATGCCGACTCACGTCCAGGAGCCCACTAAGCCCCGTCCGGCCGCGGTGAGGGACAACCGGGAGAAATTCCTCGAGCGCGCGATGTCGCGCCACCATTACTCCGGCGACGCCCTCATCGAAGTGCTGCACACGGCGCAAGAGCTGTACGGCTACTTGACGCCGGAGCTGCTCAAGACGATCGCCCGAAAGTTGAAGCTGCCGCCCAGCCGGGTGCTGGGGGTGGCAACCTTTTACCACTTCTTCTCGCTGGAGCCGAAGGGCGAACACTCCTATATTGTTTGTCTGGGTACGGCGTGCTACGTGAAGGGCGCGCTCGGACTGCTGGAGGTGCTGGAGCGCCGCTGCGCGAAGGCGGGATCGACGAGCCCGGACGGGAAGGTGAGCGTGAACTCAGCGCGGTGCATCGGCGCATGCGGCTTGGCGCCAGCGATGATCCGGGACGGCGAAATACTCGGGCGCGTAACGCCGGAGAAGCTGAACGAAGACCTCGACAGGATTGGTGTCGAATGACGATCGAGGAGCTTTACGAGCGGCAGGGCGCGGAGCTGGACCGCCGGAAGCGGCTGGAGAACCGGATCTACTGCTGCACGGCGGCGGGTTGCATCTCGTGCGGGGCCGAAAGCGTGAAGAAGGCGATCGCCGACCAGATCCGCTCTTCCGGACGCGAGGGCAAGATCGAAGTTTGCGGATCGGGCTGCATGGGGCTATGCAGCCGCGGGCCACTGGTCTACAGCGAGCGGGACAACGAGCTTTACGGCGAGGTCGTTCCCAACGACGCTCCCGCGCTGATCTCCTCGAATCCGGTGGACCGGGAACAGTTGCGTTTCAAGAGGGCGGACCTGTCGGCCCCGTTTTTCGCCAAACAGCGGCGCATCGTGCTGGCGAACTCGGGCCGGGCCGACCCGGAGAGCTTGACCGATTACATTGCGGCGGGCGGCTACCAGGCGCTGGCCAAGGCGCTGACGGAGATGACGCCAGCCGAGGTGATCGCCGAGATCCGCAAGAGCGGGCTGCGGGGGCGCGGCGGGGCCGGGTACCCGACGGGCCTGAAATGGGAGCTGGTAGCGCGCCAGCCGGCCGACACGAAATATATCGTGTGCAACGCGGACGAGGGGGATCCGGGCGCTTTCATGGACCGTTCCGTGCTTGAGGGCGATCCCCATCGCGTTCTGGAAGGGATGGCGCTGGCGGCCTACGCCATCGGATCGCACCAAGGCTTCATCTACGTGCGGGGCGAGTACGGGCTGGCGATCCAGCGGCTACAGTCGGCGATCCGGCAGGCCGAGCGGGAGCACCTGCTGGGCAACCGGATCCTCGAGACGGGCTTCCAGTTCCGGATCGACCTGCGAATCGGCGCGGGAGCCTTCGTGTGTGGCGAGGAGACGGCGCTGATCGCTTCGATCGAAGGGAAACGGGGCCAGCCGCGGCAGCGTCCGCCCTACCCGCCGGAGTCGGGTTTGTGGGGCAAGCCGACGCTGATCAACAACGTGGAGACGTTCGCGAACGTCCCCGCAATCATCGAGGAGGGCGGCGAATGGTTCGCCTCGATCGGAACGGAGAAATCGAAAGGGACCAAGGTCTTCGCCCTCGCCGGACGGATCCAGAACACCGGCCTCATCGAAGTCGAGATGGGCACGCCGCTCCGGGAGATCATCTTCGACATCGGCGGCGGCATCCCGCGCGGCGGGAAGTTCAAGGCCGTGCAGACGGGCGGGCCCTCGGGCGGCTGCATTCCCGAGGAGCTGCTGGACACGCCGGTGGATTACGAGTCGCTGGCCGCCATCGGCTCCATCATGGGCTCTGGCGGCATGATCGTGATGGACGAGACGTCGGACATGGTGGACGTCGCCCGGTTCTTCATGGAGTTCTGCATGGACGAGTCCTGCGGCAAGTGCATCCCTTGCCGCGCCGGGACGGTGCAGATGCACGACATCCTCTCCCGGCTGGTGCGCGGCGAGGGGACGGAAGCCGATATCGAGATGTTGGAACAGCTCTCGTCGCTGTTGAAGGAGGCGAGCCTGTGCGGGCTGGGCCAAAGCGCTCCGAATCCGGTGCTGACGACGCTGAAGTATTTCCGGCATGAGTACGAGGCCAAGGTGAAAGAACCTCCTCGAAGCGCCGGAGCGGGCGCCGGCGACTCAGCCGCCTCGGCTGAAGGGGGACAGCCGTGAGCGTAAAGACACTCACGATCGACGGCAAGATGGTGACGGGCGCGGCCGGCGAATCGATCTTCAACGCCGCCTGGAACGCTGGAATTCACATCCCGCGGCTGTGCCACATCGGAGGTCTCTCCGACGTCGGGGCCTGCCGCCTGTGCCTGGTGGAGATCGAGGGCCAGCACAAGCTCGCGGCGTCGTGCCTGACGCCGGTGGAGGAAGGAATGGTGGTCCGCACGAACACGGAACGGCTGCGGGCCCATCGGAAATTGATCGTCGAGCTGCTGCTGGCTGAGCGCAACCACGTCTGCTCGGTCTGCGTGCAGAACGGCAACTGCGAGCTGCAGGATCTGGCGGAGAGCTTGGGCATCGACCACGTGCGGCTGCGGTACCAATTCCCGCGGTTGGGCGTCGATACCAGCCACGAGCGGTTCGGCATCGATCACAACCGGTGCGTGCTATGCACCCGGTGCGTGCGGGTTTGCGACGAGGTGGAGGGCGCACACACCTGGGACGTGAAGGGCCGGGGACGGAACTCGCTGGTGATCACGGATCTGGATGAGCCGTGGGGGCAGTCGGAGACCTGCACCTCGTGCGGTAAGTGCGTCCAGGTCTGCCCGACGGGGGCCTTGTTCGAGAAGGGCAAGACGGTGGCGGAATCGCGGAAGGACCGGCGGTTCCTCAAGTACATCGTCACGGCGCGGAAGGAGCACCAATGGATTCGGTGAAGGAACACAAGCCCCGGATCGCCACCGTCTGGCTGGGCGGCTGCTCGGGCTGCCACATGTCGCTGCTCGATCTGGACGAGCGCCTGCTCGAACTGGCGGCGCGGGCCGACATCGTGGCCTCGCCGATCGTCGATACCAAGGAGTTTCCGGAAGCCGACATCACGCTGGTCGAAGGCGCGGTGGCGAACGTGGAGCACCTGGAGCAGATCCAGGAGATCCGGGCCAAGAGCCGGATCTTGGTGGCCTTCGGCGACTGCGCGGTGACGGGCAACGTAACGGCTCTGAGGAACCTGTTCGACCTGGACGACGTGCTGAACCGGTCCTACAAGGAGACTTCGCTGCCGGTGATCGGGGTACCGGCGGGGAATCCGATCGTGCCGGCGCTGCTCGAGCGGGTGCGGCCGGTCCACGAGGTCGTGCCGGTCGATTACTTCCTCCAAGGGTGTCCGCCGTCGGCGGACGAGATCTGCCGGTTCGTCTTCGACCTGCTCGACGGCAAGCAGGAGCCGGCGCGGACGGGGAGGTTCGGATAGGTATGGGCGAGCGGATCCTCATCAGTCCGGTGACGCGGATCGAGGGGCACGCCAAGATCTCCATTTACGTGGACGACGAGGGGCGGGTGGAGAGCGCCCAGTTCCACGTAGTGGAGTTCCGTGGCTTCGAGAAGTTTTGCGAGGGGCGGCCGTTCTACGAGATGCCGGGTTTGATGGCGCGGGTCTGCGGGATTTGCCCGGTAAGCCACGTGCTGGCGAGCTCGAAGGCTGGAGACGCAATTCTCGGCGTGCAGATCACCCCGGCGGCGAAAAAGGCCCGCCGGCTGATGAACCACGCCCAGGTGCTGCAGTCCCACGCGCTGAGCTTCTTTCATCTATCGTCGCCGGACCTGCTGCTGGGTATGGACGCGGATCCAGCGAAGCGCCACATCTTCGGCGTGGCCGCCGAAGACGAGGACTTCGCCCGGCGAGGCATCCGGCTGCGGCAGTTCGGCCAGCGGGTGATCGAGCTGCTGGGCGGCAAGCGCATCCATCCTTCCTGGGGCACGCCGGGAGGCGTCCTGAAGGCGCTGACCGAGGACGAGCGCAAGGAGATCTGCGGCTGGATCCCGGAAGCTTACAAGTCGATGGAGATCGCCCTGGACCGGTTCAAAGCGATCCTCGACAGCTTCGAGCAAGAGGTGCGCCACATCGGGAACTTCCCATCGCTGTTCATGGGGACCGTGGACGAAGACGGCTACATGGAGTTCTACGACGGGCGGCTGCGGATCATGGACAGCGAGGGCAACATCGTGGCCGACGGGCTGAAGCCATGGCGGTACCAGACGTTCCTCGGCGAGGCCAGCGAGGAATGGTCGTACATGAAGTTTCCCTATTACAAGCCGATGGGATATCCGGCGGGTATGTACCGGGTGGGGCCGCTGGCGCGGTGCAACGTCGTGCACGCCATCGGCACGCCGCTGGCGGACCGGGAGCTCAAGGAGTTCCGGCAGCGGAGATGGACGGTACGCAACGAGTCGTTCCTTTACCACTGGGCGCGGTTGATCGAGATGCTCCATTGCGTGGAGCGGATCGAGGAATTGATGGACGATCCGGACATCGTCAGCGAGCACGTGCGAGTGAGGGCGGACCGCAACAACGAGGTGGGCATCGGCTCCTGCGAGGCGCCACGGGGCACGCTGTTTCATCACTACGAGGTCGATGAAAACGGGCTGGTCCGTAAGGCGAACCTGCTGATCGCCACGGCGCAGAACAACCTGGCGATGAACAAGACGGTGGAGCAGGCCGCGCGGCATTTCGTGAACGCGCGGAAGCTCGAAGAGGGCATGCTGAACCGCGTAGAGGCGGGGATCCGGTGTTATGATCCGTGCCTGTCGTGCTCCACCCACGCCCTCGGACAGATGCCGCTGGTGGTCGAGCTGCGCAACCGTCGGGGGGAGCTGCTGGACCGCCTCGCGCGAGGCTGATGGCGCTGCTGCTCATCGCGATCGGGAACCCATTGCGGCGGGACGACGGTGTAGCCCGGCGCGTCATCGAGCTGCTCAGGCCTTTGCCGCCTGGGGTTTCTGCCCGCGAAGTCCAGCAGCTCACGCCGGAGCTTGCCGAGGAGATCGCGTCCTTCGCTGAGGTGGTGTTCCTGGACGCCCTGGTGACGGCCGGGGGTTGCGCTTCCAGCGACGTCCGGCTCGATGAAATCCTGCAGAGACGGACCCGCCGGCCCGGAGCGCTGGCGCATCAGGTGGCGCCGCAGGAAATCGTGGAGCTCTCCCGACGGCTCTACGGTTTCGGCGGCCGGGCTTGGCTGTGCGCGATCCCGGGAATGGATTTCTCGGCCGGCGAGGGGCTCAGCGAAGTGGCGGAGAACATGGCGCGCGCGGCGGCGCTGAAGCTTCGAGCGCTCTTGAGCGAACGGTGAGCCGGCCGCGGGGGCAGGTAACGGTCAGCGGCGCCCCACCGGCAGCCGGTCAGCTATGCCGGTAAACCTCCCAACCCATATACTTCGTCCAAGCTTCCTCGACGACGCCCGCGACGTGCGACAGGTTGGCCGCCACGTGGTGCTCGAAACCTTGCTCGCAGATGTAGCGCAACAGGCCTTGTAGGTTCGGTATCTCGACGACGCCAGCGCCGCCGAACGTTTCGAGCGGATCGTCGGTGAACCGGCCTTCGCCCACGTAGCCGGCGATCACGCCCTCGTCGTCGATGGTCGAGAGCCGGGAGAAGGTCATGGGGCCGGCTTTGACGCGGCCCACGCAAGTTCCGAACGTGCTGGACTTGCCCAGGGTTCCGGCGATGATCTCCTGGTAGTCCATGCGCATGTCCTGGAAGAAGTGTTTCGGCAGGTTCGAGCAATGGAAACAGACTGCCTTGTCAGGGTCGTCGCCATAGTTGTTGTTCCAGTCGAGCAGCGCGCTGGGCGTGCCCGAAGCCAGCGACAGCGAATGCATCGCCACGGCCCCGCAGACATCCACCTCACACGCGCTCGGGAGCAAGCTCTCGCTCATCATGCTCATGACGGTGCATGGGACGACGCCGAAGTACTCCTCAAGGGCGGTCCAGCACTGAATGGCGCTGATCGTGACTTCGTTGGCGGCCATCCAGTCCTCGATTACCGCAGCCAGTTTCGCCATCTTCAACAAGCTGCCGGCCGGGATCTTCTCAGTGTTCACGTAGTCCCGTATGGCCGCCAGCTTCATCTGGGCCGCGGGAGCATCGTCCTTCAGCCGCTCGACGCGTCCGAGGATTTCCGAGAGATCGACAGTCTCGACGTCGATGCCTGAGGCCTCGAGAAGCTTTTCGCTGTACCGCACGGTATTGAAGGCCGACGGCCGGGCCCCGATGGCGCCCACCCGTGTGTTGCGCAACCCTTTCACGACCCGGCAGACAGCCGCGAACTCCGCCAGATCGCGCCGGAACTCGTCCGACTCCGGCGCCACGGTGTGCAGGCGCGTGAGCGAATAGCGGATGCCGAACTGGGCGAGGTTGTTGCACACGCTCATCTTGCCGCAGAAGCTGTCGCGACGGTGGCTGATGCCCATGCGGCCGAGAGTGTCCGGGGTCGCCTGCACCAGGACCGGCACGTCGAGGCGAGCCAAGCGCAATGTCTCGGCGATGGAACGCTCGTCGCCGAAGTTGGGGAGCGAGACAATGACGCCGTCGATCTCGCCGGCATGGCGCCGGAAAAGCTCGGCGCAAACTCGGGCCTCCTGGCGGGTCTCGACAGCGCCGAACTTGGTTTCCTCCTCGCCCGGAACCACCACGTTGTAGCCGGCCTCCTCGAGCACTCGGACCATTTCTTCGCGACCGGATTTCGCCAGGTGATCGGGGAAGAAGCCGCGATTGCCGACGATCAAGCCGAATGTCATTCCTTTCGAGTCCATAGCGCCTCTCAGCGATCTTACACAGCATAGCCCAACGCAGCGGCGGGCACGCTGGCGGCGGGGCTCCATCAGCGAACGGGGGCCGCAGCCGATCGCGCCAAACGGGCCCGCCTCCAGCGTGAGGATCCTGAATCGAAGCCGGCGCGCCACCGGTGTAAACTAGTCGCCGAGGTTTGCGACCAATGCGGCAATCATCACGCGACGTCAACAAGTTGTGGAGCCGGAGGAGCGTACTCAGCCTGGCGGGTCTGGCTGGGTTACGCACATTGGGGATCGAGGCGCTGGAAACGCCCGCCGCAGCGGCGCGGGACGCCGGGGGGCCCCGAATCGGGCTCAACCGCTTCCCGCACATGGTGCAGGAGTATTTCGTGCGGCAGGTGCGGGAGGTCTACGAGCGGCGTCTGGCACGGTTGGAATCGCTCGAGAGCCGGGCGGACGCCGAAAGTTACGTCAAAGAAGTCCGCAGGAAGATCCGGCGCTCGTTCGGGCCGATGCCCGAGAAGACGCCGCTGAACGCGCGCATCACAGGCGTGCTGGAGCGGGACGAATACAAGATCGAGAAGGTGATCTTCGAAAGCCGGCCGGGCTTTTTGGTGACGGCGAATCTTTACGTGCCGAAAAACCGGCGCTTTCCACTGCCGGGCGTGGTGGGGACGTGCGGGCACTCGGCCAACGGCAAGGCGGCCGAGGCCTACCAGTCCTTCGCCCAGGGGCTGGCGCGGCAGGGCTACGTGGTGCTGATCTACGATCCCATCGGCCAGGGCGAGCGGCTGCAATACGTGGACAAGCAGTTGCGGCCGCGGCGCGGCGCCGGCACGCGGGAGCATCTACACGCGGGCAATCAGCAGTACCTGGTGGGGGAGTTCTTCGGCGCGTGGCGGGCCTGGGACGGCATCCGGGCGCTCGACTACCTGCTCTCGCGGGAGGAAGTGGACCCGAAGCACGTGGGCGTGACGGGCAACTCCGGCGGCGGCACGATGACCACGTGGCTGTGCGGCGTCGAGCAGCGCTGGACGATGGCCGCGCCGAGCTGCTTCGTCACCGAGTTCCGGCGCAACCTGGAGAACGAGCTGCCGGCCGATACCGAACAGTGCCCGCCGCGGGCGCTGGCGTTGGGCCTGGATCACGAGGACTTCCTGGCGGCCCTGGCGCCGAAGCCGGTGATCATCCTGGGCAAAGAGAAGGACTATTTCGACGCTCGCGGCACCGAAGCCGCCTACCGCCGCCTCCGCCGGCTCTACCGGCTGCTCGGGGCTGAAGACAACATCGGCCTCTACATCGGGCCGTCCTACCATGGCTTCTCTAAGGAGAACCGCGAGGCGATGTACCAGTGGTTCAACCGCTGCACGGGCGTCTCGGACCGGCGCGAGGAGCCGGAGCTGAAGCTCGAGGAAGAGAAAGACCTCTGGTGCACGCCGCAAGGCCAGGTGGCGGGGCTGAAATCAAGGACGGTTTTCTCGTTCACGAGAGAGCGCTCGCGAGAGCTCGCGCGGCGGCGCGTGCGGCTGGACGGGCCGGCGCTCCGGCAAGCGGTGGTTTCCCTGTTGCGCCTTCCAGGGCCTGCGGTGGCGGGCGCGGTTCCCTACCGCATCCTGCGGCCGCTGCCGGACCGCGGCTACCCGTTGCGGTATGCCTTGCCTTATCTGGTGGAAACGGAGCCGGGCATCGTCGCGGTGGTTTACCGGCTCTCGCGGGAGCGGCTCCTGTCACGCCCGCCGACAGGGGTGCGCCGGGCGGTGTTGTATGTGGCCGACCGCTCGAGCGACGCCGAGCTGCGGGAAGAATCGCTCATCAAGGAGCTGATCAAGGCCGAACCCGAGGCCGCCTTCTACGCCTGCGACGTGCGGGGCATCGGCGAGTCGCGGCCGGAAACCTGCAACCTCGGCAGCTTCGAGAAGCAGTACGGCAGCGACTACTTCTACGCGGCCCACGCGCTGATGCTCGACCGCCCGTACGCTGGCCAGCGGACCTGGGACGTGCTGCGGGTGCTCGCCTGGCTCGAGGAGACAGGGCACCGGGAAGTGCACCTGGCGGCCACGGGCTGGGGCACGGTCCCGGCGGCCTTCGCGGCGTTGCTCTCGGAGCGAGTCGTGCAGGTGACGCTGAAACACGCCCTCACGTCGTATAGCGAACTGGCCGAATCCGAGGAATACGAGTGGCCGCTGGCCCTGATGCCGCGGGGGGTGTTGAAGGAGTTCGATCTGCCCGATTGTTATGGTGAGTTGAAGAGGAAGGATCTGCGAATGATCGCCCCGAGGGGCCCTGTGCCCTCGGGGTGATCCGGGTGGGAGTGCAAATGAAACGGGTGATTTGGCTGGCGTTCCTGGTTCTGGCCGCAGGGGCCGTCGAGGAAGTCGAACTGAAACGGTTCCCCATCGAGAGCCTAGGCGAAGTAATCACGCGCGATGGTGTGAAGCTGGACAAGGCGGCCACGGTGGACGGAAACGGATCGCTCGAGCTCACGGCCCGCCATCCAACCACTTTCCGGCTGTTCGAGACGGGCGACCTCGATGTAGAGCAGGCGGTGCTCATCTACCGGGCCAAGATGAAGACCCGCAAGGTGAAGGGCGACGCGTATCTGGAGATGTGGTGTCATTTCCCCGGAGGGGGCCAATTCTTTTCGCGGGGCTTGCAATATTCGCTGTCCGGCACGAACCACTGGCTGACGGTGGAAACGAAATTCCTGCTGCGCGAGGGCGAGAATCCGGACAATATACGGCTGAACGTCGTGGTGAACGGCAGCGGCAAGGTGTGGATCGACGACATACGGCTGGTGAAAGCGCCGCTGCCCCCGGACCTGTAGGGCCGGCTCCGGCGGTGGAAACGCAGAGCGTGAAGATCCCTTGACTCGACACGCGGCGCCGGTGAAGATTGGGATGTGTTCCGCGCCGCCATGAACTTCCAAGAACTGCGCCGCGGAGAGAGGAACGCCGCCATGCTTCTCCGAATCGCGCCTGCCTTGCTCGCCGTAGTTTCCGTCTGGTTCCCGGTTCCGGCTCGGGCGCAGGAGCCCGCCCTGGTGGTGGTCGAGAAGATCGGCAGCCGCGTAGCGTTCTACACCGAAGACGGCCGGCGCGTCTCCGGGATCGAAGTGGGCCCGGCGCCCCACGAGATGGTCTTTTCGCCGGACGGCAAGTTCCTCTACGTCTCCGACAACGGCGTCCTGTGGATGACCGACCCGGGCGGGGGCGGCAACACGATCTCGGTGATCGACGTGAAGGCCCGGAAGAAGGCAGGCGTCATCGACCTGGGCGAGTACCGCCGCCCGCACGGGCTGGACGTCGATCCGGGGACCGGGCGGCTGGTCTGCACCATCGAGAACCCGGACGGGCTGCTGCTGATCGATCCGGCGGCGCGGAAGGTGCTGCGCAAGTACGACGTGCGGGGTGAGGATCCGCACATGGTCGTGCTCGGCCCGCACAGCGAGTACGCCTACGTAAGCAATACGGCGTCGGGCACGGTGGCGGCGGTGCATCTGCCGAGCGGGCGGGTGGAGCTGATCCGGGTGGGGGCGCGGCCCCAGGGCGGCGCGCTTTCGCCGGACGGCAGGCTGCTGTACGTCACTTGCGAGGCGGGCGACTCCATTGCGATCATCGACACGGCGCGGCGGCAGCGGGTGGGGGAGATCCGCACGGGCAAGGGGCCGAACCGGATCGGGGTTACGCCGGACGGGGCGACGCTGGTCTACTCAATGGAGGAAGGTGGCGGAGCGGTGGGGTTCGCCGATGCCCGGACACGGAAACAGACCGCCGTGGTGACGCTCGCCGGGCGGCCGCTGTCGCTGAATCTGTCGCGGGACGGAAGGCTGGCCTACGCCGGGGTGCAGGAGCGGGACGAGATCTACGCGGTTTCCGTGCCGGAACGGGAGATCGTGCGGGTGATCCGCACGCCTAAGGGCGCGGGGCCGGATCCGGTGCTGCCACTGCCGTAGGGAGCGGGGCCGGGCCAGCTTACAAACGTCGGATACAATAGGCGTAGCATGCGCTTTCGTCCTCTTCCTGCGCTCTTTATCGTCTTCGCATTGATTGGTCTTCCGGCGATCGGAGCCAAGATCGTCGGTGGGCCGGTGGTGGTGCACGTGGGGCCGAAGTCGGCGACGATCGTCTGGGTGGTCGAGGACTTTCAGGTGGAGCTGGGCGACGCCCCGGACGCCGCCAGCCGGACCAGCGCGCCGGGACTGCGGTCGGTACGCGCCAGCTTCACCGGACTGAAGCCGGGGCGGCGCTACTACTACAAGGTTCCGGGACACGACGGCGTGGGCGGGTCGTTCCGCACGGCGCCAGTGGGCGACGCGGAGTTCCAGTTCGTCGTCTTCGGCGACACGCGGACGCGGCACAAGATGCACCGGGACATCGTCAGCGCGATCGTCCAGGAGACGGAGCCGGACTTCGTCATCCACACCGGCGACCTCGTTTCGAATGGCCGCGAGAGCGCCCAGTGGCCGCGCTTCTTCGAGATCGAGGCGCCGCTGTTGCGCAAGGCGGCCTTCTTTCCCGTCTTGGGCAACCACGAGCGCAACAGCCCGCACTTCCATGACTTCTTCGCGATCGAGAGTCCATACTACTCGTTCGATTGGGGCCGGGCGCACTTTACGATTCTGAACAGCGACTACGGCAACGCCGCGGCATCCAAAGAGACGAAGGACCGTTTCTGGGATGACCAGCTTAGATGGCTGGAGCGCGATTTGGCGGAGCATCAAGACACCGCCCTGCGCTTCGTGGTGATGCACCATCCGCCGTTCACCGCGGTCAGGCGCCGGCAGGGAGGCAAGAAGCGCGTGGCCGACATGGTGCCGCTGTTCGAAAAGTACAACGTGACCGCCGTCTACATGGGCCACGACCACAACTACCAGCACCACGTGATCGGCGGGGTGCACTACATCGTGACCGGCGGCGGCGGGGCGCCGCTCTATCCGGTGGACGCGCCGCTGGACGGCGTCACGCTCAAGGTGGAATCGGTGGAGCACTACGTGAAGGTGAGCGTGCGGGGTGACCAGGCGATCAGTGAGGCGGTAGCCTTGGACGGCCGGATCATCGACCGGGTTGTGTTGCCGGAAACCCCCGCCAGCGAGTAAGAGGCACCACCTCAGGCGAACCGCTCCGCCCGGCGGAAGCGCGGCATCGGAGGAGTTATTCTTCGATCCGCCGCCGGGCGGCCTTGAGCTCGCTGCGGCGGCGCTTCTCCTCAAGACGGCGGCGGCGCGCTTCGCGGCTGGGGCGCGTCGGCCGGCGCTGCTTGGGCCGCTCGAGAGCTTGGGCGACGATGGCGGCGAGGCGCCGGCGGGCGTCTTCGCGGTTGCGGAGCTGGTCGCGGGTGCGGGAAGAGCTGACGATCAGGTCGCCGTCGGCAGTGAGCCGGCGGGCGAGGCGCTCGAGGAGCCATTCGCGGTCCTCTTCACCAAGGGCGGAAGACTCCGCGGGCCGCCAGCGCAGCTCGACCTTCGTCTCCACCTTGTTGACATTCTGGCCGCCGGGCCCGCCCGAGCGCGCAAACGAGACGCGCAGCTCCCGGGCGGGGATGGTGAGGTCTTCGGTCACCGGCAGGTCTTCCATCCGCCTTCATCATCACGCTGACCGGGCGCGCCGCGCAAAACAAGCCGCGATAGAAGGTACCCGAGGGGACCGCCGAGCAAGCCGTCAGAAGGTGAACCGCAGGCCGAAGTTGACTTGGCGGAAGAGCCCGGGCTGGATGCCTTGCGGGGCCCGGGAGGCGATGTAGATCTCGTTGGTAAGGTTCTTCACCGTAAAGTAAGGCGAGACCTCGTAGCGCTCGCGCCGGACGGTGTAGTCGGCCTCGAAGTTCCAGATCATGTAGGCGGGCAGCAGGCCGACGGTGCCGTCGGCCGAGGGGGCAACGGTCTGGCGGTTGTCGCCGAACTGGTCGGCTACGTAGGAAGTATCGATCTGGAAGCCGAAGCCCCGCCGCTGCCGGGCGCCGATCAGGACGGCGAAGGTTTGGCGCGGCGCGTAGGGCAGGCGGTTGCCTTGATAGAGTTCGTTGCGGGTGAACTTGGCGGTGGCGAGGTACATGTGGCGGAAGTCGGTGTAGAGCAGCCAGGAACCGCCGGTGAGTTCGTTCCAGTTCACCCGGAGGCTGCTTTCGAGCCCTTGATGCAAGGTCGCACCGCCGTTGGTGAGGGTAGTGGTGGCGCCCCCGGATTCGGCGGCGGTGATGATCTGGTTCTCGAAGTCGAGCCGGAAGAAGGTCAGCTCGCCCTCGAGGAGCCGGCCTTTCCGGAAGCGGACGCCGGCTTCGTAGTTCCAGCTCAGTTCGGCGTCGAGATCCAGGGACTCGCCGTCGCTGGTGATGGCAATCTTGGTGCGGGGCGGGGCGAAGCCGCGGTGGACGCCGGCGAAGAAGGTGAGGGAGCCAGCGGCGCGGACGCTGACGCCGAGGCCGGGGATGGGCTGGAGGATCGTGTCGGCGCGGCGGGCGCTCACGTCACGGTAGCGGTAGCGGTAGATGTCGCGCTCGTAGCGGTAGCGCTCGAAGCGGATGCCCGGGGTGAGAATGATGCGGCTGCCGAGGTAGAACCGCTGCTGTACATAGCCGGAAAGGGCGTTGCCGTAGCGGAACTCGCCGTCCCGCAGCCGGCCGGTACGGGCATCGTAGCCGCGCCCGTTGATTCGGAGGTCCTCGGCGCGCTCGTAGATGTAACGGGCGCCAGCGTCGAGCTTGCCGCGGACGGCGGGGCCGAGGCGGTGCATCCAGCTCACGTTGCTCTGGCCGCCGAAGACGCGGAAGGCGCGGTTGCGGTTGCCGGCCGAATCGCGCAGATAGACGGCGCCGCCGGGGATCGACGGGTCGCCTTCGACGGAGAGGTAGTCGCGGCCCTTGTCCACGCGGTCCCAATCCTGGCGGCCCCAGTTGCGGATGGTGTCGTAGCCGTAGAAGGCGTTGCTCCAGATGGCCTCAGGCGCCAGCACCATCGTGTGGGTGACGGAGCCGGAATAGCGGCGGACCACGAGGCGGTCGTGGGGGACGACGTTGATGTTCGGATCCTGCTCCCACTGGGGCTGGGTGAGGCCGAGATAAGTGGAATTGGAGGTCTCGTCATAGAAGCCGAATTTGAGGCCCACAGTTTGGCGGTCCGAAGGCTTCAGCGTCAGCTTGCCCTGGACGTCATCGAGCTGGAACCACAGTTTCCGGAACCCGTCGCCCCGTTTGTTCAGGTAATTCAAGAGCCACCCGAGTTTCTCGTCGCGGGTGCTGCCGCCCACCAGAGCGTTGCCCGCAAAGAAGCCCCGCTGGCCTCCTTCGACGTCGATGCTGCCGTGAGTGGAGGGTGGGGGCTCGGGAGTCACGAAGTTGATGACGCCGCCAATTGTCTGTGGTCCATGCACGATCTGGCCGCTGCCCTTGAGAACCTCCACCCGGCGCATGCGGTCGATAGGGGGTGAGTAGTACATGTCGGGCTCGCCGTAGGGCGCCAGCGCGATGGGAATGCCGTCCTCGAGCATGAGCACTTTCCGGCTTCGGTCCGGGTTCAGCCCGCGGATGCCGACGTTCAGCCGCAGCCCGACCGGCCCAGAGTCCTCTCGCAGAGTGACGCCGGGCACGCGGCGGAGGACCTCGTTGGCGTCCATCGGTTTCGAGACGGTGAGCTCTTCTTGAGAAATCGACGCCACCGAGCCGGGAATTTCGCGGAGCGTCTCTTCGGCCTCGCCAACCACCTCGATCGAGGCCGCGGCCTTTCGCACCTCTTGAAAACGAATATTCGCCTCGACGCCAGCTCCAGCAGGAACTTCGACTTGCAACTCGACTGCTTCGAAATCCTCTGACGACGCGCGAAGTACGTGACGGCCGGGGCTGACATTCCCGAAGCTGTAGCGGCCCAGCAGGTCCGTCCACGCGCTGAGCTCGAAATCCAGCACAACCTTGGCTCCCGTCACCGGCAGCCCGTCGGGATCCGTAACAGTGCCTTCAACAGACTGAGAAAAAAGGGGCAGAGAGAACAGAAGCAACGCTCCCGCGCCCCGTATCCAGATCATTCGCTCCGAAACCATAACGTCGCGCCTCCACGCCGGCCGCTCAGAGGTCCCTGCGCCGGACCTTCAAACCTCGAATTCCTGGTTCAGAATATCTTATATGCAACTCAGTGTCAACTAGCAACGCAGGAAAAACGGGTGTGGAGAAGGTTTGCGGGTGTTTCCCGTATGACGGGGCAACCACAGAGCGCCGCCGGACCCCGGTGACCCCGAAAGCGTTGGTCGCTGGAAGGGTCGGGTCAGCCGGCTGCGTGCTTGTTATCTTACTTGATTACAAGCTATTACAGAAAAATCAACGCTCCTTTTGTAAGCTCGGTCCCCACTGCCGAACCGACGCGTCGATTCGAGGCTCCGGTCCGGAGCCGGAGGCGAGGACTTCGCCACGGCTGCCGCCAGCGTGCAGGCGCGCGCCATACCGCCGGGCGCGCGACGTCTGGATTTGCAATTTGGATGCGATTAGGCCCGCCCGCGGGAGCGCAATGAACCCAGTATCCCGCTTCACTTACCGAGAAGCCAACGGGGCAGTTGCCGGGGTGGCGACGCCCAGCGCGGCTTCGGGCACAAGGGGCGGGGCAAAACTCCAGCCCACAGATGCCGATAAGATCGTGTTGGGTGTCCGGGTACCCGGCCGGGTCGGAGCCCCGGAATCACTTGATCCGGGCGGCGGCCGCGGCTATACTGGCAATTTCGACAACGCGTTCCCGGCAGGTGGTAGTCATGACTGGGAAAGACGAGTTCGATCCTAACGCTCTGCGGAAAGAAGCGGCCATGTTCTACGGCCTGTTTCTCCGGGGCCACAGCGTAGAGAAGTTACGGCAGGATATCGACGTCCCGAAGTCGGTCTTCGAGAAGTGGATGCGGCCGAAGCGGTATGACCCGCAGTTCCAGGAGAGTCTGCGCCGCGTCTACGAATACCGTAAGCAAGTGCTGGCGATTTTCGACGAACTCGTTTTGAACGAGAAGAACAAAGCCCGGTTGCAATAGCCCGCCGGCGGCGCGCGGGCGCCGCTTTCATGAACGCTGGTCCTCCGGCGGCCGTGACACGGACGTATCGGCTCTTTCCGCCTCCAGTAGAGAATATTCGGCAATGAAACACGATCATCCTACCGTCACGAAAGACGACCTGCTCCGCATTCCTACGCAGCCGTTCGATCCGGCGGGCGCCAGCTCAGTCTCCGATGTCCTGACACGGATGCAGGGAACGGCCTTTCAGGGCAAGCAACTCGGTCTGGCTTACGAAGTGTGGAAGAAGATGCTGGCCGACGATTGCCTGATCATGATGGGCCTGTCCGGGGCGATGGTTCCGGCAGGAATGCGGCGGCTGGTGGTGCGGATGATCGAGAACCGGTTGATCGATTGCCTGGTTTCCACCGGGGCGAACTTCTTCCATGACCTGCACGAGACATTCGGCTACAAGCATTACCAAGGCTCGCCCAACGTGGACGACACGCTGCTGGCGACGCACATGGTGGACCGGATGTACGACGTGCTGGCCGACGAGAAGGTCTTCCGCGAGCATGACTTCTGGATCGGGCGCTTCGCCGGGACGCTAGACCAGTCGCGTCCTTACACGACGCGTGAGTTCCTCTACCTGCTGGGCAAGGAGCTGATTCAGGAGGGCAAAGAGGACGGGATTCTGACGGCGGCGGCCAAGGCCGAGATCCCGCTCTATTGCCCGGCGATTGGCGACAGCTCGATCGGCATCGGGATCGCTTGCGACCGGCACCTGGGCGGGAACGCCTTGATGTTCGACGTCATCGGGGACGTGATCGAAACCAGCTATTTGGTGAAGGTCCGCCCGGCCACCGGCGTGGTCTATTTCGGCGGCGGCACACCGAAGAACTTCATCCAGCAGACCGAGGTGACGGGGATGATCGCCGACTTCGGCGTTCACGGCCACAAATACGCCATCCAGTGCGTGACGGATTCGCCGCAATGGGGCGGGCTGTCGGGCTGTACGTTCGAAGAGGCGCAGAGTTGGGGGAAGATCGCCAAAGACGCCCAGATGGTCACCTGCCACGTCGATTCCACCATCGCCATGCCACTCTTGGTGACGGCGCTGCTCGAGAACGAGGAGCTGGTCCGGAACCGTAAGCCGCCCAAGTTCAAGATGGGCCGGACGCTCGACGTCGAGGTCTGAGGCGGCCGCCGTTTCTCAAAAGCCCAATTGCAGCGTGAAGCGGAACGCGCGCCCGTCGTTCAGCGTGTTCGTGATGACGGCGAAGTCGCGCGAACTCAAGCTACGGCCCGGTTCAGCGAACTGCGGATGGTTCAGCAGGTTGAGGGACTCGGCGCGGAACAACAGCGAACTCTCGCCCTTCAAATTCCAGCGCTTGGAGATGCCGGCGTTGATGTTGGCGATACCGTCCTTGCGGAAGGTGTTGCGACCGAGGTTGCCCCGGGTATCGGTGGGCTTGATGGTGGTGAAGGCCGAGCGCGGGAGGCGGGCCACGGAGGTGTCCGGATCGTCGATGGAACGGCCGAGGATGGAGGGATCGAGCAGGATCGGGTTGTCGCTGCTCTCGCCGTCCACGTTCCCCCAACCGGGGGCGTCCGAGCCAGCCCGGACGCCGAACGGGGTGCCCGACTTCGCCAGCACGACCGCGCTGATCTGCCAGCCGCCGAAGACTGCCCGCAGCCAACCGTCCGTGGCCGGGACGGGAGCTTCGTAGTTGAAGCGCAGCAGCATGGCGTGGGGCTGGTCGAAGCGGCTAAGGCCCTTCATTTCGGCCTGGTAGGCGAATTCCGAGGGGGCGCGGGCGATACGGCTGTCGCGGCCCGAGGCTGTGTTCGTGTAGTCGGAACCGATGTCGAGAGCTTTGCTGAACCAGTAAGACCAATCAATGTTCCAGCCGCGCCACCGGGGGATTCGCAAAACCACTTTCGCCGCGTCGAAGTAACCGCGGGAGCCGTTGTGGATGTAGTAGATCGTGTAGTAGCGCTTGTCGGGCCGGCGCAGGTTCACAGTGCGCGTGGTCTGTGGGATTCCCGGTACCGGGCGGGCGCGGTTCAAGTGCCAAGTCGCCAACAGCTTGTGGGCGCGGCTGCCCACGTAACCCAAATCCAGCCGCCAGCCGCGGGGCAGCTCGAACTCCCAGGAGAAGGTGTAGAGGTGCTCGTAAGGGGTGCGAAGGTCGCTGGCCAGGCGGTAGATGGAGCTGCGCGCATCCTTCTTCAGGTCCTCGGGGTTGAGGTTGCCGAGGGGATCGGACAGCTTCGGGGCGCGGATGGAGAGGGTGATGTTGCCCGGCGGGTTGAAGCGCGACTGCATGAACGTCGCCGGGAAGATTTCCCCGTATTGGATGGTGTAGGCGGCGCGGATCGTTCCCCAGCCGGCAGGCAGGCGCCAAGCGAGGCCGAAGGTCGGGGCCCAGTTGTTCCAGTCCGAGGGGTAAGGGATGTCGCTGAGTTCGTTGACCTCGGTAGGTCGGGTGGAAGGCTCGAAGCGCAATCCCAAGCTGAGGGTGAGGTTGGGGGACGCCTTCCAGTCGTCGCCCACGTAGAATTGGGCGCCCCAGTCGCGGAAGCCCCGGTGGACGTTGCCGAGAGCGACCAGGTAGACCGAAGGCGTGCCCATGCGCAGGTTGTCCACGGTATCGCGGCCGAAGTCGCGCCGGAACGAAAAGAGCCCGCGGTGCTCGTTGCTTTCCCAACCGTTGATTTGCCGGCGGAGCAGCTCGAAGCCGGCGGTAAGGGTGTGGTTGCCTTTGACCTGGCGGAGCCGGCCGGCGTAGCGGAAAAGATTCTGCGCGCGGTCGATGGGGATATTGCCGCCGGGACCGATGGATTCGAGTTCGCGGGAGAAGAGGTAGAAGGTGCCGAGCGAGGTTTCCTCGGGCACCAGCAGCGAGCCGATGCGGTCGAAGCCCGCCGACAGGTCCGACGTCGTCATCGCCGACCAGCTCCGCGTCCAGGTGATGCGCGCCCGATGGTTGCGCGTGGTGGTGTCGGGGTTCTGGCCGCCGACGAGCTGGAAGGCCTCGACGCGCTGCAGCATGAACTGATAGCGGAGCACGAGGCGGTCGCGCGGGCTGAGCGACTGGTCGAGGGTGGCTCCAATGCGGTCGTTGTTGATGTTCTGAGGCGCGTTGGTGTTCAGAGCCCGCGGGTTGATGTCGGTGCGGTTAGGCAGCTCGGCGGGGTAGGCCCCGAGGATCGCCTCGACGATCTTGCGGTCGTCGGGGTCCGTGGTGAGAGGGGTCCGCTCGTCGGCCGCCGGGACCAGGACATTGCCGTTCACCTGGCCGCGGAGCTTGCGCTGGCTCGCCTCGAGGGTCCAGTGGGCCCCGCGCCAGCCGGGGATGCCGATGGTCAATCCATAGTCGTTCGTGCGGGCCGGCTGTACGTCGCCGACCTGGAAGAAAGACCGGGCGTTGAAGACGCTGTTTTCGTGAGCCCAAAACAGGTCGCCGTGAAAACCGGCGCCGGGCCGCGGCGCAACGTGAAGGGGTTCGCCGGGGCGCCCGCCGAACTCTCTGCCAAAATACCTGCGATCCACCCGGAACTCGCGGATCACGGTGGCGGTAGTGCCCATGCGCTGGTTGAGTTCCTTCAGGACGTTGTTGTCGATAAGGGTAAGGCGGACGTTCTCGTTGCGCCGGGCCTCGCCGCCCTCGGCGTTCACCTCGCCAAGCAGATTTAGCTCAGTACGTTCCTGGGCGACGGGCTCCTCCGGGTCCGCCGGAGAGTCTTCGGGTTCGCCGGTGGAACCCTCTCCGCTTTGCCGGTCGGTTTCGTTGGCCGTTACGGACTCTCGCGGGTTTGCACGCCCAGTCTGGGGCGCTTGGGCAGAAAAAGCGGACGCCGCTCCGAGAAAAACAAAAAGGACTAACCAATGCACCACTTGAAAGGATATGCCGCCCGAGGCGCGGCTGCCAAGGGCGGGCGGGCCGCGCACGCGCGAAACGCGGTGGTTCCGCGGGCAGCCGGCGCCGGAAGCAGACGTAAAGGACGGTTTCCGGAGAATCCACAGTGCGCCGGGGCGCGTCTGGTAGGATAGCCGTTGTGCGCGTCAAGGTCCTCTTTTTCGGCATGTTGAAGGACATCGCCGGCCGCTCGAACGAAGTCGTCGATGTGCCCGATGGGGCTACGGTCGGTGACGTTTTCGAGCACTTCGCCGACAGCTTTCCGCGTTTGAAAGAGTACCAGAAAAGCATCCTGATGGCGCGGAACCAGGAGTTCGCCCGCCCAGAAGAGCCGGTGGCGCCTGAGGACGAGATCGCCTTCATGCCGCCAGTGAGCGGGGGCTCTGCGGAACGCGAGAGCATCACTCCGGAGGGACATTTCTTCGCCTTGACGCGGAGGCCGATCGACGCGGGGGCGCTGAAGGAACTTCTGCTGCAAGGCTCTGACGGGGCGGTGGTCGTCTTCGAGGGCGTGGCCCGCAACAATACGCGTGGGCGGCCGACCCGGCATCTGGACTATGAGTGCTATGAGCCGCTCGCTTTGAAGACGATGGCGCGGCTGGGCGGCGAAATCGCGGCAACGCATGAGATCGGGCGGATCGGGATTGTCCACCGGCTGGGCCGGATCGAAATCGGCGAGACGAGCGTTGCGATCGTGGTCACTGCGCCCCACCGGAAGGCGGCGTTCGCGGCTGCCTCGGAAGCCATCGACCGTTTGAAGAAGACCGTGCCGATCTGGAAGAAGGAATACTTTGAAGACGGCGAGGTGTGGGTGGAGGGAGAGTGGGACGACAGCGTCCTGCCGGCAAGATGACGATTCGTTCCGCGGCAGCCGTGCTCTTGATGTGGGCGAGTCTCGTTCCGGGCCAGTCCGAACAGAGGCAGAAAGGCCCCGTGTTCCATGTCGATGTGGAGCTGGTGCGCCTGCTGGCCACCGTCAAGGATGCAGCGGGCAATCCAGTGGGGACGCTGGAGCGGGACGATTTCACCGTCTACGACAACGGAGTGCCGCAAGAGATCGCGCTATTCGAGCGCCGGACATCCCAGCCGCTTTCGGTGGCTCTGCTCGTAGATACGAGCGCCTCGACGGCGGCGAAGCTCAAACAGGGAATCGCCTCAGTCATGCGTTTCCTGCGAGCCCTGCTGCGGGAGGGCAATCCGGCGGACAGGGTGATGCTCTACAGTTTCAACGACGACGTCATTCTGGAAAGTGGGCTCACCCGGCGCTTGAACCGCATCGAAAAGAAGCTGAAGAGACTCAAAGGGGCGTCGGGAACGTCGCTGTACGACGCGTTGTTCTTCGCCTCCCGGGCGCTCGAGCGCCGGCCCGGGCGTCGGGTGATCATCGTTGTTTCCGACGGGGCCGACACGACCAGCGTCAAAAGCTATCGTGACGCGCTTCGGATGGCGCACGACGCCGACGCCGTCATCTACGGCATCGCGATCGTCCCTGTCACAAATGATCCGGGACGCCACATCGCGGGCGAGAACGCGATGAAAAGCCTTTGCCGCGCCACCGGGGGCCGGGTGATCGCCGCGGCTCTGGAAGAGGGACTCGACGAGGCCTTCGCTTCCATCCTCCGGGATTTGCGTACGCAGTACTTGATCGGATACTATCCTCGCAACGTTCCTTACGCGACGGACCCGTTTCACCGGATCGAGGTCCGCCTGCGGCGCGGCGATTTGCGGGTCATCACGCGCACTGGCTATTATGGGGAGTACAAGGATCCCAAACCCCGGGAAGCCAGTTCAACAGGACCAGCTCACAGACCCCGGCAGCAGGAGTAACTGTGGCCAAAACCGCCAAACAGGCCTCCAAGAAGGCCACCAAGACGAAGAAAAAAGCGAAACCGCCGGTCAAGAACCGGGCCCCGGAGCATACCTACGAAGAGGTCCGATACATCAAGTACCTGATCGATAACCAGATCCCGATCCGGGTGCGGCTGGCCGACAATGAGGACGTCGAAGGCACAATCGAGTATTACGACGCCAGCTTCATCCGCCTGACGCGCACCGACGCGCCCAACTTGTTCATCTTCAAGCACGACATCAAGTACCTTTACGAGATTCCTGAATAGGACCGGCGCCTTGGAATGGCTTCTTACCTGGAAACCGCAATCGAGATCGCCCACGAGGCCGGCGCGCTGCTGGCGCACCACTTCGAGCGGCGGGTCAGCGTCGAGTACAAGGGGGCGCATGACCTGGTGACGGTGGCAGACCGGGCCTCGGAGACGCTGGTCGTCGAGCGCCTGAAGTCGTATTTCCCCACGCACTCCATCGTCGGCGAGGAGACGGGCAGCCACGACGGAACCTCGGAGTACCGCTGGTACGTCGACCCGCTCGATGGCACAACGAACTTCGCGCACGGCTTCCCGATCTTCAACGTCACGCTGGCGCTGGAGCGCAGCGACGAGATCATCGCCGGAGTGGTCTACGACCCGGTACATCAGGAGATGTTCGCAGCGGAACTCGGCGGCGGGGCGTATCTGAACAACCGGCGGATCCACGTCTCGACGGTGGACGCCTTCGAGGAGAGCCTCTTCGCCACCGGCTTCCCGAACTGGCGGCGGCACAAGGACGTCAACGTGCACTTCTTCCACCAGATCGGGATGCTGACCCACGGCGTGAGGCGCGCCGGAGCGGCGGCGATCGATCTGGCCTGGGTGGCCTGCGGCCGTCTGGAGGGCTTCTGGGAGTTCGGGCTGAACCCTTGGGATGTGGCGGCGGGCATCCTACTGGTGACCGAAGCCGGCGGCAAGGTCACTGACATGAAAGGGGTTCCGAACCGCCTGGGGCGTCCGAACATTCTGGCGACGAACGGACGCGTGCACGACGCTACGGTGGAACTGTTCGGCGAGGTCTTCGAAGGCCGTTACCGGATGCCCATCCCGCCTCTTCCCACGCCTGCAAGCTGAATTCTCGAGCGCCCGCGCCGTTGGGCGGCCCCGGGAAACGGGCGTGGTAGGATGAGATTTTCCCAATGGATCCAAGGGTTCCGGACATCCTGGCGCGTATCGTCGCCGGCAAAAGGGCGGAGCTGGGCGCGCTCGCGAGCCGCCGCGCGGAACTGGAGCGCCGCGCCTTGGAACGGATGTCCGATCGCCGGGACTTCCGGGCCGCCGTGGGGAGCCGGACGCCCGCCATCATCGCCGAGATCAAGAAAGCTTCCCCGAGCAAGGGGCTGCTGGCCGGGGACTTCGACCCGGCCCGCATGGCCCGGGCCTATGAGGCGGGAGGAGCCGCAGCGCTTTCGGTGCTCACCGACGCGAGGCATTTCCAGGGCAGCCTGGCCGATCTGGAGACGGCCCGGGCGGCGGCGGAGCTTCCCGTGCTGCGCAAGGATTTCACCATCGACGAGCTCCACGTGCTCGAGGCTGCCGCTCACGGGGCGGACGCGATCTTACTCATTGCAGCCGTGCTCAGCGAGGCCGAGATGCGGCGCTTCCGCGAACTGGCCGGGAAGTTCGCCATGGCGGCGCTCGTCGAGGTTCACGAGGAGTGCGAACTGGAGGCCGCGATCGCCTCGGGCGCCACGATCATTGGCGTGAACAACCGCAACCTGCACACCTTCGAAGTGACGCTAGAGACTTCCCTGCGGCTGGCGGCGAAGATCCCCGGCGGAGTGGTGCGCGTCAGCGAGAGCGGCATTCACTCGGCGGCGGACATCGAGACGCTACAGGAAGCCGGCTACCAGGCGTTCCTGGTTGGGGAGCATCTGATGAGGTCCGCCGATCCGGCCCAGGCGGTGCGGGCGCTGGCGTCATGATCGTGAAGATCTGCGGGATCACGAACCCCGAGGACCTGAAGGTTGCTGTGGAGGCCGGAGCGAACGCGGTGGGGTTTAACTTCTTCCCGCGGAGCCCGCGCTACGTGACGCCGGAGCGGGCGGCGGCGCTGGCGCGGCAGGTCCCGGCGGAGGTCTTGAAGGTGGGCGTGTTCGTGAACGAGCCGGCGGAGCGGATTCAGGCCGTCGCCGCCGAAGCGGGCCTCGACGTGGCTCAACTGCATGGGGACTGTGGCGTGCCAGCGGGACTCCGCATCTGGCGCGCCGTGGCGGTGGGGCCGGATTTCGATCCTGCGGCACTGGCCGGCAGCGAAGCCGAGGCGTTCCTGCTCGACGCGCCGGCCGGAGACCTCTACGGCGGGACCGGGCGGACCTTCGACTGGGGCCGGGCCGAGGGCCTGGGGGTGAAGTTCGTCCTGGCCGGCGGCCTGGGACCGGACAACGTTGCTGAGGCGGTGCGGCGCTTGCGGCCCTGGGGCGTGGACGCTTGCTCGCGGCTGGAGGCGGCGCCCGGACGCAAAGACCCTGAAAAGGTCCGGGCGTTCGTGCGGACGGCGCTGGGAGCGATCGAATAATGGCAAGCCAAGCAAGACAACCGGACGAAAGGGGGCACTTCGGCCCCTACGGCGGGCGCTTCGTCCCGGAAGTGCTGATGGCGCCGCTCGAAGAGCTGGAGCGGGCGTATCTGGAGGCGCGGGAAGATCCGGAATTCCAGCGGGAGCTCGAAGACCTGTTGCGGCACTATGCCGGGCGCCCGACGCCGCTCTACCACGCCCAGCGGCTTTCCGAGAGCCTGGGCGGAGCCCGGATCTACTTGAAACGCGAGGACCTGCTGCACACCGGGGCCCACAAGATCAACAATTGCCTGGGGCAAATCCTGCTGGCGCGGCGGATGGGCAAGAGACGCATCATCGCCGAGACAGGTGCCGGCCAGCACGGAGTGGCGACGGCCACCGTGGCGGCGCTGTTCGGTATGGAGTGCACCGTCTACATGGGCGTCGAGGACATGGAGCGCCAGCGGCTCAACGTCTTCCGCATGCGCCTGCTCGGCGCGAAGGTGGTGGGTGTGGACGCCGGCAGCCGCACGCTGAAGGACGCCATCAGCGAGGCGATGCGGGACTGGGTGACGAACGTCAACCACACCCATTACTTGCTCGGCTCGGCACTGGGCGCGCACCCCTACCCAATGATGGTGCGGGACTTCCAGCGGGTGATCGGCGTGGAGACGCGGGGGCAGATCCTCGAGCGCGAGGGGCGGCTGCCGGACACGATCTTCGCCTGCGTGGGCGGCGGCAGCAACGCCATTGGCATCTTTCACGCGTTTCTCGATGACAAAGAGGTCCAGCTGGTGGGCGTCGAGGCCGGGGGAACGGACGACCGGCTCGGCCATCACGCCGCCCGCTTCTCGGGCGGCGCGCCGGGCGTGCTGCATGGAACCTACAGTTACCTGCTGCAAAACGAGGACGGCCAGGTGGCGCTGACGCACTCGGTTTCCGCCGGTTTGGACTACGCCTCGGTGGGGCCGGAACACGCCCTGCTGCACGACACCGGGCGGGCTGAATACACTTCCTGCCGGGACCGGGATGCGCTGGAAGCGGCGCGGCTGCTGGCGCAGACCGAGGGGATCATTCCAGCGCTCGAATCCGCCCACGCCGTGGCGGAAGCGGTGCGCCGCGCGGGTGATGCCCGGGACCAGGTCTTCGTCGTGAACCTCTCGGGCCGCGGCGACAAGGACATGGACATTTACCGGGAAAGTTTTCCGGAGCTGGACCAGGAGGTGGGCGAATGACCCGCATCGGGCGGCTCTTCGAGCGTCTATGTAACCAGGAGCGGCGGCCGGCGCTCATCGCCTATCTCACCGCGGGCGATCCCACGCTGGAGCGCACACCTTCGCTCGTCGCCGCCTTGGAGCGCGGCGGGGCGGATTTGATCGAGCTGGGCGTGCCGTTCTCGGACCCGGTGGCCGACGGACCGGTGATCCAGCGCGCTTCCGAGCGAGCGCTGCGGGCGGGAACGACGTTGCGCGGCGTGCTCGAGGCTGCTCGCCGCATCCGGGAATCGTCGGAGATTCCGATCCTCCTGTTCACCTATCTCAACCCTGCGTTACGGTATGGAATCGAGGTCCTGGCCCGGGACGCCGCGGAGGCGGGCATCGACGGCTGCCTGTTCACGGACCTGAGCGTCGAAGAGGCGGGCAGCTACGTTGCCGCCGTCCGCGCGCAGGGGCTGGACACGGTGTTCCTGGCCGCACCCACGAGTCCGCCGGAGCGCTTGCGCCGGGTGGCCGAGTATTCGACGGGCTTTGTTTACCTAGTTTCGCGGACCGGGGTCACCGGCGAGCGCGACTCGCTGTCGGGCGCGGTGCAGCCGCTGGTGGAGTCGATGCGTAAGATCACGGAGCTGCCGCTGGCGGTGGGATTCGGCATCTCGAGACCGGAGCACGCCGCGGCGGTGGGGGCGCTGGCGGACGGCGTGGTGGTGGGCAGCGCTTTCGTCCGCCTCGTGGAAAGATATGCTGACGCCGCGGAGTTGGAGAGCCGCCTGGAAATGCTGGCGGGTGAACTGGCGGCGGCGTTGCCGCGAAAATGATGGATAGGGAAGCCGGGTTCAAACTCATTGCGGAATACCGCGACCAGATCGACGAGCTCGATCGCGAGATCGTCCGGCTGCTGAACGAGCGCACGCGGATTGTCGAGAAGCTGGGGCGCATTAAGGAAGAACTCTCCCTGCCGGTCTACGAGCCGAAGCGCGAAGACCAGGTGTTTGAGAACATCGTCCGCTCGAATCACGGACCGCTGCCGCCGGACGCCATCAAACGGCTGTTCGAACGCATCATCGACGAGATGCGCACGCTGCAACAGGTGAACCGGCAAGCCCGCAAACAAGCAAACCAGGAGAAGCCGAAGGAGCGGCAGGAGGAATAGTCACCAATGCTGGTTGTGATGCAAGAAGGGGCCAAGGAACCGCAGATCCAGGCGGTGATCGACCGCATGGTGTCGCTGGGTTTCACCGTTCACCGTTCCACGGGTGTCCGGCACACAGTGCTGGGCGGCGTCGGCCCGGTCGAGAACGTCGAGCCGGCGGACTTCGAGGTGATGGATGGCGTCAAGGAGTGCCACCGGATCGTATCGCCGTACAAGCTGGCGAGCCGGCATTTCCGCCCCGGGGGGACTGTCGTCAAGGTTGGCGACGTGGAGATCGGCGGGGACAAAGTAGTCATCATGGCGGGACCGTGCAGCGTGGAGAACGAGGACCAGATCGGCCGCACGGCCGAGGCGGTGGCGCGGGCGGGAGCCACGGTGCTGCGCGGCGGCGCTTTCAAGCCGCGCACCTCGCCGTACAGTTTTCAGGGACTCGGCGAGAAGGGGCTCCGAATGCTCCGGGAGGCGGCTGACCGTCATCGTCTCAAAGTCGTCACCGAAGTGATGGACAAGGAGCAGGTCCCGATGTTCGCCGAGTACGCCGACATCCTGCAGGTCGGCGCCCGCAACATGCAGAACTACAATTTGCTGCGGCGATTGGGAGAGCTGCGCAAGCCGGTGCTGCTGAAGCGGGGTCCGGCAGCGACGATCGAGGAGCTGCTGCTGTCGGCCGAGTACATCCTCACGGGCGGCAACTACGACGTGATCCTCTGTGAGCGCGGCATTCGTACCTTCGAGAGTTACACGCGCAACACGATGGACATCTCGGCCATCCCGGTGGTGAAGAAGCTCTCGCACTTGCCCATCGTGGCGGACCCGTCGCACGGGACGGGCCGCCGCGACAAAGTGCTGCCCATGGCCCGGGCGGCGGTCGCCGCCGGCGCCGACGGCCTGCTGATCGAGGTGCACTGCGATCCGGATCACGCTCTCAGCGACGGGGCGCAGTCGCTGTGGCCCGAGCAGTTCGCCGAGCTGATGGGACAGTTGCGCATCATCGCCCCGGCGGTGGGCAGGAAGGTGTGACGGCGGCGGGCGCGGGACGGGCACGCGAGGAACCGGGCAGAATGAGGCGCACAAAGTGAAGACGGTCGCCATCGTGGGGGTGGGACTCATCGGGGGCTCCTTCGCGCTCGCCCTGCGGAAAGCGGGTTTCACTGGACGCATCGTCGGCGTCAGCTCGCCGCGCACGGTGGAGGAAGCCTTGCGCCTGGGCGTGATCGACGAGGCCCAGCCGCTTGAACAGGCGGCGGCGGAAAGCGATTTGGTCTATCTCTCCCAGCCGATCCGCCGGATCCTGGAGACGATCGAGCGGCTCGACGCGCATCTGAAGCCAGGATGTCTGGTCACCGACGCGGGCAGCACGAAGCGGGCGATCGTGGAACGGGCGCGGCGCCACATCCGCCGGGGGCGGTTTCTGGGCGGACACCCGATGGCGGGTAAAGAGAGCCGCGGGGTGGCGGCGGCCGAGGCGGAGCTATTCGCCGGGCGCCCCTACGTCTTCACCCCACTCGAAGCGGGCGACATGGAGGCCGCGCGGGTGCGGGAATTCCGGGAATGGGTCGAGAAGACCGGCGCGCGGCCCGTGGTGCTGGACGCCGCCGAGCACGACCGGCTGGTGGCCTATGTCTCCCACCTGCCGCAGTTGCTCTCCACGGCGCTGGCCTCGACGCTGGCAGCGGAAGCCAAGCGCCGCCCGATCGAAAAGCTGAGCGGCCCGGGCCTGCTCGACATGACGCGGCTGGCGCTGAGCCCCTGGGAGATCTGGGAGGACATCATCGCCACCAACCAGGACTACATCGCCGAGGCGCTGGATTCCTACATCGATAAGCTGAAAGCGGTGCGGGACAGCCTCGATTCGCCCGCCGTGCGTGATGAATTCGCCTCGGCGAACGCCTTGGCGGCAAGACTGCGGCCCCAGAAAACCCCTTAATCTCGCTTGACATTGCGGTGTTCTCCCCGTCTAATGGGAGGTAACGGAAGGCCGTGGGCGAACGGCAGTCCACACCGGGCCGGAGGGTTGACCGCCGGCACGGACGTGAAAATACTCAGCTCCACCCAAGACCGCGGCCGCCCTATCATTCGGCTCGAGCTGACCCGGAAAGTTTGCTCACCAAGGGCTGACGAGCCGGTTTCGCCCCTGCCCGTCCCTAAGGAGGTGAGGGATGCCGAGACTCGCTGCACCGGCCAAGTGCGGAGACTCTCCATGAAACCCTGCCTGGTGGTGCTCGACGGACCGCTACAGGGGAGCATTTTCCCGGTGCGGGAGGCCGGCTGTGTCATCGGGCGCGACACCGGAGCTGATATCCGGATTGACGACCCGTCGATATCCAGGCGCCACTGCCTCGTGCACCGGGACAAAGACGATGCGGTGGAGGTTGTAGATGAGGGCAGCCGGAACGGCACCTTTGTGAACGGCATGCCGGTGGCCCGTCACAGGCTCGAGCATGGCGACGAGTTGCGGCTGGGGATATCGCTGCACCTGGTGTTTCTGAGTCGTGAACCGGACGCCGAGCCGGAAGACGCCGGCTCGACCGCCGGCCAGGCCGGGCCGCCGTCACCCGTGGTGGTGCGCAGCTCCCCGGCGGACCTGTTGAACCCTAAGTTGGGACGCTCGGCGCCGACTGCCGTAACGCTTGGGCAGATCGTCCCCAGCCTGCGGGCTCTCTTCCAAGTGACTGCCGAGGCGCGCGGCTCAAGGGGGCTGAAGGAACTCACGCGGAATCTGCTCCAGGCGGTGGGCGACGCGATTCCCGTCACCGAGGCAAGTCTGACGTTCTTCGACGATGCGTTTGGAGTCGAGTGGCGCTGTGTGTGGACGCGCGAGGCGGACCATACTCAGGAAATCGCGCCGCCGGTGGAGCTGGTTCGGGAGGCCATCAGGGACGACGTGGCGATTCTTGGCAATGCTCCGGGCCGAGCGGCAAGGAGCGGAGCGTCGCAGCCTGCCGGGGAAGCCGAGACATTCTTGCTGGCGCCAGTCCATGTCGCTGAGGGGTCGCACGCCGTGCTGTATGCCGCCGCTAGGCGAGCAACAGTGGCGTTCAGCCAGGAGGATCTGCAGTTCATCACCGCTGTTGCCGCCATCGCCGGGCCGGGGTTGGACACGGCGATGCGGAGGGAACTCTTGGCCGCCGGCGAATGCCGCCTGATTGACGAGTGTCTCGCGGCCCACGCCATGATCGGTGAGAGTCCGGCGATGGTTGCCGTCTACCGGTTCGTGGAGAAGGCCGCATGGGTCGGCTCCAACGTGCTGATCACCGGAGAGAGCGGGACCGGCAAGGAGCTTGTGGCCCGGGCGATTCACGACAGAGGTTCCCGCTCGGGCAAACCGTGGATCGCGGTGAACTGCGCGGCGCTGCCGGAGCCATTGCTCGAAAGCGAGCTGTTCGGCCATGAGCGCGGGGCCTTTACCGGGGCGGTGGTTCGGAAGCATGGGAAGTTCGAGGTGGCATCAGGCGGTACCTTGTTTCTCGACGAGATCGCAGACATGAGCCCCTCACTTCAGGCCAAGTTGCTTCGGGCGTTACAAGAGGGCGAGTTCGACCGTGTCGGCGGCACGCGTCCGGTGAAGGTGGATGTGCGGGTGATCGCCGCCACCAACTCGGACCTGTCGGCCGCTGTGCAGAAGGGCCTCTTCCGCCGGGATCTCTTCTTCCGGCTGAATGTCCTGCCGGTTCGCGTGCCGGCGCTGCGGGAGCGGCGCGAAGACATCCCGCTGTTGGCCCAATACTTCGTCGCCCACTACAGCGCCGTGGTCGGACGCCGCATCACCGGCATTTCGCGGAGCGCCTTGCGCTCGCTGATGCGGCACGATTGGCCGGGGAACGTAAGGGAACTGCAGAACGCGATTGAGCGGGCGGTGGCGCTGGGGGCCACGCCCGAGGTTCTCTCCGAGGACTTGCCGGAGGAGATCCATTGCTCCGCCGCACACTCATCCGAAGAGGCGGAAGCCGGCTACCATCGCGCGGTGCGGGAAGCCAAACAGGCGATCGTGACGGATGCGATCTCCCGGGCCGGGGGGAACCAGGCGGAAGCGGCGCGGCGGTTGGGGCTGAATCCGACCTATCTCTCACGGTTGGTGAAACAGCTCGGACTGAGAAAGGTCTCCGACGGCGCCCGATGAAAAAGCCCGGCCGGAAGACCGGCCGAGCTTCGGATTCAGCCTCCTCAGTTCCCGCCGGCGCTTTGCCGTTGCGTCGTCCGCAGGATTGCGAGAACCACCTTCTGCGGCTTGGTTCCGGAAGCCATGAGTTCCTTCTCTTGTTTCGAGACGAAGGCCTCGCAGCCTTTCGTCCCCCACTCGACCGCTGCCAGGAAATAGGCGCTGCCGTAGCGGTTGAAGACAAGCTTGGGGCTGGCCTCGCCGCCGGAACGGCTCCAGTTGCGGACGCCCAGATAGGCTCCCGTAAGCCGGCCTTCGTTCATGATCTTCAGCACGGCCGGAGAGCCGTCCTCATGGCTGATCCTGTACACGCCGGCGGAGAGAACCTTTCCTTCGATCGTGAAGTCAAAAGGCACTTGGGCGATCAGAGCCTCTTGGGCGGTGACCGCCGGAGCCAGCAACGCCGCCATGCCGGCGGCGCAAACGATTGTCCGAAACATACTTTCTACCCTCCTGTCCGCCGCCTCGGGTCTGCGCCTCCCCATGTCAGGCGAGAGAGTCACCAAGGCGGCTTGTCTTGTGGGTTGCATTCCTGCGGCCAAACGGAACCGTCGCCGCAACCGATCGGATCAAAAGGAGATAACACTTGGCGCGCCCCTTCTCACGGGGGATCGTGTCGCCGGATTCGATAAGGTCCTTGTCGTTTCCGGCAAGCCGGAGCGGTGGCGGGCTTCCGGGCCGCGAGTCCGGAGCGCGTTGCTGGAAGGGGGCGGATCCGGCGAACCCTTTACAATAGAAGACTCATGAAGGCGCGCGTATATGTTTCTTACAAGGAGACGGTGCTCGACCCCCAAGGCAAGACCGTCTGCTCCGCCCTCCAGAGCCTCGGATACTCGGACATCCTCGACGTCCGCCAGGGAAAGTTTTTTGAGATCACGCTCAAGGACGGCGCCGACCCGGAGAGCGCCCGCAAGCAGATCGAGGAGGCCGCCCACGAAGTCCTGGCTAACCCGGTGATCGAGGATTACCGGGTGGAGTTCCTCGACTGACGGACTATGTGCGGAATCATCGGCTACGTCGGCAAGCGCAGGGCAGTGCCCATCCTGCTGGACGGCTTGCGGCGGCTGGAATACCGAGGTTATGATTCAGCCGGCGTTGCGGTAGTGAGCGCTGACGGCCGCCTCGAAGTGCGGCGGGCCAAAGGCAAGCTGCCTCAACTGGAAGAGTCGTTGCTCAATGACCCGATCGACGGGATTTTCGGCATCGGACACACCCGATGGGCCACCCACGGCCGTCCCAGCGAGGAAAACGCCCACCCCCACCAGGATTGTCACGGCGACGTCGTCGTCGTCCAGAACGGCATCATCGAGAACTACGTCGCGCTGAGGGAAGAACTCGAACGTCAGGGACACCGCTTCCAGTCGGAGACCGACACGGAGGTGATCGCCCACCTGGTGGAGCAGTATTACGGCGGCGACCTGGTAGAAGCGGTGCGCAAGGCGGTGCCGCGGCTGCAGGGCATATTCGTCTTCGGCATCTTGTCGCGCAAAGAACCTCAAAAGATCGTCGCCGTGCGGTCGGGACCGCCGGCGGTGATCGGCCTCGGTAAAGACGAATACTTCCTTGCGTCGGACGTTCCGGCGATCCTGGGCCACACCCGAGACATGATTTTCCTCGCCGACGGGGATCTTGCGGTATTGACTCCCGAGGGCGTCACGTTGACGGATCTGGAGGGCCGGCCGATCACGCGCGAAGTTCGCCGCATCTCGTGGGATCCCATCATGGCCGAGAAGGGCGGCTACAAGCATTTCATGCTCAAGGAGATCTTCGAGCAGCCGCGGGCCGTGAGGGATACCCTGGTCGGCCGCCTCAGCCACGGGTCCGGCAAGATCTTCATTGGCGAGATGGACCTCAGCGCCGATGAGCTGCGCGCTTTCGAATCGATCAAGATCGTTGCCTGCGGGACGAGCTGGCATGCGGGACTGGCCGGCAAATTCATGATCGAGCAACTGGCGCGGCTGCCCGTCGAGGTGGACTACGGCAGCGAGTTCCGCTACCGGGACCCCATCCTGGACGAGCGGACGCTGACGGTCCTGATCTCGCAGTCCGGGGAAACTGCGGACACGTTAGCCGCCCAGCGCGAGGCGAGACGGAAAGGCTCAAAGACGCTGGCGATCTGCAACGTGATGGGGTCGATGCTGACCCGCGAGGCCGACGGAACTTTGATGACCCACGCCGGCCCGGAGATCGGCGTGGCATCCACCAAAGCTTTCACGTGCCAGCTAGCCGCCCTCTTCCTGCTTGCCATGAGGCTCGGGCAGGTGCGGGGCTGTCTGAACGAGGCCGCTTCCCGCCGGCTGGTGGCCGAGTTGATCGGGATACCGGGGAAACTCGAGACGGTCCTGTCCAAGGATCCGCAGTACCGTGAGCTGGCCCGGCGGCTGTTCCGTTCCCGGGACTTCCTTTTCCTGGGCCGGGGGATCCATTACCCGATTGCGCTGGAAGGCGCGCTGAAGCTGAAAGAGATCTCTTACATCCACGCTGAGGGGTATCCGGCCGGGGAGATGAAACACGGGCCGAACGCGCTGATCGACGAGAACCTGCCGGTGGTGGTGATCGCCACCCGCAACGGCTCCGAGGCGAGCCGGTTGCGATACGAGAAGACGGTGGCCAACATTCAGGAGGTCAAGGCGCGGGGCGGCATGGTCGTGGCCGTGGCTTGCGAGGGTGACGAAGGCCTGGCCTCCCAGGTCGATTACGCCCTGTTCGTTCCGCCGGCCACGGAACTCTTGTTGCCGATCCTGGAGGTGGTCCCGTTGCAATTGTTGGCCTACCACGTGGCGGTTCGTCTGGGATGTGACGTCGATCAGCCGCGCAATCTGGCCAAGAGCGTGACGGTGGAATGAAGCAGGCGACGCACTGGATCACCATCACGACCCATGGAAAGGGCCTATACGAGTTCACTGCCGAGGTGGAGCGGTGGCTTGAGACGCAAACGGTGCGCACCGGGCTGCTGACGCTCTGGGTGCGCCACACCTCGGCGTCGCTCACCGTGCAAGAGAACGCCGATCCCGACGTGGTCCGGGATCTCCAGGATTTCTTCGAGCGCATCGCTCCCGAAGACAATCGACTTTACCGGCATACCTTAGAAGGGGAGGACGACATGCCGGCCCACATCCGATCCGCCCTCACCCTGAGTCAGCTCTCGATCCCCGTCATTGAAGGACGCCTGGCTCTGGGCACGTGGCAAGGAGTTTACTTGTTCGAACACCGGAGGCGGGCCCAGCGGCGCAGCGTCGCCGTTCACTTGATCGGGGAATAATCCAGCCGGATTTCCAGTATCATAGGTACATCACAATTTGCACCGAGGAGTCATCGATGAGCATTTCGAGACGTGCGTTCCTGGGAACCGCCGCGTTGGCGGGCTTTGCCAACCGGGCGCTGGCCGCCACCGTTGACAGCAAGACGGGCATGCCTTTGCGCGTACTCGGCCGCACCGGCCGCAAGGTTTCCATTTTGGGGTTCGGCGCCGGCAGCCGCTGGCTGATGTACAAGGACGAAGACAAGGCCGCCGAAGCCTTATACAAAGCTCTGGACGCGGGCGTGAATTACGTGGACACGGCCGTGCGTTACGGCGATGGGGAAAGTGAGCGCCGGCTCGGCAAGTTCCTCGGGAAGCGGCGTAAGGACATCTGGCTGGCGACGAAAATTGGTCCGCGCGGCTATGACGATGTCATGCGCCTGTTCGAGGAGAGCTTGAAACGCTTGCAGACCGACCACGTGGATCTGCTGCACATGCATAGCCTGGGAGACGAGGACGACCTGGCCGCCATCTTGGCTCCTAACGGCGCGCTGAAAGCCCTTTACAAATTGCGCGATGAGAAATCCGCGCGGTACATCGGCGTCACCTCCCACACGGATCCCGAGGTGCTGGTCAAACTCCTCGAGCGGGCCGATCTGGATTGCACCCAGATGGCGTTGAACGCGGGGCTGATGGGCAACGCCAAGCCGAGCAATGTCCGGGGCTACGAGAAATGCTTCGAGAAGGTCGCTCTACCTGTGGCGCTCAAAAAGAACATGGGTGTCACGGCAATGAAGGTGCTAGCGCAAGACAAACTTCTGCCCGACGCCACTCCGGAAGAGCTGGTGCGCTACGCGATGTCGCTGCCGGTGGCCTCGGCGGTGATCGGGATGCCGAAACTGGAGTACCTGGAGCAGAACATCCGGATCGCCAAGACGTTCAAACCCATGCCAGAGCCTGAGATGAAGCGGCTCTCGCGCCGTCTGGCGGCGGCCAAGAAAGCCGAGATCGACCAGTTTTTCCGGAACCACGTAGACGCCTGCGACGCTTGCGGCAGGCAACTCGGCTGAGCGGACGAAAGAGGGAACCCGGGATTGCGGCGCCGCCGGCGCCGCATTTTCTTTCCTGGAGGTCGCTACTTCCCGGCGGAGCGCGCGGCGAGGAACTCTTCGACTTCCTGACGGGTGGGCACGGATGCTTGAGCGCCGCTCCGGGTGACGGAGATAGCGGCAGCGGCGTTAGCGAATCGCAGCGCTTCCTTCATCGGTTTGCCCTCGGCGAGCGCCACGGCCAGGGCTCCGTTGAAAGTATCGCCGGCGGCGGTGGCGTCCCGGGCTTCGACGGAGAAGCCTGGAACGTGAAACGCTCCCTCAGGCCCGCAGTAGTAGCAGCCCAGATCTCCCAGCTTGAGGACCACGGCCCCAGCCCCGGCCGACCGCAGGGTCTCGGCCAACTCCGGGGCTTCGGCGAGGCCCACGCGCCCCGCCGGCCGGTCCAGCAAAATGCAGGCTTCCGTCTCGTTCGGCGTGAGCAGATCTACCGCCCGCAGCATCTCTTCAGGCAGCCGTCTGGCCGGGGCCGGATCGAGGATCGTGCGAGCCCCCTCTCCGCGCGCCGCCGCCAGTGCCGCCTGGACGGTGCTCAGTGGCGTCTCCAACTGGAACAGCGCCAGACCGCTCCGCCGGAAGATGGAGCGCATCGGCTCCACCTCGGCTTTCGAAAGGGCCAGATTCGCCCCGGCAGCCACGACGATCGAGTTCTGCCCGTGGGCGTCCACCCAGATCAGCGCCACGCCGGTGGGAGCGGACTTCGTCGCGTGCACGGCGCTGACATCGACGCCGGCGGCGGCCAAGCTCGCTTTGAGATGGTCGCCGAACATGTCATAGCCGACGCGGCCAATCATCGAGGTGCGCACTTGGGGCGGGCTCAGTTTGCCGGCGGCGCAGGCCTGGTTGGCTCCCTTGCCTCCCGGGTTCATCTGGAAGTCCCGGCCGAGCACCGTCTCGCCGGGAGCGGGCAGGTGCTCCGTCGTCACGACGAAGTCCATGTTCAGGCTTCCGACGACGGCGATGGCGGCCTTCATGAGCCGAGGTCGATGCCGAGCTTCTTGAGTTCCTCGGCGTAGTATTTCCGGTGGAGCAGATCCCACTCCTCGCTGCCCTCGGGGATCTCGCGCTTCTGGGAGCGGATCTTCTCCCGGGCGGCGCGGTCCACCTTCTCTTCCTTCACGAGCAGGTCCGTCATCTCCCGGACGATCTCGAGGCGGACGTCGTTCGGGTCGCGCTTGAGGCGGAAGAGGCGGGATTTCCGCATCATCGCCACGATTTTGTGCGACAGATCGTTCACCTTGTCGCGGGAGAGCTTCATCGGGTCGCCGGTGTCGCGGCCGGAGGCCCGGATGATCTTGCGCTCCTTGATGAGCATGTTCTTGATCTTCCGGAACATCTCCTGGTAGCTGACGCCCTCCCGCCGCATGTACTCGCTGTACTGGGCGAGGATCTCCCGCACCTCGTCGTTGAGACGGTCCTCGACGGCGAGATCGTCTTCGATCACCTTGGCGATGCTTTCCACGGCGGCCTGGGGAGTGCCGACCTCGATGACCTTGGGAGTGAGGCGCCGGACGAGTTCGCGAGCGATGTAGCCGATGAATTCTCTGGATAGCAGCATTCTCCGCAGCGGCGCCCGTCGGGCCGCCACTACGCCGCGCCCAGAGGGCCGCCAAGCCGTTAGTGTATCTGCCGTGCGCGAATGGTGTCAAACCTGGGCATCGAGCCGCGCCTGGGGTGGGGAACCAGCGTAATTCCAAGGCGCTCAGCCGGATGAAGTACGGTACCTGAGTACCGCTAGGTGGGTCGAACGCCTTATTGATCGCCTCAATACCTCGCCTTAATTTGGAAGGTGGAGGCCGCAAATGCGGAAGGAAATCCTAGTGTGCCTCGCCGCGGCTCTGATGCTGCCGGCGCAAGAGCGGCGCCAGTACGAAGCGTACACTTATGACGGCAGCGGCAACCGCTACGGGGGCAGAGTCTACGGCGAAGTGCGAACGCCCGGCCAAGTCTCGAAGACCGAGCGCGTGATCTCGGTCAACGGGCGGGCGGTGCCGGTCGAGGAAATCCAGGAAAAAGTGCTTAAGGACATCCCCGGCCACCGGGTCGTGGAGCGCATTGTGCGCCGCTACAGCCAGGACGGCCGGCCCGCTAGTGTGGAAAAGATCCGCATCGAGGAGCGCCGGGATCCTTCAGGCAAACGGACGACGGTGGCCACGGTCTACGAAGGTGACCTGAACGGCCGTTTCCGCGTTCGGGAGCGCCAGGTCACCGAGGCGGTGAAGCGCGGCGAGACTACGGAAGCCGTGACCGTAGTGGAGCGGCCTTCGGTGAGCGGCTCGATGCAAGTGGTCGAGCGCCGGCAGGTCCGCGAACTGGAAAAGCAGAACGGCCTGAGCCGCGAGGTCATGATTTACCGCCCGGCGGGCGGACGCTTCGTTCCAGCAGCCCGGGAGGTGACGGAGATCGTTCGCGAAGGCAACCGGGAGACGGCCGTGACCACGCAGTACAACAACGTCACGGCCGACGGCCGCATGGGCTTCGCCGGCAAGACGGTGAAAGAGATCGTTCGCCGGCCCGACGGCAGCCAACGCCAGGTGATCAACATCTACGGAACGGCGGCTCCGGGCAGGCCGGTCACCGGCTCCGGTGGCGAGCAACTTCGGGAGCAGATCCTCGTTGAAAGCCAGGTCCTGCCCGATGGGAGCGTGGTCGAACGCACGGGCGTCCGCCGGGTTTCCCTCTCGGATCCTAACCGCCTCGAGGCCTACCAGCCGGTCTCCGAAGTGATCTGCCGCGGGAATTGCCTTCCGCCCGCGCCTGAGCCGCAAGCGGAAGAAGCGGCGGAGAAGGGCCGAGAGCCGGCAGAAGTTGCTCAAGACGAGGGCGCCGAGCAAGCGGCGGAGAACGCGGAGCGCTCGGTGGTGATCCGGGACGTGGTTCCGGGTCCGGGAACCCAGCCTCAGCAACCGGGCACGGCTCCGGGTCGAGAACAGCTTCAGCAGCCGCAACCGGGAGCCGCTCCAGCCGGGGAGCAGGAGCCGCAGGAAGAAGAGTCGGGCCCGGAGGTAATGCCCGCGACCGATGAGGGCGCTCAGCCGACGGAAGGGCCGCAAGGCGCATCACGACCGCGGCGGGACAGGGGACCCGGACACGAAAACCGTCCCCGGCCGGATCGCGGCCCTGGATCGGACGATTGAGACAAGCGCGGCTGGATCACCCGTGCCCGAGGTACATGAGCCAGCCGAGGCCGAAGATCGCCACCAGGAAGTAACCGAAGCACTTGAGACCGTACATGAGACGCTCGCGGTCCGTCTTCCTGCCGGTGACGCCCATCACCACGGAGATCACGAACGCCAAAAGCAGGCTGGCTTCGAAGTGAGTCAGTTTCACTATCGGCATCAGTCTTTTCTCCCGACCGCGATCTCGAACGCATCGACCATCGCCAGGATGTTCATCAAGCCCGCGGCGACCAAGAACTTCGTGCCGTAATCGTGGGCGTGGCCGGCCACGTCCGGCTGTGTGTAACCCAGCAGGGTGGCAAGCAGGTAGAGGCTGCCGGAAGCCAAGTCGCCGATGAAGCCGCCCACATGGATCACCGTCGTCAGCAGGTCTCCCGTTTTGGGGTGGAACATCGCGCCGCGCATGAAGATGCCGAACAGGAACGTTAACGTGATGGCAGCGCACAGAATTGCTCCGCGGCCCCGCCGCTTCAACAAGAAATGTCCCCCTCCGGGAAACAGCCAGGCGAGAGCCACCACGTGCCCCCACAGGCGGATGGGCGGAATCGGTTCCCGCTTCTTTTTTTTCGGCTTCTTGGCCATTGATTTCATCTTAGCAACCGCGGACCGCCGGGCCGGGCGGCGACTGCGGCGGCTATACTGGGCAGAAGAATGGCACCCGGAGACTGTGCATGAAAGTGACCCGCAGAGAAGCTGTCGTTACGCTGGCCGGCGGCCTTCTGGCCCAGGCGCACCGGCGAGGCGCCACCCATTTCGTGCGGTTCAGCCACCGCGGCGGCACCGACTACGGGGTTCTCGAGGAGGACTACATCCGCCCCCTGAGCGGGAACATTTTCGGGGAGCACAAGGTCTGGTCGGCCCGGTTCGATGTGGGAGACGTCAAGCTGCTCTTCCCGTGCGAGCCACGCAAGATCTTCGCCGTGGGCCTCAATTACCGGAGCCATCTCGGCAACCGTCCCGCGCCGGCCCGGCCCGAGATCTTCTATAAGCCGGTCTCAGCTCTGCAGAATCCCGAGGATCCCATCGTGTTTCCCACGGGGGCAAAGAACGTCCATTACGAGGGCGAACTCGTCCTGGTCATCGGCCGCCGGTTGAAGAACGCTTCCGAGAGCGAGGCCCGGGCGGCAATCTTTGGGGTCACCTGCGGCAACGACGTCAGCGAACGCGACTGGCAGAACGGACCGGACAAGGATCTCCAGTGGTGGCGGGCGAAAGGGGCAGACACATTCGCGCCCGTCGGCCCTTCCATCGCCGCCGGTCTGGATTACAGCAAACTACTGTTGCAGACCCGGCTCAACGGAAAGGTCGTGCAAGAGCAGTACACCTCCGACCTTCTGTTCGACCCCCCGGCGATCGTAAGCTGGATCAGCCGGTTCGTCACCATAGAAACCGGCGATTTGATCTTCACTGGCACGCCCGGGCAAACGAGCGCCATGAAACCCGGCGACGTGGTCGAAGTCGAGATCCAAGGGATCGGCGTGCTCCGGAACCCGGTGCGCGGCGCTTGAGCGAGTTCCTGCTCACTCAAGGGGACCGTTTTCCGGCGGCGCTCCAGGCAAGGGCGGGACGGAAGGCTTTCTTGCTGGCGCTTGCCTTGGTTGGATCGTCTCCGTCTCGATCCGGATCTCGGGCCGTTTCAACACCAGCCGGACGAAGCCGTACATGGTCTGCATGACCAACTCCAACGCGCGCGTATAGGTCTCTTGGTCGCCAAGATCCAGAGGGGCGAGCTGACCGTATAAATCGTCCGAGGTGCGCTCAAGGATGGGATACATACGCTTGAGAGCACGGAGGAAGCGTCCGCGGGCCGGCCATTCCTTGTCGGTGATCCCAAGCCTCGCGTCCAGCCACAGCACGAGTTTCGACATGAGGGCGCAGGTGGGGATCTCCTCGACCGGTCTGACCTCCGCCCTCTCCATCTGCCGCATGGCCGTCTCTAGAAGAGGCAGCAAGTAGGCGTTATAGTCGATTCCCCGGCGTTTCAACTCCCGGCGGATGAGCTGGCGCTGCAACAGGTCTGCCGCTTGGATGCCGATACAAGCCTCCTCGCGCCCATCGTAGGCAGGCTCCGGGTAGTTCCGGGTGTAGAGCGAGATCCGCGCGAACTCCTGGCCGATCAGCGCGTCCTCGTGCCGCCCCCACTCCGCTAGGCGTCCCATGTTGAGGAGCACGATGTGCAGGGTGCGGTCGCCGTCCTTGTGGTGGATCGTGATGGCGTGCATCGCGACGAACTGCTTCAAAAAGTTCGGGTTCCGGAGGTACTCCACGATCGCCGGCCGCTCGGGGGCGTCCGGCGGCAAACGGACGACCCCGTTCCTGGGGTTGTAGTAGACGCGGGCCACCACCACCGAGTGACCGTCCAGAGACTCGATCTCCTTCTTCCACTCAGCCAACGGACCCGTGAGCTCCACGCGGGCCGTCGGCTGGGCCGCAAAGCCCACGACGATGGTAAACAATATGAGAGCAGTCCGTGCCACTCCACCACTCTACTGGTTTCACCGTACAATGGCCACTGTGGCGCCCATCAGCCGACGCCGTTTCCTGCTTGGCATCACCGCAGCTTCCCTCTCCTGCCGGCGCCGGGCGGAAGGCTTTCCCGGATACGCCTTCGTGGCGAACAGTGCCGGGCGTGCAGTGGCCGTAGTGGATCTCGGGGCGTTCGCGGTGGCTCGCCATATCCTGTTGGATGCCGACCCGGTGCAGCTCGTATCCTTGCCTGGCCGCCCGGCGGTGATCACCCTGACACCGGGCAGCTCCCGTCTACATGAAATCGACACGACTACCCTGACGCTTGCCCGCCGCTTGCGGTGCGCCCCCGGCAGCGATTCCATACTGCCGGCTCGCGGAGGTGAGCTGCTCTGGGTGCTCTCCCGCCGGAGCCGGCGGTTGTGGGGCGTCGATACAGCCGCAATGGAGCGTGCCGCGGAGTACGAGTTGCCGTTCCGACCCGCCGATTGGGCGCTCTCCCCGGATGGGCACACCGCCGCCTTCGCCCTGGGCGCGGAACCGGCGATCGCCTTTCTGGATCTGGGCAGCGGAAGCTGGGCGCGCCACCCGATCGGCGAGGGCACGGCGGACCTGATCCGGTTTCGCCCCGACGGCCGGCAGGTCTTGGTCGGCAACCGGGGGGCGCGGTGTCTCACGATCTGCGAGGCCGGCTCCGGCCGTGTGGTCACGCACTTGCCCATGGCTGTGGCTCCGGAACATTTTTGCTTCAAACTCGACGGAGGCGAGCTTTTCGTCACCGGCGAAGGGATGGACGCCGTCGTGACCGTCCATCCCTACCAGACGCAGATCGCATCGACGACGTTGGCCGGGCGCCGTCCGGGCGTGATGGCGGCTTCACGGGACTTCCTCTTCGTTGCCAACCCCGAGAGCTCGACGGTTACCGTCCTCGATATCGTGACCCGGCGCGTCGTAGCCGCCGTGCCAGTCGGCTCGTATCCGTGCCACATCAGCGTCACCCCCGACGGCCAGTACGCCCTGGTTCTGAACCGCGACTCCGGAGACATGGCCGTGATACGGGCGGAGACACTCGCTGGGCGGAGGCGGCGCATGGCCCCGCTGTTCACCATGGTCCCGGTGGGTTCTCAGCCGATCGACGCGGTGGTGCGGCCGGTGGAGCCGGCGGAGGCTTGAGGCGGCCTCACCGACCCGCGCGTCCCGGCGGCCGGACGAGTTGTTCGCCTTCGCGGATGCCGTAGAGCGGATCCAGCTTGCGGTAGTCCACGCCGGTGCGGGAGTTCCAGTCCCACATTACCTTCCCGTCTTTCAAGGTGAGTTCGCAAAAAAGGCGCTGCTTGCCCGGGAACGCCCCGCCGAAGGGATCGCGGAAGCGGAAGTCTCCTTCCAGGACGCGAAAGACGGCGATATCGGCCGGCGCGCCCGGGCTGAGGTGTCCGAGTTCGGGATGGCCGATCACTTCGGCAGCGCGCGAGGTCGCCGCCCGCACCACGGCCTCCAGGGGCATGCCCATGGCGAGGAACTTAGACATGGTGGTGGGTAGGTCCATCATGGCGCCGTTGCGGCTGCCGGCGTGCAGATCTGTGGAGATCGTGTCCGGATAGAAGCCCTGCTGAATCGCGGGAACGGCGTTTCGCCACGTGAAGCTTCCTCCGCCGTGGCCGACGTCGAAGATCACCCCGCGGCGCCGGGCCTCGGAAAGATAGGGGTACAGACGGCCGTCCTCGTCAATCCAGGGCACAGGTCCGCGGAAGGCGTGGGTCGTGATGTCACCCGGGCGAAGGTGTTCCGTGACCAGTTTCCAGTAGGGCCTCTCCGGCACGAAATAGCCGAAATCGACCATCACGGGGATGCCCGCCAATTCTCCCGCCTTCACGGCCTGGTCCACCGAGGCCCAGTCCGGCTTCTCGTAATGGGCGGCCTTCACGCCGACGACGACGTCCCGGTGCTTCTTGGCCAGCCGCGCGACCTCTTCGGGGTTGAAGTCACCCTGTTCGACCATGTTGCTCACCATCCCGAGCCCGGCGATGTTGATGAAGGCGAAGACCCGTGTTTCGGCCCGGTCGATCACGGTGGTCCGGAAGAACTCGAAGTTGCGCCAGCCGGCCGAGCCCGCATCGGCCATAGCCGTTACGCCAGTGCGGAAACTGAAGGAGTCCGGGTCCACGCTGTTGTCGCCGGCCCAGGCGTCGGGAATATTCGTGGTGTGGAAGACGTGGGTGTGGATGTCCACCAGCCCCGGGGTGACGATGAGACCGGAAACATCGATTGCTTGCTTGGCCTCGGCGGTAGGGATGTCCGGCTCGACGGCGGCGATCTTGCCGTCACGGATGGCGACGTCCCGGACTGCGTCGATGCCGCTTTTCGGATCGATCACCCGGCCGTTGTCGAGCAACAGGTCGTAAGTTTGCCCCCCGACCGACATTGTCAGAACCAAGCCCAGCGCAGCGAGTTTCGTCATGGCCTCCAGTCATCCTCCTCGAGCAGACCGCGTGGAGTCCGCCATGGGTAGATTATGACGCAGCCCGGGGGGCCGGCGTCTCCGCCCTGGAGCGCCCCCGTTGGGCCTCTCGGCGAAAGAAAAACCCTGAGCCGTCAGGGCGGCGCAGGGTGGAGGCAAGCCAACGATGTACTGGTTTCGGCTGACCGGAAACTCAGTCGTTCCCGTCCATCTGCTGGGCGAGGTAGTTGTCGTAGCCCATTTCCGCGATCATGTGGAGCTGCGCTTCAAGGAAGTCCACGTGCTCTTCCTCGTCCTCGAGGATCTCTTCGAAAAGCTCCCGCGAACCGTTGTCGCCGGCTTCGACGGCGATGTTGATGCAACGGTTCAAGCGCGGGACGGCTTCCAGCTCCAGCGCCAAGTCGTTCTCGATCTGCTGCTTGACGGACTGTCCCACGCGGAGCGGGAACAGCTCGTCCATTTTCGGCACGCCATCCAGGAAGAGAATCCGCTCGATCACGGCCTCGGCGTGCTTCATTTCGTCGATGGATTCACGCTTAGTCAGCGCCGCCAGCTTCTTGTAGCCCCAGTTCTCCATCATTTCGGCATGGAGAAAGTACTGGCTGATGGCGGTGAGCTCCGCCTTCAGCACTTCGTTCAGGGCGTCGATTACTTTCGGATCACCTTTCATTTCCTTAGCTCCTCATGTGCAGACTCGCGGCATCTGCGGGTCCGGAGAGCGGCCGTCCGGGACAGGCGCGACCCGGCCCCCTGGAACCCGCCGAAAGCGCTTCTTTGCAACGCGGCGGCCGTACGCCAGGCGCCGGCCGCCTGGAATCCAAATTGCTAGATGCACGACGGTGGCTATTGGATTCGAAACTCGACGACGGGATAGTAGACTGACGGGTATGGCGAAGCCGGAACTCCACCGGACCCGCGTGCTGATCGTCGATGACGAGGAAAACCAGCGGCGGGGACTCGCCAGCATGGTCGCGGCCTGGGGTTTCATCACCGAGACGGCCCGCGACGGCCAGGAAGCGCTGGACAAACTGCCGGAGTTCGAGCCGCACATCCTGATCACCGACCTGATGATGCCGCGAGTGGACGGCTTCGAGCTCCTGCGGCGGCTCGCCGACCGCGGCAGCCAGGTCACGTCGATCGTGCTCACGGCGTTCGGAAATATCGAGAACGCCATCGCCACAATCCACGATCTCGGGGCCTTCTGGTTCCTGGAGAAGCCCATCAAGGCTGGGGTGTTGAAGGTTCTCCTGGAAAGGGCCGCCTCCCAGAGCCGATTAGCCGAGGAGCGGGAGCGCCTCGAGCGCCAGCTCAGCTACCAAGGCGTGTTGCGGGATCTGGTGGGCGGATCGAAGCCGATGCAGGAGGTCTACTCCTTGATCCGGCAGGTGGCGCCGAGCCGGGCGGCGGTGTTGATTACGGGCGAAAGCGGCACTGGTAAGGAGCTGACAGCCCGGGCCGTGCACGATCTCAGTCCGCGGGCGAACGGCCCGTTCGTCGCCATCAATTGCGCTGCCCTGCCAGAGACGCTCATGGAAAGCGAGCTGTTCGGCCATGAGAAAGGGGCCTTCACCGGGGCGGTGGAGCGCCGTGGGGGCTGTTTCGAGCTCGCCCAGGGGGGCACGCTCTTCCTCGACGAGATCGCCGAGATGCCGGTGGGGACCCAGGCGAAACTTCTCCGGGTCTTGGAAGACTCGAAGGTGCGCCGCCTAGGCGGCAAGACCGAATTCGAGGTCGATGTCCGGATCATCGCCGCCACAAACCGGCCGCTGGAGGAGGCGCTGTCGGAGGGACGCCTGCGCGAGGATCTGTATTACCGGCTCAACGTGTTTCATATCAATCTCCCGCCGTTGCGGGAACGTTTGGAGGATCTTCCGCAACTCGTTGAGGCCCTTCTGGCCGACTTGAACCGAAAGAACCAGAGCCGTGTCACAGGCGTCGCCGATGAGGTAATGGAGATGTTCCGCGCCTACGACTGGCCCGGCAACGTGAGGGAGCTCCGAAATGTGCTGGAACGGGCGGCGATCCTGGCCGGAGAAGGCTGCATCTTGCCCGCTCACCTCCCGCCGGGCTTCGGCTCGCCGGCTCTGGCGCGACCGGCGGGAACCGCCGACAGTCCGGGAAGGGTCACGATCCCCGTGGGTTCGACAGTGGCCGAGGCGGAGAAACTCCTCATCCTGTCCACTCTGGAGCACACGAACAACAACAAGACGAAAGCGGCGGAGATCCTGGGCATCAGCCTGAAGACGTTGTTCAACAAACTCAAGGAATACGGCGCCACCTCGCCGAAGAAACGATGAGCCGACTTGGCCGGAAACGCCCGCCGCCAGAGAACGCGGGCCCCGCTGGGGCGCGCCGACTGAGCATTGGGACTGGGTTTCCGCGGGTAAAGGTGCGGCTACCCGCAGCGCTATTCTCTCCCGGGCGTTGGAAAGAACGGTTCCGCCGGTGGCGGCATCGGCGTGTTTCGCTGCGCAAACGGCTTCGAATCAGCATCATCGCCCTGGTGACGGTGATGGTCACGGTGCAGTTCTTGGCCACGCTGCGCGTGACCGCCGAGGCCGATTTCCGCCAGGCGCTGCAGCGCTCCGAGTCCATCGCTTCTCAGGTGAGCAACCTGCTCGCTGACCGGCTCGCCCAGGAAGTGAGGCTAGCCGATCCCCCTCCTGCCGATCTCGACGCCACGATCGAGCTTTGGACGCGGGCGGTGGCGTCGGACCCCTCCATATCGGAGCTGCTGGCGCGGCTGCTGGCCACCGCTGACGTGGCGGTGGAGATTCAGGTTTGTGACCGGCTGGGACGCATTCTCGCTTCGTCAAACCCCTCCAGCGCCCGGCTGACCTATCGCTCGCTTCCCGACTTTGCGCAATGGAACGTGCGGCCGCTGTGGGACCGCTTGTTCGAGGTGATGGCTTCCACGCGCGAGTACTGCGTTACCGTGCCCTTGGGGATCCAGGGGATGGAACGTCCGCTGTTCACGATCCGGGTGATCATTTCCTCCGTGCTGCTACGCAACGCGCTGATGCCGCAGGTCAACAGCCTGGCGCTGACTTCGGCGCTATCGCTGCTCGCAGCGATGATGCTGGCCGTGCTGTTCTCGAACATGGTCCTGCGGGCGTTGAACCGCCTGGCCGAACGGATCGACTACCTGACCGCTGGGGATTTCGCCAGCGCCACGGCGACCAGCGGCCGGGAGTCGGAAGAAATCGCCGCGGTGAGCTCGAAACTGAACCTGCTGAGCGAACAGTTCCGCGACGCGCTGCAGTTGCGCGGGAATCTGAATCAACTTCTGGCGAGCCTGGAAGCCGCCGTGCTCATGTTCGATCCGGACCGGAGACTCGTTCTGGCGGGCCAGCCCGCCGAACGGATCCTCGGCCGCCGGCGCGAGGAAATGATCGGGCGGGAACTGTCGGAAATATTCCCCCCGGACACCGGGCTCGGCGCGGCGATCGAGGCGGCCTTGGAGCGCCGGACGCCGTTCCGGGACCGGCCGGCCATCATCGAGCGGCCTGGCCTGCCCCCGGCTAGGCTCTTGGTGAGCGTGGAGTTGCTCGAGAACCTGCCCGGCCTGCACCAGCTCGGCACGCTGATCACGCTGCGCGACGTGGAGTCGCGGCGGCGGCTTCAGAGTCAAATCGATGTATCCACGCGACTTACGGCCATCGGGCGCCTCACCGGCGGCGTGGCCCATGAAATCAAGAACCCACTGAACGCCATCGCCCTGCATCTGGAGATCTTGAAGGCGAAACTCGCCGGCGTGAACACCGTCAGCCCGGAACTGGACGTGATCGAAAGGGAGATCGGACGGCTGGACCGTGTGGTCAAGACTTTCCTGGACTTCACCCGGCCAGTGGAGCTGAAACTCAGCAGCGTGAACTTCACTGAGCTGGTTCGGGAGGTGACAGTGCTGGTCACCCCGGAGGCCAAAAAGGCCGGCGTCCAAATCGACTTTCAGGCCGACGGCGGCCCGACTATGGTAGAAGCCGACCAAGATCTGCTCAAACAGGCGGTGCTGAACGTCGTAATGAACGGGATTGAGGCGATGCCGAAGGGAGGACGCCTGGAGTTGCGGTTGCGCCGGGGAAGCGAGGATCATGAACTCCTAGTCACCGATCAGGGTCCCGGAATCCCGGAAGAACTCCGGGACAAGATATTCAACCTCTATTTCACGACCAAGCCTGGCGGGACGGGCATTGGTCTGGCGATGACGTTCCGGGTGATTCACCTGCACAACGGGACGATCGATTTCACGAGCGAAGTAGGCCGGGGCACAACGTTCCGCATCCGCGTACCCGCGGCCGAAGAAGTGACAGCGCAAGAGCCGGCAGACCGCGCTGCTTCCACGGAACAGCCCAGGATGGAGCGCGCATGAGCGGGTCGATTCGTCGCATTATCGGAGCCTTCTTACTGTTGCTCGTATTGGTCCCTGCGGGATGCCGCATCCGCCGCAAGAAGGTTCCGGGGGCAGAAGTGCTTCTGCCGGTGCCGGAAACGGCGGTCCAGCAGGAAAAGCCACCGGCCCCGCCAGCGCGGGCCGCCGAGTTGCCGCCGCCGCCGGAAATCCGCCCCGCGGCTCCTGCGCCCGGCGTGGCGCCGGTAACGGAAACCGACACGGTGCCCGCTCCCCCGCCCAAACCGAAGCGCGTACGCCCGAAGGCGGCGCGGGAGGAGAAAGAAACCGCCGAGGAACAGGCTCTCCCGGCTGAGCCTGCTCCGGCTAAACCTCGGATCCCACCGAGGCTGACACAACTACTCACAGATGAGGAGCGGTGGGCTTACTCGAAGGAGATCGATGACGGCCTCGTCCGGGTTCACCAAATCCTGAAGAAAGTTGAAGGCCGTCCGCTGACAGAGGAGCAGACGCTCGTGCTGAACCGGGTGCGGGCGTTCCTTCGCCAGGTGGCGGAGACTCGGAAGAGCGACCTGGTCACAGCACGTAACTTGTTACAACGCGCAGAGTTGCTGGCTGCGGACCTGGAACGGACGTCGCGCTGATTCCCGGAGAGGCCGTATCGAAGGGATTGCGTTGGCGGCGGAGGTACGGCGGCCGGAACCGCCGTACCCCCTTGAAGATGATGAGGGTTACGGAGGAGAGGAACCCTCATCTATCGCCTGTGAGGAGAACGTCACAGACGATAAGCTTGCGGCTGCGGGAGAGAGAAACCGAATCGCGGAACACGAAACGTGAACAGGAGCCCGCCGGCGAGCGAACCCTCGCCACCCTTGTAAAAATTTCAGGGCTGCGGTGTGTAATTTGTTCACGGCTTCCCGTCTATGCCCCTGTGTTTTCTCGATTCCGCCATTCGCGCTTAAAGACTGTTGCACGGCGGCTGCCAATCCGCGGGCTCGGGACGGCGGCTTCCGCAGACGCCTGTCAGGCGGGGACGCCAAACAGACGAGAGCCGTCCTCGCCAGCCTTCGCGGGAACGGAGAGGTGCTGAAGTTTCGGCCGGCGGGTCTGGGGGGCGATGGAGAGGCGGTGGGAAACGCCGTCCCAATCCGCCAGTACGGCCCCTCCCGGCCGGATCTCGCCGGAAACGTGGAGGGCTGCCAGCGGCTGTACGAGACAGCGGTGGATGGTGCGCTTCAGCTCCCGGGCTCCGAACTCGGCGCTCGTGCCTTGCTCGAGCAGGAAGTTGCGTGCAGCTTCGGTCACCGTAACAGTGAAAGCCCGGCCGCCGAGGCGCTTCCGGATGTGAAGCTGCAACTCTCGAAGCTGCTGGTCCAGAATCGACCGAAGGGTCTCGGCGCTCAGCGGCTCGTAGGTAATGACAGCGTCGATGCGGTTGACGAACTCAGGGGAGAAGTGCCGCCGGACGGCGCTCATCGCCGCCCGTTCCAGTTTTGCGTGCAGTTTCGGGTCCGAGCCGGCCCCGCGGGGATGCAGGCCGAAGCGAGGGCGGATGCGCCCCAGAATCTCGCGAGCGCCGAGGTTACTGGTCAGGAAGACGAGGCTGTCGGTAAAATCGACCACCGTATTGTCGCCCAGGTGCAGCGTGGCGCGGTCCAGCACGCCGAGCAGCAGCCGGGTGAGCGAGGGCGCAGCCTTCTCGATCTCGTCGAAGAGCACCAGAGCGAGCTTCGAGCGCTCGCTGGTGGCGGCGTCGAGCTTTTGCTGGCTGATCATCGGATGGGTCTCCCGGTGCCCCAGATACCCCGGCGGCGCGCCGATGAGCTTGGCCACCTCGTGCTCCATCTGGAACTCGCCGCAATCGATTCGCAGTAGCGACCGCTCGTCGCCGTGCAGTTCGGCCGCCAAAGCCTCCACGGTCCGGGTCTTGCCCGTGCCCGTCGGTCCCAGCAGCAAGAAGACGCCCGCGGGGCGCCCCTCAGGCGAAAGGCCCGCTTCGTACATGTGCACGTAGGGAACAATCGTCCCGATCGCCCGCTGCTGGCCGATCACGCGGCGACCGAGGGCGGCGGCCAGAGGTGATTCGAAGACCTGTTCAGAGCTCATCCGGATTCCTTGGGGTCGAGCCGGCGGAGCCGCCGGAAAAGAATCGAGCCGGGTGCACAAACGCTCCGGCTCTTCACCAGGGATTATAGTCGGCGGCCGTTGGGAATCCGTGCATGCGGCAGCTTCGGAACCGGTTCGCGCCCACTGGCTCCAGGGCGACTAAGTGGCGAAGAATGAGTCGATTGCAGCGGCGATCCGCACCGACGCCCGGCCGTCCCCGAACGGGTTGTGACCGGCCGCCGGCCGCCCGGCCCCTTTCAGGATCGAAACCCCCTCGCCGTAGATCCGTTCCGTATCCACGCCGACCAGCACCGCGCCGCCCGCTTCGACGGCCTCGGGCCGCTCGGTCTTCTCCCGGGCCACCAACACCGGCTTACCCAGAGCCGGTCCCTCTTCCTGAATCCCGCCCGAATCGGTGATCAGCAGGTCCGCCCGCCGCATCAGGTCTACGAAGGAGACATAGTCCAGCGGATCGAGCAGCGTGACGGAGGAACCCGCCAGAACCCGCTCGACTGCCCGCCGCACGTTGGGATTGGGATGGACGAGGAACGCTACCCGCGCCCCCTCGGACGCCAGACGCCCCAGCGCCTGCAGGATGCCCTCCAAGCCAGCGCCGAAGCTCTCCCGCCGGTGGGCCGTGGCGACCACCAGCGGCCCGTCCCCGGCGAGTTCCACCGACCGGGGCGGCGTCACCCGGCCCGCAGCCAGTTCCCCGGCGATGTAGAGCACTGCGTCGATGCTGGTGTTGCCCGTCACGTGGATCCGTTCCTCCGGAACGCCTTCGCGGCGAAGGTTCTGGGCGGCGCGCTCGGTGGGGGCGAAGTGCAGGTCGGCGACGCGCGTCGTCACCAGACGGTTGAACTCCTCGGGGAACGGCTGCTGCAGGTCTCCGGTGCGCAGGCCGGCCTCGACGTGTCCTACCGGGATCCGCTGGTAGAAAGCGCTCACGGCCCCGCAAAAGGTCGTCGTCGTGTCGCCCTGAACGAGCACGATATCGGGCTTCGTCTCGGCGAGCACCGGTTCGAGACCGGAGAAGATCCGGGCGGTGGTGGCGGCCAGCGTCTGCCCAGGCCGCATAAGGTCGAGATCGTAGTCGGGCCGGACGGCGAAAACGTCGAGTACCTGGTCCAGCAGCTCGCGGTGCTGGGCGGTGACGCAGACGCGAGTGCGGAACCTCTCCGCCCCCTGCCGAAGGGCGCGCACCACGGGGCAGAGCTTGATCGCCTCGGGCCGGGTGCCGAAGATGACGAGAACTTCGATCACGTCCGCCAAACGAAACAGTGTGGCACACCGCGGCCGGTTTCTCATCCGTATTCACTTCGCAAGACGCAGAAGGGGAAAGAACCGGCGGGAAGCGAGGCCTGATCCGCTCCCCCGGGGCGGCCCGCATTGTGGTCTAATCGCAGGAAACCGGACGCCATGCGACAGACTCCCTTACGCACCACCGTCGTCGGATCGTACCCGTTCCCCGGGTGGCTCGAGTTCGCCTCCGCCCACCTCGACGAGTTCGGGCCGGACGACATCCGCGAGGCGCAGGACGACGCTGTCGTCTGCGCCATCCACGACCAGGTGGCCGCCGGGCTCGACGTGATCACCGACGGCGAGCAGACGCGGCTGGACTTCAACCTGTCGTTCTACGGTTACCTGACCGGGATCGAACTGGAAGAAGCGCCGCCGCGGCGTTTCGGCCCGCCGGCCCACGACCAGCGCGGACGCCACCGCATCGTTGGAGAACTGTGCGCGCCGCGCGGCCTGGGCGCGGTCGAAGAGTTCCAGCGGCTCCAGCGGCTGGCCCCGCCCGGTCCGGCGCTCAAGGCGAGCGTCCCCGGCCCGTACACGCTAAGCGGCCGGCTAATCCCCAACAATCGCTACCCGGACCGCTGGGCGATCACCGAGGCGCTGCTGCCCATCGTCCAGCGCGAGCTCACCGCTCTGGCCGAGGCCGGCTGCCGCGAGATCACCGTCGATGAGCCCTCGATGTCCTGCTACGCCCACCGCGAGGATCCCAGGCGCTTCGTTGATATCTTCAACCGCACCGTCGAGCCGGTGGCCGACCGTTGCCGCCTCTCCACGCACCTCTGCTTCGGCAACTACAAGGGCCATCCGGTGGGCAAGCGCCGCTACGCGCCGATGTTCCCGGCCTTCCTGGAGCTGGACGTGGACGAGATCCACGTGGAGATGGCCAACCGCGAGTTCGCTGAGATCGAGATCATCGGTGAGATCGCCCGCGTCAAGGACGTCGCCGTGGGCATCGTCGATGTGAAGAGTTACTACATCGAGACGGTGGAGGACATCGTCGAACGGGTACGGCTATGTTTGAAATACGCTCCCCCCGAGCGGCTCTCGCTCGCCCCCGATTGTGGACTGTCTCAGACAGCCCGCTGGGCGGCGCGGCAGAAACTGCGGAACATGGTGGAAGGGGTGCGTGCGATGCGGAGGGAACTCGGCCTGGCCTGAAGTCCAGGCGTGGAAATCCCTCTGCCGACAGGGGCGAACATCCCGCGCGCACTGGTGGCCGCGGTTACTCTTTCTCCTGGTTCCGCCGGTAGACCTCGATCAGCCAGGGCACGCCGGGCGCGGGGCCGGTGTACTCCTCGCCTTCGAGCCGCGCCGCTTCGGCGAAGACCTCGCCCGGGGAACGCTCGGTGTAGCCGCTGGGGATCTCGAAGAAGGCCGGGTCCGGCTCGCCCGGCGTGATCGCGGTCAACTCGCGGCGGTCCGTGAGCAAGACCTCACCGCTCGGTCCAATGTTCGACTGCACGACGCGAAGTTCCGCGCAGCTCAACGCCGGCGCCCGCCAGAGTTCGAGCCTCATCTTCTCGCCGAACGGCGAGCCGTCCTGCAGCTCCAATTCGACGACAGCCTTTTCCACTTCATAGCCGGCGATCTTCTCAGAAACCTTGTGCCACGGCTCGATGACCTTTCCGCGGAGCGGCTTCTCGCAGCCGCCGCGGCGGTAGCCGAGCGTTCGCTCCAGGCTCCACCGGGGACGCTCGTAGGTGGTGATCGACTTCGTCTTGCCGTCGATCACCGTCCAGGTGCCGGCTTTGAGATCCGCCACCAGCCGTAGATTGGCCGGCTTTCCGTCTATGCGTTGCCGCCACTCGGCCCACGACCCGTCGCTGCGCGCGGCCACCGTCTCAACGAACGTAGACGCGCGGCCGGCATCCTTGAGCTCGATCCGCGACACCCGCGTGGCGGTGAATGGGGTCCAGTCAGTTTCTGCGGCCCAAGCCGGGATCACGAGAATGGCTGCGAACAGCCGGAAGCCCGCGCGGCCGACTGCTCTGCCGAATCTCGCTTTCGCCATTGCCTCCCTCCGTTTTGAACTGCTAATGCTAGTGCGAAAATCGGCAATCGACCGGTCTTTGTCCCAAAATCCGCTGGAGGATGCAGCTGCTCCGCGAGTCCGGGATTGCCTTCTCCTCCACCCCGATTTTACCCCCCTTTTTTGGACGTCAATCCCTGAAATCGAGGTCGGGCGGCGATTCTTGGGTCCGGTTGGACGCGACTCCCCGGGCGGAATTCAGTCCGCGGGAGCGATCGGAACGCGTAGCCACACGATCCGCTCGGTCACCTTACGGATCAAGCGCCGCCAGAGGGTTTCCGGCACCGGGTCGAAGATGGTAGCGAGATCTACCTCGAAGACGTGCCAAGCGCCCATGGCGATCTCGCGGTCCAACTGGCCCGGTCCCCAGCCGGCGTAGCCCAGGTAGACGCGCAGCTCGAGCGGCCCTTTTCCCTCGTTGACGGCCTTTTCGAGAAGCTGGAGGTCGCCAACCAGGTAGATGTCATCGCGGATAAACTTGGCGCCTTCCTCCGGCTTCTCGTCGAAACGTACCAGCGCAACCGCGCCGGTAGGCATCACGGGCCCACCTTCGTACAGCGGGTCGTCCCGGTCCTTGAGAGGCTCGGCGCGGGGGAACATGCGGCGCAGCGGAGCGTCGGTGGGCCGGTTGAGGATCACCCCCATGGCGCCCTCCTCGTCGTAATGGGCAAGCAGCACCACGGTGTGAAGGAAGTTCGGATCGCCGAGGCTCTTGCTAGCCACGAGCACTCTTCCCTTTGCTGGCTTGCGCACCAGCGCCACCTGGGCAAGGAGCGGACCGGCCAAGACGGCCGCCAGCACCAGCCAGATGCGGCACCGCTTCATGCCACTATTATTCCGCAACCCAAGATCAATTGGCAGACGACGAGACTTCTGTCCGGTGGGCGCCGGGCATATAATTCCAGCTATGCCGGACATCGAGAAACGACGCACCTTCCTGAAGGCGGCTTCGGGTCTGCTGATCCTGAAACCCGCCACTGTTTTCGGCTACCAAGCCAACTCTGCCCTATCGATCGGCATCATCGGCTGCGGCGGCCGCGGCAACTATGTAGGCGGGATGTTCCAGGAGTACGTCGGCGCCCGGATCGCGGCGCTGCATGACCCGTTCGAGGACCGCCTCGACGCCATCCGCAAGAAGCTGAGCCTCTCCTCGCCCCGCACGTTCACGGGCTTGGAGGGCTACGAAGATCTTGTCGAGACCGACATCGACGCCGTCGTCGTGACCAGCCCGCCTTATTGGCATCCGGAGCAGACGCGGGCGGCCATCGACGCCGGCAAGCATGTCTACGTCGCCAAGCCCATCGCCGTGGATGTGGCAGGGTGTCTGGACTTCCTTGCCACCGGACGCCTGGCGACCCAGAAAAAGCTCAGCCTCCTGGTCGATTTCCAGACGCGCGCCCAGCCTGCCTTCCAACAGGCCGCCGAACGCGTACACCGGGGCGACATCGGCGAGCTGGTCTTCGGGCACATTTACTATCACGCCGGCCGGCTGCGGCCGAAGGGCCTCCCGCATCTTTCGCCCGAGCAGAACCGCCTGCGCAACTGGGTCTTCGACAAAGCGCTTTCGGGCGACATCATCGTCGAGCAGAACATCCATGTGCTCGACGTGGCCAACTGGTACGCGAACACCCATCCGGTGCGCGCCGTGGGCACGGGCGGCCGCAAGGCCCGCACCGACGTGGGCGACTGCTGGGACCACTTTATTGTCCAGTACGACTACCCGGACGGCGTCAAGGTGGATTTCTCCTCGGGCCAGTTCATCAAGGGCTACCACGACCTCTGCATGCGGTTCTACGGCTCGCTCGGCACGGTGGACTCGCACTACCGCGGCGTGGTGCGGATCACCGGCGACCACCCGTGGGAGGGTGAGCAGGGCAATACGATGCACATCGGCACCTCGACGAACGTGAAGAACTTCGCCGCCGCCGTGCGCGAGGGGAAGCCGGTGAACAACGCTCCGGTGAGCGTCGAGTCGAACCTGACGGCGGTGTTGGGGCGCATGGCCGCCTACAAGCGCGAGCCGGTCACCTGGGACGAGATGATCGCCTCGAACGAGCGCCTGGACGCGCATCTGGCCCTGTAGCATTGAAGCGCTGCGTCCGTCCGCCCGCGTTCGCGGACCCTCGCCGGCCTTCGGATATACTGGCCGGTGATGCTGGCACTTGGACTCGACATCGGCGGCACGCGGATCAAAGCGGGACTGGTCAACGACAGCGGCAAGATCGTGCGGCAAGAGGCCGTCGAGACGCCGATCGTCCCGGCTGAATTCCGCGCCGCAGTGGGCAAGCTGATCGAAGCGCTGGGGCCGGAGGCTCCAGGCGTCGTGGGGGCGGGCGTCGCTTGCAAAGGCGTGGTCGATTACGAGACTACGCGGATCAACGTGCTCCCCGGGCTGCTGCGGCCGCTCGAAGGTGAATACCTGCGCGACCTGATCCCCATCCGCGGACCCGTCTACGCCGACAACGACGCCAAGGTGGCGATGGTGGGCGAGATGGTCTGGGGCGCGGCCCGGGGCAAGCGCGACGCCATCATGCTGACGCTGGGCACCGGCGTCGGTGGGGCCGTCGTGGCCAACGGGCGGATGGTGCGCGGCGTGGCCGGCGTGGCGGGCCATCTGGGCCACGTGACGACGATGACCGACGGGCCGATGTGCATCTGCGGCAACCACGGCTGCATCGAGAGCCTCTTCTCGGCCGACGCCATCGAGAGCGAAGCCTTCCGCGTCGTCCACAATGGCTGCGTCTCCTCGCTCACCGACGAGTTCCGTGACCGCCCCGGCGAGGTCACCTGCAAGGACGTCTTCGAGCACGCCGCCCGGGGCGACAAGGCGGCGCGCACCATCATCGACCGCGCCATCCGACACCTGGGAGCCGCCATCGCCGGGCTGCTGCACGTACTCGATCCAGAAGTCGTCATCCTCGGCGGCCAGATCGTCGAGGCCGGCGACGCGCTGCTCGAGCCGCTGCGCCGCGAGGTCTGGTGGCGGAGCGAGGGCCTGCTGCAGCGCCACGTGCCCATCGTCGTCCAGCAGGTGAAGGATCGCACCGGCATCACCGGCGGGGCCGCTCTAGTCTTCTCCGAGCTGGGCCGACGCGAATGGCGGGCGACCGAGGCGGAGTGAGGGCCGATCCGGTCATCCCCGTTTCCGGCGCCCCCTCACAGCACGTCGGCGAAGGAGCGCCGCAGCCGGTAGAAGAAGGCGTGGCCCAGAACGAAGGCCGCCCCCGCGACCAGCCACAGCTCCACGGTAGGTCCCGCCGCCGGGGCCGTCCCCTCGAGCAGGCATGCCCGGAAGCCGCTGACGAGGATGTAAATCGGATTATGCGCCAACAACGGCACGGCAGCGGGAGGCAGAGAGGCCTCCGGGTAGCAGATGGGCGTCAAAAAGAACCATAAGGTCAGCAGATACCCAATCACTTGCCCGAGATCCCGGACAAAGACCCCCGCCGCAGCGAACAGCCAGGCGATCCCCAGCGTGAACAAAAATTGGGGAACGATCAACACCGGCAGCCACAGCGCCGTGAGCGGAACGCCGCCGCGGGCGGCGACGAGGAACACCGCAAACACCCCGAGGGCGAACCCCTGTGTCACCAAGCCGGCGATGGCCAGGTTCACCGGCAAGATCTCGATGGGGAAGACGAGCTTCTTGACGAAGTTCCGGTATTCGAGCACGATGCCCGGCGCCCGCGCGGCCGCTTCGGAAAAGGGCAGCCACGGGAGCATTCCGGCCAGGAAGTAGAGGGCGAAGCCTGCCCGGGAAGGGTCACCGCCGAACCGAGTCCGCAAGACAATGCCGAAAACAAAGAAGTACGTCGCCATCAGCAGCAGCGGATTCAGCACGGTCCAGGCCACGTCGCCGATGGAGCCGCGGTAGCGGGAGGCGATATCGCGGCGGACCATGGAGCGGATCAGGGAGGAGTTCGAAACAATGGTGCGGAATGGGTAGACGAAAGCCCTGCGGGCCGCCTTGCCCATCCGCCGGCGGCGCAACGAGGCGAGCGTCGCCGGCCGGCATTCGACCAGCGAAGCGCGCCCACCGGCCACGAGGCACTCGATCAATAGGAACTCGGAGCCACGGGCGTAAAACCAGCCGCTGTCGCGGTTCAGCAGCGAGACGTAGACGTGATAGCGGCCTTTCTCCGGCGGAAGCTCGACGCTGAGCTCGAAAGCGCCCCTTTCCCCGGCCCCGATCTCTTCGGGCAGCCTTTGCCATTCCCCTTCCGCGATAAATAGCCCCGAGTCCGGATCGAACAGTTGCCAGCCCAGATGCACGTCCTCGGCGGACCAAGCCTCCCTGGAGCGATTCTCCACGGCGAATCTCAGGTCCAGCCGCCGCCGGCCGGCGTCGAGAGAGCAGCGCACGTCCTGGAACCGGGCCTTCATCCGTCGTAGAGCCAGTCCGGGTAGCGGACGCGCACGGGGCCCGTTTTGCGGCCCACGGCGTAGATGCCCTCCCCGCGAAGGTCAGTCTCCAGGTTGTAGCGCTCGAGCAGGTGCCGCACCCAGTAGTGCTCCGGCCGGGGCTGCTCGCGAAAAGGGCCGGTCTCGATCCGCTCGATCTCGAAGCCGGCCTCGATCAGCAGCCGGGCGACTTCTTTCGCGGTGTATTCGCGGGCATGGCGAGCGCCACCGAGTTCCTCTTTGCCCTCTCGCGGCCGGAGATAGGCCGGGAACAGCCCCGGATGATAACCGAGCAGAACCGCGGCGATGGCTCGCAGCGAGGCGATGTTTGGCGTCGTGAGCACGACGTGGCCGCCCGGCCGCAGGATGCGGTTGATCTCCGCCATCATGTGCATGGGATCGCGCTGCAGGTGCTCGATGAGCTCACAACAGAGCACGGTCGCAAAGTGTTCGTCAGGGTAGGGGAAAGGATCCCGCTCGGCGTCGAAAAGGTCGATGACGCAGGTGAACTTGCGCCCGTCGCTCGCCGTGACCTCCTTGAAGTCCTGCTGGCCCGCCGGCCCGTAGTAGCAACCCCGGACCTCCCCGTAGCCCAGTTCGAAACGTAGCGCCGGCGTGATTTGCATGTAGGCGCCCATCTCCAGGATCCGGTCCTCCGGCCCGCCCTTCGGAATGATCGCCAATGTTTTGGTGAGGCGGTCGAGGTGCGTTTCGATATATTTGCGCGCCCCATCGTCCGGCGGGGACCATCCGAGGACGGCTTCCTGCCCCGGTTTCTTCTCCGGCTCCTCCGCCGGCGTGTCCCCCTTTCCCGGGGCTTCCTTAGCCGCTTCCGGTTCCGGCGCCGCCGCTGGCGGCCAGGGACGCCCGCCAATTACCGCTTCGGCGAATTCCGCGTATTGCCGCGCCGTTTTCGGCCAGGCGCAGTGATTCTCCACCCACTGGCGGGCGTTCCGGCCAAGCGTCCGCCGAACGCCGGCGCGCGAAATCAGGAGGTTCAGATATTCGAAGATCAGATCCTCCTCGGCCGGGCCGGGGGGCGCTTTCAGACACACTTCATCTGGAAGCTCAGCGAACGCCCCTATCTCGGAAACGACCACGGCCCGGCCCAGCCCCAGCGCCCGCAGCAGGGTGCCCGAGGTCTCGCCCACCGTCGGGTAGCGCAGGTTCAGCACCACGTCGCAGGCGGCGATGAAGCCGTTCAGGTCCTCTTCCGGTACGAACCCCAGCAGGCGGACGGAGCCGTCCAACTCGAGTGAAGAAACCAGCGCTGGAATGTCCAGTTCGGGATGGGGTTCGCCGGCGAGAATCATCTTCACTCGCGGTTCGAGGCGCAACAGACGCCGGAAAGCGCGGAGGCACTCGGGGATCCGCTTGTACGGCTTGAGGAAACCGAAGATGCCGACGAGCGGCGTGGTTTCGTCAAGCCCCAGTCGCATCCGGTACGCGTTGCGGTCGGCTTGGGGCAACCAAGCTCCGTGGGGGATTACAGCCACGGGCCCCTCGAAGCCCGCCTCGCGCACCTTGCCCTCCACGAACCGGCTATGGACGATCACCGCCCGGGCCGACTCCAACACCCGGCGCAGCATCGGAACGCCGTAGTAGTCCGGTCCCACTTCCAGCGCCCTGGCCCGCCGGGCGTGCTCGAGGGCTTCTGGTCCGCCGTCGTATGCCGCTTCCTCAAGGTACGCGTCCCAGTCGCCTCGCTTGATGGTGATCTCGGCGATCAAGTGGTGCAGGTTCGCCTCGTGAAGGACGACGATTCCGGGATGGGCTAGCGCCGCCCGGTAGGCCCCCTCGTGCCAGACGTTGTTGCCGATCTGGTAGATGCAAAGATCGTAGCGGCCGGGATCGAAGGCGTCCGGCGCGGCATCGAAGACGTCCACCTCGGCGTGGTTCCGAAGGTGCTCGAGAAGCGCGTGCGAGTAATCGGCGATTCCGCTCTTCGAAGGCGGCAGAGGGGAGAAAAACGCCAGGCGCATCATCTCATTTCGAAGCTAGCTCCATGGTGAAACTGCCGGGCTCGAGCGGGACCGTGACGCGCACCGGCGTCCGGGCCTCGTCCCGGGCCACCAACAGCAGGAACGTCGCCTCGGAAGCCGGGCCTTTCACCGTCACCGCGAGCTGGTCGGCCTCGTAGGGCTTCCCGTGCACGGTCACCCGCTGGCTGCCCGCGGGCTGGAAGCGAATCTCGTAAACGGCCCCGAACAGCACCTTCTGGGGAGGGGGTATCCGCCCGCGGGACAGCTCCCGACGGAGGTAGTAGAAAAACGTCAGCGCGTCACGGCCGCACTCGGGGATCTCGACAGTGGAAGAGCCTCCGCCGCCGAGCGTCGTACGCCGGGCGCGATGAGCCTCCTGGTCGAATGTGATCTCCTCGTTAGCCTTTCGCCGGCCGTGCTCGGCTTTCTTCAAAAACCGGATTGAGCAAAGGTTCTCGTCGGCCGTCGCCTGGTACTGGTCGAGAACGCGGAAACTGGGGATCGCGGCATCCAAGTGGAACGAGAAGGCCCACTGCGTCCGCCCCGCTTCGTCGGGCTCGGCCCGTTCCGCCGTGAGCTTCGCCTCGCCCAAACTCAAACCGCTCGGCCAATTCACCTTGTAGTTCAGAACTTCGCCGGACGGAAAGGGCAAGGGAGGGTGCTGGCCGAGGGCGGGCGCAGCGAACAGGGAAAGCGCCAAAAGCCAATTCCACATCATCAGGAAACCGGAACCGACTTTACTGTAAACGATCTGGCAGCCGATTTCCGGGCGGCAATCTCATAATAAACGTCGAGGGTTTTCTGGGCGGTGCGCCGCCAACTGTAGTTCGCCGCGCGCTGGACGCCGAGACGCTCGATCCGCGCCCGGAGTTCGGCGTCGATTAGGAGATCGCGCATCGCCAGCGTCATGTCACGCGTCGAAGCGGGATCGAATAAAATGGCGCAGGCGTCGGCGACTTCCGGCGCCGCGGTGGCTTTCGAACAGGCCACGGCGCGGCCGGACGCCATCGCCTCCAGAATGGGCAGCCCAAATCCTTCGTAGTACGAGGGGAAGACGAAAATCTCACAGGCCGCATAGAGCCATTTCAAGTCCTCGTCGCTCACGAAGCCCGTGAAGTGAATGCGATCGGCCACCGGAGACCGCCCCGCCCGGCGGCGCACCTCGGCTCCTTTCCAGCCTTCTTTGCCGACGAGGACGAGACGGTGCTGAAGATCCGGATAGGAAGCGAGGAGCTCCTCGAATGCCTGGATCAGGCCGATCTGGTTCTTCCTGGGCTGCAGATCCCCGACCGTCAGGATGAACGGTCCGGGAATGCCGAAGCGCTCCCGCACGAACGCGGCAGCCTGCTCGCGGGACCTGGGCCGGAACTCCGAAGAGACGGCGTTGGGCACGACCCTGACTTTTTCCGGATCCACGTGATAAGTCCGGATAATCTGGTCACGCGAAAACTCGCTTGGGGTCAGTACCTTGGCGGCGCGGCGGACGGTGCGCTCAACGGTGATGCGCAGTTGTGCCACACGCGGAAGAGGAAAGAACTCAGGATGCTCAACGAAGCTGATGTCGTGGACGCTCACCACGATGGGTACCGGGCAGCCGAGAGGAGCGGTGTATTGCACATGGATCAGATCCGGCTGGTCCTTCCGCAACTGGCTGGCGAGGTCGTAGCCCAACCGCAGGAACGGGTTCGGCGCTACATAGCGGCGTTCGAAACGCTCGGGAATCTCACGCGCGGCCTCAGGTTCTGAAAGGTAAGCGATGAAATGTGAGTTGTGGTCCAGATCGGCGAATCCACGCAACAGGTTTCTGACGTAGACTTCGTTCCCGGTGAGGTGCCGCCCGATCGCGTGAGCATCAACAGAGAAGCGCATGCGCGTTTCCTATAAAGTATAGAGGCCAAGGGCCTGGCGCGGACGCGAGTAATTAATAGGCAGGTTAGACTCCTCCCTACTGTGACAGCGAAGAGCCCGGAACCAAATCTATATCCCGAGCTGCTCCAATACCTGCCGCCCAGATTCCCAAGTATAGCGCGATTCGTAGAAAAGACGGCCTGCTTCCCCGATTCTTCGCCGGAGATTTTTGTCCTCCAGCAGGCGTTCCACGGCCGCCGCGAACTCCTCGGCGGCGCCGGCAAGAAGCAACTCGCGGCCGGGAGTCGCCTCGAGCCCTTCGGCCCCAACCGGCGTGGAAACCACCGGGACGCCGGCCGCCCACGCCTCGAGGATCTTTACCCGGGTGCCGGAGCCGGCCAGCAGCGGCGCCACCGCCACGGTGGCCGAGGCGATCTCGGCGACCGCGTCGGCGACAGGCCCGGCGAGCTCGATCCGCGGGTCGTCGGCGACGTATCGCCTTACCGCCTCTGGATTCTTGCCGATGAGGCGCCAGACAAGCTTCGGGTGGCGGGCCCGCAGCCGGGGCCAGATTCTTTTCCGGAACCAGCGCACGGCGGCGGTATTGGGATGGTACTCGAGATTCCCCGAGAACACGATCACCGGGTCCTTTCCCGGCATGGCCGCCGGCCGGGGCGTCCACGGTATCGTGTTGGGGTAGATGGCCACACGCCTTCCCGGCGCAAGACGCTGCGCGCGTTCGGCGTCGGCGCGGGACGCCGTGAGCACGAGCGAGAACTCCGGGAGCCAACGCTCCTCCAGACGGCGGCACAACCGGGCGAAGCGCCGGTGGACAGCCGACAGCGGCCAAGTTTCGGCGTCCCCGCACCCGCCATGCAAAGCGGACTCGACATTGTGGAGGTCCAGCACCAGAAGTCGCCCCGGCGCCCGCAGCACGGCGGCGTAGGGCGCGCACCAGAAGTGCTCCACGACCGCCACGCGGTAGTCGGCTCCCGCGGCGAAAGCTCTGATTTGTTCGCCGAAGCCCCGGAACCGGTCCACCAGCGGCGGGACTCCCCGCCAGAGCCGCGACAGGTTGCGCCAGGCCCGGGCCGCCCCACCGCGCCGGTGATACGGCAGCTCGAGGACGACAACCCGCCGCGTCCGGCTCTCGAGAGCCGTTTCCCGCGGATCGGCTGCTCCCGGCGCCCGGAATACGACAGCGTCCAGCACGTAGCGTTCGGCCAGGTACTCCACCAGGGAGGCCGTCCGGAGCGGACCGCCGCCCACCGGCGGGTACGGAGACTCCGGGCATACGATTAGCGCCGCTTCCTTACCGGCCAACTCGCCGCACCGCCTCCTCGTAGACTTCCCTCGTTTCGCGGGCCGTCCGCGACCAGGAGAAACGCCGCGCCCGGGCCCGGGCTCGGGCGGCCAGATCCCGCCGGCGATCCCCGTCCCCGAGCAGCCCGCTCAATGCCTCCACCCACGCCTTTCTGTCGTTCGGATCCACCAGCGCCGCCGCCTCCCCGGCAACCTCTTGTATCGCCGGGATCCGGGAAGCCACCACCGGGAGTCCGCACTGCATGGCCTCCAACACCGGCAGTCCGAAACCCTCATACGTAGAAGGGTAGACGAAAAGCACAGCCGTGGAGTAGAGCTGTTGCAATTCTTCATCCCGCACCTCTCCCGCCAGCCGCAGGCCGTCTTCCGGGACCAGCTCGAATCCCGCTCCAGCTGGTCCAGCGAGGACGAGATCCACGGGGTGGCAGCTTCGTACCTCGCGCCAGGCATCGATCAATGTTCCGATGTTCTTTCTGCCTGTGCGAGCGCCGACGTAAAGGATGAACGGGCGAGCCAGCGGCCGGTCCTCCACTTTCCGAAGCCAGCGCGGAGCGGCCAGCGGCACCGCGCACACACGGTCCGGGTCAAGAGAGAAGAACTCGATCACCTCCCTGCGCACCGCCTCGGTCGGCGTGATCACCATGTCCGCTAGGCCGAGCCGCAGCAACCAGGGCGTACGCCGCCGCACCCGGCGAGAAGCCGTCTCCGCCATGCCTGGCTTCCAGGGAGAAAGGTCGTGGACCGTCATGACGGCCGGACGAACGTGCACATACGGGACCGAGAAGTCGGTACCGTGAAAGAGAGTTGCCTTTCCGCGCCGCAATACGGCCGGGAGCCCGAGGCTCCACCAGCGCCGCCGGAGCAGCCCCTGGGCGCTTTGGACCCGCCGCAGGTTCGGCAACCCCGCGGGCGCTTCGAAGTCCTGATCGGAAACCAGCAGGAAGTCGTCCTCAGGGAATTCCCGGGCCAAGGCCGCCGAGAGCTCGGCCGTGTAGCGGCGGATTCCGCCGGGGGGAGCCGTCAACGGCGTGGCATCCAGGGCGACTCGCATACTAAACGGTCATTTTGAGTTTGCCACGGCCGGGCGAAAGGGAGGAATGAGGGGGGCCGCCGGTCCTCACGTTCGTTTCATGACAGGTACGCCCGGGAGAAAAGTACTACGAGAATCTACACTTTTGGCCGAGGACTGCCGATAGTCTGGGCAGCCGGTGTTGGAGGTGTGCTGTGGAACAGCAACTGACGTTTTTCCTGGCTCTTGCCGCAGGTATTGTCTTTGGCGCTGTAGCCGTCTGGCTAATGCTCAGGTCGGAGGCCAATAGCGCATACTCCCGGGCGAAGAGCGAACTGGTCGGCGAGCTGAACAAGCTCACCGAGCGTCTCAATGGCAAAGACAGCCGGATCGCCGACCTTGTCAAGGACCGTGAGGACCTGAAGGCGGAGCTCGAGAAGCTCCGCAAGCAGCTGGCGGAACGGGAGTCGCAAGCCAAGGTGGCCGAGGAGAAGCTCGCCGCGGTCGAAGAGGCCCACGAGCGTCTCGCCGAGTCCTTCAAAGCGCTCTCGGCCGAGGCCCTGCAAAGCAACAACCGGGCGTTCCTCGATCTGGCGAAGGCAACACTCGAGAAGTTCCAGGAGGGCGCTCGCTCGGATCTCGAGAGCCGGCAGAAAGCTATCGACGAGATGATCCGCCCGCTGCGCGAATCTCTCGGCCGCATGGACAAGAGCCTCCAGGAGATCGAGAAGAGCCGGGCCGCTGCCTTCGCGGGGATCTCGGAACAGGTGAAGTCGCTGCTCGAAGTGCAGAACCGGCTGCAGGCCGAGACGGCGAACCTCGTAAGTGCGCTCCGGACCCCCGCGGTGCGGGGGCGCTGGGGCGAGGTTCAGCTCCGCCGGGTGGTGGAGCTGGCCGGCATGGTTCCCTATTGCGACTTCGAAGAGCAGCCCAGCGTGGACACCGCCGACGGACGCCTCCGCCCGGACATGATCGTGCACTTGCCGAACCAGCGGCGGGTGATCGTGGACGCCAAGGTGTCCTTGAAGGCGTACCTGGAAGCCCTCGACGCGCCGGACGAGGAAACCCGCGAAGCGAAACTGGCCGAGCACGCCGCCCAGGTTCGCGCCCATCTGCAACGCCTCAGCAGCAAGGCTTACTGGGACCAGTTCGACGGTTCACCGGAGTTCGTCGTCGCCTTCCTGCCCGGCGAGGCGTTCTACAGCGCCGCCCTTCAGAAGGATCCATCGTTGCTTGAGTTCGGCGCCGAGCACAGGGTGATCCTCGCTACGCCGACCACCCTCATCGCGCTCCTCAAGGCGGTGGCCTATGGATGGCGGCAGGAGAAACTCGCCGAGAACGCCCAGAAGATTAGCGATCTGGGCAAGAGCCTTTACGAGCGGCTTTGCGTTTTCGCGCGCCACATGGACGGCGTGGGACAGAACCTGCAGCGCACGGTCGCGGTTTACAACCGCGCCGTGGGCTCGCTGGAGTCTCGCGTTCTGGTGAGCGCCCGCAAGTTCGAGGAGCTGGGTGCTGCCAAACGCGACCTGCCGGTCCTGGAGCCTGTCGATACTTTCCCGCGCTCGCTGGATGCGGTGGAACGGGCTGTATCGAACCGTATTCCCATCGCCTTGGAGGAAGCCGAAGTCCCGGAGGATGCCGGGAGCGCCGCCACCGTGGAGACCGTGGAAGAGCCGCTGGCCGAGGAGCCCTCCGGAGGGATCCGGGCGGGTTCAACGGGCCTGAGGGACATGGAGTCCGAACAGCCGCCCGAGGCGGAACCCGCGGCGGAAGTCGCCCACATGCAAGAGATTTCGGAATCCGCTGTCGCCGAGGCGGAGGCCGACGAGCAAGAAAAGACCGAGACACAGCCCGGAAGCGCCCGGCGGGAAACGGCGGAACCCGGAGAGGAACCGGAAGCCGAAACGGCCGCGGCGCCGGCGCCCCCCGAGGAAGCTACCTCGGAAACTCCCGCCGAGAATGCGCGGGCTTCGGAGCCGGTCGCCCAAGACGATGCGGCTGGGAACGAGACCCAAGAGCAAGAAGAAGAGGCCTGCCAAGAACACGAAGCGGAAGAGGTCGAAACCGCCGGCGAACCTCAGCCGCCTGCTAAGCCCGTGCCAGTTTCGCCGTCCGTCGGTGAGGGAGCCTCCGGCCCCGCCGTCGCAGCTGATGGGACCACGACGCCGGACAGTGAAGCAGCTTCGGCTCCGGCGGAGGCCGCGGTCCCCGAGGAAGATCCGGCCGAGGAGCACGCCGCCGAAATTTCTGGCGAAGCGCCGGTGAGCCGGGACAAGGCGGGCGAGGTCCCGCCGCAATCCCGCGCCGAAGGAGTTGAAGCGGAGCGCGCCGCAGAAGCCATCACCGTAGATCCGGAAGAAAGCGCTCAGGAGCAGCCGGCGCCTCAGGCTGCGGCCGCCCCTCGATCGGAAGACGCCAAGTCACGAGATGACGACGAAACCGGGCCTCCGGGCGGCGGGCTGGACCCCGGCCACGGCCAGGCGGAGAAGAAATCTGCGGACGCGGAACGGCAGCCGACTATCGACTACTTGTCTTTCGTGAAAGCGATGTAGCGTACCGGACTGATTGCGAGTCGCCGTGAATGATTCCGGCTCGCCCGATCGGGGCTCGTTCGAGTCGTTTGCCCGAGCACGGGCCGGGGCGCTCAAGGTGGAGAAAGCCACCGACGGCGCAGCCGGCCCCTATTTTTTCTCAGGTTTGCCCGGAGCCGGCTTCGCTTCGTCCGCGCTTTCCGCCTCCGCCGCCCCCTCGAAAGTAATCGTCGAGTCGGTCGCCATCACTGTCGATTCCACCGTAAACATCCGGTAGTTCGTGTAGGCCGTCTTGTTCAGCGTGCAGCGCTCCTCCCAGCGCTGGCAGCCGAGAGCTTCCGACCGCACTGGCAGCAAGTGCTCACTGTCGCCAATCGGGACCAGCGCGTAGTCGATGGTCACTTCCATCACATCCTCCGGATAGGAGATCGGCACGTCTTTGGCGCGGAACTCCGCCCGCAGCACGTCCAGCGTGTCGTCGTCGATCCAGACCGTTCCCTCGAACGCGGGGTAGACCTGCTCGCCGCCGAACAGGAGCTTCCAACCGGAGTTTTCCTGCTTCACCGCGAAGTCGTAGACGCGGGCGTCCCGGCCATTGAACGCTTCGTTCCGCACGAACCGGAAGGCCGTACGGGCGCCGGGGCTGAAGATATTGAGCAGCATCGAGACGTAGTCGCCCGTGGTCCACATCCCGGTGGCCATGGGTGAAGCGGTCTTCAGCGGCTTCCCGTTGCGCTTCAGCCCGCGATAGGCCTCCTTGCGGTTCACCCACAGCAGCTCGCCGGTGATGCGGTCGCGCCGCCGCCACTTGGGGTTCTTGCGCGAGCTGGCGCGGAAGCGCTCGGTGCGCTGGTCACAAATATAGTTCGGCAGGTCCCGCTCCCGGTCGAAGAGCCGGTCGCGGACGGCGACCAGAAAGGCATCCCAGCCTTCGGGGATCGTGGCCGGTCCGCCGAAACCCGCCGGGCTGACTGTGGCCGCCGCCTCTCCCACGTAGACACACTCGACCCCGCCGGCACCCTTCTCGCCACCCTCCTCGCGCGCCGGGACCGCCGTCCCTCGTTTCAGCCGCGGCCGGGCGTCCTCGTCGGCGTCTGCCGGATTGGGGATGTAGCCTTCCGGACATGCGTTCTGCTGCTGACCTAGGCCAACGGCCCCGAGACAGCAAAACACGGCAAAGGTGCGTAACAAGGTCAAGTTCAGTCCTGCTCTTTCTCCTTCTCCGGCTCGTTCGGCGGAGCTTCGGTTCCCTCAGCCTGTCCCTCGTAGGTCACGTTCGTGTCCACAGTCGAGATCGTCGATTCGGCGGTGAACTTGCGGTAGTCAAGGAACTCGATCTCGTTCTTCGTGCAGGCGGCGCTGTAGCGCTTGCAGGAGAGGTTCATCGAGCGCGTGATCAGGATGTACTCGCCGCCGCCGATCTGTACTGGGCCGTACTCGGACGACATCTCGATCCGGTCGAGCGGGTAGCTCGCCGGGATCTCGACCGCCTTCATCTCCACGCGCAGCACGCGCTTCGTCTCCGGATCGATCCAGACCGAGCCTTCATAGGCCGGCTGCAGGAGGTTGCCCTCGAACGACACCTTCCAGTGCGAGGTTCGCGCCGCAACCCTGTAGTTGTAGATACGCACAGGCCGGCCGCCGATCTCGCCCTCTCCAGCGGGCTTGAACTGCGCGGCGGTGCGCGGGTGGAAGAGATCTTGCAGCAGCGTGCCGAACTCGCCCAGCGACCAGGAGCCGCTGTAGCGGGGATCCTTCTTCACCGGCTTGCCGTTGCGGCGGATGTTCTGGTAACGCTCGCGGCCGCGCAGGAAGAGGACGTCGGCCTCGATGCGGTCCCGCCGCTTCCACTTCTCGCCCCGCGAGCCGCTCGAATACCTGGTGGTCACCTGCCGGCAGGTGAAGTCGGGCAGCGTCTCGCTGAACTCGAAGACCGCCGCCCGGGTCTCCTCGATGAACGGATCGCCGCTCGGGCCGGCCACGTCGCCGCCGCGCTCCTCGATGACACGGCCGCCCTCGTCCACCACCGTTTCGGCGAAGACGCACTCGACGCGCGGCTCCGGCTCTTTCGGCGGCGCTTTCCCTTCCGCCGA
>CAYWXL010000014.1:83486-88219 GCA_964461995.1 uncultured Solibacteraceae bacterium
AGACGCACTCGACGCGCGGCTCCGGCTCTTTCGGCGGCGCTTTCCCTTCCGCCGATCCTCCGCGCCGCAGCACCGGCGGGCGCTCGTCGTCCGCTGGCGAGGCGGCCACGGCGATGTAGCCCACCGGACACGGACCCTCGGTGGCCGGCTTCGGCGCCTCGGCTTCGGACTTGCGTTTCAGTTGCGGGCGCTTGGTGGGTTCGGCGCGCGGCTCGGGAGGGGGTTCGGCCCGCGGAGGGCGCCGCGGGCGGGGTTTCACCACGAGCGGCCCTTCGTGTTGGGCCGGGGCAGGCGCCGGCATCGCCGCCAGCAGGGCGAGCGCCGCCAAGAGAATCCGCATGACAAGTCCCCTCTTCATTGTCTATCGTGGTGGACGGGCCCGGGGATGCCTCTGTTGCAGGAGTTTCGCCCTCATGCGCGAACGGCTGGAGCGGTACTTCGAATTCGAGCGCCTCGGAACCACGTGGAAGACCGAGATCCTCGCCGGCTGCACCACCTTCCTGACGATGGCCTACATCGTCTTCGTCAACCCCTCGATCCTCGAGCAGGCGGGAATGCCGTTCAAGGCCGTCGTCGCCGCCACCTGCATTTCCGCGGCTTTCGGCAGCATCCTGATGGGCGTGCTGGCCCGCTACCCGGTGGCGATGGCCCCGGGCATGGGTCTGAACGCCTATTTCACCTACTCCGTGGTCCAGGGCATGGGCGTGCCGTGGCAGGCGGCTCTCGGCGCGGTGTTCCTTTCCGGCGTCATCTTCTTCCTGCTTACTGCCGGCGGCATCCGGGAGCTGATCCTCTACTCGATCCCTCGTGAGCTTTACGCCGCCGTGGCCGTCGGCATCGGGCTGTTCATTGCCCTGATCGGGCTCACCTCGGCGGGCATCGTGCACTCGGATCCGTCCACCGTACTCAAGCTCGGCGACCTGCGCGAGGGTCCCGCCGCCCTGGCCCTCTTCGGCCTGCTGCTCACCGCCGCCTTGATGGTCTGGCGCGTGCGCGCCGCGATGCTGCTGGGCGTGCTGGCCACCACCGCCGTGGGCGCCATCGCCGGACTCGTCCAATGGAATCCCACGATGTACAGCATCGAGGAGGTCACCGCCACCGCGTTCGCCCTCGACATCGGCCGGGTGCTCGAGCCCGACATGTTCCACGTGGTGCTCGTCTTCCTGTTCGTCAATCTTTTCGACGACATCGGAACCCTCGTCGGCGTGGGCAAGAAGGCGAACCTCTTCGACGAGCAGGGCCGCATCCCCCGCGCCAACCGCATGCTGTTCACCGGGGCCGCCGCCACCACGTTCGGCTCGCTGGCCGGCACCTCGACGGTGACCCACTACATCGAGAGCGCCGCCGGGGTCGTCGCCGGGGGGCGCACCGGCGTCACGGCCATCGTCACCGGGCTGCTGTTCATCGCCGCCATGTTCGTCGCGCCCCTGGTGGGAGCCATCCCCGCCGCCGCCACCGCCCCCGTCCTGATCCTGGTGGGCTCGCTCATGATCTCCCACGCCGGCGAGATCGACTGGAACGAGCCGGCCATCGCGGTGCCGGCCTTCCTGACGATCATCATGATCCCCTTGACCTTCTCCATCGCCAACGGCCTGGCCATCGGCTTCATCGCCCACACGCTGTTGCGGGTTCTCAAAGGGGAAGCGCGCCAGGTCTCCTGGCTCGTTTACGTTCTGACGGCGCTCTTCCTGGCCCGGTTCATCTTCTTGGGCGGCGAGTAACTGCGGGCCCGCCGGCGTTCAGCTTTCGCCGTCTTCGCCCCGTTCTGCGGCGACGATCTCGTAAACCCTCCGCTTGGGAAGCTTGAAGCGCCGCGCCGCGGCCTTGATCGCCTCCATGCGCGAGGCCCCCGCCGCCACCTGCTCGTCCACCGCCGCCCGGATGGCTTGTTCATCTGGTTCGGGGGCCTCTTTCGCGGGCGGCTTGCCGATCACGATGGTGAACTCGCCCTTGATCGAGTTGCGCCTGGCCAGCTCCTCGCGCACCTCTTCGGCCGTGCCCCGCAGGAACTCCTCGTGGATCTTGGTCATCTCGCGGGCGGCGACGATCGCGCGGTCGCCGGCCACCTGGCGCAGATCGTCCAGCGTGGCGAGGATCCGGTGCGGGGCCTCGAACAGAATCACCGTCGTATCCATCTCTGCGATGCGGCGCAGCGTTTCCCGCCTCTGCGCCCCGCGGGGCGGCAGGAATCCGAGGAACGTGAACCGGTCCGAGGGCAGCCCCGAAGCCGCCAGCGCTGTGAGCGCGGCCGACGGTCCCGGCGCGGGGACCACCGGGATGCCTTCCTCGGCGGCCCGGCGGACCAGCCGGTAGCCGGGGTCCGAAACCACCGGCATCCCGGCGTCGGAGACCAGCGCCACGGACTTGCCCTCGCGCAGCCGCTCGATCAGCTCCTCGGCCCGCTGCTCCTCGTTGTGCTCGTGATAGCTGACCAGCGGCTTGCTGATGCCGAAGTGCGCCAGCAGCTTCCGCGTGTGGCGGGTGTCTTCGCAGGCAATGATGTCGGCCTCCTTGAGCAGACGCACCGCGCGGTAGGTGATGTCTTCCAGGTTGCCGATGGGCGTAGCGACGAGGTAGAGCGTACCCGGCATCTGTTGCCAGTATGGCGCACGTCAGGCGGCGTCAAGGATTTCCACACTTGTTGGGCCGTGCCCGCCACTCGAGACGGCCAGCAGAGCTAGGAAACCAAGCGGCAGCAAGTCGACGGGATGCCGTTTTATCGGGAGCTTTCTTTCTTGCCAGCTTGGGGAGCGCCTACTGTCGGCCCAGTGAACGGCAGCGGAACTCGTTTGGCGCCGAACAGCAGCCAGTCGACCTTGGGCGGCCGCCCCTCTTCGGCCAGCACGACTTCATAGAGCAGCTCGGGCGGGTTCGTGTGGGCGAACTCCCGCACCAGCGGCCACGGTCTTCCCCGCCCCTTCTTCACCCGGCGCGTGGAGCCGCCGTAGCAGACCAGCACGTTGCCTTTCTGAGGCAGCCAGTCGGCGTCGCCCATGGCGTAGGTGGTCACTGCGTCGGGGCCCGGGCGGTCCGAGACCCAGACGAGCCGCGCCGTCTTGGTTTCCGGATCCAGCGCGAACTCCATGGCCCGGCTGTAGCTTTCGGCGATCGGCGTCGCCGGCGTGAACGGCCGGCTCTCCCAGATGCCGTTGTTGAACAGCAGCAGCGTGCCTTGCGGCGTCAGCTCGGGGGCGTGTTGGTACCAGGGCCAGGTGAACTCGCCCACGGGCCGGAACAGCAGCGGGCGGAAACGTTCGGGCCACCCGGTGGGTTCGGAGAAGATCCAGTCAAGCTCGCCGCCCGGCCGCCGGATCTTCAACACGGCGCTCAGCTTGCGCAGGTTCAGCAGGATGGAGTCGTCGCGCGGGTCGTAGAAGAGACCGTTGCCATGCGTCCAGTCGAGCGTCTCGGAGTAGCCGCGAATGATCCAGTAGCGGTTCAGCGTCCGGTGGCCGATGAAGTACGGGTCCAGGTGATCGAAGGCATTCCACCGCCAGACGAGCTTGCCCTCGCGGGTGAACTCGATCACTTCGTCGCCCATCACCTTCTGGGTCTTGCGGGGGGCGTCCGGATCGGTGTCGCTCGTGTAGTAATTTTCGATCCTTCTCACCTCGCCGCCCAGCACCAGCAGGTGGCCGTTGGGCAGCGCTTCGATGTCGTGGTGAAACGCGGCGGTGGGAATCGGGATCGCCCCTTCGGCCGGCCCCTGCGGACGTTTCGCGGCGTACCACTGGCGCACGACGTTGCCCAGCACGTCGATCTCGATCGCGCGCTGGTCGGCGCCCAGAAAAACGATGTTGCCGTTCGGCAGGGGTTCGAAATCGCTGATGCGGATGCCGGAGCGGTAGTACCAGACAGGTTCGCCGCGGGCGTCGAGCGCCAGCAGAAGCCCATATTTCACGGCGAAGTCCGGCTCTCCGGCCGGCGCGCCCGGGCGGCGCTGGGGCGAAGGATTGGGCCCCACCCGACTCTGGCGCCGGACGCTCAGGATCGTCACACCCGGTTCCATCCGCTCCGGACGGCTTGCCTTGACGAGAATCGGCGGGAACTCGCGGCGGTCCTCGGGTAACGGTGGCGTGGTGAACTCGAGGGCCTCGCGGGCTTCGGCCGTCTTGCCGCTCGCGTCCTCGATACGAACCCGGATATGGTGCTTGCGGGCCGGGCGCATGCCGATCACCGGGAGGCCTTTCCGCGGATCATGTGAGGCGTCGAAGCGAAGCTCCCAAAAGTTCTCGCCGTCGCTCACGCGCATCGTCGTTGCGACCGAGCGATCAGCCTGAAACGTGACTACGGCTGCCAGCGGTACGGCGGGGTTCGGGTTCGGCCGGATCTCCGGCCCCCGCACGAAGGAAGGCTGCGCCAGGAGTGCGCCGGCTCCCATCGCCGCCACCCCAAGAATCTGGACTCTCGACCTTGTCGGCATCACACACCCGTCTCCCTCCCGGTTCGCACTCTATCACGAACCGCGCGGCGGGCAAACGCGTTTGTTACGAGCGGGTCCGCAGTTGTATCGAACTGCGGCTCGAACGCTGGGAGACGGCGCGCTCGGCTCCACGCAGGGGACGTCAGTGGGAGCTTGCACTTGATTGCGCTTTGGTGTTGGATAGTGCTTGTTCGGCGGGTCATAGACGCGAAAACTTGGAGGCAAACGTCATGTTTCGCAAACAACCGATCGGTTCTTCCCGGAACTGGAAGCTGCTGATGGTGGCCGTCCCGCTGGCCGCCGGGCTGCT
>CAYWXL010000015.1:0-11071 GCA_964461995.1 uncultured Solibacteraceae bacterium
CGGCCGGCGTACCCTACGATAATAGGAGCGGGTAGGCCTCGCATGGAAACCGACGAGATAGTGCGGATCTTGCGCGATCACGCTGGCGAGTTGCGCAGCCGGTACCGGGTGGGTTTTCTGGCGCTGTTCGGATCCGCCGCGCGGCGCCAAGCGACCGAGACCAGCGACGTGGACCTGCTGGTAGAGTTCGAGACGGAACCGACCTTCGATCTTTTCATGGACCTGAAGTTTCGCCTCGAAGACCTGCTCGGGCGGCGCGTGGACCTGATCACCCGGGCCGGACTCCGCGACGCCCTGAAGGAACGCGTCGAGCGGGAGGCCGTACGTGTCGCGTGATGAAGCGCTTTACCTGGCTGACATCTTGCACGCCTGCCCCAAGATCCGGCGTTACCTAGGGCGGGCGTAGCCGGGAAGAGTTCTTCTCCGACGAGCGAACCTACGACGCGGTCTCGCGGAACCTACAGATCATCGGCGAGGCGGCGAAACGTGTCAGCGCCGCGACGCGTGAGTCCGCTCCTTCGGTCGACTGGCGGAAGATCGCGGGCTTTCGTGACATTGTCGTCCACGAGTATTTCGGCATCGACAACGCGATTCTCTGGGACATTGTCACCAACAAGGTTCCTGAGCTCGAAAAGGCAGTTCGTAGTATCGCGGCTGGCGGGAAAGACCATGAACCGGCCGGTTGACCGCCGGCCGGTCCACGGCGGGCCGAAGCGTGTCCTGTGGCGGGCTCACTCCAGCGGCGCGCTCACGTGCTCGTGGATCGGCTGGCGCTCGTTGTTGTCCTCGGGGCTCTGGCGGCGCAACCGCGCGGTGAGACGCTGGGCGCTCTCGTCGGCCTTGAATCGCAAGAAGAGCTTCTGGTGCCGCGTGGCGGCCTCCCGGTCGCCCAATCCACGGTAGGCGAGCATGAGCGTGTAGTGCGCCTGGAGGTCTTCCGGATCGATGGCCAGCACTTGGCGTAGAGCCTCGACCGCCCCGCGATGATCGCGCATCAGGAACTTGATGCGGCCGATCTGGTTCAGTACGACGCGGTCGCGGGGGAACCAGCGCCGGACCTGCGCCAGTGAGGCCAGGGCGGCCTCGTAGTCGCCCTCGGCCTTCTCGGCCATCGCCTTGAAGAACCAGACGCGGCCCAGCTCGGGCCCCAGTTCCAGAGCCTTCGCCAGGTAAGGCTTGGCGGCGTCCACCTCGCCTTCCTGAATGAGCGCCCGGGCCACGTTGAGCCAGCCGTCCGGGTGCGACGGATCGGCCTCGGCGGCCTTCTTGAAGGCGTACTCGGCGCCTTTCAAATCGCCCTGGAGCAGCATGCCGATGCCCCAGTCGTTCCAGCGCTCCCAGTCCTCTTTGACGACCGCCTGCCGCCATTCGGTCTTGGTCCCGGGCGGTGCAAGCTGGAATTCGACCTGGTCTTCCGCGAGGACGGTGACCGGCAGCTCGGGGATCCGATCCTTGATGGCCCCGCTCACGTTCGGCGGGATGTTCGCCGGGTCGAAGGACCAAGGCCGCAGGTCGAAGGCCCGGGTGAGGAGCGGCCCCGAGCCGGCCGGCGGATGAGCGTTGGCGCCATTGGCTTCCACAGGCCCGATAGGCTTTCCGGCGTAAGCCCAGCGCGTGTAGTAGCGGGTGAACTTGCGATGGTTCAGCCGGGCGGTGAGGCGGATGGGGCCTTCGGCATCCTCGGGAATCTTCATGCGATAGTGAACCACGTCGGCGGCCCCTGGCGGGATCAGCCGGACGTAGAGCACGCTGCGGGCCTGCCAGGCGTTGCGCTTGTTGATGGGGTTGCCTGCGCCGTCGAGCATGAAGCTGCGGTAGAAGTGGGCTCCGGGATCGATCTCGCCGGTCTCGTCCAGGCGCCCGCTCCAGAAGAGGGGCCGTCCGGCGGCGTCTTCGGCCTTCAACTCGAGCCAGACGTCGAAGGCGTCCACCGTGCCGGTGGGGAAGAAGTGGCCGATGCGGCGGGTACGGACCACCACATCGATGCGGACCGTCTCGCCCGGCTGGAACAGCGTGCCCGCGCGATCCAGCGGGGCCGCGACTTCGCCCACCTCGCGGATCACCACATGGCGGCGCTGCTGAGCCTCTTCACCGACGGCGAAGGTGGTCATCGCCTCCTGGCCTTCGCCGGTGCGCCGCCGCATCTGCACCCCGCCCTCTTCCACCGGCGAGGCGGCGAAGATGTCCACGGTGATGAACCCCGACTTCAGGAACGCCTGCAGGGCGCGCTGCTGCCGCTCGTGGCCGTTCACGTGCGGCAGAGCGGTGTTGGCCGCCGGGAAGCGGTGTGAGCGGACCAGACCGCCGGGGGCCGCCGGATCGCGTCCGGGTACCAGCGGCATGTGGCAGTCGGCGCAGATCAGCGGCTTCTCGGGATAGTAGAAGCTCCGGGCTCCCTGGCCGCTGACGCCGCTGGCCTGCCAGTTGTCGTAGCTGTTGAAGCCCCGCAGCCAGCGGTAGTCGTTTACCGGCTTATCCAGATGCACCTTGTGGCAGGCTGAGCAGAACTCGCTGGTGCGCATGAAGGGCTTCAGGAACGTCTTGCGGTGGGGTTCGGCATCCACGCGCGTCAGGAAGGCGCCGAGGTGCCGCATGAGCGGGTTCGGGCTGGCGGCGAGCCGGTCGATGGCCGGGTACTCGATGGTGAAGTCGCCGTTGCCCATGGTGCTGTTGACGTGGACGATGGAATGGCAGGAGACGCAGCCGAGGCCGGTCTGGGCCTCGGGCGTATCGATCTGCTCTCTGATCGGTGTGTCCCACTTGCCGCTGAACAGCACCGCATGGTCGTGGCAGCCGGCGCACCAGCGCGACGAACGAGTCTCGCCGGTGACTTCTTGCATGTGCTCGATCGCCTTCCGGTAAAACTGGTTGTTGAACGAGGCGAAGTGGTGGACGCTCTCGTACCACTGGTCGTAGATGTCCTGGTGGCACTCGGCGCACTGCTTGGAGTTCATGAAGTAGGAAGAGGGGATCAGGCCGCCGTCCTTGGTGCGGGCCGACGAAGGCCAGAACGGGGATTCCGGCCCCGCGCCTTCTTCCTCCATCGAAAGCGGGGTCTGAGCGGGGTTACGGATCCAGCCGTTTTCGTCGGCGGCGCGGTACAAGCCCAATCCCACCGGCAGCAGCACACCGGCGGCGAGAGCGCCGCGAATCGGGAGGCGCAGCGAAGGAAGCGGCGCGGTGAGCCGTTCGGCCGCCCAGAAAACTCCGGCGATGCTCGACCCGACGTGAACCCACAGCAACCAGGCGTTGGCCAGCGTGTTACCAACGGCGACCAATGCCACTGCCGACACGGCGCTCACCGCGAGCAGAATCACCGGCCCCAGGCCGAGCCGCCTCCGGAGAGCGCCGTCCCGGCGCAGCAACAGGCCGCCCGCAACCACCAGAGCCAGCCCCAACAGAAGGTGCGCCAGGACGTTGCCCATGTAGAAGACGGTGGGCGAGGCGTCGCTGGCCAGGTAAACGCTGTTGGCGAGTAAAAGGAAGACCCCGGCTTTGACCCAGCGCTTCATCGACCCCTCCGCTTTCTCTTATTATGGCCCGGCGGACGGCTCCGTTCACTCGCCCGGTTGGGCGCCTCTGGGGGCCTGTGGCGCGGCGGCGAGCGGCCGGATGAGCCGCAGCGCCGGCCGCGTCAGGTATTTCTCGATGTACTCGCGGTGCAGCGGCGTGTCCGGGTAGCTTTCGGTCTCCGGATACGGATAGGTGCTCATCGCGTGGAAGGGCAGTGGCTCGACCGAAGTGGACGTGATCGTGTTCGGATCCTGGTCCTTTTCCCAGCCGTCCACGCCGAGGATGAAGGTCCGCTTCCAGCCCTCGGGAAGCGGCGGCAGTTGGGTGGCGTCGAAGCGGAGCCGGATCTCGTCGCCCGCGCCCATGATCACGAACCGGTCGTCTACCGACGTGAGCAGCTCGGTAACTTCTCCGTAGCGCGTATACATTCCAGGCGTCTGGGACCAGGGAGCCGTCGGAACAGGGCCGTCGTAGAAGAACTGCTGGGGCTGGATGCCCTCCGGATCCACCTGGATGCGGGCAAACCCCCGGAAGCGCAGGTCGGCATCCGCCGGCCGCAGCCCGGTGAGGCGGACTTCCGGCTCCCGCGCCCCGGGCGACAAGAAGATCTCGTCCCAGTAGATCCGCATGTTGGTGACGATGCGCACTTCGCGGCTCGCCGAGAGGAACTTGCCCCGGAGATCGACGACGATCGTCTTCGGCAGCCCCGCCGGCAGTCCCATGTCTTCGAACACCGTCACCCAGCGGCCCGCCTCGTCTCGCACTTCGAGCCGCGGCGGCCGCAAGCCCGTCTCGTCCTCCTGGGAGAAGCCGAGATAGTTGCTGCCTTCGGCCCAGTCGGTCCAGCCGCTGAGCACAAGTACGGCGTCGTTGTCTGGAGCGGCCTCGCCGAAGTCGAGGGTGAGCGTGTGCATCGCGGCCGCGCCCCGGCGCGCTTTGCGCGGGATGCTGTCCACGTACCGCTTGTCCAGGCGCGAGACCCGGTCCAGCACGTCGCGCCCGGCATCGTCGCGCGCCGAAACCGGGTACATCCGTTCCCGGACGCCATAGAGCTTGAACTCCGGCGGCGGCACGGTGAACTTCTCGTTGGTGAACACTTCGACGGTAGCCGGGTGGTCCACCGCCAGCAGCTTCACTTCGTCCACGTAGACCACCTCCGCCAGCTCCTGTGTCAACCGGACTTCGTACTTGCCGTCCCGCGGCGCCAACGCCCCGTCCGGAAGCTGCACGTACTCGTCGTGATCGGCGGGGAAGAACTGCCCGTCGCCGATCTGTACGCCCAGCGGTCCCACGCCGAGCACGTCGGTGATGAAGCGGAACTTTTCGCCGTCCCAGGTCCAGATCATCGGGCAGGAGCCGCTCAGGCGCTCCTCTTCGATGTAGTTGACCGAGACGTTGGTCTTCTGCCGCATGGCGTTCTGGATGAGACCGTTCGACCAGGTGATCCGGACCGTGTCGATCTCCTGCGCCGGGCCGACGCCGAAGGCCTCCGTGACGCCCCGGTAGAGGCGCTTCTGGTAGCGCAGCCCGGCCTTGACTTCGATCTCGGCCATGGGCGCCAGCTTGGGGGCCTTACGGCCGGTGAGCGAGACGCGGAGCCAGCGGTTCTGCGTCTCGGTGCGGTTCAGCAGCAGGCGGGCCTTGCCATCCGTGCCCACCAGCATGAGGTCGGTTCGTCCGTCGCCGTCGAAATCGGCCGCCGCGCCGCCGAGGAATGCGTCGAGATCAGCGGGTTTCTTGCCCGGCGCGAAGCGGCCCTTGCCGAGGTTCCGGTAGACGAGGCCGCCCGCCACCAGATCGGCCACTCCGCGGTTCTCCAGATCGGCGAAGACCGGCGCGCCCTTGGCTTCGATCTTGGCGGCTTCGAACTTGCCGCGCCGGTTCCAGAGCAGGCCCGTGCGGCCGCCGGCCACGAAGGCCAGGTCGAACCAACCGTCGTTGTTGGCGTCCACGACGGCCAGGCTCCGAGCGCCGGCCGGGAGCGCGTTCAGATCCCGCCGCTCGTACTTGCCGGCGAGGCGGTCCTTGTACAGGATTCCAGCCCGGTTCCGGTAAGAGACCGCCAGGTCGAACATCTTGGTGTCCGAAACGACGCGGACGGCCACGGCATCGACGGCCTCGCCTTTGGCGAACGGGAAGTCTCCGGTGCGGTCGGCGAAGCCGTTGGGGCCTTCGTTGCGCATGAGCACCGCCTTGGAGCCGAAGAGGAACAGATCCAGGTCGTTGTCGTGGTCGTAGTCGAGCCAGACGGCTTTCCGGAACGCTCCAGACGGCAGCGAGACCGAAGCGCGCTCGAAGCGGCCGTCCTTGTTGTGCAACAGCACGGCTCCGGTGCGGGTGGTGACGGCCAGATCGGCGAGACCGTCGTTGTCATAGTCGGCCGGGGCCACCGAAGTGATGCCGCGGAGGCCTTCCAGGCCGGACTTCTCGACCGGTTCCTCGCTGTCCACATAGAGGCGCGCCCCGCCGCTCGACCAAACGACCGCGTGGGGCTTGTCGCCGAGCGCGGCGTGCAGCACCGCCACGCCTACCCGGTCGGTGGAGAACTCGGCGCCCAAAACGGCGGTTTCGAAGCGCAACTCTGCCGGGGCGCTTTCTTCGGCCACCGGCTCGATCACCTCGTAGACCTCCGAGTAGAAGCTCCAGTTCATGTCCTCGGCCACCACGGCGCCCTTCTGGGCCGCCTTCAGCTTCTTGAAGATCTCGAGTTCCTGGCGCGCCTTCTCCCGGTCGCCAGAAGTGCGGTAGGAGTTGAACAACTGGAAGTGCGGGGCGGCGAGGCTGGGATCGAGCTTGGCGGCGAGCTGGAAGTTCTCGATCGCCTCCTTCATGCGCCCGGCGCGCTTGTAGAGGACGCCGAGGTTGTAACGTGTGACCGCCTCGTCGGGCACGAGCTTGCCCATCTGCTCGAGTTGTTCGATCGCCTTCTCGAACTCGCCGAGCTTCTTGTACTCGATGCCCAGGTTGAACCAGGTGTGGGGGATGGATGGATCCTTCTCCTGGACCTTCTTGAGCTCGGCGATTCCTTCTTCGGTGCGTCCCGCTCGAAGAAGCGCTAGCCCGTAGTTCAGGCGGTCGATCAGCGAGTCCGGGTTAAGGGCGAGCGCCTTCTTGAACTCCTCGACGGCTTCCTTCTTCGCCGTCGGGTTCTCATAATAAGCCTTGGCGAGATTTCGGATCCGCTGCAGTTTTTCTTTAAGGACGGCGCCGGAATCGGCCCCCGCATGAACAGCCACGCCGATGGCCGCAGCCACGAATACACCGGTCCACAAGCGCGCGAGTTTCATGGAAGTACACCCATTGTACTTCGGACAGGCCGGCGGTTCGCGTTCCGGTGACGCGGCTACCGCTCCGCCCCGGCGCCCGGCTCCGAGGGTGAGGGCGGGGCTTCGTCTACCAGCCCGATCACGATGTCGCCCGGCCGGGGGCGGGGGCGGCCGTCGGCGGCGGAAACGATCAACCTCCGCCGGCCGTCCTCATCGCGGACGACGAACAGCAGCAAGGCCTGCGGGCCGTACTTCTCCTGCCAGGCCTTCCAGTCGAACTGGTCGGTGAGCTTGCTGCGTTTGAGCTTGGCTCCGGAGACGAACCGCTGGGCCAAGAAGTCGTAGGTGACTTCCTCCCCGAAAAGAATCCGTCCGCTCAAGTGCAGCGGCGAGATCTGTTTCCGCGCCGCCTCGGGGCCCGTGTAGGGCTTCAGTTGGTAGACCTCCTTGCGCCCAAAGATCCCGGCGAAGTGCAGCGCCGCCAGGGTGTTGGCCTCTTCGTTCGAGGTGAGTGCGAGCAGGCGGCCGATCCCGTAGAGGTCGATCTCCTCGAGTACGTGCTCGGAGAGGATGCCGCCGTAGTGGACCGGCAGGCCGGCCATGCGGGCCCGGGTGACGTTGTACCAGTTGCTGTCGGCCAGCACCACGCGAAAGCCTTCCTTTTGCAAAGCTAGCGCCATCTCGCGGGCCCAGGAGTGCGCGCCCACGAACAGCGCCCCCTGGGGCGAGCCTTCGGCCAGGCCGAGGCGGCGGGCGACGGGGAAGGCGGTGAGCCCGTAGAGGGTGACGGTCCCGATGATGACCAGGAAGGTGACCGGCACCAGCCGGGCTGCTTCTTCTACGCCGGCGGCGGCGAGGCGGTCCGCGAAGATGGAGCTGACCGCGGCGGCGACGATCCCCCGGGGCGCCATCCAGGCCAGAAACTCCCGCTCGGCGGCGCTCAGCTTGCTGCCGACGGCCGAGATCCACACGGCCGCCGGCCGGACAAGGAAAACGAGCACGGCCAGGAACGTCCAGGCGCGCCAGTCCGCCTGTTGCAAATCTTCCGCCGAGAGCCGGGCCGCCAAGACGATAAACAGCACCGAGATCACCAGCACCCGCAGGTTCTCTTTGAACTCGACCAGGTGCCGGACCGCCACCCGGCGCTGATTGGCCAACACCAGGCCCATGAGGGTGGTGGCCAGAAATCCCGATTCGGGCTGGAAGTGGTCCGAGATCGTATAGGCAAGCACCACCATGCAGAGCGAGAAAGCGTTTTGCAGCTCGTCGGGAACGAGATAGTAGCGGATCAGAACAGCCAGCACGATCGCTGCGGCGACCCCCACGCCCGATCCCACCACCACGGCGGAGAGAAGCTGAATGGCGGCGTCCTCGGCCTGAGTCGCCAGACTGCCGGCGCGGATCGCCTCGTAGACCAGGACGGCCAGCAGGGCGCCGACCGGATCGTTCAGAATGCCTTCCCACCGGATCACCGCCGCTATTTGGCCCTTGGGCCGGACGTGGTGGAGCAGGGGAATGACCACCGTCGGGCCGGTGACCACCAGGATCGCCCCGAACAACACCGCGAGTTCCACACTGAAGCCCAGGATCAGCCACGCCGCCGCGGCGGCCAAAACCCACGTCGCCGCCGCTCCCATGGTGATCAGCCGCAGGATGACGTTGCCCGTCTCGCGCAGCTCCCGAAAGTTGAGGCTCAGTCCGCCTTCGAAGAGGATCACGCCGACGGACAAAGACACAAAGGGCGTCAGCACCGGTCCGAACAGCTCGTCCGGGTTCAGGAAGCCAGCGACCGGCCCGGCGAGAATGCCGGCCAGCAGCAGAAGTAAGATCGACGGCAGGTGCAAGCGCCAGGCGACCCACCGGGCGAGGATGCCGATTACCAGAATGGCGGCCAGGCCGATCAGGTACCGTTCGTCCATTTACTTAGTATCGACGGGTGCGGATCGAGGCGGCTGGCCGTCCTGACAGGCGCTGGGCCGCGCCGGCAGCCGGTCTCTACGCCGAGCGCCACATCTCTTCCCAGGTGACTTCGCGCCGGTATTCGTAGGCCATGCGCCCCAGAATCGACGTCGCCGTTGCCTCCACCGCGACATCGGTCATGTCGTAGGGCTCGCCGTTGACGATGCGGTCGAAGAAGTGCTCGACGGCGTCGATGGTGATCTCGCGCTTCGACTCCACCTTCTCGATGAGACTGCGGTCCTCGAGACTGTCCGCGTTGGTGAACCGCCAGCCTTCCTTGGGGCCGTGGAGTTTGTAATAGGTGCGGGCGGTCTCGATCATCCCTTTCGAGCCGAAGATTTGCTCCTTGACGTCCCGGAAGCCGGCAGCGTGTTTGATGGAAATGAGCCAGCCTTCTTTCTTGTCGGGGTAGGTATAGATGATGTCGTGGTGGTCGGTGGTCCAGTCGCCGTAGACCAACGGGTACCGCAAGCCGCCCCTTCCCACGGCGCTCTTGGGCCGGGCCTTCAGGAACCAGTTCAGCATGTCCACGCCGTGGCAGTCCTGTTCGACGATCGGCCCGCCCGAGAGCTCGGTCCAGCGGCCCCAGTACCGGATCCGCTCCTGCTCCGGTGGATAGCGGGGGTTGAACCGCGTCGGCGGCACCCCGCCGAGGATCCAGAAGGATAAGGCGAGCTTGACTTCACCGATCGTACCGCCGTCCACCATCGCCTTCGCCCGCAGGTACTCGGGGCTGAAGCGTTGCTGGAAGCCCCATTGCACCACGCGGTCGGGAGCGATTTTCCGGGCTGCCCGGACAATCCGCTTGAGCCCCGCCACGTCCGGGGCCGCGGGCTTCTCGCAGTAGATGTGCTTTCCAGCCTCCACGGCCGCCTCGAAGTGCTCCGGGTGGAGGAAGACGGGCGTGGTGATCAGCACGGCGTCCACGTCGTCTTGTTCAAGCAACTGCATGTAGTTGGTGTAGACGCGGGCCTTGTCGGCGCCGGGCACATGCGTCTTGGCCAGGTCGATCCTGTCGGGGAAGATGTCACAGATGGCCACCAGCCGCGCTCGGCCGTCGCGCGCCATGTGGCCCCCCACGTACCGGCCCCGTCCCCCGGTGCCGATGATCCCGAACCCCACGGCCGAATTGGCTTGGGTCCCGAAAGCAATGCCCGGTGAAACCGCCGTCAGCGCGGCAGCCCCTTTCAATGCGCTTCTTCTTGAGATCTTCATTCCACTCTCCCGCATGCTTATCGCGTCTGTCTGACTGGTTGGGGACGATTCATTGGTGAGCGAACAACGGTGCAGCCGCGATCAAGCCCAGACCGCCGGCCATGAGCACGATCATCAGCCCCAAGAGTCGCTTCACCGGCTTTGGCGCCCCCTCGAACTCTTTCCAGTACAGTAAGCCCCACAACGTGCTCACCAGTACCGCTCCTTGCCCGATGGCGTAGCTGATGGCCGGGCCTACTTGCACCTCTTTCGGTGTGCTAGCGGCGGCGAAGTTCGCGATGGCGCCGACCGCCCAAATCACGCCTCCCAAAACTCCGAGCAGATGTTGCCTCGCCGTTCCTTTGAAGTAGGCTTTGATGCTGATCGGCTTGCCGGTAACCGGCACATTCATAAAAACGAGGTTGTAAACAGGAGTGGTGACGAACACGCCGATAGCGAAGATGAACCCCGCAGCGTAACACCGCAAGCCGAGTTCGCCCTGCTTCGATATCTCTACCAGGGGGTAGAAAGAGCCCATCAGGACGCCGCACGCCAAGCTCAGCCCGATGCCCTTGAAGCCGGTTCGGCGCGGCGGTCTCTTGCCTTTCGCTTGCGCCCGCTGGGCGCGAAGGGCGTCACGGTGCTCGGCGTATTTCCGGTAAGCGACGGAAGTGGCGATGATGCCGCCCACCAGCAACGCCGACCCGGCGAACAGCAGCAGCGGGTTCCCCTGAGGGTTCAGTAAGTAGTTCCAAACTACGCCGATCACCAGCGCCAGACCGATGCCGATGGGAAACGCCACAGCCATGCCCGCGACGGAAATGGCGGCCACGAGCAGCATGTTCGCCAGATTGAAGACGCCGCCGGCGAGCAAGCCGAAGGCCAGGGCGCGTTTCCGTACGATCAAGAGGTTGTCCTGGAACGTCAGTTCCGTGCCCATCTGGCCGAAGGTCAACGCCAGGATCGTCGCCGCCAGTAGCACGCCGAACGCGTAGTCGAAGTAGTACAGCTCGAACCGCCACTTGCCCGTCATCTTCGCCGTGTTGGCCCACGAACCCCAGCAAATCATCGTCAGGATCGTCAGTAGTAAAGCCGTCGTGTAAGTCGTGGGTAGAACCATCCTTCAGCTACTCGCTTTC
>CAYWXL010000015.1:11171-85449 GCA_964461995.1 uncultured Solibacteraceae bacterium
GACCAGAAAATCAAGCTCTACGAAGCGCTGAAAGAGATCGACCCGAATAGCAAGCACCTGCCGTCGCTCACGGTCCAGGTCTTTCTCGCGTACCAGCAAGCCGGCAATCTTGAGCAGGCGGTAGCCCTGGCGCAGCAGGCTGAGAAAGAGGGCCAAGTCAATGAGGACATGCTGTTGGTGGTGGCCGACTATTACCTCAACAAGAAGAAAGACACGGCTAAAACCCTAGAATACGCCACGAAGCTGGTGAACTATCTGGAGAACGCGCAGCCGCCCGAGGGCGTTCCCGCCGATGCCTGGGAGAAGAAAAAGAAGGCGTCGCTCGGGCTGGGCTATTGGATGATGGGAGTCTCCTATAGTACCCAGCGGAAATACGCAACGGCTGACAAGACCTTGCGCAAGGCCTTGCCGTACATCAAAGACAACGCCCAGTTGCTTGCGGGAGCCTACTTCCACCTCGGGCTGGCAAACTACCAGATGGGCAACAAGAGCGGGAACGCGAAGTTGCTCATCGCCGCCAGGGACTTTTTCAAACGGTGTGCGGCTATCAACAGCCCGTTCCGCGCCCAGGCGCGCAAGAATCTGGCGGCGATCGAATCCCAGTACCGTTTCCGTTGACCGGTCTCTTGCAACATGAATATTCTGGTTCCGAACCTCGGATCTACTTCGCTCAAGTACCAGCTCCTGGAGATGCCCGCAGAAAAGGTTCTTGCGCAAGGCCGGCTGGAGCGGGTCACCGACTATGCCGGGGCCATCCGCTCCATTGACACCGGCGGTGCGCCCGTGGACGCCATCGCCTTCAAGGCCGTGTTGGGCGGCCCGCGCTACCGCGGCACGTTTCGTATCGATGACAGCGTCTTGGCCGCTCTCGAGGAGTACCTTCCGGCGGCCCCGGCTCACAACGCCATCTACTTGACCGGCATCCGGGCCTTCCGTGAAGCGTTACCGGATGCCGTCCTGGTGGCCGCTTTCGAAACAGAGTTCCATGCCACGATGCCGGAGTACGCGGTACGTTACGGCGTCCCTGCGGAGTGGCGCGAAGGGTATGGAGTACGCCGGTACGGTTTTCACGGGGCGTCGCACGAATACGTGAGCCAGCGCGTTCCGCAAATCCTCGGCAGAGACCGAGGCTCGCTCCGGGTCATTTCGTGCCATCTCGGCGGCAGTTCTTCGATCTGCGCCATTGATGGCGGCCGGTCGGTGGACACCACAATGGGATTCTCGCCCCAGTCCGGCCTCGAAAACGCCACGCGCCACGGCGATCTCGACGTCTTCGCCGTGCTCTACATGATGGAGCGTCGAGGCTGGAGTGTCGAAGAAGTCCGGCGGCAGCTCGCCCGGGAAGGCGGGCTGGCCGGCCTCAGCGGTATTCCCGGCGGCGACGTCCGCGACATCGAGGCGGCCGCCCGGGAAGGGAACCGCGACGCCGCTCTTGCCCTCGAGGTCTTCGTTTACGAGATCAGGAAAACGATCGGCGCCTACACGGCGGCGATGGACGGGGTGGATGCCATCGCTTTCACCGGCGGCATCGGCGAGAACGCCGCCGGGTTGCGAGCTTCCGTCTGCGCGGGCTTGGGCTTCCTCAAAGTAAGTCTCGACCCAAAGAAGAACGAGAAGGAGGCCGGCGACCGGGTGATCTCCGCCGAAGATTCAGCCGTCGATGTCGTCGTCCTGAGAACCAACGAGGAATTGATCGTGGCGCGGCGAGCTTACCGCTGTTTGACCTCTTGAGGCTTCTCGGCCGGCGGCCAGGGCGCGAGCATGTCCTCTTTGCGCTTGACCAGCGATGCGGTGTTGTAATCGGCCAGCTCGAAGTCGTGGCCGTGGGTGATGGCGTCGGTCGGACAGGCCTCGACGCAGTAGCCGCAAAAGATGCACCGATTGTAGTCGATGTTATAGACTTCTGCGTATCGCTCGCCGCCGCTGATGCGTTTCTCCTCGGTGTTCTCGGCCGCTTCGATGTAGATGCAGTTCGCAGGACACGCCGCCGCGCACAGGAAGCAGGCGACGCATTTCTCCATCCCTTCTTCGTCCCGCTGCAGGACGTGTCCGCCCCGGAAACGTTCCTGGAAGCGGACTGGGGAATCAGGGTAATCTTCAGTGACGGTGGGAGACAGCAATTCCCGAAACGTCACACCCAACCCCTTGACAATGGCGGTTGCTGCGTCGAGTACACCAGCGGTTTTCGCCATGCAAAATGTCCTCGTCTTGATTCTAGCGTGGTTGCGGCGGCTCATGCCGCCTGATGACCCCGGACCGGGGTCAGTTTTTTGACGATCAGCCGGGCTGGAATACCGGCACGTCCTCTCCTTCGCGGAAGGGCGCGGCGCCGGCTCTGGCGCCGAGTTCCTCCAGAGCCGCCTTGTCGAAACCTTCCATCGTCCACGCAATCGTGCCGTCCCGCTCCACTAAGAACGCCGCCGGCACCGTCCGGATTCCGTAAGCGTTGCTCGCCGGATAGCCCTCCTCAAATCGGTCCAACAGGATCGGAAAGCTCACGCTGTGCTCAGAGACGAACATTTCGGCAGTCGGAAGCGAATCCTGGGAAACCGCGTAGAAGTGCACCCGCCGGCTCGCGCGGTGCAACCGTTCCAAGAAGGGGAAGGTAAACTGGCACACGGGGCACGAGCTCTTGAAAAAGGCGAGGACTACCGGGCCTTCTCCGAGGGCCTCCTTGAGAGTCAGTTTGCGGCCTTCGGCCGTCTGCAGGGTGAAATCCGGCGCTTGCTGTCCCTTGCGCAACATAGGTCTTTCGAATAGTCTACTGGGCCTTCAGGTCAACAGTTTACGGAGCTGCTGGGCGGCGATCAGGACTGGATCCCACACTCGCGCGTAGGGCGGCGCGTAGGCGAGGTCCAACATCTCAAATTCCTCGACGCTCAAGCCGCCCTCGAGCGCCGTCGCAATGACGTTTGTCCGGTGGGCCACGCCGCGCTCGCCCATTACCAAGCCGCCGAGCAGCCGCCCGGTCCGCCGGTCGGCGGTCAGCTCGACGGTCAGTTTGGCGCCCCAGAAATAGTCCGCACGTTCGAGGGCCTCGATCTTGGCCGCTACAGCGTCGAAGCCTTCCGCGCGGGCGTCTTCTCCGATGAGCCCGGTCATACCGACGCCCAGGCCGCACACCCGGACGATCGAAGTGCCCAAGACGCCCGGGAAACGTTCCCGGCGGCCCGCGGCGTTCGCCCCAGCCACCCGGCCCATTTTGTTCGCCGTCGTACCTAGGGGGATATAAACGGGCCGTCCTGTGATCTTGTGGACCACCTCGGCGCAATCACCGGCTGCATAGACGCCGTGCAGGCTCGTCTCAAGCTGGTCGTCCACCCGGATGGCGCCGGTGCGGCCGAGCTCAATGCCCGCCTCAGCCGCGAGCTCCACGTTCGGCTGGAAACCGGCGGCCAGCAAAACAAGATCCGGCTTCCAGCCAGCCGCCTCCAGCTCGCCGATGTTGCGGACCGGCCGGTTGAAATGCAATGTTACGCCGAAGCGCTCCAGGCGCCGGATGACCGTTTCCCGCAGTGTGGCATTGCCCGATCCGAGTAGACGGTCGTCGGCTGAGAAGATGGCGACCTCGAGGCCGTGGGCGCGGAGAACCTCGCTCATCTCCAAGCCGACATAGCCACCGCCGACCACGGCCGCCCTACGAGGGCCGCGCTCTTTTAAGAAGGTGCGCAAGCGCTCGGCCTCCGCCAAGGTTTGGAGGGTGAAGACGTGGGGTGCGTCCAAGCCCTTAATTCCGGAACGCACCGCTCGCGCGCCGGTGGCGATGATCAGCTTGTCGTAAGGGATGCGCTCTCCGCCGGCCAGAGTAACGTGGCGGCTCGCGTGGCGAATTCCGGCCACCTCTGCGTTGGTGCGTACGTCGATCCGGCGCTTCGCGCGAAACTCCTGCAGGGAAGCGACGCAGAGATCCTCGACACGGCGCACCCTGCCCTCGACGTAATAAGGAAGGCCGCAAGCGGCGTAAGAAATTACCGGTCCTTTCTCGAGTACGACGATATCCAGCCAGCGATCCAGCCTCCGGGCGCGGGCCGCGGCGCTCAACCCCGCGGCGTTTCCGCCTATGACAACGAGCTGCATCCGCGCCGCCTACCCTTGCGAGTGCTTCTTGACGAAACTGAGTACATCGAACCGTTTAATCTTCCGGCCCGGAAAGAAGCTGTTCACTGCGTCCTGCTCGTCATCGAAAAGCTCGAACACCGTAGTGAGTTTGGTGAGAACAAGCAGCTGGATCTCCCGCCGGTTCAGATTCAATAGCTTGAGGGCTCCTCCGGCCCGCTGGACCCGCGTGAAGCACACCACTAGCGAACCCAAGCCTGTCGAGTCTATGTAGTCTACGCCCGCCATGTTCAGGATCAGCTTGGTGTGGCCTGCCTCGATCTCCGACTGGACCGCCTCACGCAATCGCTGGACGCCTTTACCAGCCGTCAGCTCGCCTTTTAGGTCAAGGATCCGAACCCCTTCCCGCTCGCGGACCTGAATCTCCATGCTCATTGGGCCAGGTTCTTATTGTAGTGCTCCGGCCGTTCGATGCGCTCAGCGGGGCCGGAATTCAAATAACCGGTTCACGGGCCGATAAGGGAACCGAAGCCAATGGCCCGCTCACACTCAGCACCGGTCAATGCTCGCCCAACTCAAGCCGAGGCTCCCGATTTGAGGCAAGTTCTCCTCTCCCACCGGGAATGGCTTGAAGGGGTGGTTACCGGCGTGCGGGCGGATCTCAAAAGGGTCACCTTGTCCGGCAAAGCTGCACGCGACGCCGACCTCAGCCGTGCGGTGCTCCGCTTCGTCACTTGGCTTGATTCAGATCTGACCGGGATCCAATTCGCCGGCGCCGAATTAGAGCAAGTGGATTTCCGCCGCGCCCTCTTGACGGCGGCCGGTTTCATGGAGGCAGAGCTCGCCCGCATCCGCTTCGACAACAGTTGGATGCGCGGCGCAAATTTCACGGAGGCCAAGCTGAAACAGTGTTCTTTCCACGCGGCGGAGATGGAAGAACTGCGCGCCATCGAAACCCAGCTGCACGAGTGTGACCTCTCTAACGTAAGCGCCCGCAACGCCTCCTTCCACCAAGCGCGTCTGTTCGATTGTAGCTTCTCAGGCGCGAATCTTGACGATGCCCGGCTTTACCACGCGCGGTTCAACTTCTGCCGGCTTATCGGCGTCTCGGCCGTGGCTGCCAACTTCGGTTCCGCCAGGCTGCAAACCTGCGATCTCAGCAGAGCAAGCTTGGGCGGCGCCCGGTTCCCGTCGGCCGTGCTGAGCCACAGCGTTTTCCATAGGGCCGAACTACGTGGCTGCGACTTTCGGGGCGCCGACCTCAGTGGGGCGGATATGTGCCGAGCCGACTTGAGAGACGCCTGTTTTTACGACGCTCGGGTGAACGCCACCGACTTCCGCGGCGCGAATCTGGAAGGCGCCACGGGCTTGACGGTCCAGTCGCTCTTGCGAGCCCGCACCGACGAGACCACCGTCCTTCCCGATGGCAGCCGGGGTCCGTACCTGCGCTATTCGGGAGCGGAGCGCCCACGCCGCCGGTGACCCGGCTGAGGCTAGCTGCCAGGCCCCTGTGGAGGACCTGGACCGGCGCCTTCGCTAGCGTTGCGGATACTCGCGTTTCACGTCCGGCGGGAGCTTGAGTTGAAGATCGCTGCTGGTGAGCTTCGGGTTCAATTTGACGTCTGTGTAAGTGATCGTGGTAGTGTCGCCACTCGGAGCGTAGAACTTCTGTCGCACCGGATAAGCTCCGCGCTTTGCGACCCATAGTTCGACCTTCACGATCTTTTCCCGAGCCTTTTTCGACCTCGGGATGAGTTCCAACTTCCAGGCCGGGGCGCCTGCAACGTCCTCCTCGCCGGTCAGCTGGATCTCGTAATCCTTCGCCAACTCCTTGCCGGAGCTGCCAAACCCGAGGAGCAGGAATGCCTCTACGAGAGCTTTGTGCTTCCCCAGATCGTAGACTTGCACCGTCTTGATTTTCGGGTAATAGATCTCCGCCTCGTTTCCGGCGAACGCCACCGACCTGGGATCCGGCTCGGTGAATTCGATCCGCATTTTGAGCTGTTTCCGCCGCTTCCCGGTCCGCGCCAGCCACATCACGCCGCGCTCGACTGTCGTATCGTCTATCACCGCTGTATAGCTGGCTTTCGTGATCCGCGCCTTGACAGCGGTAATTCGGCGAGACGCCGCGTCCATCTCGGCAAGCACTTGTTGCAAGTTGGCCGCCGCAGCCGGCAAAGACACAGCCAGGGCCGTGAGACAGAGGGTGAAGATGTGCCGCATCCGGAACCGCCCTCGAAGCATGATCATTGAGCCGGTTTGGCAAACGCCATGAAGCCTTTCACTTCTTTTTCGGCGTCGAAAATCGGTTCCACCCGCGTCACTGTAAACCGGCGCGTGCGAGCCTTCTGGCGAATCAGCTCTTCGACCCGCGCCCGGATCTGGCCCTCTGGAACTCCTTCGAGCAGTTCAGGCTCCAGCCAAAAGACGGCGCCAGCCCCCTCGCCCTGCACCATCACCACTTGGGTTGGCTGGGGCTGGTCCCGGAAGACTTCGCGAGGCGTCAGGAAGATGAAGGCCAGGATGAGCGCGACCATTACGTCATACTGCAGGCTTCCCCGCGGATAGTCCCAGAAAATCCAACGCTTTAGCGACGCCAGAAACCCGTTGTTCACCGCTTTCAGTGTATCATGCGCTCCCTGGCTGCCATCGCGGCGCGCGCGCCGGACTTCAAAACTCCATCGCCTCGATGATTTGGTTCAGTTGCCGCTCGAGCTCCGCTTTCCGCTGCCGAGCTTTCGCAGCCTGATCGCGCAGTCTGACGATCCGCGCTTCCAAACGCGCCAACTCTGCAGCATACTTCTGTACCTGTTCCTGCTGGCCGCTCACGCGGCTTAGGGTCTGGATGTTCTTCCGGATCCGGTCTTCGTCCTGGGCGGCTTCGCGGATTTGCGCCGTCAGGCGCTCGAGCTCCGCCTCCACGTCGGCGATCTTCCTTTTCAGGTCCAAAATCGTCCGCAACTGGCGCCGTGCGGTCTCGCTGAGTTGGGTGTTCTCCACGTAGCTCGCCAACAGATCCGGAGTGACGTTCGTCACCGCCGTGGTCGATTTGAGAATCCGTTCCTCGGTCACCGTCAACTCGGCGGACTCCTGAGGGCCCACCGGCACTGGAAACCGGTAGGCGGCGGTTGTCCGTTCCGCCGCCTTCGGCGAGACCAGCTCGTAGCCGGGCCGGGCCGGATGTTCGACAATCACGGTCTTCGGCTTCGCCTCGACGTTCTTGACCAGGTAGGTCTTCCTCTCGCGCACCGCTGACCGCGTCTCCAGCACGCCGCGGCGCAGATGGACCTCGCGCACCACCGCCCGGCCGGAATGGAAACGCGTCGTGATCCGTGTCCCCAGATCGATGCCGTAGCTGATCAGGCGCTTGTCGCCCGCTTTCAGTGTCGCGAGCAGCGCCTCGCCGGCGTAGACGCCGCCGTCGAAGACCGTCACCGGACCGCCGTCCAGCGTCTTGCCGGTCGAGTTCGTGAGTTCCGCCGCATAGCGTGGATGCACCTCGTCCTCTGGGGAATAGATCACCAGTTTGCGCGCCGTCACTGTCTCCTGCAGGAACGGCAGCATAGCCGACTGTCCCGCCGGGATCGTCACCGGCTGCTCGAAGCGGTATTCGAACAGCTCGCCCGCCTCGCGCCCCGCGGCCGCACCGGTGATGGTGCTGGGCGCCGGGGCCGGAGCAGCCATCGCTTCGGCGGCGAAGCCGGGCGCCGCTTTCATCGCCCGGGCCGCCGGGGCCCCTTTGCGCCGCGCCTGGACCATCTCCGCCACGGCCCCCTCGTGGACCACCGGAGCCGCCGCCCGCTCTTCCGGCAGTTCGGCCACGGGCCGCTTGGCGTACTTCGGCTCGTACAACCGGCTGATGAACGAGATCGGCCTTCCCGATACCAGCGACAGCCGGACGCCGCGCCAATCCTCGCCCGTCGTGTTGTCCACGATGGCCCAGCCCTCGAGCCACGGCTTGCCGTCGGCCGGGAAGATCAGCCGGTAGCTGGACTTCCACACCGGCGCCGGGATCATGTAGCGCACCCGCACCCGGCCCGGACCGTCTCCCGCCGTGTCGATGTAAAGGCTGCGCCTCTCTTGCGACCGCGAGCCGGCCACCGTGGCCAGGTATTCCTCCAGCTCCCTCTGCAGGGCTGGATCAGCGAAGCGCAGCTCGGTGACCGCCGCCAGATCCCGCGTCACGATCGCGCCGGAATCGAGCAGCAGCGTCACCTGCTCGCGCTCCGGCTCCCCTTCACCCGCTTGCGCGACCCGAGCGCCCACGATGACGCCGCTCAATCGCGTGCCGCCCACCGTCATTACCAGACGTTCCCCCTTCAGCCGGTCCAGCAGCCGGCTGACAGGCTGTTCCCGGAGCAACTGGATCCGGAACCGGGAAAGTTTCTTTTCCAAAGACTCGGCGGCATCGTAGCGCAGCGCCGCCACCGCCCCTTGCGCCGTCTCCAGGGTGAGCGACTTCAGCACGTCGTCCATCTCTTCCCGGCGGAACTCCAGCCGGACAGACTCACCCGCCGGGACCGTCCCCGCTCGCTCGAAATAGCCGACCCCGTGCTTGTACAGCACCACCTTCGTCACCGGCAGCTCCGCCGCCCCCGCAGCGGCCAGCAAGAACAAGACCACCCACCCGTTCCGCATCGCTCTCCTTCTCCTTCGCCGGGGCGCGGCGTATCTTTTTCGGCCCCGGCCTCAGGGAGTCACTCCTACTCCCCCATCACTTTGATCACGGCGCGCTTGCGCCGCTGTCCGTCGAACTCGGCGTAATAGACCTGCTGCCACGGGCCGAGGTCCAGGCGCCCGCCCGTGATCGGCAGGATCACCTGGTTGTGCACCAGCAGGCTCTTTAGGTGCGCGTCTCCATTGGTTTCCCCGGTCCGGTGATGCCGGTAGTCGTCGCGGTAGGGCGCCAGTTTCTCCAGCCACTCGTCGATGTCGGCCAGCAGGCCGTCCTCGGCGTCGTTCACCCAGACGCCGGCGGTGATGTGCATGGCCGAGACGAGCACCATTCCTTCCTGGACGCCGCTCTTGCGCACGGCCTCTTCGACCTTGTCCGTGATGTTGATGTACTCGCGGTGCTTCTTGGTGTGGAACCACAAGTACTCGGTGTGGAACTTCATACCTCTAGTTTGGCAACCTAGCGGCAAAACCCCAAGGGGTAACGGAAAGTAAAATCCGAAACCCCGGCCGGGCCGGCGGCGCGAGGCTCCGTCGGGCGCCGGCTTCAGATCCGCGGCCGCTGCTTTGCCTGGCGCACCCGCTCCGCCAGCAGCTTCCTGAGCCGCGCGACCGTCTCCCGCATGTGAGGGGCCAGCGCCAGATTGAGGAACTCTTTCGGGTCCTCCTGGTGGTCGTAGAGCTCCACGCCGAGCCGCCCGTCCGCCCACTCCGTGTAGCGGTACCTCTCGGTGCGGATCGTGTAGCCGATGGTCGGCGGCCACCGGACCGGCCGGTGAACCCGGTCCCGGCTGTCGAGCGTCGTCAGCGCCGCCTCGCGCCCAGCCGACGAAACGTCCTCGAGCTGCGGCCGCAGGCTCCGCCCGGCGAGGTAAGAGGGCGCCCGCAGCCCGCACAGGTCCGCCAGAGTGGGGTAGATGTCGATCATCTCGGTCACCGCACCCGTGGCCTTGCCCGCCGTGTCGGCGAACCCCGGCGCCGCGATGATCAGCGGTACCCGGCACGAGTTCTCGAACAGCGTCGTCTTCTGCCAGAGCTTGTGCTCGCCCATGTGATAGCCGTGGTCGGAGACGAAGACGACCACCGTGCTCTCCCACAGGCCCTCCTCGTCCATAACGTCCAGAATCCGGCCCAGTTGCGCGTCCATGAAGGTAATCGACGCGTAGTAGGCCTGGATGGCCTGCCGCTTCGTCAGGTCGTCCAGATTCAGCTGGTAGGGCCGGTCCACCCAAGCCGGCAACGGAATGTCCACCAGGTCGTCCAGCGGCTCGGCTGGTGTCCGAATCAGCTCCAGGGGATATCGGCGAAAGTACTTCTTCGGCGCCACGTACGGCGTGTGGGGCCGGTAGAAGCCCATGGCGATAAAGAACGGCTTGCCAGCCGGTCGGGACTTGAGCAACTCGATACACGAGGTGGCTCCGATGCCGTCAGTCTGCTCGACGTCGGTTCCGTCGGCGGCCAGCCAAGCCATCGTGCCGCCCAAACGGTGGTGGATCCGGTCGATGGAGAAGATAAGATCTTCATCGTCCTTGTCGCGCCCGCGCGGGTTCACTACCCGGTCCCAGGAAGCCGGGTCGTCCATACCGTTGGTGCCGATCTGGCTGGGGACGCCGTAGTGATAGATCTTGCCGATCCGCGCGGTGAAGTAGCCGTGGTTGCGGAACAGTTGCGGCAGCGTGACTACGTCCGGCACGTTGTCGCGGAAGAAGACCCGGTTGTTGCGCACGCCGGTCTGGTCCGGATACAGGCCCGTAAGCATCGACGCCCGCGAGGGGTTGCACAGCGGGTACTGGCAGTAGGCCCGCGTGAACCGTACGCCGCGCGCCGCCAGCCGGTCGAGGTTCGGCGTCTGGACGATCCGGTGCCCGTAGCAGCCGACGTCGGTGTTCAGATCGTCCGACATCACCAGCAGCACGTTGAGCTTCCCGGTCTGAGCGGCCGCGGCGGCCGGCCAGACGAGCGAGAGAACCGTGATGAGGAGGAGACTGCGGCGCATCATAGCGCCTGACAAGATACCACCGTCGGCAGGATGCAAGGGGCGCGGCGCAGCCTTAGTACTCTTTGCCGGTGTACATCTCCGCCACCCACTGCCCGTAACCGTTGTAAGGCAGCGTTGGGCGGACTTCCATATTGGGGATCACCTTTTCGGTCGCCTGGCTCCAGCGGGGGTGTGGTTTCGTTGGATCGACATTGGCGTAGAAGCCGTACTCCCGGGGCTGGACATCGTTCCAGAAGGTGCGCGGGCGCTTCGTTGTGAACTCGATCTTCACAATCGACTTGATACTCTTGAAACCGTACTTCCACGGGACGATGAGCCGGATGGGAGCGCCGTTCTGCACCGGCAGCGGCTTTCCGTAGACCCCGGTGACCAGTAATGTCAGCTCGTTCGCCGCTTCGTCGAGCCGCAGGCCTTCGTAGTACGGCCACGGATACCATGGCGCTTTGCGCATGCCCGGCATCTCGGCTGGCCGGTTGGCGGTAACGAATCGCACGTACTTCGCCTTCGGCTTCGGGTCGGCAATCTCGATGAGCCGCCGCATCGGGAAGCCGGTCCAAGGCACGGCCATCGACCACGCTTCGACGCACCGGAACCGGTAGAGGCGCTCCTCCAACTCAACCTTTTTCAGTAGATCGTCCAGATCGAGCTTCGCGGGGTTGTTCACCTGCCCGCGGATCTCGATCGTCCAGGGATGCGTGCGGAACCCGCCGGTAAGGTCTTTGACCGCCTTCTTGTCGGTGGGATGGAACTCGTAGTAGTTGTTGAACCCCGTGGCCGCCCACTCGGGCGTAATGGGACGGTCCAAGGTGAACTTTTCATTCCGCGGCGCCGGATAGAGCTTGTTCGCGCCCTCCAGCAGGCCGCCCAGCCCCAGAAAGCCCGCCGCTCGCAGAATCTCCCGCCGGTTCCAGAAGGCCTCCTCCGGCGTCGCCTCGCTTTCGGGGAGCTCCCAGCCCCGCCGCCGTTTGATCAGCATCGCCCCTCCTTACCTCTAAAATGTCCGATGCGCGGACCCCCGGCCATGGTGCAGGACCTCGGTGTAACATCCGCGGTCCCGGTTCCGCTTCCGGTGTGGCTACAGCTTCTCCACTTCCAAGTCCGCCGTGATGCGGTAAGTGGCTCCGGCCTCGGTTTCGAAGCGTTTTTCCTTGCCGGCGTAGCGCACCGCCAGAGGCTTGCCCAGCCGCGACGTCACCCGGGCTTCCACTAGTTTGCCGTCGCGCCACTCGATCGCCACGTCGAAACCGCCCCGCGCCCGCAGGCCCTTCACCCGGCCGGCCTTCCACACCGAAGGCAGCGCTGGCAGCAGATGCAGGAAGCCGGCCCGTCCGCTCTGCACTTCGCTCTCGCCCAGCGGAGTCCCGTAGGGGTCGTGGCTTTGCAACAGCATTTCGATGATTCCCGCCGTCGCTCCGAAGTTCCCATCGATCTGGAACGGCGGGTGGGCGTCGAACAAGTTCGGGTACAGGCCGCCGCGGCGCCCTCCCCGACGGCGCCGCTCGCTCGGCGGCGGGACCGGCTGGAGCAGGTTCTTCAGCAGCTTGTAAGCGTGATCGCCGTCCAGCAGCCGAGCCCACAGGTTAATCTTCCAGCCCATCGACCACCCGGTACCCCCGTCGCCCCGGAACTCAAGCGACCTTTGAGCTGCCTGGAACAGCTCCGGTGTCCCGTACGGTGTGATCTCCACGCCTGGATGCAGCCCGAACAGGTGCGAAACGTGGCGGTGCTTGTTGTTCGGATCGTCGATGTCCTCGAGCCACTCCTGCAACTGGCCGAGACGGCCGATCTGGTTCGGCGCGATCCGCTTCCGCAGCTCGATCAGCCGTTCGCGGAACTCGGCGTCTACTCCAAGCGCCTTGCTCGCCGCGATCGTGTTGCCGAACAGGTTGCGGATGATCTGGTGGTCCATCGTCGGTCCCATCACCAGCCCTCCGTTCTCGGGCGAGTTGCTCGGGCCGGAGATTAGCCAGCCGCGCTTGGGATCCTCCACCAGATAGTCAACAAAGAACTCCGCCGCGCTCTTCATCAGCGGATAGGCCGTCTCGCGCAGGTATGCTTCGTCGCCGCTGTAGAGATAATGCTGCCAGAGATGCTGGCACAGCCACGCTCCTCCCGTGGGCCAGATTCCGTGGTTCGACCGGTTGATCGGCGCCGTGCCCCGCCACAGGTCGAAGTTGTGATGGAGCACCCACCCGCGGGCCCCATAGTGAACTTTGGCCGTCCGGGCTCCGGATGCGGCCACCTCCTTGAGCGCCTCGAAGAGCACCCGGTGGCACTCGGGCAGCGCCCCGGGCTCGGCCGGCCAGTAGTTCATCTCCGTGTTGATGTTCACCGTGTACTTGCTCCCCCACGGCGGATCGTTCGATTCGTTCCACAGGCCCTGGAGATTCGCCGGTTGGCCCCCCTCGCGGCTGGAAGCGATCAGCAGGTACCGCCCATATTGGAACAGCAGCGTCACCAGCCCTGCATCGCCGGTCTCCGCGAACTCCCGCAGCCGGACGTCGGTGGGGCGGTCCGAGGAGCTCGGCCCACGGAGTTCGAACTCTACCCGGCGGAAGAGCCGTTGATAGTCTTCGACGTGCCGGTCTAGAAGGTCGTGGTAGGTTTTGTTGCGAGCCGCGTCGAGAACCTCGTCGTTTCTCGCCGAGGGGTTCGCTGAGACGTCGCGGTAGTTTACGAAGTTTGTGGCCCCGGCGAGCAGCAGCGTGGCCTCGTTCGCCGACCGGACCGTGACGCCGTCGTCGCGCACTTCGGCGAATCCATCGGTAACCACCGCCAGCCGCGCTTCGTACCGGATCGCGCCGTCGGGGATCTGCCCCGAAAGGACCAGTTCGCCGCCGCGTTTGTAGATTTTGTCTCCCTGGTGGGCTCCCGTCAAGGAGGCCTTGAAGTGCAGCGCCTCCGGCCGGTCGGCCGTGATCCTGACGACGATCACCTGGTCCGGAAAGCTGACGAAGACCTCGCGCCGGTATGCGATCCCGCCGGAGCGGTAGCTGACCGACGCTACGGCCCGGTCCAGATCCAGATCCCGCCGGTAACCGGTAACCTTTGCTGGGTCTATATCCGGAAACTCGATCCAGAGATCACCAAAGGCTTGGTAGGGTTTCTGGCGGAGCGGCACGCTCATGAACGTTTCCATCGCCAACTTCTCGGCTTCTGCCTGCTTGCCGGCCCACAGCAGTGCGCGCAACTTCTGCAAGTAACGCGCCGCGCCCGGATGAGAGTAGTCGTGCGGCTCTCCTTCCCAGACCGTGTCTTCATTGAACTGTATCCGCTCCCGCGCCACGCCGCCGAACACCATGGCCCCGAGCCGCCCGTTGCCCACCGGCAATGCTTCGGTCCACTGCTTCGCCTCAGATGCGTACCAGAGCGTATGAACGGGGTCCGCGGCTTGAGCGCTGAGGCACAGCAGTCCGAGTCCGAGAAAGAAAACGGTCTTCGTCATGTCCGTTAACGTTGACTTTACATCAAGTCGGGACCCGGAAGTTACGCTCCCCGGGGGTAGCAGCCGAGAACGCGCTGGAAGTCCGTTAGTTCGTCGAGATGCTTCAGCGCGTTCGCCACTCTCTGTTCGTTCAGCCGGCCGTACAAGTCCAAGTAAAACAAATACTCCCAGGGCTTGCCGCGCAGCGGGCGCGATTCGATCTTGGCCAGGTTGATGTCACGGAGCGCGAAGGCGCTGAGCGCGCGGAACAAAGCTCCCGGCACGTTGCGGGTGGAAAACACCAGCGATGTCTTGTAGGCCTGCTTGCTTGTCTTCGGCAGGCGCGGGGCGTCCTTTTTCCGGCGCAGCAGGAAGAAGCGCGTGAAGTTGCGGTGGTCGTCTTCTATGGCCCTCCGCAGGATGCGGCCGCCATAAATCTCGGCGGCGATTGCCGATGCGATAGCCGCTGCGTCGGGCGGTCGCGTCTCAGCCAGCATCTTGACGCTTCCCGCCGTGTCATAGTACGGGATCCTTTCGAGATGCGGGTGTTTGGCGAAAAAACGCCGGCATTGGCTCAGCGCCACCGGGTGCGAGTAGACCTTACGGACATCTTTCCAGCGGACGCCGGGCATGGCGATCAGGTTGTGAACGATCCGGACGTTCGTTTCGCCGACGATGGGCAAGTCGTACTTCAATAAATGGTCGTAATTTTCCAGCACCGAGCCGTGCAGCGTGTTCTCAATGGGGATCACCGCCGCATCTACGTCGCCCTGGGCCAGAGCCCGAAACACGTCTTCAAACTGGGGGCAGGGAACTACGGTCACTTTGTTGCCGACCAACTGATGGACCGCCACCTGGCTGAAGGCGCCCCTCTCCCCTTGAAATGCGACTCTCGTTCTCGCCATATTCCCTAGTCCTGGCTATTCATCAGGCGGGCCGGAGGCCGACGCCGGACCCGGTGTCCATCGTTTGGCCTCGGGGTCCGGTAGCCCGAGCAAGTCCAGCACCCGATCCACCGAATGATCCACAATGTCGAGGATCGTCTGGGGCTGATGATAGAACCCCGGGATGGGAGGCGCCAGGATCGCGCCCATTTCCGCCAACTGCACCATGGTGCGCAGATGGCCGAGGTGAAGCGGGCTCTCCCGGACCATCAGGATCAGCTTCCGCCGTTCTTTCAGTGTGACGTCGGCGGCCCGCGTGAGCAGGTTCGACGTCACGCCGTGCGCAATGGCCGACATGCTGTGAATAGAACAGGGCGCAACTACCATGGCATCAATAGGATAGGAGCCGCTGGCCAAGCGGCAGCCGACGTCCTCGTGAGCGTACCAGTAGTCCGCCAGGGCCCGAAAGTCGGAGGCCCGTTTCCGAATCTCGATGTAGGCGGTGCGCTCCCCGAGCCGGGTGAGGATCAAGTGGACTTCCACGTCGGGCTTCCGGCGCAGCTTTTCGAGGAGCCGCCAACCATATATGGAACCGCTGGCTCCGGATACCCCGACGACAATTTTCAAAATTCACCTCCTCGTCCAGAGCTTGTTCTGAAATCAGAACAAAATCGGAAGTCTCAACTTGCCCGTGGTTCTGGCGGCGGGTATAATTCACTCGCAGGGGGTGCCTCGCCGCAGGCAGGGACCACCTCCAGTCCTGTCCCGGCCGCCGGGAGCTAATCATACCATGGAGGATGCCGGCCGAAAACTCAAGCAAGCCAGGGAACGGTTGAACCTCCGTTATCGTGATGTTGAGCAAGCCAGCCTCCGGATCGCCGAGCGCCACAAGAACGACGAATTCGCCATCGCGCTGAGCCGCCTGGCCGACATCGAGAACAAGGGCACCGTCCCGAGCATTTACCGTCTGTATTCCCTGTGCGCCATCTACCGTTTGGATATCGTTGAAGTGCTGCAATGGTACTCGGTGGACCTGACCCAACTGCCGGCTGACGCCGCCAGCATCCAACTGGAAGCCACCCACCTCATCGGATTTCGCCCCTCCGAGCACGGCGTCATCCAAGTGCCCCTGTCTCTCGATCCAGGCCTCGATATGCGGAAAACCACGTATTTGAGCCGCATGATCCAACGCTGGGGCACCCTCCCGCTCATGCTCCTGAATGGACTCGATCTCCGCAACCACCGCTACGCCTTCATCGGCACCGAGGACTGGACAATGTACCCTTTGCTGCTGCCTGGTTCCCTGGTCTTGATCGACGAAACCAAGCGGAAGATCCAGAGGACCGGCTGGAGCAGCGAGCTCGAGCGCCCCATATACTTCCTGGAACACCGGGGCGGCTATCTGTGCGGCTGGTGCAGCCTCGATGAGGACCAGCTTGTGGTCTTGCCGCATCCGGCTTCCCATCAGGTCCCGCAGGTGTTTGCCTATCCGACCGAAATCGACGTAATCGGGCAGGTGACCGGCGTGGCTATGCGTCTGGATCAGGCGCGGAGGCGCCGTACTCGTTCTTCAGCAGCGTGAGCAGGGTCTCGAGGTCGGACAGGTAAAGCTCGCGTTCCGCCTGCCGGACAGTGCTGGGTACCAGGTTCCGGTACGGAGCCAGGCGCAGCCAGGCTTCGACGATCGTCTTCTTGTCCGTTGACAGCGCTGACAAATAGAGATCGAGGTCCGCTTTCTGCTCCTCCAGCGTGAAACAGAGCCACTCTGCAAAGGCTTTTCGGTGGCTCATCCGAAGCGTCTCCTCCGCGATCTTCCGGCCGAAAATCTGAGCGAACCCGTGATGTTCGTATTCGTCTGTGTTGGCGTTGCGTAGCGAAGCCAGGTAGACGAGGCGCCCGAACACAGAAGGGATCTGAGAGAGGGTGTGGCGCCACAGATCCGCGGCCGCGCTTCGATCCAGCTTTTCTTTGACAGCCGTCCTTTTCACTCGCCGCTGCCTCCCATTTTACGACGGCTTCGCATTCTTGCCGCCCCTCATTTCAGGCTGCAATTCATATTACACCATCTCTCCCTCCGGTGTTAGCCCCTGTTCTGATTTCCGAAAAGTTCTGTCGCTTCTATGGTTTGCGGACTCCTATTACTACTAGCCTGAACGTGTCGCACCCACGACGAACCAAGACATCCGTTTAGAGGAGAACTGACGAGATGAAAAAGCTAATTCTGCTTCTCTTGCTTGCTTTCCACGCCGTGACGACCACGGCCGTCATCGCTAGCTCGGTGGCTCCCTGGCCCGAGTGCCTCCCCTGCCCGCCTCCGGATGACAACAAAGGCGGCGGCGGTGGTGGCGGCGGCTGGGTGTCTCCCAGCGCGCTCTGGTAAACCGGCCGGACGCTTCCGACGCCCTTGTCAGCGGCAGCAGTCGCCCACGATAATAAAAAGTACAGCCCGGTGGAGGCTGGAGGGCTGAGTGGCTGCCGTCCTGAGCGTCGAGACCATGCAACGTTGGCTGTGGGTTGCAGCCTCATTCAGCCTTGCCGTCTTGCTCTTGCGGCTGTGGCACACCGGTTTGCACCGACGGTACCGGTGTTTTACTTTTCTTATAGTTGCGGAGATCCTCCAAGCTGCAGCCCTGGTCGGAATCCCGCGCCAATCTGACGCCTACGCGTGGGTGTACATCATCTTCGTCCCTTTGCTGGCTGTCTGCTATGTCCTGGCGGTGCTTGAGGTTTATTCGCTCGTCCTGGAACGTTATGCAGGGCTGGGCACCGTCGGCCGATGGGCGATCTCCTTCGCCCTGGGGCTTTCTCTCATCATCGCTGCAGTTACCGTATACCCTGACATCTCCACCTCGCTAGAAGCTTCGCCCGTCCTTCTCTACATGCGCGTGTTCCAGCGCATCCTTTACTCAGCTCTGCTCTTTTTCCTTCTGGTCCTCACCGGCTTCCTGATCTGGTTCCCCGTGCCCCTGCCTCGTAATACGGTGCTGCATACAATTGTCTTCGGTTTGTTCTTTTCCAGCCAGGCTCTGCTGCTGCTGTTCCGGAACGTTGGTGGTCCGGCTCTCACGCGGGCGCTCAGCGCCGCTCACCTCGGCGTGTATGTGCTCTGCGTGGCGGCCTGGTGTGTTTTCCTCTCCCCGCGCGGCGAGCGCTCCACGTATACCTTGGGTCAACGCTGGAACCGAGAGGCGCAGGATCGCCTGATCAGCCAGCTCGACACGATCAACGACGCCCTGCTGCGGGCAGTCAAGAAATAGGCGGCTAATTCCCGCTAATCGTAATTTTTCCCCGCACTCTGTCGTTGCAAATTTCCGAGATATCGGTTATGCTTCTCAAGAGAGCAGACCCAGGAGGTAGCTGCAAGTATGAATGTGGTCGTGGGTGCGGGTGCTACAGCCGTATTGTTGCTTTTTGCGGTTGTCGCGCTCATCTGGAAAACCCTCTCCTCGACGAGGGTCCGTGGGGTCGACCCGGACTGGTTGAGAGAGTTCTCCGTTTCTTCATACCGTCCGATGGAGAGGTTGCTCAGCGAGGATGATATCGCGTTCTTGAAGGCGCAGCCTGGTTTTCGGCCTGGCATGGAGCGTGACCTGCGTGCCAATCGCTGCCGCGCTTTCCGGATGTACCTCCGGAATCTCGCTCGGGACTTCAACCGGCTGCACTATGCCTTGCGCGTGATGGTGGTCCATGCGCCGGAGGACGCGGCGGACCTTGCCCGAGTGCTCGTGCGGCAGAAGATCGCGTTCTTTTCCGCGTGGCTTCTGGCAAGACTTCGGCTGGAACTGTATGCGTGGGGCGTCGGCACGGTGGACGTCAGCGGTCTGCTGACGGCAATCGAGAACGCCCGGGCTACCCTCTCGTCGGTGTTGCGTCCGGTCCCGGTGAAGCTCACTGCTCACTCATAACGGAGCGGTCGTCCATCCGCGAGCCATTGTGGATCAGCCCCGGGGGTCCGGTACGGCGTTCGGCGACCAGTCGTAATCGAAGTATCGGATCCTCCATTCCCCGTCTCGCAATACGCCTCCGTCCTGGTGATACCGGGCTACGAAATCGAGAATTCCACGTTTGTTGTCTCCGAAGTCGTTCCCATACCAATCGAACAGCTTTGAAAGCGTGACGATGCGCTTCTCTTTGTCGATGGTGACATTCTGGGGCTGGTTCAGGAAACGGCGGGTCCTCGCTTCCAGGAGGGCTTCGAGATTTCCGGCGGTGTATGGGATGCGCGAGAGCGCCGGACAGCTCGCCGAGGCACAAACCAGGGCGAAATGGATGCGAGGCTCCTGAAACTCCTTCCGGATGATATCGTTCTCGATCGTCGCCAGGCTCAGTTTCTTGCCTCCTACGGTGAACTTCTTCCGGTAGAAAAACAGCGCCCGGCCGATGAGCCCTTTTAGGCGGTTCCTCTTTTGTGGGTACTCCCTGGCGAACGCCCACAATACCAGAGCGTTATAGGCGTTGATCCAGTAGGCGAGCTCGGCTCTGCCGTCCGGGAATAATTCTGGAGCCGAGTGGGGGCTGACGAGGGCGATCTGTGCGACGAAGCGTTCGAGTTCGCCCGACTGGTCGCGGAGGGCGGCGTAATCCACTAAACCGTCTTCGGTTACGCACCGCTCCAGCGTTTTCGCGTAAAGAGCCATATCCGGAGGCGCGGCGTGGGTCTGCGCAAAAACTCCTACGGCGCCGGTGAGCAAAACCAGTCCGGCGACGGTGATGATTCTTCCGTACATGAGATCTTTTCAGAGGCGTCTGAGCCATTCCCTGGCCTCGGCGAGGCGGGGAAACTGCTTCTCGGCCTCTGCGAATTCCTTCGTATGGACCTGTCGCCGGGTTCCGGTGCAGCGAGCGGGATGAATGATATGAAGCGCCTCGTGGAAGAGGACATACTCGATCACGAAACGGGGGATGGCCTCGTTGTCCAGAAGGCGGCTCACCACGATTGTGTGGTGCGCAGGGTCGTAATGGGCGAGCCGGCGGCGGGGAGCGCCGCGACTCCATCCCAGTACTGGCCGGCGAATACGCCCCTCGAAATACCGGTCGTTCAGTTGGTCGAACAAGAGGTTCAGATCGTAGTGGCGGCCTCGGGCGGAGGTCAGATTTTTCCGGCCCCGCTCGGCTCGTATCACTCGCATCTTCCGTTGCACGTCTTCCCGGTTCAAGTAGTGCCGGTAGCGCGTGCGGTGGTCCCGAGGAACCGGTTCACGGAGCAGTTTTGCCAGCAGAATGTGGGCCACCGACTCAAGAACCGGCGAAGGGGCGTCCTGCAAAACATCAGATATTCGGAGGCTGATCTGACCGTTGCGCCGGCGAATGAAGTTGTTTACTCCTGCGAAGCGGCAGAACTCCACTCGGAACGCAGGAGGTGGTTCCCCCGGTCGAAGACGGCGGTATAGGTCCCCGCAGAACGCTTCGAGTCTCGTCCCAAGGTCGGAAGCAGCCACTTGCATTTCGTCCAAATTTAACATATCAAGGAAGTTTACGGTTTCATTCCACTTCGGACTCATCAGGAGGATACTTGCGCAGAGCGAAGATCAGCGCCCTTGGCTGCTACGTCCCCCCGTCAGTATTGACGAATGAAGACCTGGAGAAGATGGTCCAGACCAACGATCAGTGGATCGTCGAGCGGACCGGCATCCGGACGCGTCACATCGCCGACGACGGCATGGCCACATCCGACATGGCTTACGAGGCCGCGCGCCAGGCCATCGAAAGCCGCGGCATTTCTGCCGCCGAAATCGATGCTGTCATCGTCTGTACGGTGACGCCCGACATGATGTTCCCCTCGACAGCCTGTCTGGTTCAAAACCGGCTGGGGATCGCTTCGGCCTGGGGTTTCGATCTGGTGGCGGCCTGTTCTGGCTTCATTTACGGTTTGACGACGGCGGCAAACCTGGTGGCCGCCGGGTCTCATGACCGGATCCTCGTCGTCGGGGCCGATACGATGTCCCGGATCGTGGACTATGAAGACCGAGCCACCTGTGTGCTCTTCGGCGACGCTGCGGGAGCCATGATCGTCGAGCCCGCCGCCGATGGAGAAACCGGCTTCATCGACTTTTACAATCTTATCGACGGTTCCGGCGGCGATTATCTGAAAATGCCCGCTGGTGGCAGCCGGATGCCGGCGAGCGCTGAGACCGTGCGCCGCAAACTGCATTACGTGCACCAGGACGGTCAGCAGGTCTTCAAGTACGCCGTCCGGACCATGTACGAAACCTGCCGGACGTTGCTCGAAAAGAACAACCTGACTGCCGGTGACATTGCCGCTTTCATTCCCCACCAGGCCAACAAGCGGATCATCACCGCGACCGCCGATCGTCTCGGCATCCCCCCAGAAAGGACCATCATCAACATCGACCGGTACGGCAACACGACGGCAGCCACCATCCCTCTGGCCACCCGCGACGCGATCGCTGAGGGAAAACTCAAGAAGGGCGACATCGTGCTGTTTGCCGCCGTCGGAGCCGGTTACACCGCCGGAGTGAATCTTTGGCGGTGGGAATTTTAGAGCCGACGGTCCGGCGGAAAGCTAAGGCGTGTTTTCTCCGGCTGGCACGGGAAAATCCGCCGCCGAAGAGTCCTGGCAGCGAGCAAGCCAAAGGCGGGCTGTTTCCGGCGTAGGGGCCGCTAAGAGGAGATCCATTCCCGGGACCGTCAGCTCGCATGCTGCCCGATAGCGGTCGTCGGCGCCTTTTACGTCCCCGCGCCGGCTCCGGGCGTCGCCGTCGGCGAACAACGCAGCGGCTAACAGCACCGGCTGATGGGCGGTTTGAGCTGCTGCCACCGCCCGAGCTGCCATCGCTCCCGCTTTATCGGCCTGGTCTCGTCGCATCGCCGCCCATGCCGCTCCGGTGTAGCAGCGGGCTTGGAGCGAGGCGAGCACCTCCCCATTTCCGGCTCCTGCGTCCGCGGCCAGATCCAGGTACCGGAGGCACTCGGCGAATGCCTCGGCAGCCGCCTCCAGGTCGCCGCCCGCCGCCAACTCCATCGCCGCGAAATGCCGTGCCCGCGCCAGCTCCGGGTATGCGGAGGCGCGCCACTGGCGGCTCTCGATGCTGTAGTTCCAGATGACGCCGGCCAGCGCCGCTGCCAGCACCACCGCCGCGCCAACGGCGGCGGACGTCACCGGGTTTCGTCGAACCGCTCTGGAAAGGCGTGAATGCCAAGTATTCTTGCTGACCGAAACGGGCAACTGGAGCCGCCAGCGTTCCAAGTCCGCTGCTAGTTCTGCAGCGGTGGCGTACCGCTGTTGTGGATCCCGGGCCATCGCCTTCATCACGATGTTGTCGAGATCGGGATCAATGCGGCGCTTGAGCTCCGCCAGGCCGCCGGGCGCACGGCTGGGCGGCGGCGGAGGTTTCCGGTTTGCCTCGACGAAAAGCTTGTAAGGAGTCGAGCGGAACTCCTCCCAAGGGTGGCGGCCAGTGATGACCTCGTACAGGATGATGCCTAAAGAGTACACGTCGGTGGGCGGTGAGACCGGCGTCCCAGCGATTTGTTCTGGACTGGCGTAGGCCGGGGTGAGGAACCGGAAGCTGCTCGTCGTCTGCCGGGCATGCTCGGAGTCCGGTTCAAGCAGCTTCGCGATCCCGAAATCGACCAGCTTCACCACCTCTTCCCGCGTGACGAGGATGTTCTCCGGTTTCAGATCCCGGTGCAAAACGCGGTGTTTGTGCGCGTAGCCGACGGCTTTTGACACCGTCTCCATGAGCTGCACGCGACGGGTTAGCTCCAACTGCTTCTTGCGGCAGTACGACGTGATCGGCTCCCCTTCGATGTACTCAAGTACGATGTACGGACGGCCGTCCGCGGTGGAGCCACCGTCCAGAATCATGGCGATGTTCGGGTGGTGGAGCGATGCCAGGAACTGCCGCTCGGCTCGGAACCGGCGCACGAAGCGGTCCGACCGGAGTCCGCTGCGGATCAGTTTGATTGCCACCACTTGGGCGTAATCCGAATCGGTGCGCACCCCCAAGTAGACAACCCCCATGCCGCCCCTGGCTAGTTCCCGCACGATTTGAAAGTGGCCGACTCGCAGCCCGATATCGGGGTTTGTTTGCGGTTCTGATGCGTACGATGCAGCGGCTTCCGCCAGCACACGGTTCAGGCCTTCCTGGGAAGAGGCTTCGTGCTGGAGCAGAGATTCCACTTCGGCGCGGAGCGTCGCGTCGTCGCCGCAAGCGGTCTCTAGATATGCCGCCCGCTCGTGTTCCGGCAGTTCCACGGCGCGGCTGAAGACTTCCTCGACGCGCCGCCACCAGTCCCGGTCTTCAACGGTTTCGGCCACGGTCTTCTCGCTCCCCTTTCAGTTCGCGGTACAGCCACGCCTGGGCAAACCGGATCTCTCGGCCGACGGTCGCCGTGGAAACGCCGATTACTTCGGCGATCTCCGCGGCCGACATTCCCCCGAAATACCGCAGTTCGATGATCTTAGCCTTGCGCGGATCGATTTTCTCCAACGCCCGCAGAGCGTCGTCGAGGGCGGTGATCTCGGGAGAAGATGCTGCTGCCACGTCGTCGCCTGCTTCGAGCGGGATCTTGATTCCTCCACCTCGTTTCGCCGCCCTCCGCCGCCGCCAGTGGTCGATCAAGATCTGGCGCATGGCCCGGGCGGCCAAGGCCAGGAAATGAGCCCGGTCCCTCGATGTCAACCGGGTTTGGTCCGTCAGACGGATGAACGCCTCGTGGACCAAATCGGTCGGCTGCAGCGTCAGATTCTGTGGCTCGTGCCGGACCACCCGCCGCGCCACACGGCGCAGTTCGTCGTAGAGGATCGGCGTCAGCTCCGCCAGGGCATCCTTGTCGCCTTGGCTCCACTTCACCAACAGGTTAGTGATTTCCGTGGGTCCGGCCATGCCGGCTCTCCTCCCGAGTTCAATCGCTTGCGGGGCTCAGGGGCCGCTAAGACCCCCGCAGGCGATTGTAACCGGGGCCGGACCCACGGTGCAGGCGAACCGGCGAGGACAACCCTCAGCGCCTCCGGTCCAGGGCCGAAACCGGATGGAGAATACTCGGCGCACTCGGGATCGTCTGTTTCGCCGGCCGCCTGCAGACCGCTGCCGCAGAGTGCAGCCGCCGTGGCGCCTCCCCTCGCCCAGCCGGCGGCTGGTGCTCTCTCCCCCGTGGGCGACTGCTTCACGGGGGCGGCCGGCTCGCACCCAACCGGCCCGGCAATCGGTCCAAATCGTCGGCTCGCGGCTTCGCCGCGCGGTGCCATCGGGCGCCTCCTCCTAGGTTGACGGTCATCGCCGTCCACGCCTTCGCCCGAAGGATCCGTGCGCGTCAGAGCTTCATCCGAGCCGATCTTCCTCTTCGTCCTGCTGTGCGTTCTTTCCATGCCACTCGTCTCGGCTGTCCGCCCTTCCGGTGGCTTCTCTTTGTTCACTCTGGTATGCGTAAAACCACTGAGAAATTGATCAGAAGCACCTGAATTTTTCTTGCTGTCGGACCGTCTGCGTCCGGTGCAGGTGCGGCCGCCGTGATTTGTTGTGCTGGGTTTCAGCGCCGCTACGAGCCGGCCGCATGCGCGGCACGCTTCCGGCGGACCGGGACCTCCCGTGTGCTAGCCTGAAAGTTTGATGACAGACAAGAAGTTACAGGTCATCCCGCTCGGCGGACTGGGTGAGTTCGGGATGAACTGCTTGGCGCTCCGTTACGGAGACGACATCATCGTGATCGACGCCGGAATGATGTTCCCTGAAGAGGACTTGCTCGGCGTCGATGTTGTGACTCCGGATTTCGCGTACCTGGAACAAAACAAGGAACATGTGCGGGCGCTGATTCTCACCCACGGGCACGAGGATCACATCGGCGCCACCCCGTTCCTGCTCTCTGAGGTCAATCTGCCCGTTTACGGGACCCCTTTCACCTTGGCGCTGGTGGAGCGGAGGCTCAAAGAACATGAGCTGGACGAGGCCGCCATCTCGCTGAATCCGGTCAAACCCGGCGAGACCGTCGAGATCGGTCCCTTCAAGATTGAGTTCATTCACGTTACCCATTCCATCGTCAGCGCGGTGGCTCTGGCGATCACAACGCCTTTGGGCGTCGTGATCCATACGGGGGATTTCAAGGTCGATCCCACCCCTACCGACAATCTGCTCTTCGATCTCCACACTTTCGCGGAGTACGGCAAGCGCGGAGTGCTGCTCCTGTTGTCCGACTCGACCAACGTGGACCGTCCCGGCTACACACAAAGTGAGCGCGCCGTCCGGCCCCGGTTCGAGGACATTTTTACCCGGGCGCAGGGCAAAATTGTGATCACCTGTTTCAGTTCTTCCGTGCACCGGCTCCAGCAAATCCTGGACCTTGCCGCCGAATACGGCCGTAAGGTCGCCTTCGTGGGCCGGAGCATGCTTTCGGTGACCGAGATTGCACATTCTCAGAGCCTGCTTGAGATTCCAGATGGCATCCTACTGAGAACACAAGACATAATGTCAATACCACCCGAGAAGGTGGTAGTTGTAGCCTCGGGGACTCAAGGCGAGCCCATGTCAGCGATGGCCCGCATCGCCGTGGACAACCACAAACACGTCTACCTGGAGAAGGGCGATACCGTGGTGCTCAGCTCGCGGATCATCCCGGGTAACGAGAAGGCCATTTACCGGATGATCAATCACATCTCGCGCCGGGGCGCCGACGTGATCTATGGCAGTATGGATCCGCCCGTCCACGTTTCGGGGCACGCCAGCTCGGGTGAGCTCAAGCTGGTGCTCAACTTGATCCGGCCGCGATACTTCGTACCGATTCACGGCGAATACCGGCAGCTTTCCAAACACGCCGCCCTCGCCGGGCAGATGGCGCATCTAGGCATTGAAGAAACCTTCATTTTGGAAACCGGCCAGGTTCTCGAGATCGACCACCGCGGCGCACGCCGGGGTGAGGACGTGCCCGTTGGGCGGTTGTGCATCGACTCGGGCACGGTTGACGAGGTCGTCGAGGATCTGGTTATCCGCGACCGCCGTCACCTCTCCGAAGACGGCTTTATCGTGCCGATCGTCGCCATCAACCGGCTCACCGGCAGGAGCGAGGGTATGCCGGAAATCGTCAGCCGCGGTTTCGTTTCCGAGGACGGCTCGGACCTCCTACGCCGGGCTGCGCAGGTCGTCGCCGACACCATCGAACATTCCTCTCCTGAAGAGCGGAGCGACGCCGGGGTGATCCAGGAGAAGATCCGCCGGGATTTGAAGCGCTTCATCAACAAAGAAGCGTCAAGGCGCCCACTGATTCTACCCGTCATCCTGGAGGTGTAGCTCTGGGTGTCCCCGCTGCGTACCTTGAAGATGCATCTGGATTCCGGGGCTGGGCGGAGCGCCTATTCCAGCCGGAATCCGTTGAGGAGGCGTCCGAGATCGTCCGGTCCGCCGCCGCCTCCGGCGCGCCGGTGACAATCTACGGCGCCGGGACCGGCCTGACCGGCGGAGCCGTAGCTCAGGGCGGCTGGGTGCTCTCCACTGAGCGGCTGAAGCGGCTCGAGGTATGTGGCGGAGCGGTCCGGGTCGGGGTCGGCGTCACCCTGCGGGAACTGCAGGCTGCTGTCCGGACGGCCGGCATGTTCTACCCGCCAGACCCAACGGAGCAAACGGCTTCATTAGGCGGCACGCTGGCTACCGATGCCAGCGGCTCCCGCAGTTTCCGTTACGGCTCCACCCGCCGTTGGGTTCGAGCGCTTACGGTCGTGCTGGCCTCCGGCGAAGTGAAGCGCTGGCGGCGTGGAGACAAAGTGGATTTCCCGGTCCCGGAACTACCCGCGCCCACCACAACCAAGAACACGGCCGGTTACCGCCTCGCGCCTGGCATGGACTGGGTGGATCTGTTTATCGGCAGCGAGGGAACCCTCGGCTTGATCGTCGAAGCCGAGTTGGCATTGCTTCCTCTTCCCCGTGAACTGGTCACGGGCGTCGTCTTCTTGCCGGGAGACGAGGCTGTCGTCCGGGCGGTGGAGGAGTGGCGTACGGTGAAGGATTTGCGGATGCTCGAATACCTCGACGTCTGCTCGCTCGAACTCCTGCGGCCGGATTATCCCGAGATCCAGCCGCAGGTTGGCGGGGCGCTGCTCATTGAACAGGAGCTGGACGAAGGCGCCGAAGCGGCGCTCGATGAGTGGCTGGGCCGCCTCGAAACTGTCGGCGCCGATCTGGAAGGCTCCTGGTTCGCCGCTGGCGAGACAGACCGTGAGCGCTTCCGGGAATTCCGCCACGCGCTGCCGGAAAAGGTGAACAGCCTCGTCCGTGGGCGCGGTTTGATGAAACTCGGTTCGGACTACGCGGTGCCTCCGGCGCGCAACGCCGAGATGCTGGCTTACTACCGTCGGCGGCTTGAGGAAGAGTTTCCCGGCAAGTACGTTATCTTTGGACATATCGGCGACGGGCATTTGCACGTGAACCTCTTACCGTCCTCCCAGGGAGAGTTCGAACGGGGCCGCGAGCTCATGCTCGAGTTCGCTCGCCGAGCGGTAACACTGGGCGGCACCGTGAGCGCCGAGCACGGTTTGGGCAAGCGAAAAGCCGAACTGCTGTCTATCCAGTACGCCCCAGAGCAGATCGAGGCGATGCGGGCGGTCAAGAGACGGCTCGACCCGAAATGGATCTTCGGACGCGGCAACCTGTTTGCGCCGCCGTCGGTCGTTCCGTTATAGTCGAGTCAGTTCGTTCCGGGTCCTGTTGGAGGAACCCGGAAGCTCGCCACTTCGAAGGAGGGAATATGAAAAAGGCGATCGTGATCCTCTCCATGGCTGTCTTCGCCGCCATGGGAGCCGAATGGAAAGGTCATATCTCGGACTCGAAATGTGGGGCCATGCACGCGGATCATTCTGAGAAGTCGATCAAGTGCGTGAATGGATGCGTGAAGGCTGGCCAGAAACCGGTGTTCGTCACTGAGGAAGGGAAGGTGCTCAAGATCGCCAACCCGGATAAGGTAATGGGCGTCCTGGGCCACGAGGTGAAGGTCACCGGCAAACTGGAGGGTGACACCCTGACGATTGACAGCGTGGAAAACCTGGCGCCCGCGGGTTGACGACCTAAAGAGTATTCGGTTCCACTTCGGGGATCCCTGGCCCGCTGCAGGACCGGCGGGGATCTCCCGGAGTGGTCACTGAAGTTTCCCCCGGGCCGCGACCACCCATTCTTCGACGACCTCGCCGTCCCGCACTCCATAAACCTTCTCGTGAAGGTTCATCGCCACACAAATGTGGTTTGGGATGATCCGGACTTTGTCACCCACCTGGAAACGCCCGGCGGCGTTTTCGAGGTCGATGTATCCGTGTTCTTCGTTCATCTTGACGAACCGGGCCTCGGGCGCCTCGATCACGCGGCCGAAGTACGGATCTTCGCCGGTGGCGAGACTGTCGGAGAAAAACGTCTTGGAGCCGCCATCGATGATCATGCGGTCTCCTCGCGCCGTAGAAACCACTGTCACCAAGATCGAGGCTGCGCAGTCTTCCCACTGGGCGCATCCGCAGGCGACGCAGTTGCGGTCGTTGAAGATGTAGGTGCCGGGCCGGATCTCGTTCATTGCGGGAATCCGGTGGGACTGATACAGCGTGGGCGTCGAGCCGCCGCTGACAACCTCGGTCGGCAGTCCGGCGCGTTGGAAATCGGCGACCGCCCTCTCCACCGTCTCGGCAAGCTCCTCGAGCAGTTCGAACCCCTTCTCGTCCATCTTCTTGATGTGCCCGGCATAGAATGCGATGCCTCGCAGCTCGAGGCCCGGCAAGGAAGCCAGGCGGCGGCCAAGAGCGATGAGTTCTTTTCCGGGCGCCACTCCGACGCGCCCCAGTCCGACGTCCATCTCGGCGAGCACCGGGATCCGTAAACCCGCGGATACCGCGGCCTCAGAGAGAGCTTGCGCGGAAACCTCGTTGTCCAACGAAACCGTGACGGGAACCAGGCGTGCCACGCGGATGAGCCGTTCGATCTTAGGTGCGCCGACCACCGGGTACGCGACCAGCAGGTCCGGCGGCTCGGCCGCCAGCATCACCTCGGCCTCAGTCGTCTTGGCTACGGTGACGCCCACGGCGCCCAATTCGATCTGCTTGCGCGCCAAGGCCGGGATCTTGTGGGTTTTCGTGTGCGGGCGAAGCCGCAGATTGTGCTCGACCGCGTAACGGGCCGCACGTTCCAGGTTGCGCTCCATGATGTCGAGATCGATGAGGAGCGCCGGCGTGTCGAGTTCTGAGATGTTCATGGGCTATTGGGGTTTGTGGAACCGAAGATCGATCTTACCGCCTTCGCCGACGTAGTGCAGCCAGACCTGCTTGGGCTTGTGCTTGCCTTCGAGAGGGTAGTAAAGATACCCGGTGATAGGCTCGGTGATCTTCTTCTCCGGTAGGATTTTCTCGCGCAACACGCGCAGCAAAGGGTTCGTCGCTTCTTCAGGATCGTCGCGGATCTCGGTCGCCGACGCCTTTTCGACCGCGGCCGTGTTTCCGATGTCCCCACTTTGCCCCGGCAGCCGCCCCGGCATCCCGCCGCCTGCTCCGCCCCACACCGGACCGCGGTCCTCGTGCGCGACGGCGGCCCCTTCGTATGAGTAGATCAGAGTAAGCACTGAGTTCCCGGCGATCTGGCCCGGATCGTACGGTTCGGACTTCTGGCCGTCCTTGTCGGACCGGATGATGAAATCGTCCCTCCAGATTTCCACCGGCTGCTCCTTCGGTGTGATGGTTACCTCGATGACGACGATGCCCTTCTCGATATCGTTGCCGAGGAGCTGCTTGACCTGCTCGTGGTCCTTGTAGAGCTTCGCATCGATGCGGAACAGCGAGTTCTCACCGCTCGCCACCGCCGGTCCTTTCGTCGCAGCCGCTCCTGTGGAAACGAGCAGCGCCGCCCACGCGAGAGCCTGGAATTTCATGGCGGACCCTCCGCTTCCATTGTAGCCGCCACAGATGCGTCGCCGAGGGAAAAGGCCCCTCCAGCCCAGTGGCCGAGGGGCCCGTGGAAGCAACACTAGCGCGGCTATTGCACGAGTAGGTCGGTTTCGCGCTTCTTGTTGGTCCACTCTTCGGTCCAATCGTCGCCTTCGCCGAAGGCGCCGCAGTACCTGGCAGTGGGATCGAAGAATCCGTCGGCCGGGGGCAACTCCCAGCGGGGGCCGGTGAGCGGGGATCCCGGGGCGGGACGCAGATCCCAGTCGCTCAACACCGTGGAGCGGAATTGTGGGTCAGCGACGACGATGTTCTTCCCAGTGCCGCGGACGCTGGTGGCGAAGTCCCGCGCGATACCTTCCTTGAACTGGCCCTCGATCGTGTTGTCCGTGCCGCCTTTGTTGCCCCAGGCGAGGATGCCATTGGCGGTCAGTTCTCCGTCGTCGATGTTCTGTTCGGTGACCGGGTCGCGGATGTCCAGGGTGTCATCGAAGAAGTTCGTTAGGACGATGTTGTTAAAGCTGCCTTTGAGGCCGCGGCGCCAACGCGCTCCGTCGCAGGAGCGGCGGCACACCTCAGGGCCGTTGCCGACGAAGGTGGCGTTGAATAGCACCGGTGCGCTAAACGGCTCCGCCGAATTGTTCTCTTCCAGATTGTCTGCTTCGATTCCATGATCGCCGGGGTTGTCGTCATAGAACACGGCCACAAAATGCTGCACCTTGCCGCGAAAGCCCCGCTGAATGTCAAACCCGTCGTCGCCGCCCGCTGTGGCGACCAGGTATTTGGCGTTCATCGTTCCGCCGAACCACTCGAACGAATCGTCGAAGCCGTAATGCGACTGCAGGTGATGCGCCACGGTGCCAGAGCCGCAAGCGCCGAACGTGAAGGAATTCAGCTCGTTGTCTTGCGACAGCTCCGCTCCGGCGAACTCGACGCGGACGTAGGTCAATTCGCCGCAGGAATCCGCGTCGTTCGTTCCGCCCATGACGCTGTCCTCGCCCGGCGGGAGCCCTTCGACGGTGTCTTCCACTCCCGAATTCAGGCTGGCCGAACCCGTCAGAACAAGGCCACCCCAGTCGCCCGGTTGGCGGTTTCCGACCGGCAGCGCGCTCGTCATGATGATCGGGCGGTTGCGCGTCCCACGGGCGATCAGCCGGGAATCCCGCCGAATCACCAGCGCCGACGCCGGCTGGCTCCCCGGCTGGCCTTTGATCACCGTGCCGGACTCGATGGTCAGCGTCGCGTTCCGCACGATGATCGTGCCCTGCAAGATGTATGACTTGGTTCGCACCCACGTGGTGTCTTGCTCGATCGGGGCAGTAACGTTCACGATTTCGTCCACCACGCTGATCTTCTGGTAGAGGCGCTTCAGCACGCTGTTGCCCGTGTAGTCACGGAACTCTACTACCAGCGTGTGCATGCCGAGCTCGTCGGGAACTGTCCAGGCCGGAAACAGCCCCCCGGGTCCGATCAGCGGCGATTTCTCGGCTTCCGGCACCCGCGTGATCAGGAAGCCCTCTTTCAGCGTATTGCCAAAGATGTCCGTGGGCTGGCTGGTGTTGTTCGGCAAGTACGACTTCTCACCGGTCTGGTTGTTTTGCACGTACACGACGAGTGTGACCGGATAGAGGTCCGCTAGCGGCTTCACGGTCCACCAGGCTTTCAACTGCTGTCCTGGTTGATAGACGTAGTCGTTCGTCCAGACCCACGCCCGCGCCGGGGTTTCGGTGCGCAGGTAAGCCGCTGCCCAGGCGGCCTCGGACGCGCTCAGGAAGTCGAATCTGGGTGTCCGGCTGGCCGCATGCGCCCCGGCGGCCGTTAGCGCCGCCGCAAGCAGGATTGCTGTCCAGTGCTTCTTCATCATTGCTCTCCTCATGGCTGAAATCGTTGTCGGTTCCAGGGAAGGGAATCGTTTGCGCTCCGCGCCGCCGTCAGTGGACCAGGTCGAGCGTCATGCCCACCTGGAACGTGCGGCCGGGGCGGTAGAGGCGGCGAATCTCGCCGCCTTGCGTCCACAGATAATCGGCGTTCGTCAGGTTCTCCACGGTGAACTGGAGCCTCCAGCGGCCGTTCTCCCGCAGCGAGAAGTCATAGGCGAACGCCAGGCCGGTCCGGCCTTCTTCGTAGGTGTCGTCGAGGCCGAACGATCCGACTTCTGCGATGCGCCGCGAAAAGTAGTTCCCATAGAGCCGCGCGCTGCTGCGCCACTGCGGTCTCGCCCATTCGAGCGCCACGTTCACCACGTAACGCGACTGGCCGATCAGCGGCCGTTTTCTGTTCGTCACCGACGTCTTGGTCTCGTCGCCGATCTCGATGGCCGAATCCACCACCGCGAAGTTGCCGTTGAAGAAGAACTCGCGGAGCGCGCCGTGCACGAACCGCAGGTTCCGCCGGAACTCGACCTCGACGCCGAAGTTCCGCGCCCCGGCCGCGTTCACCCAAGTGCGCCGCTGGTTGGCTCCCGGCTCCAGGATCAGCTCGATGGGATCGGTAAAGTCTTTGTAGAAGAAGCCCGCTGCTAGCAGTTCGCCGCCGCCAGGAAACCACTCCCACCGGACGTCGAAGTTTTGGATCGAGGTGCGCCTCAGATCTGGGTTGCCCGCCGTTGAGAGGCCGCCGACGATCTCGGTGAAGTCGAAAGGCGTCAGTTCCCGGAAATCAGGCCGCGCCACCGTTCTTCCCCAACCTAGGCGCACGATTTGATTGGGTGTCAGCGAGCACGTGACGTTCAGCGCCGGCAGTGGATCGCGGTTCACCAAGGTGGAAACCACCGGCCGGGCAGCCGCGTTCAACGGGTCCAGCGTTATCACGTTCTCCTCGGCGTCCTCGATCCGCAAGCCGGCATTGATCCTCCATCGTTGCCCCAGCGCCAGGTCGAGGCTGGCGAAACCCGCGTAGATCGTCATGTCGGCCGTGTAGGCGTCTGTTCCCCGGGTGATCTCCCGGAACTGGATGCCGTCAGGCCGGATGTTCTCGACGGCGAAAAGTTCGTTGCTGGGCAACGAGAGGTCTACGCGGCTACGGGGACCGGGAGTGAAGCGGAACCGGCGGCTGGCAAAGCTACGGTCTCGGAACGTTCCTCGGAAGCCGAGGTCAAGGTTCCCAGCCACGGAGCCTTTATAGAACGGCAGCTTCCACGCGGCCGACGGCTCGTAGACCCGCTCGTCGAGATTGCCGAAGTACCGGGTGCCGGAGTCGGGGTCCGCCAGAAAGTCGATGTCGCCGTTCGGCCGGACGATGCGCCGGACTTCCCGGAGGTCCGGCTCCTGCCGGGCCGCATCGGAAATGCCCATCCGCCACGTGAACAGACTGTTGAGGGGGCCACCTGTGTGTGTACCTTCGATCTGGGTCGCCCAGAGGCGCCGCTGGATCCAACGCAGCCGCTCATCGGCGACCGGCTCGTCGGTGTTGCCGTCGAAGCCCGAAAACCGCCGGGCCTCTTTCTCGCCGTCGTTCGTCAGCGTGTTGTGGATCGAGATGCTATGCCGGGGCGAGAACTTGTACGAGGCGTTCAGCAGCGTGCTCAGGTGGGCGCTCTCAGTGTCGGCGCGGAAATCGTCGTAATCGACGAACAGTTGTTGCCGGCCGGGGCCGGCGAGCCGGTAGGCCCGAAAGATTTCCGGATACGCCTGCAGTCCGTTGGTGAACGTCACCGAGCCCACCAGGCCCAGCTTGCCGAAGGTGTTGCCCGCCACCACGTTGTAGCTTTGCTCCGGACGGGCCGAGCTCACTGGCGTCGGCTCCCAGTTCACCGGGAGCAGGCGGCCGAAAGCTGCCAATTCCTCGTCGCTGAACGCGCCGCGAAAGAGCCGGGCCTCTGTGGGAATGCCTTCCGGCAGGCTGCGGGCGCCGCTGCCGAAACCGAAGAAGTCCAGCGCTCCGCCCGGGTAGGTGTGGAAGCGGCGGCCTGTCGTTTGAGTATTGAAAGCAGCGTTAGCGCCGACTTCGAGGATACCTGCGTGCGGGAAGCGCACGGTTTCCAGTTGAACCATGCCTCCGGAGAACTCCCCCGGCAGGTCCGCCCTGTAAGTCTTCACGATCCGCACGGTGTCGATGAGCCGTGATTGGAACAGGTCCAACGGGACGACGCGCTTCTCCGGCTCCGTGGTGGCGATGGACGTGTTGTTCAGCATCGTGGCGCTGTAACGCTCGCCCAGGCCCCGGACGAAGACGTGGCCGTTGCCGAGCACCGAGACGCCCGTCACCCGGGCCACGGCCTCGGCGGCGTCCGAGGCCGGCATCTTCGAAATCTCCTCGGCGCTGATCCCGTCCACCACCGCTGCCGCCACCCGCCGCTCGGCCAACAACGATTCCGCCGTCGTTTCGTCCGGCTCGCTCTCGGCCGTCACTTCAATAGTGGTCACCGCGTCGGAGGCCGCCAGGACCGTGGAACCGTCCGTGGTCTGCCCTGCCGTTACCTGGATCCTCTCCAGACTGGCCCCTACGTACCCGTCCGCCTGCACCTGCAGCGTGTACGTTCCCGGCGGGAGTTCGAGCTCGTACCACCCGTCCACGTCGGTGCGTGTTTGTCTGCCCGCGAGTTCGATCACCGATACGGTGGCTTCGGGCACCGGCTTTCCTGTCTGGGCGTCGAAGATCGCGCCGCTCACCAGGCCCGTTTCGGCGGCGGAGCCTCGCGTTTGCGCCCGCAAGGGGCTGAGTAGCGCCAAGACCACCGCCGCAAAGGACAGCGCGCTGTGGCGCAATGGTCTCGGCTTCGAGCGTCTCCTCAACGGGCGGCTCTGCCTTTCAGGGGGAACCTCTGCTGCCCCGGGTACTTCTGTGCGTCTTGCCGGAATCGTCCTCATCGGTCTCCTCCTACTCCGCAACCCAAATCGAAACCAGGTTCGTCTTCACTCCCCGCACTTCCGCGAGAACCGGAACCTGCCCCTTGACGAACGGCTCGTCTGGCACAACCACGTTCAACTGCCAAGTCCCGACCAGGTTCGGCGCGAGGCCGCTGAACTGAACTCGGGCCTCGGCCACCGACACCCAAACTTTCGGAAGTGTGGCGGTGGGAATCAGCCGGTCAGCCGGGGCCGGCGAGCCGTCGGCCGGCAGCTCGGCGAAGTCCGCCCCGACGCCGAAGATCTGGACTACCTCGCCGCGGCGCGCCGGGTTGGTTGACGAGTTGACCGTGCCGTCCTGGTTCAGCACCGCCCCCGGTTTCGCCGGATCGGCCGGGTTGATGGAGACCAACCCCGGGCTGATGGGCCAGACCGGGATCGAGCCTTCGTAGGTCGTGTTGCCGGCCACCGCGATACGGAACGGAACCTTCCCTGTGTCTGGAACGTCCCGCGGCACGATGAAGTTGATCTGCCCCCGCCCGACGTAGTTCATCGGGGCCGCGATGCCGTTGACGAAGACTTGCACCCCTCCGAGCACGGTCGGCAGGGGAACCGAATCGGCGAAGGTCTCGAGGATACCGACGGAAGCGAAGTCGCCGAAGGCTGAGGCCCAACACCCGGGCGACACCGGAAAGCCGGCCTCGAAGGTAGCGGCATTGACCACCGCCACGCGCTCTTGCGCCGCAGCCGGCGGCCCGAACGTGCAGGCTGCCAACAGCGCGGTGAGAGGGAGGAAAAGCTGCTTTCTCATAGGTTTCTTTCTTGCCGGTTCTCAAATCCGCGGACTCCGCGGCGGTAAGCGCCGGAGCCGCTTATGCGAGGCGGGCCGTGTTCTCACTGCCCGTCTCACATCTACGCATTCAGCATCGCCGGCCAGCGATTAAGTTTCGTGAAGGGGATGTGAAAGTTCCGTGAACTTCGTTCCGGCTCCCAGACGCCAGCCGAAACAGGATCACGCGAGCATAGGCTTGGGGGAGGGTGCACAGGCGCCGGCACACAGCGCAAAGGTGGGTTCGAAATACCGGCGCCGCTCGGACGTGGCGCCCAGGTGCGTTCAGCTCTGGCGCACCGAAGTATCGTCGCCGCCTGAGGACCGTGGCTGTTCCTGGAAGCTGTAGCCGAAGCCGCGAACGGAGCGGATATAGCGCGGATGGGCCGGGTCTGGTTCGATTTTCTGCCGCAGCCGCAGGATGTAGACATCCACCGTGCGTTCGGTCACTGTGCGCCGCGGCCCCCAGACGGCGTTGAGGAGCTGCTCGCGGCTGAAGACGATCCCCGGCCGCTCCATCAGGTGCTCCAGCAGGCGGAACTCGGTGGCCGTTACTTGCACTTCCTTGCCCGCCACCCGGACCGTGCAAGCGCCCCGGTCCAGCTCCAGGTCGCCGGAGCGCAAAATGCGCGGAGGGGCCTGCCGGGTCCGGAACTGGGTCTTGATGCGGGCGATCAGCTCACGGACGAAGAAGGGCTTGACGATGTAATCGTTGGCGCCGATCTCCAGTCCTACGATCCGGTCTGCCTCCGAGACACGAGCCGTCAGAAAGATCACCGGCAAGTGCGCCAGGTCCGGGTGGCTGCGAATCGCTTTGCAGATGTCCAGCCCGTCGGAGTCCGGCAGCATGATGTCCAGCAGCACCAGGTCCGGCCGCTCCCGCAGAAACAAGTCGATCGCCCCCTTGCCCGTGTGGGCGCCGACGAAAGCGAACCCCTCTTTTTCCAAGTTGTACTTCAAAAGGGCGAACAGGTCCGTGTCGTCTTCGATGAGGGCGATCTTCTTTTTCATCCCGTGACCATTACTCTCTCTATAGTTTCGCGACTCCAGTTACAGAACCGTTTCATCCGCGTGAATTTCGACTTAGCCCGCCGCATTGGCCGGCGGACGGCTCTCGCCGGCGGGTACCGTAAAAGCGAAGGTTGCTCCTCTTCCATAGGTGCTTTCCACGCGGACCGTCCCACCCATCGCCCTAACCACGTGCTTGACGATTGCCAGGCCCAGGCCCGTACCCCCGAGTTGCCGTGACCGCGCCTTGTCCACTCGGTAAAAACGCTCGAAGAGCCGCGGCAGGTCTTGCTCGGGGATCCCAGGGCCACAGTCGCTTACCGCGATCTCAAGGGAGGGGCGGCCGTTTGCGTCCTTTTGCGGCGTCACGGAAACCCGCACCCATCCCCCTTCCGGCGTGAACTTGATGGCGTTGTCCAGCAGGTTGCTGAGCGCCTGGTGGAACCCCTCCGGGTCGCAGTATGCGGTCGTCCCGTCCGGGGCGTGGACGACCTCCAGTCTGATCCGCTTTCGGTCCGCCAGCGGCTTGAGCGTCTCGACGCACTCGTTCACCAGTGCGTTCACGGGCTGGTCAGCCGCTTCCAGGGATTGGAGCTTCAGCTCGATTCGCGACAGCGTCAGCAGATCGTTCGTAAGGTTCGTGAGGCGCTCCGCGTTCGCACGGATGATGTTCAGGAACCGGATATTGTGTTCCGGGTCGTTGATCGCTCCGTTCAGCAAGGTCTCGGTATAGCCCTGAATCGACGCCAGTGGCGTCCGCAACTCGTGCGAGACATTGATGACGAAGTCTTTCCGCACCTGCTCCATCCGCTCCAGCTCAGCGTGCTCGCGGGTGAGCTGGTCGAACGACTGCTCCAGTTTTGCCGCCGTCTCGTCCAGCTTGGAAGCCAGCAGCGTGAGCTCGTCGCGGCCGTGCCAGTTCAACCGTTGCCGGAAACCGCCGTCGGCAAGCTGCCCGGCGAACTCGATGATGCGCCCGAGGCGCGAGGAGAACCGCCGAGCGAGGAACGTCGCCACGAGCATCGCCGGGATGAACGCGTACACCATCGACAGCAGCGTCTCTTTCCGCATGGCCGCGATCTCTTGCTCAAGGTCAGCCAGAGGCACCGCGACTCGGAGCGCGCCGGCGGGAATCGGTATCGCCACGTAGTAGAACATGATTCCCATCGTCGGACTCACGCGGCGGCTGCTGCCGACGTCGCCGCGCAGCGCTGCCGCCACCTCCGGCCGCCCGGCGTGGTTCTCCATCCGCTGCGGATCGGCATCCGAATCCGCCAGCACCGTGCCGTCGTGGGCGATCACCGTAATCCGCGCTCCGGCCTTACGGCCGAGCTCCCGGAATCGTTCGTGGGACAGTTCTGAGAAGCCGGTCGGCGATAATTCGGCCAGCAGCCGGGCCTTTTCGAGCAAGTCCCGCTCGCGCTGCGCCATGTAGCTGGCTTCGGTGCGCCGTGTCACCAGCGCTTCGAGCGCCACGAGGGTGATCACAAGGACGCACAGCACCCCCACCAGAAGTTTCGCCAGAATGCGTGCGGTCAACCTGCTCTCCGGTAGGTGTTCAGTGGTGCAACTTTCATTGTAAGCGGAACCCCGCGCCAGCCACCCATTGGGGACAGGCCGCCCCAAATCAGCCGCGTGCCGCGTACCCGTAAAGGCCCTTCTCCCGGATGTAGTCGAACACCGCAGGCGGGAGCTCGGGCGGCGATTCGCCCGCTGCCAGCCGGGCGCGGACCTCGGACGAGGAGATCGGCAGAGCTAATGTGTTGAGCCTGTGGACCCGGGCCCCGGGCGGCTCTTCGTACTGGTGTCCCGGCCGCGTCGCCACGATGAACTCCACCTCGCGAAGCAACTCCTCCCAGCGGTGCCACGTCGTGATCTCGTTGAAGGCGTCCGCGCCGATGATGAAATACAGCTTGTCCTGTGGATCAAGACCCCGTTTCAACGCTCGCACCGTGTCGATCGTGTACGAGGGAACGCGCTTTTCCTCGAGGCGCGACGCCGCCAGCCGGGGATTGCCCTGGCAGGCCAGCTCAACCATCTTCAGACGGTCTTCGTACGGGGCCGCCGCCACGCCCCGCTTGTGCGGGGGGAAGGCTGCCGGTACTAGGAGCACCTGGTCGAGCTGATACTGGTCGGCAGCTTCTCTGGCTACCGTGATGTGACCGGAATGGACCGGGTCGAACGTCCCGCCGAATAGTCCGATCTTTCTACCCGGGGGCATCGCGCGGCCTCAAAATGTAATGCCGAAAAGGAAGTCCGCCTGGTTCCGGTTGTATTGGATCACCGTCGGCCCGGCGCCGGATTCTCCGGAACCCCATCGGGTGAAACGCAGTTCCGGCGAGAGGCGGAGACGGCCGATCTTGATCTGCAAACCGGCCCCAAGGACGAATCCCCAGCCGCTGTCCTTCAAGTTGGTGGCCAGCGCCGGCAGATCGCCGAAGCTGCGGTAGGCGCCGCCCGCCGTGAAGAACGGCCGGAGGCCGGCGCCGGGAAGGCGGAACTTCACCAGCAAAGGGATGTCCCAGTTGCCAACCGTCTCCGAGGAGGCGACCGGATCGCCGCCCGCGCCCGGCCGCGTCACTCTCATCTCAGTGCGCCGGTACAGCAAGTCGGCCTCGAGGCCGAAGCCGAACGGCAGGAACAGCTCTGCGGTCGGCCCGATGGTGAAGTGGGCCGTGGAGGGATCGAAGCGGAACGACTCCCGTTTCACCGATTCGAAGGCGTCGTTCAGCGGCGCTCCCGCCCGGAGTCCGATCGCAAACCAGTCGCCCGCGAGGGCCGCGCTCACCGTCAGCAACAGGAGAAGCGGATACCTCAACATAGAACAATTCAAAGCGAAATTGTACCGCAGCAGCGAGCGCCGGCGCTCGCTAGAATTGAAAAAGCGATGCCCGATCGCCTCTACCTTTCCTACTGGCTCCGGGGTTTCACCGAACACAACATGCTCCGCCATTTTGAGACGGCTCTCCGCCGGTTTCCGTTTTCCCGGATACGGCCTCACGCTGTACTGGCCGTTAGGGCGGTCGATTTGACGGAGGCTCCCTTAATAGAAAGGGAGTACGCTGGAGAAATCGACCCCGGGGCGGTCCTGGAAGCTTGCCGGTGGCACAACAAGCCGGACCACGCGTTCGAGCTGGCTACGTATTGGGAGTTGTGGACCTTGAGCGACGGCGAGTGGAAGCTGCGCCCGGCGCCGATCGAAATATGGTGCTATGGCCCCTTGTTCCCCAGCGAGTACGGCGAACAGCTTCGTTTTGAGTTCGGCCTGGAGACCTTGTTCTTGCCGAGCGCCGAGTTGAGCGGCCCGCTCGCGCCGGTCCGGCACAACATTCGCAGTCTGCTTCATCTGGTCAAAGACATGGACGAGGCTTTGCCGGTGGAAAAGCGGCTGCTCTGGTCGGAGTCCGGCGGGAACTTCGCCGATCGGCTTAAGGAGGCGCTCTCCCGCATCGAGGCGAAAGAAGCCGGCGGCTAGCCTAGGAGGTCGTGAAGAGCTTCGCGCAATTGCTGGGGCAGGAACGGCTTTTGCAAGAAGCAAGTGTGGGGCTGGCTCGCTTCAAGCGGCGGCTCCGGAAACCCGCTGCATAGCACCACAGGCAGATCGGGCTTCTTTTCCCGTAGTCCGCCCAACAACTCCAGACCGGTGATGTCGGGCAACGTCAAGTCCACGACCGCTGCTTGGTAAGCGTTGGGCTCCTCGTCGAAAGCAGACAATGCATCCCGGCCGGTGACGAAGGCGCGAATTTCAAAACCGGACTGGCCGAGAAAGCGCGCCAACAGCCGAAGCAAGATTTCCTCGTCTTCGACTAGCAGGACACGTGCCGCCATAATACCGGGCGCCGTAAGACTCAGAACAACGAAACAGGCACTTCGCCCGGGCTGAACACCAGCCCAACGAATGCCCGCATGCGGTTCCGGTTGTAACTTGAGTTGCGCAACTCCTGGGTGCGGTAATCCACGCCGGCCGTGAAGTGCAGTGATCGCGTTAGCCGCACGCCCATCGCCGCGCCGGCTCCGTAATTGTCATACTTCACACCGCTCTCCATCGTCGCATTGGCTCGGTAATAATTCGCGCGCAGCCCGAAGTTGACGCGAGACGTCGCCGTATAGCTGTAGCTCACGCCGAAACTCGTCGTCTCCGAGGTGGCCATGAAGGAGTTGCCCGGCCGGACCCCTTGGTACAAGTAAAACGACAAGCTCCCCCGCTGGAAGGAACGGCTCAACGTGGCGCGGATCGAGGGCCCCATCCTCCGGTCGTCCACCGGTTGCAGCGTTGTCGGCCGGCCGATGATTGCGGCGATCACCGGGTCGAGCGGCACGGCCGTGACCCGCTCGGACCGGACGCGGTACACACCCGCGCCTAAGACGATCTGCCAGTGCGGCGAAAACTTGTGTTCCAACGCCAGTTGAATGTCGTGAATCCAACTTTGGCCGACGTTGGCGCTGAAATAGAATTGCGAATACTCGTACGTCGGCCCGATCGTTGTGTTCTCGCTGAGGCGGTATTGGAGCGCCGCCCCTCCGGAAAACCCGGAATAATCGAGTAGGGCCGCCGAGCGCCGTTGTGCCGTGTAGCCTCCGCCCCGCAAGGTGATGTACCACCGCTGCGTGAAAAAGTGGCTTACGCCGGCTCGGGCGGAAAGCCGCGTGGTTCGAGTGTCGAACGGTTCTACTGCCGATCCGTCCAGCTCTTCAGACGGGTCCGGGACAACGGGCTGGTACAGCCCGCCGTAACTGTAACTGTAAGTCGCCGCGTTGACGCCGAGTTCAAACGCCGTCTTCACTGAGGTCTGCCGCGCGTAGTCGAGACCGAGGCGGGCGTCGGCTCCATTGTAGCTGCGCAGGTTTGTTCTGGAGTACGCCCGGTATGCGGCCAGGAAATCGACCGCTAAGGTGTCATGAGGACCATTCCGGGCCCCGTAAACGCCCACCGTGCCGATCACGCCGGGACCGCTCTCGGTGATGAGATTGCCCGCTTCGTCGATCGCGGGAGTAAAGAGGTCCGTGTAATAGCTGCCCTGAACGCCCGCGTGAAAACGGAACGTGATCGGCTGGCCGAGGTACTTCCCCAGCGGCGCCCCGGCGCGGCTCAACACCGCGGGACCGGTGTAGCCCCCGGTGTTTTGGCCCAGCGCCGCGGTAAAGGAACCCACGGCAAGCACAAGCCATACCCGTTTTGGCAAAGCTCCTCCTGCTTTTCGGTTGTCGAGTACTGATTGCACTCCGGCGCGGTTTTCACCCCACGCCACACGGCGGCCCTCCTTTTGGCCGCGCTGCAAAGTCTGAGTCTGACGCCTCGTTTCGGTGATGTCAAGTGGAGTTAACGGCAATCGTGGAATCGGCTACGCTGATTAGCAGGCGGAACTCCTATGTCAGAAGAGCAGCGCCACGACCGTCGGCAGCGATCCGTCTGGTTCGCCTGGTGGTACTTCGCCATTTCCGCAGGGTTCCTTCTGCTCGCCGTCTATTACTACCTGCACGGCGGCAGACCGCTACTCATCGTCCTGCGCTGCGTCATCGCGGGCTCCTTTGCGGTTCTTGGCTACCTGCAGTGGCAGGCGAGCCGACGGGGCAAGCCGCGCCACAAGTCGTGATATCCTCTTTATTCCGATGAACTTCGACGCTTTGCTTTCCGCTGATTGGGTCCAGACGCTGAGGCACAACACGTGGGACAGCCCCATCGTGCATGTCTTCATCGTTGTTCTCCTCACCGGTACCGTGAACCTGGTTGTCCGCCGCATACTGCGGCGGGTGCGGGAGCGAATCGTCGCTCGGACGGAAAACCCCTGGGACGACGCCTTCATGGACGCGCTGCCCGGGCCGGTCACCGTGGCGATCTGGAGCACTGGTCTCTTCATCGCCGCACATGTCATCGGCGGACCGATCCTGTCCCACCGCCGGGTCACCGACCTCTTTGTCATCATCCTCATCGCCGACGCCGCCTGGTTCTTCGTGCGGTGGATCCGCCGCACCGAGGAAGAACTCATCAAATTGAATCAGGCCCGCGAGAAGCCCGACGAGCGCCTCGACCCCACCACCGTCCACGCTGTCGGGAAACTGCTCCGCTTGACGGTCAACATCACCGCGGTTCTCGTCGGCCTGTCTTACCTGCAAATCGATATCACGGCGGTGCTTACTTTCGGCGGCATCGGCGGCGTGGCGGTCGGCTTTGCCGCCAAAGACTTGCTCGCCAATTTCTTCGGCGGCCTCACCATCTATCTCGACCAGCCCTTCAAAGTCGGCGATTGGATCCGTTCGCCGGACCGCGAGATCGAGGGGACCGTAGAGTACATTGGCTGGCGGCACACGCGGATTCGCACCTTCGACAAGCGCCCGCTCTATGTGCCGAACTCGGTGTTCACCACCATCGTCATCGAGAACCCGCAGCGCATGCTCAACCGTCGCATTTACGAAACCATTGGCGTCCGCTACGACGACATCCGCAAGATGGACGCCATCACTCGCGACGTCGAGCACATGCTGCGCAACCACCCGGAAATCGACACCAATCAGCTACTGATGGTCTATTTCAACGAGTTCGCCGATTCCTCGTGTAACTTCTTCGTCTACACCTTCACGAAGACCACCGACTGGGCCTACTTCCATAAGGTGAAGCACGAGATCCTGCTCAAGATCGCCGATATCATCGACTCCCACGGCGCGGAGATCGCCTTCCCGACGCAGACGCTGCACGTGGCCTCGCTGCCTGAACCGAAGTCGGAGGTGGAGCGCCAAGAGACTCGGCGGCTGGCGGGCGCCGGAGCTGATCCGGCGGAATAGGACGATTCGTTGGTGGGGCGCTGTGCTGCTCAGCGGAAGACAATCAGATCGTGAATAACGATGTCCCGGCCCTTTTTCTCTTCCTTGGAGCCTTCATAGGGCTCTCCCCGAACCACCACGCGGAGGGTGTGGCGCCCGGGCTCTAGGCCGAAGCGGTGGAAGAGGCTCTCCCCGCCGCGCTCACCGTCTTCCATGTAGGCGTCGATCGTCACTGGAGCCGCGTCATCGAGGTAGACATCGGCCTTGCCGCCGGACGTCAGGTAAGCCCCGGTGAGAATGAACCCCGTGCCGTCGAAGCTGATGGCAGCCTCCGCTCCTTTCCGCCAGGCTCGTTTCATGCCCTCGCGTTTGCGCCCGCCGCGGGCCGTGTGGGTCACCCAGCGGCCTTTCCAGCTCCAACGCTCGTCGCTGCTGGATATCCGCTCAACCGGCGTCCCGTAGTCATCCCAGACCTCAAGGGGCGGCGGTTCCGGCTGCTGCGTCGGCACCACCAGTTTGTCACCCAGAAACTTGCCGCCGTGCAACTGCGCCAGTTCGATGGCCCGCTGCGTAGTCGCCTCAACGATCGTCCTCAAGCTGTGGTTCGTGTAACTGAATTTCTCGTTCTCGATTTCTGGTATCGCGGCTTTGAACTTTTCGGGGATACGCTCGTAACCGTAAACCACTCCCAGTACGCCGCCGGCGGTAGCCGGGTTACAGTCGGAATCCTGGCCGGCGCGGGTCGCCACCCGGAGCGTCTTCTCGAAGTCGCCGCCGCCGTAAAGCAATCCCAACGCCACGTAGGCGCCATTGATCTTCGCGTCGATATTGAACGGCTCCAGCGCCCCGCCCGGACAGGCATCGCGCCGGTCCCATTTCTCCTGGATGAGATGCCAGACGGCGGTCCAGTCATCGGGGTGTTCGCGAGACCACACCAAGGTATCTCGGATGATCTGTGCATAGGGGCTTTCTGGCGGCAGGCAGGCCAGGCCCGCCTCTACCAACTTGCGGGGATCGCTTTCGAAGAAGGCCGCCGCGTACATCCCCGAGACGAACATCCCTCCGTAGATACCGTCGCCGTAATTCATTATCCGGCCGGCTCTCAGGCAGTAGTCGTTCGTAGCGCGGGGCATGCCAGGGGCCATCAGGCCGATGAAATCCGCTTCGATCTGGAAGTCGATGTCGTTTGCGTGGGCGTTGTAACGCGGATGGCCTGCCTCCGCCGCCGGGATACCCCGGCGCAGGTTTCGCCGCCCCACCAGGTTCGCGTGCCACAGCCGGTAGCGACTGTTCCGGAACATTTCGCCGAAGTCTTTGGTCGTCGCGCGCAGGCCTTTTTTCTCCAGCACCTCGGCGAAGGTCATGTCCACATAGATGTCATCCTGACGGAGCGAGTTCTTCACCCGCTCTGGCGTCCACTCCGGAATTTGGTCCTCGGGGATGATCTCCCCTTTCCAGCGGAACTCGGTGGGGGCGCCGTAACTGACGCCGATCATTTGCCCCGCCCAGCCTCCTTTTATCTTGTCCTGAAGCTGCGCCAGGGAGATTTCGCGCCAGGTGGGCTGCGGGGGCTCGCTCTGGCGTCCGCAAGAACTCAGCAACAGGCATCCGGCGGCAGCTAACCTGCCAAGCGTCATCTGCATGACGCCGAAAGTAACAAACCCCCGGTTGCGTGTCAAAAACGTCCGCTCAATGGGGTGAGCCTACGCTGCGGAGGCGCCGCCCGCTTCCTGGCCGGATGTGGCGCCGGGCCCTTCACCGGCCGCCGGCGCCGGAGCGGACTCGGTCTCGGAAGTGGGCGTGGCGCCCCATTCCTTCGGCATCACGATCCAGCAGATCAGATAGGCAATGAAGCCCACGCCGGTGAACAACGCCGCGCACAGCCAGATGATCCGCATCAGCGTCACGTCTACGTCCAGGTAGTCGGCGAACCCGGCGCAGACACCCGCGATGCTTTTCTTGTGCATCGGACGCACCAGCCGCTTTCCGGTGGCGTTCTGGAAAACGGGCCGCGGCGCGCGCCCCCTGACAGGTTTTCCGCACGTGGGACAGTAGTTGTGGCTCTCGGCGAGTTCCTGACCGCAGGCGGTGCAGTACATGGTCGCTTCTCCTCTCTCACCAATGGTACGCCGCCGCCCCGTGGTTTGTTCCCCCGGATTGGGGGAGCGGGCGTCAATCGCGCTCGAACGCCAAGTGGTCTCCTGGCCGCGTACCCGTCTCCCGGGCGACTCCGGCGGGCAACTCTAGGACGGAGTGCGCCCTCAGACAGACTGAAATGCGCCACGGCGGCACGGCGTGGCGGACCTTGACCACTCGCTTGTGCTTATTCAGAAAAAGCAAGTCGATGGGAAACTTCATCCAGAACGTATGCACCGCCTCGCACGGAACGATCCACAGCCCCTCGCCTCGGGGCAGGCTTTCACGCCTCAGTAGCCCTTGGCGGCGGGCTGCGCTGGTGTTGGCCACGGCCGCCTTGTCAGCCAGAACGACGTCTCTGGTTATGTTCCTGATGCGCATCGCTCGGCGCTATCCGAAAGCCCCATAGTACTTCGGCCGGCCGTTTCCGGGCCTTTAGGCCGCTGGATCTCCTCGCCGCAGGCATACGTTTTGCGCCCCGAGGTTTCCGCTATAGAATGAATGCAAATTGCAGGCCTGAAGGGCGTGCTAATAAGGAGGCCCCATGAGCCGCCGTATGACTCGCCGCGAGTTCACTAAGGGAATCGCCGCCGCCGGGATCATCGGCGTCGGAGGAGCCGGCGCCCGGGAACATCAGACGGGCAAGATTCTCAACTACAACGAGAACATGGAGTACCGGCCCCTGGGCAAGACCGGGCTGCTCGTCTCCGCCGTTTGCCTGGGAGGCCACTGGAAACGGCTGGACACCGTCCTCGGACCCGGCTTCGTCGGGGAAGGCTACAAGAAGGAAGACTTCGACAACGTCAACGACCCCGCCTTCATCAAGAACCGCACCGAAGTGGTCAGCCGGGCGATCGATCTTGGCATCAACTACGTGGACGCCTGCGCTGGTCCGGAGATCCTCGCTTACGCCAAAGCCCTCCGTGGCCGCCGCGACAAGATGTACTTCGGCTACTCCTGGCACGTTCGGGAATCGCGCTTCGAAGAGTTTCGCACCGCGCCGGCCTTGCTCAAAGGGCTGGATGAGGGAATGCGGGAGGCCGGGCTCGACTACATCGACCTTTGGCGCATCTCGCTGCCCATGACCGGGGTACGGTCACTCAGCGAGCTCAAACGCGTGGAGGAAGGTGCGGCGGAGGCGTTGTATCAAGCGAAAAAGGCGGGCAAGATTCGGATCGGAGGCGTGTCGAGCCACAACCGGACCTGGCTCACCCAGCTCATCAGGCAATACCCGGAACAGATCGAGGTCGTTCTGTTCCCGTATACGGCCGCCACGAAGCGGCTTCCGGTGGATAGTATCTTCGATGTCGTGAAGGAGTACAAGGTCGGCGTCTTCGGGATCAAGCCGTTCGCCGATAACTCTTTGTTCGTCGGGGACAGCTCCCTGGACAGCCCTTACCGCGAGGAAGACGACCGGCGGGCCCGGCTCGCCATCCGCTACATTCTCAATAACCCGGCGATCACGGCCCCGATCCCCGGACTGATCAACACCCATCAGGTGGACAACGCGGCCCGCGCCGTCCGGGAGCGGCGGGAGCTGGATCTGGGGGAGAAAGCCGAACTTGAGGCGTTCGGCAAACGGATGTGGACGAACCTCCGCCCCCAGTACCGCTGGCTCCGGGACTGGGAATACGTCTGACCCCCTCCCCGCCCGGCAGCGGCCAGTTTCTCCCATAAACCGCGACTTTTGCGTCCGTCTCGTCATCCAATTCTCGAAAGACTCTTGTGGAGGGAAACGCATGCGATATTCCGCACCAGTTCTGATGGGCTGCGTCGCCGCCTTCTTGGCGCTGGACGCCCAGTCGGCTGAACCGAAGAGGGCAGAGGCCGTCATACAGGCCTGTCGCGAGGGGGAAAAGATCAGCGGCAAAGCCACGCTGATCGAGGAAGTCAGCGACGAGGGGATCAAGAAGGTAACCGTCCGTATCGAAGTTCAGGGCCTCAAAGACGGCAAGCACGCCGTCCACATCCACGAGAAAGGCACGTGCACGCCGTGCGGGGCCGCCGCCGGGCACTTTGACCCGGGCCCAAACTCCAACTCCAACCCGGATGGCAACCACCCGTTTCATATGGGCGATCTGATTAACATCGATGTCCACAATGGCCGCGGGGTTCTCGAAACCGTAACTACACGCGTCACCCTTTCCCCCGGCCCGCTCAGCCTCTTCGACGCCGACGGCAGCGCGTTCATCATCCACGACAAGCTGGACACTTACTGCCCCGAGGGAGCAACAAAGGGGTGCGCCGGGGGCTCTCGGGCCGCTTGCGGGATCATCAAGCCGGTCAACTGACGGCTTTTCCGCGCGAGCGCTGTCGGTCCGGCTGGTCCCGCGGCGCCTTCCACGGTAGACTGGCGGGCATGAAAGAACGACTGCTCGCTGTTTGCCTGCTCCTTGCCTGGCCGGCGGCGCTGCCAGCCGAGCGGACGGTCCGGGAAATTACGACCGCCGCCGATCCCCAGAATGACGCCAGACCCAACAGCGACGCCGTGCCGGAAGTCTACGCCATTCCGGCGCGCATCGAGAAAGTCTTGGTGCTGCGTTTCAAGTACAAATCCGATCTGCTGGAAGGGTTACGGCAGATGGTGAAGAAGCACAGCATCCGGAACGCGGTAATCCTTGCCGGCGCCGGCTCGGTGCGCGGCTACCACGTCCACGCCGTCAGCAACGCGGAATTTCCGTCGAAGAACGTCTTTGTGAAGGACCCTGCGCACCCGGCCGACATCGTCAGTATGAACGGCTACATCATCGACGGCCGCGTCCACGCCCACATTACGCTCGCTGACCGCGACAAAGCTTTCGGTGGGCATCTGGAGCCCGGAACCGATGTGTTTACTTTCGCCATCGTTACCCTCGGCGTTTTCGGCGATGAAGTGACATTGGACCGAGTGGACGACAAAACTTACCGGTAGCTTCGTACCGGTACCCGCGGGCCTCCCCCGCGTCCGGTGAATGGGGCTGCCGATGTAGACTAGTAATAGAGGGCGAGGGCGGCTAGTCAAAGCAGTGCGGGCGGAGCGCCGGTCCCTCCTTGGACGCAGTCACGTGGCCGCGGACGCCCACCAAGCGGTCACGAGCCAAGACATGCCGGTCCTCCGCCTGCTCCAGTTCGCCGGTTTCGTGACCACGTCGGCTGCCGGCCCAAGTTCTAGAGTCTCTCACCCAGACGCTCCGCGCAAGAGGCAACCGGCAAAAAAGAGGGGCCACCCCAGGACACAGCCCGGGTATGGCCCTCTCATCGTCGGCGAGGGAAGAACAGATGCTTTGCTGAGCCTTCCAGCGGGGCTCGCTCGGGCGGCCAGGACTAAAGACCGGCCGCCAGTGGCGGAACGTTGGCTTTGTACACCGTCACCTCCACCCGGCGGTTCATCTTGCGCCCTTCCCGAGTCGTATTGTCGGCGGCCGGGTTCTCGCTGCCGAGGCCCGCGGTGAAGATGCGGTGGAGCGGAATGTTGTGTTGCGTGATCAGATAGCGTACGACAGCTTGTGCCCGCTTCTCGCTAAGCGCCAGGTTGTAGTCGGGATCTCCGGTCTTGTCGGTGAAGCCGCGAACCTCGATGACGAACGGCGCGTCGTCTGCCAGTTGAGACGCCGCAGCGTCGAGTTTCATCTTCGCTTCGTCGCTCAGCTTGCTGCTCTCGAAGGCGAACAGGACCGTTTCGTGAGCCACGACTTCGTAATCGTCCAAGGCCTCCAAGCGGGCGGCGAGACTGCCCACCCCGGTAACCGCCCGGTCGGCGGTCGACTGGGCGCGCGCGGCGGCGTCCCCCGCCTTTTCTGCTTCGGCCCGCGCCATTTCCGCTGCCTGCGCGGCCTCCACCGCCTTCTGGTCCGCCGTGAGCGCATGCTCGTCAGCGAGCGAAACGTCACTTTGCAATTCCTCGATATCTTGTGAGTGCTGCTCGGAGGCCGTTTCGAGCGTGCCCACGCGCTTCGACAACGGATTGATCTTGTTCAGCACAAATTTCTTCGTGGCGCAGCCGGAAAACGCCACGGTGGCGATCATCGCTGCCACGCCCGTCGCCAAGGTCGCCGAGTGAAGTCCAAAAGCCATCTGTGTGGTCTCCTTTCCCGCCATGTCAGTTGCAAGTTCGGGGCCAATCGAAAACTCCTTTGTATTCAATTAGTTAACAGGAAAATGCGCCATGTAAATCTGACATGGCGTGTAGAAGCGACCGTGCTTCACGGGGATGGCACGCCCTTCGCGTGGCCGCTGTCCGGCTCCAGGAGCACGCCGAGTTCTGTCTGGGCGCCGCCGGCCCTCCTCGGAGATCTCCGGCCGCCGCAACTTGCTAAGATCCTGAATAGGGTGGGGAAATTCCTGATCCAGAACTTCGGCTGCCGGGCGACCCAGGCCGACGGAGCGGCCATCGAGACGCTGCTCCAGCGCCAGGGATTGGCGGAGGTGCGTGAAGCGGCTGAAGCCGACGTCGTGATCCTAAACACTTGCACCGTGACTTCCTCGGCGGACCACGACCTCCGGCAAGCTGTCCGGCGCATCCACCGCGAGAATCCCGGCGCCAGAATCCTGGTGACCGGCTGTTACGCCCAAAGGGCGCCCGAGGAGATCGCCTCCTTGCCCGGCGTCGCTTGGGTGGTGGGCAATTCCCACAAGACCCAGATCCCCCAGATCCTTTCTGGCGGGGCCTCCGGAACTCCTTATCACGGCCAGATCTTCGTCGGCGACGTTTTCGCCCAACGCGACTTTCTCGCCGCCCCTGTCGAAGACGCTTCCGGCGACCGCACCCGCCCGAATCTCAAGATCCAGGACGGCTGCAGCAACCGCTGCTCGTTCTGCATCATCCCCTTCGTGCGCGGCCGCAGCCGTAGCATGCCCGCCGCCGAGGTGGTCCGGCAGGTTCGGGAACTGGCGAAGCACTACCGGGAGATCGTCTTGAGCGGGATCAACCTCGGCCGCTGGGGCAGGGAACCAGGCTTCGGGATGCGGTTGGCGGACTTGCTACGCCTTCTTTTGGAAGAGACGGACGTTGAGCGCCTGCGGCTGAGCTCGGTGGAGCCGATGGACTGGTCCGACGATCTGCTGGGGCTTATGGCCGACTCGCCGCGGATCGCCAAGCATGTCCATGCCCCGTTGCAGACCGGCTCGGACCGCATCCTCCGTCTAATGCGCCGGCGCTACCGCGCCCGTCATTACGCCGACCGAATTCTGAAGGCCCGCCGGATGATGCCGGACGCCGCCATCGGGGCCGACGTGATGGTCGGCTTCCCGGGCGAGACCGACGAGGACTTCGAGGAGAACCGCCGCTTCATCGAAAGCCTCCCCTTCACCTACCTGCACGTTTTCACATACTCGGAGCGCCCAGGGACGCCAGCAGCCGACATGCCGAACCAGGTGCCGAAGCGCGTTCGCAAGGAACGCAACCGGATCCTCCGCGAGCTGGCCGCAGCCAAGAATCTCGAGTTCCGGCGGCGGTTCCTCGGACGGCGTCTTTCCGTCGTCACTCTGGGCGAGGAACGGCGGGCCCTCAGCGAGAACTACATTCCGGTGGAACTCACCCGGCCCCGCCAACCGAACCAGATCATCGAAGTAGAGATCGGGACTCTCACCCCTGGAGGATTGCGCGAGCAAGCCCTTTTGCCCGTCCTGAGATGAGCAGCGGCTCCTACCGGATTGACCGGCCCCCATCTACGGGCAACACTACCCCCGTCAGGAACGACGCTTCGTCGCTGGCGAGGAAAAGGATCGCCGCAGCTACCTCGTCCACGGTAGCGAACCGGCCCAAAGGGTGTTTTTCGAGCAGCATGCGGCGGAACGCTTCAGGGTCTTCGGCTTTGCTGAAGGCCAGGTCCACCATGCCGGTGTGTTCCACCGTCGCCGGGCACACGCAGTTGACGCGGATCTTCTCGGCGGCGTGGTCGATCGCCATGGCGTGCGTCAAGGACACCACGCCCCCTTTGGAGGCGCAATAGGCGGCGTGCCGATGATTCCCCCGGATTCCGTTGATCGACGAAACGTTCACGATCGAGCCCCCGCCCCGGCGCCGCATCTCGCGCACCGCGTATTTGGAACACAGAAAGACGCCCTTCAGGTTCACATCGATCGTCCGCAGAAAGTCCGCCTCGCTGGTGTCGGCCACTGTCCCATGGATCACGATGCCTGCGTTGTTCACTAGGATGTCGAGGCGCCCGAAGCGCTCCACCGCCGTATTCATCAAACGCTCCGCATCGGCTTCCCGCGTCACGTCGGCCACCACAGAAACGACCTCGCCGCCGAGGCCGGCAGCCGCTTGCGCCGTCTCCTGGGCTCGTTCTTCACGAATGTCCGCCGCCAGCACTGCTGCGCCTTCCCGCGCAAAGCGCAATGCCGTCGCCCGACCGATCCCGCTGCCGGCGCCGGTGATCACCGCAACCTTTTCTTTCAATCTCACGGCCCTTATTATTTCAAGCGCAGCGCCTCGCCGGGAACCGTGCCCCGCAAGGCTGGAGGGCGGTATGGTTCGTCTACCGCCGCCCTCGCGCTACGCTGATAAGAGGAACTCGCCAAACCGGAGCGGTCCGATGAGCAAGCGAAGGCGTAAGAGGAAGTCTCCGTCGCCGGAGGTCTCGCGACGTCTAGGTGTCTCGAAATGGTTGGCCCTCGGCGCGGCTCTGGCCGTCGTCGGTGGGGCTGCAGCTTGGATCGCCGCCCGCCGTACCCCCGCTACCCATCCCTCGCCGCGCAAGGCAGCCCTGTCTTCGCCGCTGCCGGACGCCCCTTCTCCCGCGCCGCCGCTTCCCTCCGCCTCCGCCCCGCCGTCGGCTCCAGCGTCGCCCGCCACCGCAGCCCCGTCCGTGCCCGCGAAAACGGCGCAGGCCCAGAGCCGCTTTCGCGAGGCCGTTGCCTTGGCTAAGGCGGGGCGATACGAAGAATCTATCCGCGTCTTTGAAGAAGTAGCCCGTTTGGAGCCCTTTTCGCCGGAAACGTTCGCCAACATCGGCAAGGCCTATCTTGAGTTGGGCCGCCCGGACGAGGCGATCCGTTACTACCGCGGCGCCCTCCAGCTTCAGCCCCGTTCGGCGGGCTACCACGATATGCTCGGCGTCGCTTACGGCATGAAGGGCGACTATGAAACCGCTCTCCAGGAGTTCGAGCAGGCCATGCTGCTCAACCCCAGCCTCGCCTCGGCCTACAACAATGCCGGCATGGCTTACGAGAAGCAGGAGAACGTCAGCCGCGCCATGGAGATGTACCGTAAGGCAATCGAGCTGGACCCTACTCTCACCCGCGCCTACGGCAATCTCGCCCGCCTCTATATCCAGATGGGCCTTTACGGCGAGGTCCGCCCGCTGATGGAGCGCCTTCGGAAGGCGAATCCCGGAGATCCTATGGCTGCGAAGGTTCTCGCGCAACTTGAGTCGCTCTTGCAGCCCGCCGGCAAGACTGCTCCAAGCCCCGAGGGATCATCCGCCGGCCCGGCTGCATCCAAAGGCGGCATCCGGCTCCGGTAACGTCCCGCCGAACGAGGGATTGACAAATCCGTCGCGGGTACGACATCATAGCAACCCCACCCGGGGGAAATGCGGTGGGGGAGCCCGGGATCTAGACACGGGCAAGACCGGGACCGGCGCTCTCGCCATCGACTGGGATCACGTCTCGATCACCCCCGCAAGAACACGGTGCTTGGAGGAGACATGAGAATTCACCTGCAGATACAGAGAAAGCCCTTTTTCTGGACCCTATGCCTCTTTGCCGCTGCCGTTGCGCCCGCTCAGGAGGCCGACAAACCGGGAAGCAAAGACCACGAGCTTATCGGCCGCTTTAAAGGCTCTATCATCATCGGTTACGACCAGCGCGACTACAACGAATTCACCATCGCTCTGGGCCCGCAGACCAGGGACAAGAACAACAAGATCGTCCTGGAAAAGAGCAAGCGCCTGGAAGGGAAGATTACCCGCATCCTTTACTTGACCCCGCCGCGCAGTTCCACGCTGCAAGCCTACCGGACCTACGAGAGAGCGCTCGAGAAGGCCGGCTTCAAAGTGTTGTTTTCCTGTTTCTCACCGGCCTGCGGGAGGCTTTTCAAGTTTACCCCCACGCTCGCCAATGAACTGTACGAGTACACGTTGAGCGGGCACTTCAAGGACGAGCGCTACCTCTCCGCCAGGCTCCCCCGCCGGGAGGGAGACGTCTACGTCTCGCTCTTCGTTTTCGAGCACACCGTCCCGCACAACAAGTTCAAAGGCCGCGTTCTGGTCCAGCTCGACGTCATCGAGACCGAGGCGGAAGATACCGGCGAGATCGTCAACGCCGAAACCATGGCCCGGGACATCGCGGCCAAAGGCAGCGTCGCGCTCTACGGGATCTATTTCGATACCGACAAGGCCGAGGTCAAGCCCGAGTCGGAAGCTACACTGAGCGAAATCGCCAAGCTGCTCCAGCAGGACCCGGGCTTGAAGCTCTACGTCGTCGGCCACACCGACAACGTCGGCGATCCGGACTACAACTTCGACCTGTCGCGGCGGCGCGCCGAAGCCGTCGTGCAGGCCTTGGTGGAAAACTACGGCATCGACGCGGGCAGGCTGGCCCCCATGGGGGTCGGCCTGCTCGCTCCCATCGCCAGCAACGACACCGAGGAGGGGCGGGCGAAGAACCGGCGGGTGGAGCTGGTGAAACAATAGCGGCGACCGGTGCGGCGCCACTCTCTGGGCTAGCCTTTCCAAACAGGCGGCAGAGCCGCTACTGTTCACCCGCCGAGGCGCTTCTCCGCCTTGGCGATGTCCTTCTCGTCGTAGTAGTCGAGCTTGTGGAGCGGCACGACGACGCTCGAGAGCAGGTTCAGCACATGGCCCGCAATTCGCTGGTAGAAGCGGGTTCCGAGGGTCAGAATCACCGCCTCGCCCGCCGTGTGATCGCTCTGGGCGATTCGCTGGATCAGTTGCTCGCAGCGGTCCACCGTATCCCGGCCGCAGTGGATCAGCTCCACCGCCCGTTCCCGGTCGGCCGACTGAACGACCTCCACCGCGCTCCGGTAGTCCGCCTCCACTCCGGCGCGAATCTCCTTGAGCTCGTCGAACAGCGGCCCCTTCGGGTAGGTAGCGCAAGGCATGTCGGCCAGGGTGGCCAGTTCCTTGGCGTAGTCGCCGATTCGCTCCACGTCCTTGACGAGGCTCATGAGCAACAGGCAATACGGCAGGTCCGGCGTCTTGCCGTCGATGGACAAGTGGAAGATCACCTGCTTCCGGATACGCCGTTCCAGTTTGTTCACCCGGACGTCCTTCTTTTGCAGCCAGGTTCGCTCTTCGGGCGAGATCGAGCGTTTGAAGAAAGCTTCTCCAGCCTTCTCGACGAGTTCGCGGCTGATGGTGAGCATTTCCGAAAAATTGCTCGCCATCTTCTGCAGCGGTGACTCAGCCCGGAAGATCGATAGCAGTTCTTGAAGCATGGTGACCTCCTGAGTCGTCCGGCTTGCGCCTAGTGGTTCAGCGCCGCCAGTAGCATTGGCAACAGATAGAATAGTCCAGCCACGTAAGCCAGCGCCAACACCCGGTTCCGCACGGCGACGTCGGCCAGCGTGCGGGCCGCTCCCAGCGGAAGGCGCCGGATTTGCGGCACCGGATAAATGAGCACCGTGCCGCTGAGATTGAACAACAAATGCACCAAGGCGATCGCAACCCCGGCGGAAGCGTTCTCACCGGTCACCGCCAGTGAGGCCAGCAATGCCGTCACCGTCGTCCCGATATTGGCGCCGATCGTCACCGGAAACGCCTGCGCGAGGGTGATGATTCCCGCCCCGCCCAGCGGCACGAGCAGCGACGTCGTGATCGAGCTCGACTGGATGATGGCGGTCACGACCAGACCAATGAGCATGGCGAAGACAGGGTTCCGGTCCAGCGCCCGTGAAACGGCTGCCTCCACCTTCGCACGCAACAAGGTACGCATCAGCCGCACCAGCGTCAGCAACGACGCGTAGATGAGCACGCCGCAGACGGCGATCGTCACGATCGCTTGGACGTGTGTCGAGTCACTGACGAAAGCGGCGAAGGCGTGCAGCGGTTTCGCCCCGGCCTTGATCGCCGCCTTGATGGGACTGTGGTAATGGACGCCTTCCACCGAACCTGCCAGTTCCGAAGCGATCCACGTGGCCGACTTCTGCAGGTACCCGGTCGCCAGCTCGAGCGGCAGCAGCGTCAAGACCGCAAAAAAGTTGAAGAAATCATGGCACGTCGCCACCGCGAAAGCCCGCCGGAACTCATCGGGGCGCCCCATGTGGGCCAGGGAGACGATCGTGTTCGTCACCGTGGTTCCGATGTTCGCCCCCATGACCATCGGTACCGCGTTGGCAATCGGCAGCGGGTTCTCCGGCGCCGCCACCATCGCCACAATCAGCGAGGTTGTCACCGAAGAGCTCTGGACGAGAGTGGTCGTCAGCAGGCCGATGATCAGGCCCAGAAACGGGTTCGTCGTCGCCCGGAAGAACCCTTCCAGCAGCCCGCCGCCTAGCAATTTGAAGCCGCCCCCAAGACCGTTCACTGCCACGAGGAACACGTATAGCGCCAGAAAAGCAAGAACGGCTCCGAACCAAGGGGAGGCGGTCATCTGTTTCTGTAGTGCGCGGGGCGTCGCCAGGGGTTGCATGAGGTTTATCGATCGTATTGTAGCGGGGCCTGTGTGTCAGCCGTGTTACAGATCCGTTACAAGTTCATTCGGATTTGTGAAGCAACGCGGCGCCGCCGCGCATCTGTTTCTGTGACGCGCGTAACATGAGAGTTGTAGGCACACTGTGAGGAGCGACGAGCGCATGAAACGGTTTTCTCTCATACTGCTGACGATCCCGGTGACCGCACTCCTGTGGGCTGGCTATGTTGTTCAGCCCGCCGGAGCGCCACCCGATGAACTGTCCCCCGAGATCGCGGGGGTTCTCGCACCCCAAGGCTACAAAGTCGTGGACGACCAGGGGCAGGTCTATGCGGAGCTCTGGTTCCGCAAGGATTCTCCGGAAGATGGGCCGACCGGCGAAATGGACGTCACCTGGGACAACGTGCCGCACGGCACGTTGATCGGCGTCATCCGATACCCGAACGGCGGCGTGGACCGCCGCGGCCAAAAGATCAAACCCGGCGTTTACACCCTGCGGTTCAGTTTTTATCCGGTGGACGGCGCCCACCAAGGCGTGGAGCCGAGCCGGGATTTCCTGGTGCTCTCTCCGGCAGCCATAGACAAAGATCCCAAAGCCACCCCCGGTTTCGACGCGCTGATGGACATGAGCCGGAAGGCATCGGGAACCCGTCACCCGGCGGTGATCCCGGTCTGGAAGGCCGAGCCCGGCGACTGGCAGGAGGGCCTCACGCAGATGGACGAAGACTGGGTGCTGAGCGTCAAGATCGGCGGCACGCCCGTCTCGATCATCGTCAAGGGCGTCAACCTCGGCGGCTGATCTTCCGCGCACGCCCGGCATCAGGCTTCTGCCAGCGCCTCGCGCATTTCGTCCACAGCGCCGATCAAGGTCGCGACCGGGTCCCCCGTCGGCCGGAACTCCATCGCGATGTGTCCGTGGAATCCGGTCTTGCCGATTGCCCTGTAAATGTTCGGGTAGTTCAGTTCTCCGGTACCCGGCTCATGCCGGCCCGGATTGTCGGCGACATGGTAGATGCGCGTGTAATCGGCCGCCTCGCGGATCGTATCGATGATGTTTCCGGTCTGCACCTGCTCGTGGTAGATGTCGAAGACCAGTCCAACGCTGGGATGCGCCGTCTCCCGCATCAGCTTGACGCCCTGTTTCACCGTCGTCAGGAAATAGCCCGGCGTCTCGATCTTGTCGTTCAACGGCTCGACCACGGCTTTCAAGCCTGCTTCTTCCACCAGGTCGCCACAGCGCTTGCAGTTATCTACGAGGCTCTTCCATTGATCTTCCCGGGACAATCCTTTAACCCGCTTGCCGGTCAGCAGCAGGATCGCCGGGCACTCGAGCCGTTTGGCGCGCTCGATGTTGCGCTTCAGCTCGGCCAGCATCGCCTCCCGCCGCGCCGGATTCACCATCGAGAATTCGTCCATCCTCGCGTAAGGGATTGCCGTCACCGAGTCGATCTTCAACCGGAAGGACTGCGCCAGCCGGAGAAAACGATCGAGTTGCGGCCCATCCCAGTCCAGATGCTCACCACCCAGTTCGACTGACTGAATGCCGGCCCTGGCTGCCTGCTCCAGCTTCTCTTCGAGCGTGCCCGGCAGGGTCCACAGCATCACCGACGAGGTGACCGCCGCCTGTTTCGGAGGGGGCTGGGTGCGGCCCGACCGGCAGGCGAGCAGCGGGGCCGCCGTCTTCAAGAAGTCTCTCCGGGTCATCTTCCGCGAGGATACCCGGCTGCTCCACGGCGGTCAAGCGGCCGCCGGAAGACCCGTGTTATGCTGTAGTCGCGGCCACCGTTCCGGTCAGTGTTGCTCGACCCCCAGCGACAGACAGGATGCATACCAGCGTAACCCTCCGGCGGCAAGGGGGTGTTGCTTCCCCAGGCCGGCGGCGGTCACGGCTGCGCGCGGACAACCCATGCAGGACCGGCGTTACGAAACGGCCAGCGGGATCACTGTGATCCGGCAGGTGACCCCGATCCCTTACGAACGGGGGCTTGCCCACCTGCTGAGCCAGATGGATCTCTACCGGGGTATCTATCTCTCTTCCGGCTACGAGTACCCCGGCCGCTATTCGCGTTGGGATATCGCCTCGATCCGGCCGCCGCTCGAGATCGTCGCCTTCGAACGGCGGGTGGACTTCCGGCCATTGAACGCCCGCGGTGAGGTCCTGAACCGGATCTTTTTTGACATCCTCAAAGGACACCAGCATTGGGAGTCTCTCGAACTGAATGAGGGAGCGCTGGCCGGGGTCTTGAAGCCCTTGCCCCCATTGTTTCCTGAGGAGGAACGGAGCAAGCAGCCCTCGGTCTTCTCTGTCATCCGGGCGTTGATTGAGGAGTTCCGCCCAGGCAACGACCCCTACCTCGCTCTCGTCGGCGCCTTCGGATTCGACTTGCTTTACCGCTTCGATCCCATCGAGCAGAAAAAGCCCCGCAACTGGCCCAAGGACCTCCACCTCTTCTTGTGCGACGACATCTACTTCATGGACCGCAAGAAAGAGGTCATCCACCGCTACGAGTATGACTTCGAGTGGGGCCCGCATTCCACGTTGGGACTGGCCCGCTCCGGCGAAAAGGTGCCCGAAGCGCCACGGCTGCCACCCGGCGACGTGGTTTCCGACCATACGCCGGAAGAGTACATGGCGAAGGTCGAAAAGGTCCGCGAAGGCATGCGCCGCGGCGACTATTACGAGGTAGTGCTGCGGCAGACCTTCAGCACGCCCTTCTCAGACCGGCCCTCGGAGCTGTTCCGGCGGATCCAGGTGGCCAGCCCCAGCCCTTACGAATTCTTCCTGCAGTTCGGCGACGAGCAGTTGATCGGGGCGTCTCCGGAGATGTTCGTCCGGGTAGAGGGCCGGCGCGTGGAAACCTCGCCGATTTCCGGCACCGCCAAGCGCACTGGCGACCCGCTGCGCGACGCTGAAAGCATCCGTGACCTGCTCGCTTCGCCGAAAGAAGAGTCCGAGCTCACCATGTGCACCGACGTGGACCGCAACGACAAGTCCCGCGTCTGCGTGCCTGGCTCGGTGAAAGTGATCGGCCGGCGTTTGATCGAGGCCTACGCTGGCGTCTTCCACACCGTCGATCATGTGGAAGGCATCCTGGCCGAAGGTTTCGATTCCCTGGACGCCTTCCTCACCCATATGTGGTCGGTCACCATGATCGGCGCGCCGAAGAAAGCCGCCGCCCAGGCGATCGAGGACCTCGAAAAGACCCCACGCGGCTGGTACGGCGGGGCCATCGGGATGATCTCGCTGAACGGCGACATGAACACCGGCATCCTCATCCGGACCGTCCACCTGCGGAACGGCATGGCCGAATACGGCGTGGGCGCCACGTTGCTTTATGATTCCGATCCGGAGGCCGAAGAGCGCGAGACGCGGATGAAGGCCACGGGTTTCTTCCGGGCCCTTCAGGAACCGCCGAAGGCCGCCCCGGCGCGCATCGAGGTCCGGGAACGCGTCGGCGAGGGCGTCAAATTGCTGCTGGTGGACAACGAGGACTGCTTCATCCACACGCTGTCGAACTACGTTAGGCAGACCGGCGCCGCCGTGGTCACCTACCGCTGGGGCTTCCCGATGGAACTGCTGGAGAGGGAGAGGCCTGATATTGTGTTCGTTTCCCCCGGACCGGGCCGCCCGGAGGACTTCGGCGTACCCGAACTGATTCGGGAAACGTCCCGGCGCGGCATCCCGGTGTTTGGCGTGTGCCTGGGACTACAAGGGGCGGTGGAAGCGTTCGGCGGCGAGCTCGGCGTGCTCGACTATCCGATGCACGGCAAGCCGTCGATCGTGCACCACCGGGGCGTGGGCGTCTTCGCCGGGCTGCCGGAACGCTTCAAGGTGGGCCGCTACCACTCGCTCTATGCGGTCCGCGAGAAGTTGCCTTCCTGCCTGGAGATCACCGCCGAGTCCGACGACAGGGTGATCATGGGCATCCGCCACCGGGAGCTGCCGGTCGAAGCCGTGCAGTTCCATCCGGAGTCGATCCTCACGCTCGAAGGCGATTGCGGGCTCAGGTTGATGGAGAATGTCGTCCGGATTTACGGCCGGCGCGAGGGCCGCAGGCCGAAGGAAGCGGGCGCCGTCCGAGGTCCGGTGAGCCGTGAAGATTAGGTCTTGCATTCCCAGGCGGTTTGGCTTACACTGTTTGTCTTGATGCGGTACGGCTATTCCAACTTCGCCTTTCGATTTTGGCCTTACGGCTGAGTCGCGGGTGGAGTTGGTATAGGCCGGACCCAGGAAGATTTCCGAACCAGCCCCACTCGCGGCGGCGAGTGGGGCTTTTTCTTTTGGGGTACGCCCCGTGGCGAGGTGGTCATGATCATTTCGATGAAGCGACACTCCACCAAGGAGGAGATCGAAGCCGTATGCCGGCGCATCCGTGAGTTCGGCTACAAGATACACACGATCGAGGGCGAAGAACGCGTGGTGATCGGCGCGGTCGGTATCGGCGATGTCACGCCGTGTCTGGAGGCGCTCGAAGCAATGCACCAGGTCGAGAAGGCAGTGGCGATTTCGGCCCCGTACAAGTTCGTGAGCCGGGAGTTCCGCAAGGAGAATACCGTGATCAAGGTGAATGGCGCCGAGTTCGGAGGAAGTGACTTTACGGTAATCGCCGGCCCCTGCTCGGTCGAGTCCGAGGACCAGATCATGCGGGCCGCCGAAGGCGTGGCCAAGGCCGGCGCGAAGCTGCTTCGCGGGGGAGCCTACAAGCCGCGCACGTCGCCCTACGACTTCCAGGGCCTGCAGGAGGACGGCCTCAAACTGCTCCGCAAGGCCAAGGAGGCCACCGGCCTGGCCATCGTCACTGAGGTGATGAGCGACCGCAATGTGCCGCTCGTGGCCGAGTACGCCGACGTTTTGCAGATCGGCGCCCGCAACATGCAGAACTTCGCCCTGCTCAAGGCCCTCGGCGGCGTCCGCAAGCCGATCCTCTTGAAACGCGGGATGAGCTCGACAATCAAAGAGCTGTTGATGTCGGCCGAGTACATCGTCGCCCACGGGAACTCCGAGGTGATCCTGTGCGAGCGTGGCATCCGCACCTTCGAGACCGAAACGCGGAACACCTGCGACATCACCGCGGTGGCGGTGCTCAAAGAAAAGACGCACCTGCCCGTGCTGCTCGATCCTAGCCACGCCACTGGACGCCGCAGTCTGGTGCCGCCCCTGGCCAAAGCCGGAGTCGCGATCGGCGCCGACGGCCTCATGATCGAAGTTCACCCCAACCCGGAACAGGCCTGGAGCGACGGCAAACAGTCGCTCTACATCGACCAGTTCCAGCGGCTTATGGAGGAGCTGCAGCCGTATATCGAACTATGGCGGGAGCACCGCCTACAACCGGCCGCGGCAGCTTCCTGACGCGGTAGGCTGGTTGGGACATGGTGATGCGGGCGCGCCCCTCTCTGCTGGCCGGGTTGACCGTGCTGTTTTGCGCCGCCGTCGCGATCGGCTTGTGGCGTTGGAACGCCTCCCGGGAGGAGAACCTGCTCCGCTGGCTGGCGCGGCTGCCGGACAAAGACCGGATGCTCGTGTACGTTGACTTCGCCGCCTTGCGCCACAGCGGCCTCCTAACGCTGCTTGCGGGAAGCCCCGCGGAAGAAGAGCCTGACTACCGCGCGTTTGTCCGGCAGACCGGCTTCGACTATCGGGAGGACCTCGACGCTCTCCTCGCCGTTTGGACGCCCCGCGAAACTGCTTTTTTCGCCCAAGGCCGGTTCGACTGGGGCCGGATCTACAGGTACACGGAACAAAAGGCCGGCCAGTGCCTGAACGCCTACTGCCGAGTGCGCGCAAGCTCGCCCCGGCGTTGGATCTCCTTCTTTCCTCTAACGACACGTGTTCTCGTGCTCGTCTCGGCCCCGAGCCAGTACGCAGGCTACGACTATCAATGGCCGAAGCGGGAACCGGCCGCCGATCGCGTACCCGGAGAGCCTGTGTGGATCATGATGCCCGGCCGGATGCTTCGCGACAACGAGTGGCTCCCGGCCGGAACGAAGACCTTTGCGCGCCCCTTAACCGACGCCGAACGCGTCGTGCTTGCCATCGGCTCCACCGGGCCGGGCTTCGAGGCTAGGCTCCGCGTGGATTGTCTGTCGCCTGACGAGGCCGCGACCCTCGCCGGCCGCCTGCGCGCCGCCACGGCACTGCTTCGCAGCTTGCTGAGCAAAGAGCGCAAACGGCCGAACCCGCGGGATTTGTCCGGCGTGCTCACCAAGGGCGAGTTCTGGACCGTCGGCGACCGAGTGGAAGGCCGGTGGCCTCTTCCCATGGAACTGATCGAGGCGCTGGCCTCAGCCGACTGAATTCCCCGCTGGCCGGCCCTTGCGCAGGAGCGGCCACAGCAGCGAGGCCGCCGTCGCCGCCAGGAAGAACACCACGATGGGCCGTTCGACGACCGCCGCCCAATCCCCGCGGCTCAGAATCAGCGCCCGGCGCAGATTTGCTTCCATGATCGGCCCGAGGATGAGCCCCAAGACCATCGGGCCGAGAGGGATCGCGAACCGCCGGCACACGAGCCCGAGCAAGCCGGCGGCGAACATCACCCAGACGTCGGCCAGGCTGTTGTTCAGCGCGTAGGAGCCGACCACGCCCATTAGAATGATTCCCGCCCACAGCCATGGACGGGGTATGCGCAAAGCCCGGGCCAGCGGCCGGGCGGCGACGAGTCCCAAGACTGCAATCCCGAAGGCCGCCAGCGCCATCGTGATCACGATTGTGTAAACCAGCGGCGCATGATCGCGGAACAACAGCGGCCCGGGTTGGATTCCGTGGATCAATAGCGCACCGATCAGCACTGCGGACGGCGCGTCGCCCGGGATGCCCAGGGTCAGCATCGTGGTCATGGCGCCCCCGATGGCTGCGTTGCAGGCCCCGGTGGCCGCCGCCAGCCCTTCCACCGAGCCTTTGGTGAACTCCTCAGTCCGCCCGGAAAGCCGCCGCGCCTGCTCCCAAGCAATCACCGAGGCGATGTCGCCGCCGGCCGCCGGGATCGCCCCCACCAGGGTGCCGATGCCCGAGCCGAGCACCCCTGGCCGAAGCATCCGCCGCCATTCGCTCAGTCGCGGCCAGACGGGTCCCAAGGCCGGAGGGAGCGCGGTCCGCGCTCCGCCGCTCTCGGTCATCTGGTCCAACACCTCGCCCAGGCCGAACAGCCCAATCATGAACGGGATGAACGAGACGCCGTCGAGCAGCTCGGAAACGCCGAAGGTGTAACGCGGCCAGGCCGTCATCGGATCGAGACCGACCGTGGAGAGCGCGAGGCCGAACATCCCGGCTAGCATCCCTTTGAGCACGTTGCCGCTGGAGACTCCCGCCATCAGACTGATGCCGAACAGAGCCAGGCCGAAGTACTCGGCCGGGCCGAAGCGAAGGCCGAACGCCGCGATCGGGAAGGCGGCCAGCGCCAGGAAAGCGAAACTCAGCCATTGGCCCATCAGCGAGGTGAGCGCATTGATGCCCAGTGCGAGGCCGGCCCGGCCGGACTTCGCCATCGGATAGCCGTCCCAAGTGGCCGCAATCGAGGCCGGCGTGCCGGGGATGTTCAACAGCACGGCGGGGATGCCGCCGGCCGGGATCGCGCCGCAGTAGATGCCGAGCAGCATCGCCAGCCCCTTCTCGGCCGAGACCCAGAAGGTCAGCGGCGTCAGCACGGCCACGCCCATCGTCGCCGTCAGGCCCGGGAGGGCTCCAAAGACGGCGCCAAGGACCACGCCGACGGCGAGAAACAGGAGTACATCCCACTGCAGAACGGCGGTCAATCCAGCGGCTAGGTTCTCCATCACTACTCCAGGGACACGCCGAGACCGAATTGGAACGCTGCGGCCACGGCGGCCGTCAGCGCCGCCGAGACGGCCAGAGCCGGCTTCCAGCGTTCTTCCGCCACCCGAAGGAACAGGCCGAGGAAAACGAAGGTGCGGACCGGGAACGGGACCACGCCCCACAGCAGCAGGTAGCCGGCCAGAAGGCCGAGCACGGCTGCCAGCCGCCTCTTACGGCGAAGCGGCGCCGCCTCGCGCGGAACCGCTTCTTTCCGGCGCGCTTGCCAAGCCAGCGCCGCCGACAGGAGGCAAACGACCGTCCCGATGGCCACCGGAAAGAACCCCGGTCCGAGCAGGCCGCCCACCCCGGGTGGAAAACGCAGGCCGGAGACAACAAGCGCCAGCCCGAGCGTCACGAAGACCGCGGCTACCGCAAGGTCCCTGCTCACCATTACGTTCCCCCTTTGAGTAATTGTGGAATCACACGGGCGAAGAAATCGGCCTGTTCCAGCGCGAACTTCCGGAACTCGTCCGGCGGCAGGAAGACCGGCTCCATGCCACGCTGTTCGCAGACTTTTTGAAATGCCGGAGTCTCGAAAGCTCGCCGGATGGCGGCGACGAGCTTGTCCCGCCGGTCCGCCGGCAGGCCCCGCGGTGCGTAGAAGCCGCTCCAGGCGCTCGCCCCCGCCTCGTAGCCGAATTCGGTGATCGCCGGCGTGTCCGGAAAGATCTTCGAGCGCCGCGCGTCGAGCACCGCCAAAGCCCGCAACCGCCCGGAGGCGACGTGCGGCGCCACTTCGCCCGCTCCCGCCACCACGGCGTCCACGTGCCGGCCAAGCAGCGCCGTCAGCGAGGCCGATGACCCGCCGAAAGGGCAGTGAATCAGCCGCACGCCGGTCTCGCGCTCCAGCAGCAGTGCGTTGATGTGCCAGATCGAGCCCGTCCCGGCGTTGCCGATCACGTAATACCCGGGCCGGCGGCGAGCCGCTTCGAGGAATGCCGGCAAGTCCTTCCAGGGCGAGTCCACGTGGACCGCGAGAACGGGTTGGGTCTTGGAAACCAAGCACAGCAGCTCCATGTCCTCCGGACCTACCTGGGCGAAGCCCAGCGTGCGCACCATGGCGATCTCCACCGGCCCGTGGCCGATCGTGTAGCCGTCCGGTGGGCGCCGCGTCACGTAGGAGAAGGCCAGCGCTCCGGCGGCGCCCGGCTTGTTCTCGCAAACCACCGGGACGCCGAGCGCCGGCTCCATCCCGGCGGCGATCACCCGGGAGACGGTATCGGAGAGCCCGCCCGGAGCCGCCTGCACGATCAGCTTGATCTCGCGCGACGGGTACGGGCCTCCGGAGCGATGGCACCCGCCCAGCGCGAGGGTGGCGGCCAGCGCAGAGATGGCGATCGGCGCGCGCATCGAAATTACTCAGGCTATCAGAACGGGGAAACGGGGCAGGGGAGCGCCCTAGCCCACACGCCAGCCGCCGTCCACGGTAAGCACCTGCCCGGTGATGTGCCGGGCCTCGTCGCTCAGCAGGAACAACGCCGCCCTGGCGACGTCTTCGGGCTCGAGGATGCCCCCGGCGAGCGCCTGCTTGCGTGAGATGAACTCCATAATCTCGTTGTCGCCTTGGGCGCGGCGGCTCATCGGCGTGCGGACGAGTCCGGGAGTCACGGCGTTCACCCGGATCTTCCATCGCGCGTAGTAGGAGGCGGCGGCCTTAGTGAGCGCTTCGATCGCTCCTTTCGAAGCCGCGTAGGCGTGGGTCGCGAAATAGTCTGGTTGAGGGTGGAAGGCCGTCACCGAGCCGGTGTTAACGATGGCGCCGCGCTGGCCGTTTTCTCCCCGCTCCTGCCGCAGCATCTGGTTCAGAACCTCGCGCGTCAGCAGGAACGTCGTCGTCAGGTTCATGGCCAAAGTGGCCTGCCAGCCTTCGTCGCTGCACTCGTGCCAGGGTCCATCGCCAAAACGCCGGCCGCTGCCCCCGGCGACGTTGAATAGACCGTCAATGCGTCCGAAGGCGTCGGCGCATTCGGCCACCGCGCGGCGCGCCGTCTCCGGCCGGGTGAGATCCCCGGCCAGCGTTCGTACGGCCACACCTTCGGTTTCGAGTTCCTCTCGGATCGCGGCGCACTCGTCCTCGCCCAAGGCCACGACGAACACCCGCGCTCCCTCCGCCCCGGCCACGCGGGCCGCCGAAGCAGCGATGCCCGTGGCGCCGGAGATCATGAGCGTCTTGCCGGTGAATCGAGAGGCCATGGGCGTCCGCTGAAACCGAATTCCAGATTATCCGTTTCTGCCCCCGCTTCGCAGAACCCAAAGGCGCCTCGGCGCGCGGTCTAGAATGGGATCATGGCTCACAAGACCCTCGTTGGTACTGCGGTTTCCGTGCTGTTGCTCGCCGCCGGCTGCTCCACCGTTCCGGAGCGCCGCGTGCCGAAGCGCTACACCATCGAGCAGTTCCTCGACACGACGTCGGTTGCCGGCAGCGCCTTCTCCCCCGACGAGTCCAAGGTTCTGTTTTCGAGCGACGCCTCGGGCGTCTTCAACGCCTACGAAGCGCCGGTTTCCGGCGGCCCCGCCACCCAGCTTACGGACTCCTCCGACACCACCTTCGCCATCTCCTATTTTCCCGAGGACGAGCGCATCCTGCTGCGGCGCGACAAAGGCGGCAACGAGATCTACCACATCTATCTGCGGGAGACCAACGGCACGGTGAAGGATCTCACGCCCGGCGAGAAGAACCGCTCCCTGTTCTACGGCTGGGCGCACGACCTGAAGAGCTTCTTCTACATGTCGAACGCCCGCGATCCGCGCTACATGGATCTCTACGAGATGGACCTCGCCACGCTCGAGGGGCGGATGATCTACCGGAACACCGAGGGCTACAGCTACGGGCCGATCTCGAACGACAAACGCTGGCTAGTGCTCGTCAAGGTCCACACCGACCACAACAACGATCTCTACCTTTACGATTTCCAGACGAAGAAGACGCGCCACCTCACGCCGCACGAGGGCGACATCAACTACTCCGCCCAGGACTTCTCGCCGGACGGCAAGAGCCTCTACTACACGACGAACGAGGGCCACGAGTTCTCCTACCTGGTGAAGCGGGACCTGGCCACGGACGAAGTTGAGGTCATCGAGAAGCCCGACTGGGACGTGATGTTCGCTTCGCTGTCGTGGAACGGCAAGTTCCTCGTCGTGGGCATCAACGAGGACGCCCGCACGCGCATCAAGATCTATGAGACAGCCACCGGCAATCTGGTGAAGTTGCCCGAATTGCCGGCGGGCGACATCACCAGCGTGACCATCTCCCGCAGCGAGCGCAAGATCGCCTTCTACCACTCTGGAGCGCGGACGCCGCGGGACCTCTACATTTACGACCTGGGCAGCGGCGAGCTGGCCAAGATCACCGACAGCCAGAACCCGGAGATCGACCCCCAGGATCTGGCGGACGCCGAGGTGGTGCGCTTCCAGTCTTTCGACGGTCTGGAGATCCCGGCCATCCTCTACAAGCCGCATCTCGAGCCCGGCGAGAAGGCCCCGGCGCTCGTGCAAGTTCACGGCGGCCCCGGCGGCCAGTCGCGCATCGGCTACGATCCGCTCTACCAGTACCTGGTGAACCACGGCTACGTCGTCCTCCGCGTGAACAACCGCGGCAGCTCCGGCTACGGGAAGACCTTCTACCGGCTCGACGACCACAAGCACGGCCAGGACGATTTGATGGACTGCGTCAAGGCCAAGGACTACTTGATCTCGACCGGCTTCGTCGATCCCGAGCGCATCGGCATCATCGGCGGCAGCTACGGCGGCTACATGGTGCTGGCGGCGCTGGCCTTTCAGCCCGAAGTCTTCGACGCCGGCGTGGACATCTTCGGCGTCGCCAACTGGGTCCGCACCCTCAAGAGCATCCCGCCGTGGTGGGCGGCCTTCCGCGACGCCCTCTATGCGGAGATCGGCAACCCGGAGACCGAGGAGGAATATCTGCGCAAGATCTCGCCGCTGTTCCACGCCTCCAACATCAAGCGGCCCTTGATCGTGCTGCAGGGGGCCAACGATCCCCGGGTGCTCAAGGTCGAGTCCGACGAGATCGTCGAGGCCGTCCGCAAGAACGGCGTGCCCGTCGAGTACGTCGTCTTCGACGACGAGGGCCACGGCTTCACCAAGAAAGCCAACCGCATCCGCGGATATAAGGCGATTCGCGAGTTCCTCGACAAGCATCTAAAGAACAAGGGCCAGGAGGCTTAATCGGGGGAGTTGCTAACGGCGCCCCGCCCGGAAGGGTGCGGCAAGGCCGAATGGTAAAATCAGGCTAAGCCTCCCCCTATCAGTCCATGACCGAACGGGAACTGCGAATCCAGGCGCTGCTGGACGCCCTGAAGAGCCGCATCGTCGTGCTCGACGGCGCCATGGGGACCGTCTTGCAACAGAAGTCCCTCACCGCGGAGGACTTCGGCGGCCCCGCTCTGGAAGGCTGCAACGAGAACCTCGTCGCCACCCGCCCCGACGTGATCCTCGACGTCCACCGGGCCTACTTCGAGGCCGGCGCCGACATTGTTGAGACCGACACCTTCGGCGGCACGCCGATCGTACTCGCCGAGTACGGCCTCCAGGACCGCGCCGCCGAGCTGAACCGCCGCGCCGCCGAGCTCGCCCGCCAGGCGGCCGAAGAGTTCTCCAAACCGGGCCGCCCGCGCTGGGTGGCGGGCTCCATCGGCCCCACGACCAAGGCGATCAGCGTCACCGGCGGCGTCACCTTCGACGAGCTGCGCCAGACCTTCTACGTCCAGGCCAAGGCTCTGGTCGAGGGCGGCGTTGACGTTCTGTTGATCGAGACCTGCCAGGACACGCGCAATACCAAGGCCGCGCTGCTGGCGACCGGCAAGGTTCGCGAGGAGCTGGGCATCGACGTCCCCGTGATGGTCTCCTGCACCATCGAGCCGATGGGGACCATGCTCGCCGGCCAGACCGCCGAGGCCTTCTACGTCTCCATCGCCCACGCCCGGCCGCTCTCGGTGGGCTTGAACTGCGCCACCGGCCCGGACTTCATGACCGACCATCTCCGCTCGCTCCACGAGATGGCTACGGTCTACGTCTCCTGCTACCCCAACGCCGGCCTCCCGGACGAGGAAGGCCGCTACGGGGAGACCCCGGAGTCCCTCGCCGCGCAGCTCGAACGCTTCGTAGACCACGGCTGGCTCAACCTGATCGGCGGCTGCTGCGGTACGACGCCGGACTACATCCGCGTTATCGCCCAGATGGTCGAGGGCAAGGCTCCGCGCCGGCCGCGCGAACCCAGCCACCGCTCCTATTATTCGGGCATCGAGCTGGTCGAAGCTACTGAAGACAACCGGCCACTCATCGTCGGCGAGCGCACCAACGTGATCGGCTCGCGCAAGTTCCGCGAGCTGGTGGCCGCCGAGAAGTGGGACGAAGCCACTGACATCGCCCGCCGCCAGGTGCGCGGCGGCGCGCAGATCATCGACGTCTGCCTTCAGTCGAGCGACCGGGACGAGATCGACGACATCCCGCCCTTCTACGAGCACCTGATCCGCAAGATCAAGGCGCCGGTCATGATCGACTCGACCGACCCCCGGGCGATTGAGCTGGCGCTCACCTACTGCCAGGGCAAGAGCATCATCAATTCGATCAACCTCGAGGACGGCGAGGAGAAGTTCGAGAAGATCTGCCCGCTCATCCACCGTTACGGCGCCGCCGTGGTGGTCGGCTGCATCGACGAGGATCCCGTCCAGGCCCAGGCCTTCACCCGCGAGCGCAAGCTGGACGTCGCCCGGCGCTCCTACGACCTGCTGACCACCAAGTACGGCATCGCCCCGGAGGACATCATCATCGATCCGCTGGTCTTCCCTTGCGCCACGGGCGACGAGAACTACATCGGCGGCGCGGTGGAAACGATCGAAGCCGTGCGGCTGGTCAAAGAGGCGCTGCCCTACGCGAAGACCGTCCTCGGCATCTCGAACGTCTCCTTCGGCCTGCCCCCGGCGGCCCGCGAGGTGGTGAATTCGGTCTTCTTGTACTACTGCACGAAGGCCGGTCTCGACTTGGCCATCGTCAACAGCGAAAAGCTCGAGCGCTTCGCCTCCATCCCCGCCGAAGAGCGGCGCATGGCCGAGGAGCTGCTGTTCAACTCGCCGCCCGAGGAAGTCCCCGCCGATCACCCTAACGCGGAGTTGCTACGCTCGGCTCCGGCCGACTGGCGCCAGCAGAGCCTCGAGCAGAAGATCGCCGTCAACCAGTACCACATCGCGCGCATCACCGAGCACTTCCGCAAGGCGGGCGCCAGAAAGAAGAAATCCGCCGCCGAGATGCCCCTCGACGAGCGGCTGTCGAACTACATCATCGAGGGCTCCAAGGACGGGCTGATCGAAGATCTAGACCGCAAGCTGGCGGAGGGCGCCGCGCCGCTGGAGATCATCAACGGTCCGCTGATGGCCGGCATGGAGGAAGTCGGCCGCCTGTTCAACAACAACGAGCTGATCGTCGCCGAGGTGCTGCAATCGGCCGAGGCCATGAAGGCCGCTGTCGCCTACCTGCAGCGCTTCATGAAGAAGTCGGCAGTGAAGACCCGCGGCAAGGTGCTCCTGGCGACAGTCAAGGGCGACGTACACGACATCGGCAAGAACCTGGTTGAGATCATCTTCTCGAACAACGGCTACGAGGTGATCAACCTCGGCATCAAGGTGCCGCCGGAGGAGTTGATCCGGGCGTGGCGCGAACACCAGCCGGACGCCATCGGCTTGAGCGGCCTGCTGGTCAAGAGCGCCCACCAGATGGTCGTCACCGGCGAGGACCTGCGGGCGGCGGGTATCCGCGTCCCACTGCTCGTGGGCGGGGCGGCGCTAACGGAAAAGTTCACCCGGACGAAGATCGCTCCGGCCTACGGCGCGCCCACCGTGTATGCCAAGGACGCAATGACCGGGTTGCGGCTGCTCAACGAAATCATGGACCCGAAGACGCGCGCCTCCGTCCTGGCCTCCCACCAACCGGGAACCGAGGAGGCGGGTCGGAGCGCTCCGCGGCGAACCGGCCCCGCGCCGGCGCGGCGCAGCAGCCGGGTGCGCACGGACATCCCGAAGCCGAAGCCGCCGTACCTGGACCGGCGCGTCCGCGAGTTCGCCGACTTGCAGGAGATCTGGAGCTACATCAATCCGCAGATGCTCTACGGCCGTCACCTGGGCCTCAAAGGCAGCTTTCCGCGCCTGCTGCGGGAGCGCGACCCGAAAGCGCTCAAACTGCATGGCCTCATCGAGGAGCTGAAGCGGGAAGTCGCCGGCTGGATGCGCGTCCGGGCCGTCTGGCAGTTCTTCGAAACCGAAAGCGAAGGCAACGCCATCCACCTCTTCGCGCCCGGCGCCGACAAACCGCTCCACACGTTCCATTTCGGGCGCCAGGGCAGGGAAGACGGCCTCTCGCTGGCCGATTTCGTGCTGCCGCCGGACGAAGCGGGCCGCGACCACATCGCCTTGTTCGTGGTCACCGCCGGCGAGGGCGTCCGGGAGCGCGCCGAGGCCGCCAAACAGCGCGGCGAGTTCTTGAAGGCCCACGCCCTGCAGGCGCTGGCCATCGAGACGGCCGAGGCGGCGGCCGAGTGGCTCCACCGCCGGCTGCGCGAAGAGTGGGGCTTCCCCGACCCGCCGGAGATGACCATGAAGGACCGCCTCCAGGCCCGCTACCGCGGCAAGCGCTACAGCTTCGGCTACCCCGCTTGCCCGAATCTGGAAGACCAGGCCGGCATCTGGAAGCTTCTCCGGCCCGAAGAGATCGGCGTGCGCCTCACCGACGGCTTCATGATGGACCCGGAGGCCAGCGTCAGCGCCCTGGTCTTCCACCACCCCGACTGCACCTACTTCGCTGCTGCCGAAGAAGCGGAGCCGGTTTCGGCCAAGTAGCTCCTTCATCCGGGTTTCCCAAGGTCCCGCTAGCCTCGCGCAAAGGCAGCCCCTCCCTGTGAGAGAATCATTCCCGGCATGGTGCTGACAAACGACGACTGCCGCCGAATCCACGACTCCGCGCTGGAAATTTTGCGCGAAGTCGGCGTGCGGGTGGACGACCCGGAAATCGTGCGCCTGCTGGCCGACGCCGGGGCGACGATCCGCAACGGGAACGTGGCTCAAATTCCCGAAGACCTGGTCGCCTGGGCTTACCGCCAAGCGCCGAAGAGCGTACCGATCGCCGATCGCGCCGGGCATTTGTGGGAATTGAAGCCCGGCGGCCCAACCCTCGTCCTCACCGGCAACGCCCTTTATATCACCAAGGGGCGCGAACGGCGTGACTTGACGGCGGCGGACCTCGAAGACTTGGCGCGGATCGTGGACGCCTGTGACAACATCCACGGCATGGTGGGTACCAGCGTGGCCGATTACCCGCCTCGAGCGCGGGACTTCGCTGGCTTCCGCATCATGGCCCGCAACACCGACAAGCACCTGCGGCCGTGCATCTATTCGCCTCGCGGGGCCCGGCTCGTGATGGAGATGGCCCAGGTTCTGCTGGACGGCGCGACGCTCGAAGAGCGCCCCATCGTCAGCACCGGCTTCAGCATCCTTAGTCCGCTGCACTGGAGCGAACTCGCCTTGGGGGTGTTCCGGGAAACGGCCGGTCTCAGCGTTCCCGTGATGATCAATTCGGAGCCGTTGGGCGGGGCGACGGCCCCGGTGACCCTGGCCGGGTGTCTGGTGGTCGGCGACGCCGACGTCTCGAGCGGCCTGGTCATCAACCAACTGCTGGAGCCCGGCCGCCCGTGCATCTACAACATCGGCTTCGCTCACGTCATGGACATGGCATCGGCGATCGCGCTCACCGGCTCGCCGGAGAATGCGCTGCTGCAGGCTGCCGGAGCCGATCTAGCACGCTACCACGGTCTTCCCTGCGCCTCCTGGATGTCCACCGAATCGATGATGGCGGACTCACAAGCCGCCTTCGAAAAGATGATCACCGGCATGGCGCACGCCGCAGCGGGCGTGAACTTCATCTGGGGCGCCGGCAATCTGGAATCGACGCTGGCGATGTCGCCCGAAGCGCTGGTCATGGACGACGAGATCGCCGGCTACTTCCTGCGCTACCGGGAGGGCTTCGCCGTCGATGAGGAGGGTCTGGCCGTGGAGACGATCAAACAGCTCGGGCGCGACAGCGACTACCTGACTTGCGAGCACACGTTGCGCCACTACCGCGAGGTCCTCAGCCGCCCGAAGCTGGCCGCGCGGACACGCCGGGAGAAGTGGCTGGCGCGGGGAGGCAAGACGTACGAGCAGGCCGTCCGTGAAGAGGTCAGGCGGATCCTCGAGGCTGAGAGAAAGACCTACCTCGACGCGGCCCAGGAGGCCGAGCTGGAGCGCATCGAGAAAGCCGGGCTGGCGGAGCTGGCGTGATTCAGACCACGGCCCCGGGGCTGCTGCTCATCGGCACTCAAAGATGATCGCCCGGTTGCGGACTACAGCCCCGGGCCGCGCGCGGATCGTGTAATGCTGTTCGCCACCGGTTGGGTCGAGCTGGGCCGTGTAGTGCTTCGTCCTGCCGTTCTCGTCCCAAACATGCGTCACCAAGAGCTTACCGGAGACGCGCCGGTCCGTCGAAATGGCGGCGAGGCGTATGTCGTCGAGCGCCATGCCGTCGAATCGGTACCGCACGTAAACCTTGCGGGTGCCTTGCGGCAGGCCCTTCACTTCACGGTCCACTTCGGGCCACCGTAGCAGCCGGTCCACGGGCTCGCCGTCTAGCCAGCGCGGATCCCGCCGGTACTGCCAAAGCCTCCTGTACCCGCCGTCCGCTTCGGCGGACCATTCGATCGAGGCTTGCGGCGTCCGCCCGGCTGGGTTGGGGTCGATGGCGGTCTTGCGAACCTCTGCCGTCAGCTTGTCCGGCGCCAGCCCGCCTTCAATCTCGAGGAACCGCCCGCCGGCGTAAAAGCCGCTCATTTCGCCGCCGTCGGGAAGCGACACCTCGAAAACCAGCTCCGCCGGCCCTTTCTCCGCCGGAATCAGCATCCCCTGGCCGTCTTCTAGCACGTAACGGACGCCGCTCGTTCGGGCGGCGAAGAGTTTCCACCTGGAGAGGTCGATCGGCGCCTCGTACCGCAGCCGCGGCCGCGCCGGTCGGTAGACAAACTCGTTCAACCCGGGTTCGACAACCGGCAGCGTTCGCGGGTTCAATTGAAAACGAGTGATGATGCGCAGGTCGCGGACGGTCTCGCCCAGGGAGACGCCGCCCACGGCCGACAAGCGCAACAAGTACTGGTAGGCGCCGGAGACGGCGGTGAGCCTGCCATGGGGGCTCCAGACGATTGTCTTCGGCTCCGCCCGCCAGGAGCCGGTGAACGGCGCCGCCATCGTCCCGGCATTCACCCAGGTGTGGCCGCCGTCCGTAGAAGTGTCCAGAGTCCACGTAGCTCCCGGCTTCGACAGCGCCCCGGTGACGATGAACTGCGCTCCAAGGATCACATAAGGGCTAGCCACCTCGAAGACCGCGCTTTCGCCTGCCCCCGCGACGCTCGGCCGGTACTCGATCCGGCCGGTGGCCCATCGGCGCC
>CAYWXL010000016.1:0-1807 GCA_964461995.1 uncultured Solibacteraceae bacterium
CGATGTCCTCTCGCACTCGGCGTACCCATCAGAGGATAATCGCACTCTGGCTCTCCCCCTTCCTGCCTCAATTGACAAAGGGGGGACTTGGACACACCTGCATGCATTTCCTTCAGGCACTAGCGCGGCGGCCCCCCGCCTTCCCAAACGAACCTTGCCCGTTCCCGCCGCAGTAGCTCATGCGGCAAGATACAGTTCACCCCGACCCCGAGACTCGCATCAGGGATCTTGATCCGCTTCTTCGATCCGCCCGGCACCTCGTAAGTCACCACGGTGTGCCCACTTTGAAGCGCTTGCGCTACTAGGTAATAGTCGGCGGTTTGCAGGAAGGTCGCGATTGCGGCGGGTTCGTAGCCTTGGCTGCGCGCCCAGTTGCTCACCGTTTGAAAATGCCCGAGGGTATCCGCATCCGGCGCGATGAAGAAACCCGCTGGCAGGCCTCGGAGCCACTGTGTCAAATCGTCTTGCTGACCTTTCAATTCTTGATAGACCCGCTCGATGCTGTAGATCTTTCCAGCGCGGTGTTGTTCAGCGAGCCAGTCCCAAAAGCCCGGGCAGAAATCGAACCCGTAGTGGACGCGCTTGGCGGTAATGAACACGCTGCTATCGAGCAGGTAAGGCATCAATAGCCAAAACCCAACCGCGCAGCCAAGCGGTCGAATGTCGCCAGCCGTTTGAAGCCGAGCAGCCGCATCGCCTCAGTGAATGTGGTGCGACCGCTGAAGACACTCGCCACTAAAGCATGCTCCAACCGTCTGCTCACGCGCGCGCCGAGTGTCCGGTAAAAGTCTCCGCCCTCGCCGCCCGCCGCCAACTCCTTCACCCGTTCCAGTTCCGCATGATAGGCGGCCCAGAATCGTTCCCGGCTGCGGAAGAACCCAGCGTCCTGAAGCCGGCGCAGAATGACGAGAGAACTTACCTTGAAACGCCGAGCCAGCCGTGCAGTGGCCTCTTGCCAACTCTCCCCGCGTCGGATCTCCTCACGGAGAATTGCCAGCGGGACTAGAAACTCCGCCGCCACTTGGTTGCACCATCTTTCTGTCGCTTCATCGGGAAACTGCGAAACCTCGGCATCGGAGAGCGCGGATTGACCAAGCGCCAAGTGCGCCAGTTCGTGCGCGAGTGTGAACATCTGCCCCGCCTTGGTGTCCGCACCGTTGACGAAGATCAGCGGCGCACACGAATCAGACAGGGTAAAGCCGCGGAATTCGGCCGGATCGAGCTTTCGATGAGTATTGCTGCCGACGATACCGCTGACCATTACTAACACGCCGGCTTCTTCCAACGTGTCGATGAAGCGGCGCAACGCTTCTGTCCAAGTGCTGCACCGGCGACGTTCTTCGAGGTCAAAACGGACAGCCTCACGGACAGCCCGCGCGGCATCTTCTACCGGCGTCTCCCTTGTCAGGAGGCCGACCAAGCGCACCGGCTCGAGTCCTTCTTCGTGGGCGAATTCTGCGAACCAATCCTGGCGCCTTTGGCACATATAGATCGTGTCGAGAAGGTTGCCGCTCGGACGCACTTGCCGGCCGCGCCCAGTGCGAAAATCCGGGATCGGAAGCCGTTCCTCAGGCGGCTCTTGCAAAAAGAAGTAACCGAAAGGCACATAGGTTGCGGCAGCGAGATCTTCGAGCTGCCGTATTGTGGGTTGCGCCTTCCGATCCAGCCACTCGTTGAGCTTCGGGAACCTGCGCAGTAAATCGTCCCGCTCGCGCCCTGAGCGTTCGATGGCCCACAGGATGATGTCGGGCGCGACTTGCACACGAACCATGCCAGACTCTCCGACCGGATTGTAGCATCGTCGGGA
>CAYWXL010000016.1:1907-78702 GCA_964461995.1 uncultured Solibacteraceae bacterium
GCAGTCCGACGACCTCCACGTCCGGCATCCGCCGCAGCACATGCAGGCACCACGCGCTGTCCTTGCCCGAACTCCACGACAACACCACTTGGCGCATCATTTCGCGATCCTAGCAGGAGACGCCCCTGCCGGGGCGGCACCCCGCCACCGATAGTCCCATTTCTGCCGCCCGGCCGCCGGCTTGCGCCGTCCGTCTGAAATCTTTGGTCCCATGGCGAACCTGCTGCCCATCCTCTTGAATCTGCGCCGGTTCCCCCCTTGCGGAAGCCCCCTGCGCCGGCCGGTCCTTATAAATGAAAAACGGAGGCAGAGTTCTCCCGCTCCCAGCCGGCCGAAACCCGGCGCGGCGGAGTCCACTGGAGCCAGACCGCTTTCGCACCCGCTCCGCCCGCTCGTCGGGCGCCTGAGCGGTCCTGCCGCTCGTCGTGAAGCGAACGGCGACCGGCCAAGGGCTAGCCCGGGCTCATGCACCCGGACGGTCGCCCGGCTCCGGCGGGTGCGCAAATTTTGCAGTTGCCTATTTTGAGGAACCGCCGCCCGCGACGTGACGCCTCATCGGGGCGCACGCGTCACACGTGCGGCCAACGGATTGATATGGAACGACTTGTCCGTTTTAACGCTTTGCGTGGGCCGAAGCGCCACCGATCACGCCGCCCGGCCTTGCGACACTCGCGCCGGTGTTCACGAGCCCAGCGCTCCGCCTCTGGCTCGGCGGCCGCTTCGGCCCCGTGCGGGCCACGAACCAGCGGCCCCGATCCCTGCTACCAGCGGAAACCGGTCCACCACGACCCGCCGAAGCTACCGGATGCCGGCCAGCTCCTGCAGCAGGCGCCAGTTCTCCAGGCGCTCCTGCTGGGCCGCCAGCAGCTCGGGCGAGGGGTTGCCGTCTTTGTCGAAGTGCTTGGCGAAGCGGCCCTCGGTCCGGGCGAAGTAGATGAAGTCGATCTGCTCGCCGGTCTTCGGGTGCTTGTACCAGTCCTCCTTGACCGCCGGATTGCCGGTGAGGCTGATCCGGTCCTTCATCCGCTCGCCCTTGCGCGGGTCGTAGATGAAGATCGGGAAGGCGCGGGAGTTGCAGGCAAGCTTGGCCTGGTGTTCGGCCATGTCGTCGGCCACGCCGTGCTCCGGCTGGCAGGTGGTGAAGCAGTTGACGATGGCCGGGCCCGGGAACTCGTTGGCCTCCATGACGGCCTTGTAGAAATGGTTGACGTGGGCCGGGGTGGTCTGGGCGACGTAGACGTTGCGGTGCATCATGCAGATGTTGGCCAGCTCCTTGCGGAACTCGCTCTTGCCGTGGACGTCCTTGCCGTGGTAGGCCATCTTGGCGTTCTGGCCGTGGAAGGAGCTGGTGGAGGCCTGGCCGCCGGTGTTCGAGTAGACCTGGGTATCCAGCACGAGCACCTTGATGTCCATGCCCGAGGCGAGCATGCGCGAGAGCGACTGGAAACCGATGTCCAGCATCGCCCCGTCGCCCCCCAGCACCCAGAGGCGCTTGTGCTGCCAGCCCATCTGGTCCCAGCGGGCGCGGACGCCCATGGCGTCGGCCGGGGCGTTCTCGAACAGCGAGTTGGTCCACGGCACGAGGAACGGGTTGTACGGATAGGTGGAACCGTAGACCGTGTTACACCCGGTGGCGGCGACGATGCCGATGTTCTCCGGGCCGTAGACGAAGCCGGTGGCGGCCAGCATCATCCGCAGCGCCGTGGCCTCGCCGCAGCCCATGCAGGAGCCGGCCCCTCCGACGTAGAGCAGCGACCGCTCGGCGAGCATCATGTCGGCCAGCGCCCGCTCGTTGATGAACTTTTTGGGCGTCTCCGGCATCTGTTTGAAGAACTGGAAGGCCTGCCGGTACCACTCGAGCTTCTCACGATTCTTGCGGACCATCTTCAGGGCCGCATGGTCGCCGCAGGCCTCGACGCACTCGGCGCAGCCCTTGCACTTGGTCGGGTCGATGAAGATGCCGAACTTGCCGCCGCCGACGCCCTTGCGCTCGAGGACGCTCCAGTACTTCTTGGTCTCTACCCACTGCCCGGCCAGCGACTGGCGCAGCTCGCCGTTCTCGAGCGTGGCCAGCTTCTCCTGGAGAGTCTCCGGCTCGGCCACCTTGGCCAGGATCGCCGTGTCCGGGCACTGGGTGACGCACTCCATGCACCCGACGCACTTCTCGGGCAGGAACTCGGGGATCTCCGGAGCGATGTAGCTGAAGTCGCGCAGGGCGCCCGTTCCCGCTGGGATGACGCTGCGGGCCGTGTAGACGTCGGCTTCGAGCTCCTGCTCGCCGGCGCCCCGGTTGTAGGCGCCGACGACGCGCTCGTTGAAGTCTTCCGGATCGACGATGTGGAGCCGGATATCCTGGTGTTTGGCCGGGATCCCGGCCGGCGTGGGACTGCTCATTACACCACCCTCAGATCGGCGGCGGCCTGGTCGGCCTCCGCGTTGGAGAACATCACCTCCCGAGGCACTTCGATCACCTCGGAAAACCCGCGCCGCACGGCGCGAAGATTGTCCTGGACCACCTGCTCGCCGCGGGAGCCGAAATACTTGCGCAGCGACTTCTCGACGCCGGCGAACAGCTCGTCCTCGCCGATGCCGGACCGCTCCCGGAAAGGCGTGACCCGCAGAAAAACGCCGAGCAGCACGATGCCCTGCATCCGCTGCTGCAGGTCGGCGCGGCTGCAGCACTCGCGGGCGATCGACACCATGTCCAGGGCGAAGAACCGGCCGTCTTTGTCCCGCAGGCGCTGCCGGGCCCAGGCCGGGACCGAATCCCAGATCTCGGCGGGCTCCCTGAGGTGGCTCTGGGTGAACACCGTGCCACCCTCCGAAAGCCCTTTGAGCACGTCGCCGAGATTGAAAGCGTTGACGTCGTTCAGGGCGATGAACTCGACGTGGGCCAGCTCGCAGTGGGTCCGGACGTGCTCTTTGGCGACGGTCAGATAGTACGTGGTCGGCAGGCCTTTCTTCTCGGAGCCGTACTTCGGGTAGGCCTGGACGTCGAGGCCGAAGACCTCGCCGGCGATGGTGGCGATCACCTTGTTGGTGGTCACCGATCCGTAGCCGCCCACCGAGTGGCCGCGCATGGAGAACGAGCCCGGCGGACGGACGTCGGGGTTCACCCGGGCCTCGAGAGCCGTCTCGTGCTTGATGTTCAGGCTGAAGTAGTGCTTCGGCTCCTCGCTCAGCATGTTCTCGACGACGGCGATGAAGTCGCCGGGGCGGATGTCGCGGCTGCCCAGCCCGGCCGATCCGCCGTAGAAGCGCGGCATGCGCTCCACCGGCGGGTAGCCCGGCGTGCCGGCCATGGCGTCGGCGAAGGAAGCCTTCAGCTCGCAGAGCTGAGGATTGGACTGCTGGAGGGGGATGTCCAGGCGCTCGACGACCGAGACCGCCTTGACGTGCCGCAGCGCCTCGACGATCTGCCGGGAGGGCCAGGGCCGGAAGCAGGTGATGTGCAGCAGGCCCACCCGGACGCCCATGTTCTCCCGGATCCAATCGACGGCGGCCTCGGCGGTCTCCATCATGCAGCCGGAGCCGACGATGGCGTACTCGGCGTCCTCAAGCCGGTAGGGCATGAGGAGGCCGTAGCGGCGGCCGGTCAACGCCTGGAACTCCGCCATGGCCGCCTCCAGGCAAGGCAGCACGCGGTCATAGTAGGCGCGCTGGGCGATCTTGCCCTTCATATAGGAGTCCTGGTTCTGCACCACGCCGGTCATCAGCGGCACGGCCGGATCCATCAGGTTCCGGAGCTTCTCCGACGGTGCGCCCACGAAGCGCTTCATCAGCTCCGGCTCCGGCAGCCGGACGTTCTCGATGGTGTGGGTGGTGAGGAAGCCGTCCTGAACGTTGAGGAAAGGCGTTTCCGAGTCCTCGGCGGCCCGGCGGGCGATGAGGGCAAGGTCGCCGGCCTCCTGGGCGTTGCGGGCGTAGAGTACGCCCCAGCCGCAGTCGGCCACCCCCACCACGTCGTCGTGCCCGGCGTGGACGTTGAGCGAGTGCGAGGTCAGGGCCCGGGCTCCGATGTGGAAGACCACCGGCAGCCGCTTGCCGGCGATCGTGTAGAGAACCTCCTTCATGAGGATCAGCCCCTGCCCGGAGGTGAAGTTCGTCACCCGGCCGCCGGCCAAGGCGAACCCTTCGCAGACGGTGGCCGAGGAGTGCTCGGACTCCGGCTCGATGAACATGAGCGGCTCGCCCCAGAGGTTGCGCTTGCCGTTGGCCACGGCGGCCTGGAAACCGCCGCCCATGGTGGTGGATGAGGTGATGGGGTAGGCCCCGGCCCCTTGCGAGATGTTGGTTTCCACCCAGACGACGCTGCCGGCGCCGTCGGTAGTGGTCGGAATGCCCGGGTACGGGTATTCCTCGGGCCCGCCGTTTTCGAAGCCCAGCGGCTTCGATGGTGTGTCGGTAACGATCGTTCCCATGGCCGTCCTTCCTTACCAGCCGGGCGGGTTTCGCGCCCGGCTGAGCTGACAAAAAAGACGAATGAATCCGGCCGTTGTCCGCCCTCGCGGCTCTTTCCGCGGAAGCGGCGCCACGGGTCCGATCTGTTTCCTGCCTGCTTGAAGAAGCGCCGGTGATGAGAAATATGACTGCCCAGCTCCCAGCAGCGCTTCCGGAACCATTCTATGCGAAATCGTCGAGTTTGGCAAAACGGTCCCACTCGGAATGCAGATCCTGGACGGAACCAAGAGGCAAACACCGTGCGAGGCGTCTACACACTCAGTGCCCGCGCGGAGCTGGATGTGCTGTTGGGAACAGCAGGGCGCGCGACCCCGACCGCAGTTTCGAAGACGCCTCCAGCGCCCAGTTCAAGCTGCCAGCTCCCGGCCCGGCACGTCGTGGGGAGCCGCCAGACAGTCCGGACGGTCGCGCTGTCGGGAGGGGTGGGCTACTTCTCGGCGAGCAGCTTCTCGATCATCTCCCGCATGTTCTTCTCTTCATTGCGGAAGAACTCGTCTGTGCCCCCGTACTGGGCCCGGATCACGCCCTTCTTGTCGATGAAGACGAGCTGCGGCATCCACATGGTGAGCATGATCGGGTGCTCGAGGAAGTCCACGGCACGGTCCCGGTTGACATAGCCCACCGGGTAATCCAGGTTCAGCTCGGCGCGGAACGGCTCAACGAGCCTCTCGGCGCCCTCGTTGATGGCGACCCCGAGAACCTGGAACCCCTTGGGGCCGTACTCGGCGTACATCTTCCGCAGCACGCTGGACGTCCTCTTACAGTGTGGGCAGGTGGTGAGCAGGAACTCCAAGGCCACTACCTTGCCTTTGAACTGGCTCAGCTTCATCTCTTGGCCGTTGGCCAGTTTGAAAACGAGTTCCGGCGCAGGGCGCGGAACCCGGATGGCGAACAACGGCAGGACGGCCATCAGAATCCCTGTGGCGATCGCGATTGAGCTTCGATGCATCAACGAAATGCCTCCTGAATTTAGGCGCTCGAGCCGGTGAACTCCGCCAGGCAGCGGCGGCAGCCGTATGACCGCTGCGCCTGGCCGTGTACGTCTGCGGATTTCACCATCGGTCGTGGAGCTAAGCTGATCTCTTTTATTAGATTACTTCAGCGGCAGGCCGCCGAAAAACTCGGCCGTCCACGGCGGCCCGGCGGCCGGAACCACCGGGTGCGTTTCCGCCGGTGAATCCCCGCCCGGCTCCCATAGCCGGCGCGGAATCAGATACAGCTCCACACTAGGCCGACGGTCCGCCCGCCGCTTCGGTTGCGGCCATCGCCGAATCTCGCCGAGCGAACGCACTCCCTCCACGGCATAAACAACGTCGCCGGCAAGACGGACGACAAACTCCCCGTCGTCTCCGGTCCCTGCGTATCTTTCCGGCGTGTCGGCGCTGAACGAGACGTCCTCCCACTTCCCTACCAGAACGCGCCGGTAGAAGTTGAAGAAGCGGCGCGCTGCCTCATCGGTCGCCCACACCGAGGCATGCAGCAACACGGACCTTCGGCGGTGCTTGCTCTCCCAAAGCTGGTACTTGCCAGCCCGCCACTTCGGAGCGAGGCGGCGAACCAGGCCTTCGTCTCCATATTGCTGCAGCAGGACGGCGAAATCGAACTCGCCCAAGACGCCCTCCGCGGACTTCTTGTAGCCGCCGCCGATCCGCGGCAGGCGCGGCGGCTCCCGCTCATCGGGCCGGAAGTATTTTTCCGGGTGCAGCACCTGGCGCGTCGAGCGCGGAGGCCGCCGGAACACTTCCCGAAAGGCTCTCTTGCCCAGCTTCTCGAAAACGGCCTGCTGAAACTTCAGACCGCTGGCGTAGGGGAACACGAGCGACTGCCGAATGTAGAGCGGCACGCGGTCCAGAACCGGAAACTCCCCGCTCGAAGCGCCGGTGAGCCGGCTCATCAAGTCCACCATCTCCGGAGACTCGGTGAGCGACTGCCCGATCCGCCGCGCGCTGAACTCCATCATGATCCACGTGGCCTGCCCTTCCATCACCGCCATCCGCGCGAGGGCGCCGTCGTCATTCTTGCCGGCCTTGTCGAGGAACCGCTGCAGCCGGAAGTGCTGGTCAGCGAGGGCGTGGGCCAGCTCGTGCACGAGCGCCGCTTCCTGCATCGGGCCGCCTCCCGAGTCGAGCAGAAAGAGCTTCTTCTTGCGGAAGTCGTACAGCGCCGCGGCCTGTTCCTCGTAGAGCGCCACCATGGTCTCCTTCAGCCGGAAGTCCTTCGGCGCGAAACCCAGCTTCTTAAGCAGAAGCTCCTCCACCCGGATCTGGTCCGGCTCGATCTCCTCGCGGATCCGCTCCTCGAGAAACTCTTTGAGACGGCTTCGGGGGATCAAGGCGTGAGCGACGCGGCGGCGCACTTCGAGACCGGTGATGTCGCTGATCTGCGCCATCAGATCGTCGATCCGGGCGAAAAGCGCATCGGTGGCTTTCGAGTCCCGCTGCGCGGCTGGCGCCACGAACGCCGCCAGCAAGACCGCCACGGCCCAGGCGCGCCAGAGCCGGGTCATGGGACTGCGCTCCTCCGCCCCCACGGCTCGCCCAATCGGGGCAGGAAACCGCGGAAAGTCAGCGCCGCAGCGGTGCAGACCAGGCCGCCGAGAAAGACCGTCCACCGCGGTCCGATGTGCTCGGCGGCTGCGCCACCCGCCAAATGCCCGAGCGGCAGCACGCCGACGACGGTCATGGAATACAACGCCATCACGCGCCCCCGGTAGGCGTCCGGGATCAAAGTCTGGATCAAAGTGTTGGTGGAGGCGTTCTGCCGCATATGGTTGAAGCCGATCATGCCGAAGATCAACAGGGACGTCCAGAACGACGGCGACCACGCAAACAAAACCAAGCAGATCCCTGTCGCCAACGCGCTGGAGAAGACGACCGACGGTAGCCCGCGCGTGCCGGTGCGCCGCGCCAGTCCCAAAGTGCCAGCGATCGCTCCCAGTCCGGCCGCCCCGGTGAGCACGCCGAGGCCCTCCGAGCCACGGCCGAATATCGCATCGGCGAAAAACGGCGCCAGCGCTACCGCCGGGGCCCGGGTGATGTTCATCGCCGCGTTGATCCCCAGCAAGGCCAGCACCGGCTGGTGAGACGCGACGTAGCGGAAGCCCTCCCGCAGGTGCGCCCACGGCGCGTCGCGCCTCTCCGGCTTCAGGGGCGGCAAGCGAAGCATCAGCAAGGAACCCAGCACCGCCAGGAACGTGGCAGCGTTCACTGAGAAACACACCCCTTCCCCCGCGACGGCGATCACGAGACCGCCGACGGCCGGACCGGCAACGCGCGCGGTGTTGAAGACCACTGAGTTGAGGGATATGGCGTTCAGCAGGTCCTCGCCGCCCACCATGTGGATATAGAGCGACTGGCGGGCCGGGATGTCGAAAGCGTTAATCATGCCCCAGATCGCCGCTAAGGCAAAGACGTGCGCCGCGGTCACCCGGCCGCTCAAGGTCAGGGTGGCGAGGGCGACGGCTTGGACGAGAAAGGCGGCCTGGGTGAGCAGCACGATGCGGTAGCGCGAGTAGCGGTCCGCGGTGAGGCCCGCCAGCGGCCCGAGCAGGAGAACCGGGATGTGGGCGCAAAACCCGACTACGCCGACCATCAGTTCAGAGCCGGTGAGCCGGTAGACGAGCCAGCTCTGGGCGACGTTCTGCATCCACGTGCCGATCAAGGAAACGGCCTGGCCGCTGATGAAGATCCGGAAATTGCGGTGGCGGAGGGCGCGGAACGTGCGGCGCCAACCCGAACCGGAACGCCTTGGACCGGGTGCGGAAGCAGGCTTCGATTGGTTCCCGGCCGGCTCCGCAGCGGGAGCCGCGGTACCAGCGGTCGTCGATTGCGGGGCGCTTCTCAAATATCAGAATAACTTGCCTCGCAAACGCGCCTGCCGGTGGAGCAGCTCCCGGACGGACTGCCGACGGGCGAAAAGGCGGCGCCCTGCCATCCTGCAAGTTACAGGCCTTCGGCGTCTATCTCACCCAGTGGGGTTGGTTGTGGGAGGATCTGGCGCAAACGCAGAAACCTGCGGGAAACCAAGAAACCATAGGAAACTCAGAAGCCCGGTCGCAGAGAGCTCCGAGTCAAGATTCGATCAAGGCGGCGCGCCTGCAGTCGAGCCTCTTAGCGGAAGGAATCGAGTAAGGGTGGCTGGGAGGCAGGGACTCGAACCCCGATAAGCAGATCCAGAGTCTGCTGTCTTACCATTAGACGACCTCCCAGCAATGCCGTCCAATGTCTATTATATACAACGATTCCCACCCGTGCTACCACCGGTCACGAGGCCCGCTGTTTGCCGCGGTGGCGCTGCCGTCAGGGCTGATGGCGCTGCCCTGGATCCGGTGGTTTCGGGTCGTGAACGCCGACGCCTGCCCGTCGCGCCCGCTCTTTCGCCCAGTTCACCAGGCGGCGAATCGGCGGGAAATAATCGCTGAGAATCAGCAGTCCCGGGATCACAAAGATCCAGCCGGGCATCACCGGCAACAGGAGTCCCACGATGCCGACGAACAATAGTGCAAATCCAAGAAACAGCCGGAGGGTCTTGCGCAAAACCACCTGAGCCCAGTGTAACAACCACGCCTGGCGCGAATCCCTTCCCCAAGCCCTGTCAGGCGGGCGAAACCCGAGTCCAGTTTTCCGAGTCTAGAAAAATACGGGAAACGTTCAGGGGTTTCCCCATCACTCTGCCCCTCTGCGCGGGGCAGTACCGGTGGCTGCGCCCGCAGCCGGACCACACGCCGCAAGGAGTTCATTCGATGTACACCGGTCACTCGCAAAAGAAAATCCGTACCGCCCGCCGTCCTCCCTTGCCGCGCCGCACGCGGCCGGCCCCCGGCGATCGTCACATCTTGGAAGAGATTCTTTCCCGGCCCTGGGTACGCCCGCTACTCGGCTGGCTCAGCGCGATGGACGGGCAAGGACGCTCGCGCCTCGAGAGCTGGTGCCTGAACTATGACAATCCGGCGATCACCGGGACCGAGCGTCTCAGGTATTGGCTCCCCGGCAAGCTGATCGACTACATCCTATGGCGCTACGGCATCGACAAAGAGCGCGCTAAGCGGAAGCTCCTGCATCACGTTCCCACGCTGCGCTCTCTCGCGCTGGCGGCCAGAGGAATCGCGCGGTACGGGCTTTCCAAGCCGCAACGGTTCCCGGCGCCGCTGATGGTGGTCTGGAACTTTACCCAACTCTGCAACCTCAAATGCCGGCATTGCTACCAGAACTCGAGCGCACAGCGGCCGGACGGCGAGTTGACGCTTTCGGAGAAGCTCCGGGTGGTGGACGAGCTGGCATCCAACGGCGTGCCGTTCTTGGCCATCGCCGGCGGCGAGCCGTTGACGAGCAAAGACCTGGAGCCGGTGCTTGCCCACGCCTCACGGCGGGGACTCCACCTGACGCTTGCCACCAACGGGACGCTACTCACCCCGGAGCGCGTGCAGCGACTGATCGACTGCGGCGTCAAGTACCTCGAGGTAAGCATCGACAGCCCCGACCCGGCCGAGCACGATCGGTTCCGCGGCGTCCCCGGGGCCTGGGAGCGGGCGATCCAGGGGATCCGGAACTCGGTCGCCGCCGGCATGCGGACCGGCCTGGCCACCACCTTCACCCGAGCCACCGTGGACAAGTTCGACCGGATCGTCCAGTTGGCCAAGGACTTGGGCTGCGCGACGTTCTCCCACTTCAACTTCATCCCCGTGGGCCGGGGCGAGCAGTGCGTCCAGTACGATCTGACGCCGGAGCAGCGCGAGCTACTGCTGGAAAAGCTCGTCGCCGTATTGCAAAGCGGCGAGATCAACGTGATTTCCACGGCGCCCCAGTTTGGACGCTCGTGCGTGATGCACCTGCCGGGCGACGGCATCTTTTCCATCGGTCATGCAGGAACGGGCGCCGGCCGGAAGACGATGGTGCTCGCCCGGTACGTCGGCGGCTGCGGGGCCGGCCGCTGCTACTGCTGCGTCGAACCCGACGGCCGGGTGACTCCCTGCGTCTATATGCCCACCGTGGTGGTCGGGGACTTGCGCCGCCAGAGCCTTTCCGAGATCTGGGACTGCGAGACGTTCCGCATATTGGCCGACCGCGAGGACCGGGGCGATCACTGTGCGGTGTGCGACCTGCGGGTGTTTTGCGGCGGCTGCCGAGCGCGCGCCCTAGCTTATACGGGCGATCTGACCGCGGGCGACCCCGGGTGCCGCTTCAACCGGCACGTCTGGGAGGAGGTCACGCAGGCAGCAGGGACGGCGCTGCCGGTGCTGCAATAATGCCGAAACTGAACCCGGGCCGAAGGCGAGCAGCCCCCGCGGCTTCAGCCCGCCGCAGCCTTTTTCCTACTTGATGGCCACCGTCACCGTATTGGCCTGAATCCCGCTGAACCTGCAGACGACGTCCACCTCACCGGCTCCGGCCAGTGAGCGCGGCAGCGGGCCCACCACCACCTGGTCCAGGCCAAGAAACTGTCCCTGCGCCACGGCTCCCAGGACGGGTACCGGCTGGCCGCCGATGGTGCAAGAAACCGAGGTCTGGTTGCGGAAGCCGGTGCCGTAGAAGCTTAAATAGATCTGGTCCCCCGGAGGTCCCAGATCGATGGGCACATTCTTCCGGTTCGGCGGCGCGTCGAGGGTGAAGGTGAATCCATCGGTGCGGTTGCCGAGGGGGTCCACCCGCAACCATGTCGCGGCCGCAGGGCCTTGGCCGGAGGCGTTGGCCGAGAAGATGCCCGGGGCTACCGTGGCGACTTGAATCTGGGTGGAAGCCGAACCGCCGGCGGCGTTGACGGTCAGAGTCGCCGGCCCCGACGCCATGCCGGAAGGAGTCAGGAACTGGATCCGGTCCGTCGTGACGAAGTGCAGCCGGGCGTTGTGGGTCTTGCCGGCGGCATCGCGGATGGTCAACGTGGTCCCGTCGAGCGACGTGGGCAGCCCGCCGTCGATGACAAACTGCGTGGCGAGGTTCTCGCCGAACAGGTCCGCCCAAGCATCCGGAGCGATCGGGCCGGCCTTGAAGCTGGCCGAGTTCACCAGGCCGGCGGCGCTGAAGACCGGGCCGGCTCCGGCGGCGTTCGGATCGAAGGCGATCACTTCGTAAGTGAACTGCCGCGCCTGGCCGCCGATGATTACGTTCGAGACGGTCACCGTCGTCCGGACGTCCCCGGTCCCGACGGCCGTGTTTGTTCCCGATCCCTGCGGCACCCAGACGATGGTGTTCTCGCCAACAAACTGCTCGTTGCTGAGAGGCTCGACGGTCAATGGCACCGACGCCCCGTTACGCGTCATGGTGACCGTAGCTTGGGAGAAGTCGGCGTCCGGATAGGAGAACGACCAGCGATCGTAAACGATCTGACTCGGGACGTAACCCGGGGGCGGCCAGGCGACAAAATCGTCGCGGGTGTTCGGGCGCGGGTTGAACAGATTCGAGTCAAAGACCCAGAGCACATTGGCATAGGGGAACTCACCGACCTGGGGGACGTCGCCCGTCCCCATCTCCTGCGTTTGGGGATATAGGATCCAGCGGCGGTGGCCGACGCGGAAATTGTTGTCGCCGCTGTCCTCGATGTAAAGGGCGATGCAGCCTGGGTCCGGCGAAGAGTTGTACATGATGCAGAGATTCGAATTCCTGGCGGCTTCGGCCCCGTCGGCGGTGTAGAACAGCCAGTCCTCGGGCGGGAAGTGGTCCAACGACTTGTTCGCCGACATCATCAGCGCCGCCTGCTGCGCCTTCCGGCTGAACTCCAGGTTCAACTGCACCCAGGCGGGCACTCCGGCCATGGCCCGGAAGAAATTCACGCGCTGGATCACCGCATCCTTGTAAGCTCTCGACGTGTCGCCAGGGTCACCGGTATCGTGGCTGCCAGTCCACTCCATCGGCACTTCGGCGGTGGGCAGGAAGTCGTTGAACCAGGCGTTGCGCACAGCTTCGCGGTTCGACGTGTCGATCCAGCCAACGGGCTCGTAGAGCGGATGGATCGCCAGAGCAGCGCCTTTGCTGCCGGCGACGTAACCGGTGGGTACCGGGGCCCGCCCCAGGTCATGCCACTGAGCGCCCGCTGACGCGGGGATGGACAGCAACAACAGAGGTATGAAAAAGAAGCCGAGACGGTTTTTCATGTCTCCTCCGAGCGAACGATTCGAGATGATGCCGAGACCTCGCGCTCCAGACGACGGTACTGTCTATTTACCGCTATTCGGCGAACCTCGTCAAGCTTCCGGAAACCTCATGGCGGCGACGTAAGTCTCCTCGAAGGCCGGGTCGTCGGCCAGCGGGACGTGAGTGACCCGCCGGCGCAACCCGGCGAAATCCCGCTGTTCCGGTTCTCCCTGGAACAGAGCCACTTTCGCGCCCAACAGCGCGGTGTTACCGGCCGGTTCGACCCGCGCCAGGGGAAGTTCCAGCATTCCAATACGGCGGGCCGACTCCTTGTTGATGTAATTCCCAAAAGCGCCAGCCAGGTACACGCGGGCAACGCAATCCGGCGAGCGTCCGAGCCGGCTGAACAGCAGCCGTATCCCGGCCGCCACGGCGGCCTTGGCAAGCTGGAGTTCGCGCACGTCCCGCTGCAGGAGCGAGACGCGCCCAGCGACGGGCCACTCCTTGGCGCCGTCTCGAAAGCGTCCGCTGGGAAGGATGCGTCCCGACGCCAAGCCGCACGCGACCACATCCACCAGGCCGCTGCCGCAAATGCCCCGAGGCTCGCCGCCGCCAATGACGTGGACAATCAATCGCCCGTCGGCCAGGGCGGCCTCGGCGATCGCCCCGGTGGCGGCCCGCATTCCAGCCGAGATCCGTCCCCCTTCGAATGCCGGGCCGGCGGCGGTGGATGCGCAGAGGATCTGGTGGTTCGACCCGATGACGATCTCACCGTTGGTGCCGAGGTCGATGAGCACGGCCACTTCTTCGCGGCGCTCGATACCCGTGGCAAGGATGCCGGCCAGCAGGTCGCTGCCGACAAAGCCGCCCAGGCACGGCAGGAACTGGACCAACGGGTCCACCGGGAGGTTCCAGCCGAGCTCGGAAGCTTGGAAAGCCTGCAGCCCGTCGTCGATCGGCTGGAAAGGATAGTGCGAGAGCGGCTCCACATCCACACCGCAAAACAGATGGTGCATGACGGTGTTGCCGACGAGGACGATTTCGCGGAGCCGGGCGTCCGGCTGCAAGGCGGCCACCAGATCGCCCACGCTCCGCCGGATCAACCGCCGCAACTCTTCGGCGCCGCCCGCCTCCAGAGCCGCTTGAATCCGGCTCATCACGTCGGCGCCGAACGCGGCTTGCGGGTTGAGCGCCGATTGGACCCCCAGCACGCCCCCGGTCTCGAGATCCAAGAGCTGCGCCACCAAAGTCGTGGTGCCCACATCCACGGCGACGCCGGTTCCCGGACGCGGGCGGAAATGGAAATCCGTCTCGTCGGCCAGAATCGCCGTCTCCCACTGTCCCACTTCGAGCGTCACGGGACTAGAGGCGACGGCCCGGCACGCCAGACGCCAACCCTGGCGGATCTCCCCGCTGGAAAGGATCTGATCCTCGCCAGGTGAAGGATCCAAAGAGCCCTCGAGAACCCGAACCCGGCACCGGCGGCACTTTCCGCGTCCCCCGCAGGGGAACTCGACGCCGTAGGCGAAAAGCGCATCTCGCAACGGAGTCCCGGCCGGCAGCTCGAGCGTGCGGCCCAGGGGCTCCAGGCGGACGCGAATCAGCGCCACGGCCACCTCCGGTCTGCTGAACGGTTCCTCGATTCTCGGCTCATGAGACCGCCTCCGCTCTCACGATTCGCTCGTCGTGCGTGGCGACGATCCGGTAGCCCGGCGGGACGACAAGGAAGTCCTCCTCGTCCCACTCGCCGCCGACCAATCGCTCGAACAGCGTCAGCCGCCCCTCGACCCGCTCGAACGCCATGCCTAGCTCCGCCGCTTCCTCCCGCGTCTCTTCTTCCAGGCGGTCCTCGGGCCCGACGCCCATCCGAATAAAGACCAGCTTGCCGTAGTTCTTCGTGTAGTTGCCGAGCGTCTCCCAGAGGTAGCGGGCGTTGTCCTCGCCGTACTTCTCGACGAGCTCTTCGAACGTGGAGGCGACGCCGAAGTTCCTCTGCACCTCGCCCAGCCCCAGTTGCGGAATGTCCCGCCCCCGCTCGATCCAGCCGGTGGTCTTGAAATAGACGCCGGGGTTGCTTTCGAAGAACTCCTGATAGCGGCGGCGGCTGCCCAAGAACAGCGTGATACAGTCGTGCCCCCGCGGGAGGACCAGCGGCCGAGTGCGGGCAAGCAGACCTTCGACGCCGCGACCGCACAACAGGTAACCGAGCAGGACCGCATCGTACGGATCGGCGTCGGCGCGATCCACCGCTTCCTGAACCTGGCGGCACATTCCGCGCCCGGCGACGTCGTGCAAACCTTTAGGCAGGAACTCGACGTCGATCGTGTGCGGCGACCGCGCGACCACATGGCACATTTCCCGGAACAGGATCTCGCAGGAGATCAGCTTGAGGCGCATCGGGCTGAAGCTGCCGGTCCCCGGACTCACACGCGGTCCAGCACGGCCCGGACGGCGCGGATGTAATCCGGCGAGGTGCCGCAACAGCCGCCGATGTAAGAGGCTCCGGCCTCGACGAGGCGCGGCACGTGCGAGGCGAACTCCTCAGGGGAGGTCGTGTAGACAACCTCGCCGCCGCGGATCTCCGGAACTCCCGCGTTCGCCTTGATCCAGATGGGCAGTTTCGTCGCCGCGCGCAACCGTTCGCAGACCGGAACGTAGCCGGCGATGCCGTTGCCGCAGTTGGCGCCGATCACGTCGGCCCCGGCCTCGGCCAGCTCCTCGGCGGCCTGCTCCGGAGTGACGCCCATCATCGTGCGGTCCTTGTTCTTCCCGGAGTCGTAAACCATGCAGGCGACGGTAAACAGTCCGGTGGCTTTGGCCGCGGCGAGCGCGATTTTGGCCTCGGCCAAATCGGACATCGTCTCGATCACCAGGGCGTCGGCGCCCGCTTCCGCGAGAGCTTCGACCTGCTCGCTGAAGGCTGCGCGCAGTTCGTCCTCGGTGACGTCGCCGGTCATGAGCAGTTTTCCCGAGGGGCCGATAGAGGCGAAGACTTTGGCCCGTTCGCCGGCGGCACGCTTGGAGATCTCCACGCCGGCCCGGTTCACGGCCCGCACATCCACGGAGGGATCTTTCTCCCGCAATACGATCCGGTTTGCCCGAAATGTGTTCGTCAACACGATCTCGCTGCCGGCTTCCACGTACAGCCGCGGCACCTCCTCGACCAGTTCCGGACGGGTGAGATTCCATAGGTCCGGCAGGTCTCCAGGCGGCAGGCCGCGAACCTGGAGTTGGGTTCCCCACGCTCCGTCGGTCAGTATCGGTTTGGACATGAGCGGCCCGCGACCTCAGGCGGCAATCAATTCACGCGCTTTGGCCACCGCCGTGGAAGCGTTGTCGGCGTAGCCGTCGGCGCCGATCTCAGCGGCGTACTCCGGCGTGACCGGCGCGCCGCCCACCATCACCTTGACCTTCTCCCGGACACCGGCCTGGTTCAGCGCCTCGATCGTGGTTTTCATAGCGGGCATCGTCACCGTCAGCAACGCCGACATGCAAACGAGGTTGGGCTTCTCCTTCTCGACGGCCTCGATGAACTTCTCGGCGGCGACGTCAGAGCCGAGATCGACGACGCGGAACCCCGCGCCTTCGAGCATCGAAGCCACCAAATTCTTACCGATATCGTGCAAGTCCCCTTTCACGGTGCCGATGACCACCGTTCCGATGGGTTCGGCGCCCGAGGCGGCGAGCAGCGGTTGAATCAGCTTCAGCGCTCCCTTCATCGCCCGCGCCGCCAGCAGCAGCTCCGGGACAAAGAATTCCTCGCACTCGAACTTCTTGCCGGCCTCGTTCATGGCCGGGATCATCGCCTCGTGGATCAGTTGTTGAGGGTCGATCTTCTCGGCGAGGGCCTGTTCGGTGACGGCCACCGCCGTCTTCTGGTCTCCGTACAAGATCGCGTCGTGCAGTTTCTTCAAGTCAGCCATATCAACCCCCTAGGGGCGTCAGAGCGCAAATGAAATGACCTTGAGCGCTTTCGCGCCCACTGATTCTATCAGAAGACAGCAATCCCCAGGCCGGAAATTCCGATATGCTGACCGTGTGATCTCATGCTCCTGAAACGCCGTGTCTTCGCAAAGTTGGCTCTCAGCGCCGCGGCTGCCCCGGCGTGGTCCCGAAAGCGTCCGGAGTCCTTCGAACTCCGCCGCGGCACGAACGTCTCCCACTGGCTCTCGCAGAGCAAGCGGAGGGGACAAGAGCGCCGCCGCTACTTCCAGCGGAGCGACGTGGAGTTCCTCGCACGACTGGGCCTGGACCATCTCCGGATCCCCGTCGATGAGGAGCAGCTATGGGACGAGGAGGGCCGGAAGGACACCGAGGCCTTCGGCCTGCTGCAGAACGCCCTCGACTGGTGCGAAGAGTTCAATCTGAAGGCGGTAGTGGACCTTCACATCCTCCGCTCGCACCATTTCAACCGCCAAGAGAGACCGCTGTGGACGCAGCCGGAAGCCCAAGAGCGCTTCCTCGAATGCTGGCGGGACCTATCAGAAGAATTGAGGCGGCGCCCTCTCGGCCTGGTCGCCTATGAGCTGATGAACGAGCCGGTGGCCGACGATCCGGACGACTGGAACCGCCTTGTGGCCCGCGCCGTGGCCGTCGTCCGGGAGACCGAGCCGGAGCGCAAGATTGTCATCGGATCGAACCGTTGGCAGTCCGTCCACACGTTCCAGGATTTGCGGGTACCCGAAAACGATCCGAACATCATCCTCAGCTTCCACTTCTACCACCCGATGGCGCTCACGCATTACCGGGCGGGGTGGACGAAGGTGGGCGAATACGACGGACCCGTGCGCTATCCGGGGCGTCTGGTTCCCAAGAAAATCTTCGCGCAGCTTCCGGAGGGATTGAAACGCGCCATGGATCCGGAACGGATCGTCTTCAACCGCAAAACGATCCGCGAATTGATCGGCAAGCCCGTGGCCGTGGCCCGCAGGCTGGGTTTGCCGCTCTATTGCGGCGAGTGGGGCTGCTACTACAAAGCGCCGATGGATTCGCGCTTGCGCTGGTACCGAGACGTGCGGCGCGTCTTGGAACAAAACGGCATCGCTTGGGCCACCTGGGACTACAAAGGTGGTTTCGGGCTGGTCCGGGACGGGAGGCCGGTCAAGAAGCTGATCCGGACCTTGGGCCTGCGGATTTGAGCGAGCCGGGCGGCGCGACCAGGAGCCGCATCGCTTTCGGTACGACGCTGATCTCCACCGGCAGCATGCCGAGACCCTCGCCATCCACCTCGATGCGGACCGTTTCCGTCGCTTCGGCGCGAAGGCGCTGCACCCGGAAATGACGGACTTTGGGGTACTCGTAAATCTTTCCCGAGTACAGATAGTCCTGGTTGCGCAATACGGTCAACGGTCCCAGGTACTCGATCACAGTGACCTCGAGCCAGCCGTCGTCGAGCTTCGCTCCCGGGCAGACGTACATGCCGCCGCCGTGGTACATGCCGTTGCCCACGGCGATGTTCAGGACCCGGTAGCGCTTCGCCTGGGCGGAGCCGTCCAGATAAAGGCCGATGACAGCGGGACGGTAGACGAGGAAGCCGAGCAAGGTCGCGTAAAGAAACGCCACGCGACCGCTGAAGCGGCTGAAAATGTTCTTCGCCCGGACACAGACCTCACCACCCATGCCCATGCTGGTCACGTTGATGAAGTACCGCTGGGCCGGGCGGCCTTCGTGCGTGATGTACTGGATTTTGCCCAGATCGATCTCCATCGGCTCGGCCGCGGCCAGGGCTTCGATCATGTCGTCGAGCCGGGTCGGAATCTTCAGGGTCCGCCGGAAATCGCCGCCGGTGCCCATAGGCAGGAGCCCGAGGCAGGCGCCGGGGCGCACCGGGCGGTCGTTCTCCACGAAACCGTTGGCAATCTCGTTGTAAGTGCCGTCGCCGCCCACGCCGATGATGCGGTCGAATCCATCCCGCAACAGCTCCCGCGTCAGTTCGATGGCGTGTCCCGGCCGCTCGGTGAAACGGACCTCCAGGGAGCCGAAGCGCTGGGCCAGCCGCCGTTCCACTTTCTGCCAGCGTTTGGCCGCCTTCCCACTGGCCGCGTGCGGATTGGCGATGACGGCGGTCTTCATGGCAAGCGCTGCAACAGGTCGTCGATGGTATCCCGGAGGGTCTCCATCGGGTCGCGGGTCTGGAAGCCCAGCTCCCGCGCGGCCTTCTGCGAACTGAAATACCAGTAGTACGAGGACATTTCGATCGTCGCGTCGTCCATCTTGAACTCGCGCCCGATCAGGGGGAACAGACGCCGCAGCAGCCGGCCGCTCCAAAGCGCCAGCTTGGGCGGCAACTTCAACCGCGGGGCCTTCCGGCCGGTGAGCTCGGCCACCCGCTCAATGATTTGCTGGAAGCTCCAGTTCGGCCCGCCGAGCAGGTAACGCTCTCCCGGCCTTCCCTTCTCCATGGCGAGCGCCAGGCCCCTGGCTGCATCACGGGCATCCACAAAACACATCCCGCCGCGGGGCAGGGCCATGATCTGGCCTTCGAGGAACAGGGCGATATCTCCGGTCGAAGATCCCATGTCGTCGCCGGGTCCCAGCAGCAGGCCCGGGTTCACAATGACGAGGGGCAGATCGTGGTCCCGCACATACGAGAGAGCCAGCCGCTCAGCTTCGGCCTTGCTCTCGTAATAAGGCCAGCGCCGGATCAGATCCTCCGGATAGTCCGCGGTTTCATCGAGAACTTTCGGTTCCCAGCTCACGGCGATCGTGCCGGAGGAAGAAACGGCGACGATCTTGTCGGGACGATGCTTGACAGCGGCCTCGCAGATATTCCGCGTACCCCCGACGTGGACATCGAAGAGCCGGCCGCGGTCCCGCGGATCACGCGATACGATCCCGGCGAGGTGGTATACCTGGCCGCAGCCTTCCATCGCCTTCTCCACCTGGCGGGCGTCGCAGATGTTTCCGGAAACCACTTCGAAGCCGGGACGCCCTTCCCAAGGACACGGCCCGTAGCTGAAAATCCGCAACGTGGGACAGCCGGGCTGCGAACGCAAGTGAGCCACGAGGTGCTTGCCGAGGAAGCCGGTGGCGCCCGTGATTAGGATCGGCCGGCTCATCTCCCCTCCCTCGGAAGCGGGCCCACGTCCGGCGTCTCACAAATCTTGCAGGCGTCTCGTGACAAGTCGGTTCGTATAAGCTCCAAGAACATGTCAGTCTAAATGGTTCCTGTGTTTCAAGTCGAGCACCGGCCAGCCCCTCCGCCGGGCGATCCGGCGCAGTCGGCGTCCGGGATGCACCACCGCCGGCAGCCCGACGGCCTCGAGCATGGGCAGATCCGAGAGGCTGTCCGAGTACGCTTTCGAACGGGCGATATCGCCGCCGAACTCCTCGCAAAGCCGTTTCATGGCAGCAACCTTCTCAGCCTCCGCAATCAGTGGCGGCGCAATGTCGCCAGTGGCCGCTCCATCCACGAAAACAAGGCGGTTGGCGATGACGTGGTCGAATCCGAAGTATCTCACCAACGGGCCCAGGGCAAAGTCAAGGCTGCCGGTGACTAGCACGGCGACGAAGCCCGCGGCCTTGTCGGCCTCCACCAAGGCTTTGGATCCCGGAAAGAGATTGGGCCGGAAAACCTCCTCGAAAAGCCCCTCGGCCTCCCGCTCCATCCAGTCCCGGCGCATGCCGCGGTAGAAGCGGTAGAAAAAAACGTTGAACGCCCGCCGGGAATACAGCTCGAGCGCCAACAGCGCAGGGACCGAAACCAGCAGCTTCGCCATCCGCCGCCGGGAGCCGAGGCGCCGCGCATACCAAACGTACTGGGTCACCACGTTGCTTGCGACCAAGGTGCCGTCCAGGTCGTAAAAGGCGAACCGCCGCGCCATCGCTCAGCCGGACCTCGCCGCGGCGATGCGCCGCAAGTTATCGCGGTGACGCCAAGTGACGATGGCGAGCATCAGCACGGCCATCGAACCCAGCAACGGCCCTTGGAGAAGCCCGACAAGGGCGGCGAACACGGCCCAGCAAGTCAGCGACGCAATGGCGCCCGATTCCGGCCACCCCCTCTTCTTTCCCACGACGCGCAGCAAGACGTAGCCGGCCACGCAGCCGAGCGCCAAGGCCGGGTACAGAACGAGCATGACGCCGGCCGACGTGGCAATCCCCTTGCCGCCGCGGAACCCCAGCCACGGGGTGTAACAGTGCCCGAGCATCACGGCGAAGCCGAGCAGCCAGGCAACGGTCACCGGCTCCCCCGGCCGGTAGAGCAACGTAACAGCCGCGATTCCCTTCCCCAGGTCGCCCGCCAGACAAATGACCGAACGGCGCTTGCTCACCCGGAGCACATTGTTGAAACCCGGGTTGCCCGAGCCCACCTTCCGGATGTCGATGCCGCTGCCCCACATTGCAACGATCGCGAAGGGGATGGATCCCATCAAGAACGCAGCGGCCAGGCGGAGCAGCAGGTCGGGCGCAAACTCAGGCATGGTACTCTCCGATGGCTTCCCGGGTCCGGTCGCGCAGGGCAAGCAGGTCGCCCGGTCCACCGGTCTCCAAAGCCTCCCGGATGACGATCATCGTGGCCCGGCGGGCCCGCACCCGCTCGGGTCCTGGCTGTTGCGCGGTACGCTGGCGGATCGAGACGGGGTGCAAGGGGGCCCCCATCTCGAGGGCGGCGCGGAAAGGATCGATCCGATACCGGGAGCGGGAAACGGCCTCTCCGACCCGGCTGTCCGGGAAGCAGACCACGAGGCGGTCGGCCTCCAGCGCCTTTCGCACCCGGGCGCGGACGTGGCCCGCCACCGGGACAGCCGAACCCTCGTCTGTTCCCAGAACGAGCGGCTCCAGGAGCCAGGCGAGAGTGCGCGGCAACCCCAGCAGGGCGGCCCGGTCGGCGAACCGCACGGGTCCGGGCAGGGCCGCCGCCACCGCGAGCGGATCGAAGAGCCCCGAGCGATTGGCGACCAGGACAGCGGAACATCCTGCTTCGAGCAGTTCCGCTCCCTGGAGGGAGAAGCGCTGGGCGTGCAGCCAAAGGATGGCCCGGCACGCCGGAGGGATCCAGCGCACCTGTCGGGTGACTCGCACCGCCACCCCGACGGCCAGCGCCGCCGCAGCCCCGATCGCGTTCGTCAACTGGCGCCCCACGGCCACCCGCGTGCGGTGCACAGCGAGAACGGCCAGCGATCCGATGTTCTCCCACCGCAACCGGAGGATCTGAAGCCAGGGCGGGCGGTTATAGGTCCGCAACCGGCCCCGCTGATAAAGGGAGCGGATCTCGTTGCGACGGATCTTGCCGTTGGGAGTACGGGGCAAGCAACCGGGCGCGACAAGCTGGATGCGGTCCGGCGGCATCCCCAAGTAGGAGTCCACCACGCGGGTGATTTCCGCCTCGATGCGCCGGAAGTCCTCCTGCGTGTTGGCTCCCGTCTCGGCGACGACGACCAGCAGCTCGGCCCCGGCGACGCCGTCTGGAACCCCGAACGCCACGGCCGAACCCGGCACGACGCCGGGGACGCTCCCTAACGCCGCCTCGACGTGCAGCGGGTTCATCACGCGCCCCGCTTTGACGATCGCCTCCTTACTCCGCCCGGTGAAAAAGAACTCGCCGCCGGCGAGGTAACCGTAATCGCCGCTATCCACCCAGCCGCCTTCCCGGCGGGCGGCGGTGGTGGCCGCTGGATCCCGGTAGTAGCCCTTCATCGTCGTCGCGCCGCGGAACAGCAAGCGGCCGACGGTGCGCTCGGGCACTTCCCCGCCCTGCTCGTCTACGAGCCGGATCTCCTGGCCCGGGATCGGACGGCCGTTGGCAAAGAAGCAGAGTGCGGTGGGGTCGCCGGGCGCGGCGGGCACGGCCCGGCCCTCGGTTTCAAACTCCTTGCGCCGGATCCGGTCGCGCACTGGCAAACGGCCGACCGGGGGCATGGTCAGCGCAACGCTTGCCTCGGCGAGCCCGTAGCAGGGCAGAAACGCTTCGGCCCGGAAACCGTAAGGCGCGAACCGCTCCGTGAAGCGGTCCACCGTGGAGGGCAGCACGGGCTCGCCCGCGTTCACTGCGACGCGCCACGAACTCAAGTCGAGGCCTTCCAGCTTCCAAGCTGGAATGCGGCGGGTGCACAGCTCATAGGCGAAGTTGGGACCGGCCGATAAGGTTCCGCGCGATTCGTGGAGCGCCCACAGCCACCGCTCCGGCGCCTGCAGAAACTCCAGCGGGGAAAAGACGGTCAGCGGAACACTGTAGTAGAGGCTGAACAGCCAACAGCCGATCAGCCCGAGATCACTGTAAAGGGGCAGCCAGCTTACCAGCGCGTCGCCCGGGCGCACCTCGACGGCGGCGCCGATTCCCCGGATGTTGTTCAGAACGTTGGCGTGGGTCAGGGCCACGGGCTTGGGATCTCCCGTGGAGCCCGAGGTGAACTGCAGCACGGCCAGCTCCGGCAACCGCACGGAGCCGAACCCGAGCCTACCGCGGGCCCGCCGGAGTTGCTTCATCGTGGTCACCTCGACGAGCGAGGGGACCATGACCCGCAAAAGCTGCACCACACCCCGCACCTCGGGGAACGCGATGAGATACCGGACGCCCGCCCGCCGCAGCACCACTACCTGGCGGCGCACGTAGTCCTCGATCCGGTCCGGCCGGGTAGGGGGATACACGGGCACCGGCACGCCGCCGGCGAACATCACACCGAAGAACGCCGCGAAGAAGTCCGCTGAAGTCGGCAACATCACCGCCACCGTCTCCGCCGGGCGGAGTCCGAGATCCGCCAGGCCTGCGGCGATGAGGGAAGCCTGCTCGTAGAGCGAGCCGTAAGTGATGGCTTCGCCGCGGCGGCCTTCCAGGACGTGCAAGTGCACGCGCCCCGGGTCGGTCTCCGCGTGGAGCGTCAGCACTTCCGCCAAGGTCGCCGCGCCGGTGGGCTCGCTAAGGGACTCTTCGGGAGGCGGAGGGATTCGATAGCGGGTGTCCGAAGCGGCCCGACGGCTGCTGTCCAGAATCGCCTTCACCCAGCCAGCCGGAGTTTCCGCCTCCTCCACCAGGTTGGCCGGCAAGGTGACCTCGAAAGCTGCCTCGCAGCGCACCAGAAACTCGGCTAGATCGGACGCGGCCAGTCCGAGCTCCCGCTGGAGATTCGTCTTCAGACGCAACCCGCCCGAGGGCTCCGCCCTGCCGCGCTCGGCAAGCCACCCTCGCAGCAGTTCAAGAAGCTGCCGCTCGACAGAGCCTGCTTGCAGTTGCGTGGTTGGACCCGACATATGGTCAACTTCAAATCCCGAGCGAGGACTCAGCCTGCACCCATCTCCTCACACCGGCCACTTCACGATTGATCCAGTAGTCCCGCCAATCGATCTGCTCCGGATTCCAGGGTAGCCTCTTGCGGTCCTCGTCTGTCAGGCGCCGGCGGGCGGCCCGGATGTTCTCGGTCTCGAAAATGAACCGGTTGTCGTGCATGAACGGCCGGTAGAGGTCAAGGGCCTGGTCACGGACCATGACGCGAAGTCCGGTCTGCCGCAGTCGCGTAGCCAGCCGGCGGACACTCTGGACTCCCGGTAATCCGGCGCGCTCCATGAGCCGGCGCGTGCCGGTTGCCCACTGCTGCAGGCGCGTGAGCGCCTTCTGCTGGAGCTGGCCCCGTCGATGAGCCTCTTCCGGCGAGAGCACGCGTACACCCAGGGGAGGCGTAGGAATCCAAAATCCGCCGTCTCGTGAGCGCCGCTGCCGCCGGTATTCCCGATAGAGCAGACGGATCAGCTCGCCGTAGTAAATGGGATTCACGTCCGCCGTAGAAACATGGTAAACCTGCTCAGCGCAACCGTTCAGCAGCATGACCCCGGCGATCAGGATCGCCGAAACGGCGAGATCCACAGGTACGACCTCCATGGGAGCGTCCTCGCGCACCGCCCAGTGGCGCAAGCCGCTCATAGCCATCATCACCAGAGGCGCCGCCGTCCGTCCTCCTTCTACCCAGCCGGGAAAGGGAAACTCCAGCGCTGCCTCGACGATGGCCGGCCGCACGATGGAGTACTCGAGGTCCTCTTCAGCGGCGATCAACTGTTCACCCAGACTCTTCGTGTAGGTGTACGTGTTGGTCCAGCCCCACTGGTAAGCGCGCTGCAAGCCCAGGTCAATCAGTTTCTGCTGGACCTCCCGCGGGCGGCGGTCGCCGCGGCGGATCCCCGCGCTGCGGTAGATCTCGGCGATCCGCTCGCGCATGTAGCGGATCTCACGGTCGTGGCGAAATCCCTGGTCCCGCGGCCCTTTGCGGCGCGGGTAGAAGCCCAGGATCGGCTCAGACTCCTCGACGAGGCCGTCCACTTCTCCACACACGAAGCAGGTCGAGACATGAAGCAGCTTCGCTCCAAGACGCCGCGTGAGGCTGATGACGTGCTCGACGCCGTCCACGTTCGTGGCGAACGAGTCGTCCACCGGCGGGAAGAAATCCACCAGACCCGCGCAGTTGATGACCATGCCGACGCGGCCGGCGAGGTTTTCCACAGCCTCCCCCGCGAGGCCGCAATCCGGTTCGCCAAGATCGCCAGCGTGGACCGTGATCCGCTCCCGCAGCCGCTGACGGTCGAAACGGTCCAGGACGGCCTCGAGCGGCGGCGATGCCAGGACCTCGCGTTCGAAACGCCGCCCTGGGGTGAGCTTCCGCTTGGGCCGCATTACGACGTGCACGTGGCGGAAATCCGGGAAGCGGTCGAGGAGCAACGCGAGAAGAACCTTGCCGAGAAAGCCGTTGGCCCCGATCAGCAGGATCTCATGCCGGCCAAGAGTGTCACGGGCGTCAATCAACTTGTGGACTGCTCCTTTGCCGGTGCCAGAGAGTGACTGGCAAACGCCACAGTCACAATAAGAAAGCCTAACAACCGCGGGTCCGGCTTTTCAAGACGCCGCAGGGCCGCCGCTGCCTGTTCCAGCCACGCAGGCGGGCCGCCCGCAAGTACGGCGGCAGGCGTTCCTGCGGCCTGGGCGGTGAGTGCCCGATCCTTTATGGCGCGTCCTTTACGCAGCGGAAACCGATATCGGGGCCCCGGAAGCGGGCCGGTACGGCGCCCCACTCGTAAGCAACGTTCCTCGGCAACGGCTGCACGTAGGAGCCGCCGCGGATCGTATACCACGGCTCGTCGCGGCTGGGCGGCGGGCGGAGAAGCTCGGCGAAGATCTTCAGGGCCTGGGCGCTGGGGGTGACCGGCTCGGCCACGAACTCCCAGACGTTGCCGGCCATCTGCAGCACGCCGTAAGGGCTGGCTCCGATGGCAAAGGAGGCGGCGGGCATCAGCTCCGGCTCGCTCAGGCCTGGGTTGTCGGCCACGTTGGCGCGGGTCGGATCGTGCTCGGAGCCCCAGGGATAGAGGCGGCCGTCGGCGCCCCGGGCGGCCTTCTCCCACTCCCGGGCGTTCGGCAGCCGCTTGCCCGCCCATTGGGCGAAGGCCTGGGCCTCTTCGAAGGTGATGTTCACCACCGGCAGGTCCGGGCGGTCCTCGGGAAAGCCTTCCGGCAGCGGGCGGTTCACGGCGTCGCAATACGCCTTCCAGGCCGCGTTGGTCACTTCCGTCCGGTCGATGTAGTAGGCGGGCAGGCTCTCGGGCTGGGCGTCGGGGCCGAAGAGGAACTCGCCCGCCGGGATGAGGATCATCTCCCCGGTCGGCGTGGCGATCGTGCCGGCCAGCTCGGGTTTCGGAGGCACGATCGGCTTTTCTTCGATGGTCGGCGCGGTCGGCCGCAGCAGCAGGAACAGGATGACGGCAACGGCCAAGGCCCCGGCGCCGATTACGGGAAAGAGCCACTTCGGGCGGCCGCGGGGAGGCCCCGGCGGCGCTTCGGGCGGGGGAGCGGCCGGCGCAGCAGCGGGGCCCGTCTCCTGGATTCCAGCAGGCGGGGGAGCCGCCTGCGTGGGCAGCGAAGCAGGGGCCGGCCCTGCCTGCGCCCCGGCCGCAGCTCCGGCGCCGCCCAGGCCCGCCAGCGCCTGCTCGAGAACGGCACAGACCTCCGACATCGACTCCGGCCGCCCCGCCGGATCCTTTGCCGTGCAGCGCTCGATCAGGGCGCACACCGAGTCCGGAACGCCCTGGGCCCGCAGCGGGGCCAGATCCACCGGCTCGTTGAGGATCTTGTAGAAGAGCTGCTCGATTTTCTCGCCCTGGTACGGCTTGGTTCCCGCCAGCAGCTCGTAGAGCAGGATGCCGTAGGCGTAGATGTCGGTCCTCACGGTGACCGACTCGCCGCAGACCTGCTCCGGGGCCATGTAGTAAGGCGTGCCGAGGGTGAAGCCGGTCCGCGTCAGGCTCATCTCCGGACGTTTGGCGATGCCGAAGTCGATGAGCCGCACCCGCCCGTTCGTATCCACGTGGATGTTCTCGGGCTTGATGTCGCGGTGGATGATGTCGTGGCGGTGGATGTACTCGAGCGCCCGGGCCGCTTCGAGGGCGATCTGGAGGCGCCGGGCGAGGTTGCCGGCGGACCCGGTGCGGATCGCCTCGGCCAGGTCCTGGCCCTCGAGGTACTCCATCACCATGTAGGGGGCGCCGTCCTCTTCGCCGAAGTCGTAGACGCGGATCACGTTGTCGTGGGTCAGGCCACCGGCGGTCTGGGCCTCGCGCAGAAACCGGGCCTTCGAATCCGGGTCGCGGGCGGCGTCCGGCTTGAGCACCTTGACGACGACGATGCGGCTCATCACCGTGTCCCAGGCCTTGTAGACGCGGGCCATGCCGCCTCCGAGGTATTCCCGGAGCTCGTATTTGCCGATGCGTTTGGGCTCGTCCATGGGCGGCATCATCAGTCGGCGCTCAGCGGGCCACGGTCGAAACGCAGCTCAGGCTGGCCAGAAAGTCCTTGGAGAAGACCGGCGCCGCGGCCTCCAGATCGAAACGCACGGTCAGCGGCCGCCCGTCGGGCAGCGTCAAAGGCCGTCCGGCGCGCCCCTGCCGCAGGATCCATTCCAGCTTGTGGACGTTGCCGGCCGTCTGCCACCGGTCCGCGTCGCCAAAGAAGCGGAAGACGGCCCACAAGCCCTGATAGGAAGTGAAGGCCAGCTCCGGCCCGCCGCCGAACTGCCCGGTGAGCGAGACCCGCTGGTTCCGGTTGCCCGGCCAGACGAAGACGTGCGAGGCCGGCCGGCGGCCGATGGTCAGGGTCTGGTTCTCGATGGTCAAGCGGATGCGCCGGATCCCCTCAGCCGGGTAGCCGGTGAGCTTGAAGGCCAGCTTCGGCTCGCTGGAACCCGCCGGATAGAGGGCCTCGGAGAAGACGGCGGCCCGGTTGAAGAAGTTGATGAACGCCGGGTTGATGCGGATCTTGCTGCCCGGCTTCTGGGCGAAGAGGCCGCCCTGGCGGATCAGATATTCTCTCAGATCCTCCTCGTAGAAGACCCACAAGGCGCCCGTGCCCGGCTGGAAGATGGCCGCCACCTCGGCTAGCGTGGCCTCTTGGGCGGCGTCCGGCCGGAACGGATACTTGCGCATCAAAGCGCGGAACTGCGAGCACAGCGCCCGCCCCTTGGCGTTCAGCTCGGCCGGCCCGAGGGCGCGCACCAGCGCCTCGGCGTAGACGATGGGCCGCTCGAGAAGCTGCTGGACGGTGGGGCCGATCCGGGTCTGCGGATCCACCCGGAAGTTCTGCGCGAGCTGCCGGGTGGTGACCTTGGCCTGGGCGGCCTGGGCGTTGATCTGGGCGACGAAGGCGTCGCGGTTGGCTCCCGCCCCGGCGGCTTGTTCGACGGCGCTCTGCAGGGCCAGCAGCGCCTGCATGTAGGCTGAGTTCGAGTCGCCGATGTAGCGGTCCTCACTTTCCGGCGGCACCACGTACTGCACCGGCTGGAACACCTTCTTCATGTCCTCGTCCTCGACGGCGGTGTTCCGCGACGCCAGCCACAGGGCCGCCAGCAAGGGCGACTGCGCCCCGGAGAGCACGCCGAGCTTCTGCGCCGCATCCGGCAGGCTCCGGTAGCGGACTACCCGGGTGTCGCGCAGATATTCCCGCCACTGCTCGATGAACTCTTTGCGGTAGCGTTCGGCGAGCTGGGCGGCGAGTTGGCCGGGATCGAGCCGGGCGGCGGGCTGCTTGCCCAGCACCCACTCCTCGCCGCCGAAGAAGCGGTCGGCGTTCTTCAAAGCGTCCTGCATGAAGGCCCAGCCGTTCTTGCTGAAGGCGCCCGGCACCTCACGGTTGTTCACCACCACCGACGCCGAGCCCGGGAACATCCGGTTGAAGTTGATGGAGGGGTTCTGCCGGGAGGCCTCGGCGATCATGAACTGGTAGACGCGCTCCACGCCGGCGAACTGCGAGAGGTAGCGGCGGCCGCGCTCGATGGCGAGCTGGTCGTTCTCACTGGCGAAGGGATTCGAATTGAGCAGATCGGCGGCGTAGAAGGCGAATTGCCGTTCGGCCAGGTCACGCCGCTCCTCGTCCACGTCGCGGTGCCGCACCCAGTGTTCCATCAGCACCGGGGTGAGGAACTCCGGCGAACTCTTGTCCGGGTGCGAGGTGGTGATGAGATACGCCTTGAGAGCATTGTAGATGGGCTGGTACTCGTCGGTGGGCGAGGGGCGGTCCGGCAGCCGCTGCAAGGTGGCCAGCAGGCTGGCCTGCGTATCGGCGAACAGGAGCTGGTGGAAGCGGCTGTAATAGACGCGGCGGACGGCGGGGTAGAGGTCGTTGCCGATGTAGAGCCCCCAGCGGAGCCGCCACGGCGGGCCGTCGGCGCGGTACCGGGTGAGCCGCTCCAGTGCCTGCCGTACCGTCTCCAGCCTCGTCAGGGCATCGGCCGAGGGCAGCGCGCCGGCGGCCGCTTCGGCCTCGCCGATGCCCTGGACGGCCTCCATGACCTCGGTCTCCAGGCGGCGGTTGCCGAAGAAGGAGACGGTCAGGGCCACCATCCAGAAGACGAGCATCAGGCTGGCGGCGGCCAGCAGGACGCGCCGGATCCGGTTTGCTTTGACGCTGGCGCCGGCGCCCTCGCTGGAAAGGCCATCAGCGAGCAGAACGTTCTTGAACAGGTGCGAGAGGAAGACCCACTGGGGTTTCTTCCTGGCCACGGCGGCGCGCCGTCCCTCCATCGCCGCCTGGCGGGCTTCCTCGGCGGTGAAGACCATCGTCGCCGCATCGATCTCGCGCGCGCCGCGACCGGCCTCCCGCGGGCGTTCCGCGGCAGCCTCGCGCACGATGACAGCGCGCACGCCGGAAAAATAGAAACCGCGAAGGAACGGGCCCGCGCGAAGCTGGCTCGGCCGACACAGATCCACGAGGAACTGGACCAGATTCTGGCGGAGCTTGCGCAGCTCGCGGGGGAACTCGTAAATCCCGGCCCGGGTGTTCTCGTCGCGCTCCCGCACCAGCAGGTCCGTGCGGCGGTCGCACAGAGTGTAGATCAAGTCGTCGAAGTACCGATGCAGCAGCCGGGTCTGGCGCTCCGTGTAGATGCCGTCGCCGTCGGCCGCGTCCGCGGGAACGGTGACCCCGACGACCTGGCCGGTCTCCTCGTCCTGCAGGTTCCGCGCATACTCGGCGAAGAAGGCGATCCGGTCGGCCTTGGTGAAGAGCACGTAAACCGGGAGGCGAACGCCAAACGTCTGCGAAACCTCTTCCAGCCGGCTCCGGAGCTCCCGGGCGCGGGCCGCGAGGGCGTCGGAGGAGCCGGCCTGGAGGAACTCCTCGCACGAAACGCAGACCAAGGCGGCGCGGGGCGCGTCCCGCCGGGCGCCGAAGACCGCGCTGAGCGTCCGCGGACGCAGCTTTTTCAGCAACCGCCTCCAAGCGTTCCGGCGCCCGAGGAGCTTGCCGGCCGCCTCGACGAAGATCGTTTTCTCGGCGTACCAGATGTTGGCCGCCGCCGTCGGAGCGATCAGATCACCGCTCCAGACCTGGCCCGCGATCAGCTCCGGGTGCAGGCCGCAATGGACGACCGTCGAAGTTTTCGCCGCACCGCTCTTGCCGGTAACGAGTAACACCGGCAAGTTCGCGATCTTGGCCTTGCCGCCGATTTCGGACGCAGCCAGCCGGGATTCAGCCTCTTTGATCAGGTAGTCGGTTTCCTTGTCGCCCTTCCCGGCTTCCCCGCCCTCCTGCTTGTCCCGCTTGAGGCGCTGCGGCCGGACGCTCTTGAAGTAGTACCAGAGGTAGACCGCCATGCCGAGGACCCCGATCAGCGCCATCATGGCCCGGAAGATCCACAGGTCGCTGCCTTTCAGGCCGAGGAAGGTCCCCGCGAAGAAGATCAGCGTCATGTAGACGAGCATCAGGAGGCTGAGGATGGCGTAGAGCGACATGGCGGATCAGCTCCTCACCTGGGTGACCAGGGCCACCAGATCCCCGACGCCGGAAGCCAAGGAGAACCGGTAGCCGGCGAACAGCAGCAAAGCGACGAGCAGGCAGACGCCGGCGGTAACGGCGAGGCGTTTGACCCACGGGTCCCGTTGCGCCGTAGCTAAGGTCCCCACGGGCATCCAGGCAGGGGAGAACCATCCGCGGTCCTTCCGGATACGGCGGATTTTGTCACCGATGTTCCGCATGAGCGCATCCAGTTCGGCCTGCCCGCCGATGCCGTACTTGCCGCGGTAACCGAGCAACAGACTGAGGTAGAACACCTCGAGGACGTCCGCCGTTTCAGTGGAATCGCCACGCCCGAGCAACCGGTCGAGCGTCTGGAAAAAGACCTCGCCGGCGACATGGCCGCCGAACAGCTCTTCCTGCATCGGCCGCCGGGGCCAATCGGCGAAGACCGGCTGGCGCAGATTCAGAATCGATTCGTCCAGGAAGGCGACCGCGGCAAAAGTGGCCAGCCGGACGTCCTCCAAAGTGTAGCCACGCGCCTGGGCGTTCTTCTCGGCCGCAGCGATCAACTGCCGCATGTGGACACGGAACGCCTCTGCATCGGTCACGCTCTGACGATTCGTGCGCAACCGCACGATGGCCGTAAAGACTTCCTGGTACAGGTACGCAAGGTTCGGTTCACGAGGCTTCAACAGCGGCGCGCGAACCGCCGGCGCGCGGTGTGCTCCTCCATTCATAACAACTCCCCTGCAAGACCTAAGCCCCCAGGATTACATGGATGCCGATCTCCGGACTCGGCAATTCCCCGGGCACGTAAACACCGATCTCCCGGGTCTTGACCATGTGTTCCCAACAGGGTCCGGCCTTGGTGATTCCAAAATACTGCCGCTCGACCTTGGGCGCCACCGCCGACGGGGGGACCGGCAGGTGCGTCAACGTCAGCCCGGGCAAGGCCCGCTCCACCAGCTTGCCGATGAATGCGCGCGAACAAATCTTGACAAGTTGCGGCGTCAGGCGGATCAGTTCCGCCTCTCCGACCCGGGAACGGATCGAGAAGATCCAGCGGGAAGCGCCGAAAACCCGGGGATCGGTGATCTTGCCCGCATAGAAATAGTTCTGCGTCGGCGTGAGCGGAATGGAAACACAGTTGGTGGGCAGCACCGTCTCCAGGAGGAAGCGGATGCGCTCGTCCAGCTCCCCAAAGCACCGGTCGAGGTGGTCGTGATCGTAAAGCGGGATGTCGGCGGGAGTGGCGTCGAAGGCGAAAGTCGATAGCGCTCCCGCCAGCCGGGCCAACTCGATATACGCCTCCTCTGGGTGGCCTTTTTTGACGAGACACAAGTTCCGCAAGGTGGAAAGCGCCGTATTCACCGAGTGACGGAACCAGAAGCCGGCCACCTCGCGCTGCGAAAAGGTAGCCGCCGCCTCGCCGCCGGCGGTCTCAGGGGCCAAAGTGGCGCTCTTGTCCTCGAGGACATCCACTAAGCGGTTGAGAATCTGCGTCAGCCGGGGGCTGGCGCTCGTGGTCAAGCACGGCGGGATGAACTCGGGATCATAGACGAAATGTCCGGCGCCATCGCGCATGACACGTGCCAACGGAAGCGCCACGATTTCGTCGCTCAACTCGTCTTCGAGGTAAAGCCGAAGATTCTTCCGTCCGAGGCGGACGACCTTCTCATCCCGGCCGGTGTTCTCGTCGGGAACCTCATGGGGTTCGGCAATGAACCTTGTCGTGGGAGTAGCTCTTTCTGGATCGGTCGCGCAAATGGGCGCGTCGTCCAAGCGCCGCGGAATACCGAGATAAACCAGCAACCGGTCCGCCACGGGCGAAAACAGCTCCGTGATGTTCCGCGGCTCCGGCGGCGGGTCACATTCCGGCAGGTGAAACGGCAACCCGTCGGGGAACAATCCCCTCGCGTGGATCACCGAAACGGTTCCGTTTTCCAACGCCTCAGCATCCAGTTCCCACCCGGAGAAGCCGTACGGGGCGAACCACAGAGCCGACGTCGCGAAGTGGATCGTGTCTTCGTAATAGCGGGATTGCGCCTGAAAGTGGTGGGGCGCAAGGTGCATCCCCTCTGACCAGACGACCCTACAGAGCTGCTTCATGTCCCACTCGGTGCTGCGGCGTACGATACACCGCTATCCTCTGCTGCACCGCCCGCCGTTTCGTATTATAAGTGCGCGGCGGCGGAATCCGCTAACACCGTTCCCTGGAAGCGGATATTGAAACGCTGCAAGCTCAGTGTCACTATTGATTAGGGCGACAAGGTCAGGTCCGGCCGGCGCCGACGTACGCCGGACGCGGGGCGGGGAGAAGTAAGTGTCCGAGGATAAGAAACACGGAGCGAAAGGGCGCAGCGACAAACGTGATCCTCTCGCACAGGTCGGCATTTGGCGCGTGCCGCCGATTGACCAGCTCAAGTCCGGCGTCGCCGATGCCGCAGAGGGCAAAGCCGCGCTCGAGGCAGCGAGTGAAAGCAGACTATCCCCTGAGAGCGTGAGCCCCGGGTCGAAGGGTGGCCCCGGGACGCCCGTTTCCGGAGACCGTAACGCAGCGGCGGACGCCGGCGAGTTCACCCGCATGTTCGAAGCCGGGCCCGGGAACTTGCCCACCGAACCGGCGATCCCGGCCGCCAAACCGCCGGAGCCGCCGTCCGCAGCGCCAGCCCCTGGGGAAAAGGAGGATGCCGGGGAGTTTACCCGGCTCTTCCAGGCTCCCGCAGAAGCCGGAATCTCGGCAGAACCTGGCGCGCCTGCGGAGACGCCGCCAGCGAAACCGGAGCCTTCGCCACCCCAGGTCCGGCCAGAGCGGGCGGACGCCGGCGAGTTCACCCGCATGTTCGAAGCCGCGCCCGGGAACCTGCCCACCGAACCAGCGATCCCGGCCGCCAAACCGCCGGAGCCGCCGTCCGCAGCGCCAGCCCCTGCGGAAAAGGAGGATGCCGGGGAGTTCACCCGTCTCTTCCAGGCCTCCGTGGACTCCGGAACCTCGACAGAACCCGGCGCGCCTGCGGAGACGCCGCCAACGAAACCCGAGTCCTCGCCACCACAGGTCCAGGCAAAGCCGGAGGACGCGGGCGAATTCACGCGCATGTTCGAAGCTGCGCCGGAGAACCTGCCGACCGAACCGGCGATCCGGACCGCCGGAGCGCCGGAGCCTCCGCCCGCGCCAGCAGCTCCAGCCGGGAAAAAAGAAAACGCGGGTGAATTTACCCGCATGTTCGAGGCCGGTGAACGCCTTCCGACCCAGGACGCCGTCCCCGCGGCTCGCCCTCCGGAGAAGAAACCCGAGCCAGGGGAATTCACCCGCCTCTTCCAAGCCCCGGAAGTCCCGCGCAGCACGGCCGAGCCGGAAAAGGAAAAGCAAGAACCGGGAGAGTTTACGCGTTTGATGGAACAGGCGAGCGCTTCCGGCCCGAGCGGGCCGAAGGCCCCGGCGCAAGCAAGTCCGGGGAGTTCCTCGGAACCTGGAGAGTTCACCGGCCTGTTTCATTCGCCGTTCGCTGAAGGGGAACTGGCGCACAAAGATCTCTCGAAAGCCGCCTCTCCGCCGCCTGAGAAGAGAGAGCGGGAGCCTGGCGAATATACCCGGCTTTTCAAACTGCCGGCTCCCCCGCCAGCCTCGGCGAGCGCCGATGCCACCCAGGCGTTCGTCTCCGAACCGGTGGAGGAGCCGGTGGAAGAAATCGTCGAAGAAGAGGGTCCGAGTGACTTTACGCGCATCATTCAGGCGGGGTCAATGGCCGGCGAACAAGAAGATTCGGCGCCGGCTGATAACGCGGAGAAAGAGGACGAACTGGAACCAGCGCCGCAGCGAAAAGGCATGCCGGTTTGGCTGATCGTTTCGCTCATCGTGCTCGGCGTGGCGGCGGTGGGCGTCATCTTGTATTTCGTGCTGAAGAGCTAAGCCCCCGGAAGGTACTGAAACGTTGCTTCCCCTGCAGCTTGGGTCCCCCGACGACTTCGAGGTTGTCCGCAACTTCCTGATGGAGTCGGAGTTCACGGCGCGGCGGCTGTGTGAGTTGCTCGGAGTGGAAGCTCTGCACGAAGTGTTGGGCGGCAAAGGTAGCCCTCGGGATTCGGAACGTGAATCCCGGCTCGGGGTTTTGGCGGAGCTGTTCGTCCTCGGCAGGTATGTGGCGTCCACACGGTGGAAAGCGGCGGTTCCCGATCGGGTCTCTGAGGCGATGGCGCGGCTCGGACTGATCGAGAGCGGTCCTGGGCCGGACGGCCGCCTGGTGTCCCCCGTCATGCTGGCGCCGTCGGAGGGGCTCGTGCTTGTTTCGGACCGGCATTGCTCACCGGACCGCCGGGCCTTCCGGGCGCCGCAAGACGCGGTCTATCCGGCGGTGACCAAAGCCACCGGCGAGTTTCTTCGTCTCCTGCCGGGAACGCTTTGCCGGCGGCTCCTGGATCTTTGCTGCGGAACAGGAGTGGCCGCCATTCTTGCGGCGGCCACGGGACGGGCCGAACAGGCCTGGGCAGCCGACATATTGCCCCGCGCGGCCCACTTCGCGCGATTCAACAGCCGCTTGAACGGCACGGACAACGTGACGGTTGTCGAAGGCGATCTTTACGAACCCGTCGCCGGGCTGGAATTTGACCGCATCGTGGCCCACCCGCCTTACGTTCCAGCGTTGCAGTCCCAGTGGGTTTTCCGGGACGCAGGAGAGACGGGTGAAGAGATTTCCCGTGGGATCGTGAGAGGCTGCCGGGAGGCGCTCGCCCCGGGAGGCCGTTGCTATTGTCTAACGACAGGGTTGGACCTGGAAGACAGCGCTTTCGAAGAGCGGGTGCGGGGATGGCTCGGCGAAGAATCCGGCTCTTTTGATCTGTTGCTCGTCGAAATCGACACGTTCCCGCCCGAAGCGATGGTTTCGAGCCTGGCGCTGCGAGGACAACGGACTCCCCAGGAGGCGCGGCAGCTCCTGGAGCATTTCCGAAGGCTTGGCGTCCGCGCCTTCTGCCACGGCATGTTGGTCCTGCAGAAAAAGGCCGCCCCGGCGCGGCCATCGTTTGCCGAACGCTACACGGCAGGCCCATTGACGGGGGCGCCGGAGATCGAGTGGCTGATGAGCTGGCTTTCGAACGCCACGGCGCCAGGCTTCGAGGAAACGCTGTTGTCGTCCGTCTACCGAGCCTCGCCTCGTATCGTGATGGCGCTGCTGCACCGCTTCGATCAAGGCAGACTGGCCGTTTCGGAGATCCGGCTGGAAACCGACTACCCGTTCCGGGTCGAGACCCGGATCCAACCCTGGACGGCGCAAATGCTGGCCGAGTGCGCACGGCCGCGAACCGGCCGGGAAATCTACGAGTTCTGCCGTAAGCAAGGGTTGATCCATGAGGGGATCAGCGCGGTAGAGTTCACCGCGCTATTGCGCTCCCTGGTGGGCGGAGGCTTTCTCGAAATGGAGGGTTTCAGGACGCCCGCGGCAGAAGAATGACCAGCTCGAGCTGGGGGTCGGGGAAATCGCCGGGCACATAGGCCGCCAGGTTCCGCGCCCGTCCGATTGCCTCCCAGGCCAGGCCTGACTGGTTCAGGCTGAAGTACTGGTAATTCAACTTGACCGGGATGGCGCTAGGCGGACGGGGCACGTGGGTGAGTTGGACGCCTGGCAAGGCCTGTTTCACCAGATGCTCGATGTGGCTGGCTGAACAGACCTTGACAAGCTGCGGCGCCTTGGCGATCAGGTCCGCTTCGCCCATATCGGCCTTGATGGCCAGATACATCTTCGTGTTCTGTAAATAGCGGTCGTCGTCGAGGGCCGTGGCCCAGATGGAAGGCTGCACGAGTTTCAGCGGCAGGGCGACGAAGTTCGCCGGAATCACGGTCTCGAGCAGCCGGCGCAGGATCTCATCCAGACGGCCGAAGCATTCACCGAGATTGTCGTGGTCGTAGACCGGCAGGTCCCGGGGCCGGACTTCCAGAGAAAACGTGGTGAGCGCCCCGGCCAGGCCGAGCATCAGCTCGAACAAGGCCTCAGGGTGGCCCCGCCTCGTCTCGAAAATGTGCCGGATCAGCGGCAAGTGAGTGTTCACCGTGTATAGCAACCAGAAGTGGGCCACATCGGAGGCGGTGAATTCCGCCAGACTCTGGTTTTTCTGCCGCCGCGTGCCGGAAAGCTGGGCGCTCTTGGCGGTAAGGATCTCAACCAGGCGCCGGGCGACCGACACCAGGAAGCTGCTGGCGCCGATGTCGAGCAGCGGGGGCACGAACTGCGCATCCAACTCGTAGGTTCCGCCCTCGGTCTTGCGCACCCGGGCAATTTTCAGGGCCGGGGCGCCCCGGCGGACCTCGTTTTCGGCCAGCAACCGGAAGTTCTTGCGGGCGATCTGCAGAGGCTTCTCCGTGCGCGCTGATAGCTCGTCCCGGACCGTCGCGACTTCGGCGATGTAACGCGTGTCGGCGCCGCTCGAGTCTGAGGAGATATTCAATCCGCGGTCCAAGTGCGGCGGAATCGCCAGGGCGAACACCACCTCGTCCACGCCTTTCTCGAAATACGGCTCCAGCGCCTTGGGAGCCGGCGGGGGATCCGAATCCGGGATATCGAACAGCAGGCCGTCCGGGAAGATACCGCGGGCCGCAGCGACGGTGAGGTTTCCTCCCGCGAGAGGCTCCTGGGAAATCTGGAGGTCGAGGAAACCCCACGGGCGGAAGTTGAGCGCCTCGAGCCGGAACTGAAGCGAGCTCTCAGCGTACCGGTCCTGGAGCTGCAGATGCTGGGGGGTGAGAAACGTCCCCTTGGACCAGATCACCGGCTGCAGGCGCTTCATTTCAATCCAACACTACCATAACAAACCCGCTGTAAGGCCTTGAATACGAAGGCGCCGCCGAACCAGAGTCCGGCGGCGCCCCTGCTGTTTCCGGCCCGTGCGGCGCCGGCGAAAGCCCGTGTTATTTGTTCTCGTTGAAGCGCTGCTCAACGGCAGGCCAGTTCACGACGTTCCACCAGGCCGCGATATATTCGGGACGGCGGTTCTGATACTTGAGATAGTAGGCGTGCTCCCAGACGTCGAGGCCCAGGATCGGCACGTGGCCCTGCAGGATCGGGGAGTCCTGGTTCGCGGTGGAGTAAAGGTCGAGCTTGCCGTCGGCGATGACCAGCCAAGCCCAACCCGAGCCGAACCGGGTGGCCGCGGCGGTGGAGAACTTGTCTTTGAAGTTCTCGAAGCTGCCAAAGGTACTCCGGATCGCCTCAGCCAACGCCCCGGACGGCTGCCCTCCGGCGTTCGGACCCATGATCGTCCAGAACAGACTATGGTTGGCGTGCCCACCGCCGTTGTTCCGCACCGCCGTCCGAATCGCCTCCGGAACCTTCGCGCAGTTGTCCGCCAGAAGCTCTTCAACGGCCAGGCCGGCCAGATCCGGCGCCTGCTCGAGAGCTTTGTTGACGTTGTTCACATACGCGGCATGATGCTTGCCGTGATGGATTTCCATCGTCCGGGCATCGATGCTGGGCTCCAGCGCGTCGAACGGGTACGGCAGAGCGGGAAGTGTAAAAGGCATGTCACCCTCCTAAACAGTTGAATTTCAATCAACGAATCAATCGTTATCTCTTGTTTAGATGAGGAATGGGGCAATCGGTCGCGGGAACTTTGGCGAGGCCGGACGGTTCAGGGGACCAGACGAATATTGATCATCAGGTCGTCGCCCTCGCGCACCTCGATGCTCTTGCCGGCCTCGCGGCAAGCGTCAAGGCTCTCGATGGCGTAGATTTCGCAAGGAGGCTCGTCCCACCAGGCCAAGAGCGTGTAATGGCCCGGCGCCACTCCCCGGAACTCAAAGATTCCGTAAGCGTCCGTGGTGCCTACTTTGTAGTACTGAATCCGGCCGCGGGCAGGATCCGGCAGCAACACGACGGTGGCCCCCAGGGCTACTTTGGTCGAAGATGCCGCTACTTCGCCGCGAACCGTGGCGCCCCGCGTGCTGAACTTCAACTCCATCGGCGGCAGGTTTCCCGTTTCCGCCTGGAACCCTGTGCGTAACACGTCGAACCCGCCAATGCGGGCGCTCTGCAAGTACACATTCGGCGGTCCGTCGAGCAGGAACACGTCGTAAGTTTCGCCCGGAACGAACTCCACTTCGAAAGAGCCGTCTTTGCTGACTGCTCCACTCGTCGCCGGCACCGAATCGCTGGCCGGCTCCAGCGTGACCCGGAAAAGGGACAACGGGAAATCGATGGTGTCGTCGGTGACAACCTTTCCTCGCAAGGTGCGGTAGGGCTCGGCGGTGACCGACAGCATGTCAATGTCGGCGCCGGAGACAGTGACGGGCTGCCTCCCGGTGAGACGAACGCCGTTCTCGTTGGCGTTGACGATCAGGACGTAAGAGCCGGGCGTCACTCCGAGGACTTCGAAGCCGCCGTCGGGCCGGGCGCGAACCGCCGCCGGGGCGTCTACCAGAATCTCGGCGATCGGAGAGGGTTGCCGCAAGCGGATGTCGGCTCCAACGACGACGTTGCCGGTGACGGCGCTCACGACGCGTCCCCGAATCCGCGCCACCCGGGTCCGCACCAAAGTAATATCGATGTGCTCGAGCTCCTCGCTATGGCGGAGCCGGACCGGCAAGGCTTCCAGCATCCGGTGCGTGGACGGGTAAAAGGTGGTGACGAAGCGCTCTTCGGGGACCGGCAGCCCGTTCTCGTCGAGTTGCCGCTGCTCCCGCACCCCGGGGCCGGGATCCGGAGGCGAGTAGGCGGCGACGATGTAGTACCTTCCGGGGGGCAGCCCGTAGATGCGGTAAATGCCGCGGTCGTCGGTGCGCGTGGCGCCAGCGAGCTGGAAGCCGTGACGCCCCCGGTAGTAATACTCTCGGAAAAACTGGACCGGCACTCCCACCGCAGGCTCCCCGTCGCCGAAGTCCACCTTGCCGGAGATCACCCCCGCCGGACGAAGCCGGATCACGATGTTCTCCAGCTTCTCGCCGGGCATCAATCCGAAGACGTAAGGGAGCCGCGTGAACTCGGTCTCGGCGAAAGTCGCCGGCAGATAACCGGCGTGCTGCGCCCGGATCGAGTAATAGCCGGAAGGAAGTTGGCGAAACAGAAACCGGCCGTCCCGGCCGGTAACCGTGGCCACCGCGGTCGTCTCAGCCGACACAGGCTGGAGAACGACTTGGACGCGCGGAATAGGGCGCCCGCTCTCGTAGTGAACCACCCTGCCAGAGATCGAACCGCGCGCGTTGGGATCTGGCGGGTACTGAGCCGCCAGTAACCCGGCGACCGCCGCCCCCGCTAGAAATCGGCGCCACATCTGATTCCAGAAATAGCAGAAACGCCACTGCCGCCGGCCGGAAGGTCTCCGGAGGGCCGGTGAACTGCCCCAGCGCGTCACGCCGCTTTCCGGTGAGAGCCGACGCGCTTACCCCCGAGGACGAGTTCCAGACGGGCCAGGTTCGAATGAAATTCCGCCGCCCAAGCGTTCGTCTCCTCCTCCACGGTACGCCGCATCGCCTCCGACGTTTCCTGGCAGAGCCGCAACAATTCCCCAGCCTGCTCGCGAGAAGTTTGGACGGCGGCGAGCCGGGCCCATTCGTAACGAAACCGCTCGAGTTGGGACTCCAGGGTAAGCGCGGCCTTCACGTACCGCAGCCACGTGCTCGAGCACCCGAAAAACCGGTCGAACGCCAAGCACGCGCCCGCCAGCCCGATGAAGAAGTACCCCGCCCCGCCCGGGTGGACCCCATCGCCCGGGAACAGACCGGGCAGCGCCGGCCCGGCCAGAGGCGCCAGGCCACCGCAGAAGAACAATAGCAACGCCGCAGCCCGCAGCCCGCGTGACATTTGCGCCTTCGGCCGTTTTTTGGAGTAATACCAGTCGATCTGCCGCTGCGCCGTGAACTCCAAGTACTCGGCCACTTTGACCAGTGACGCGCCGGTTGCGTTTCCCGTCCAAGAAAGAGAGACCGGAGAGACCGGCCCGGCAAGTGTACTTCGCCCCTTCATCGCTGTTCCTCGCTGGAATGGAGTGGCGCTGGAGCCAGCGGCGGGAGAAATCGGCCCCAGCCCGAGAAGAATCCGCCCGGATCCCTCCCGGGCTCCGAATATATCACGGCCGCCGCGCAGGGATACCGAACCGGCGCATCCGCGGAGGTTTTCGGCCATAGCGGCGTTGGCCCACACACCGCGAAGCGAGCGGGAGCACCGGGGCGCTAGGCACTTTCCAACCGGGGACGGTGTCTGTTCCTACGAGGGGGGAAGTTACGCCTGTTGAACAGGTTGCAACCCCGCTGCGACTCGTTGCCCACGAGGTCTGTTACACGAGTCAAACCATGCGAAGATAGGAAGCGGGAAGGTGAATTGAGCGCACAGAAGCGGTCGAGAGCGAGACGAAAAAAGTCGTTACTGGCCCGTTTCCTGAGGACGCCTGCGGGCAAAGTCTGCCTCGGGCTCGCCGTGGCCGGATTCACTGCCGGCGCACTCACAGCCACCTACTACTACATCCATTTCGCCCGGCTTACCGACGAGAAGCTGGCTGCCGGCCCGATCGGTCACACGGCGGTGTTGTACGCGGCGCCGGAGCGGGTCATGGTCGGGGACCGGCGGACGATGGACGAGGTAGTGACCCACCTGCGGCGGGCCGGCTACAACGAATCCCGCCGGAACCGTATCGGCTGGTATCACCTGCGTCCGGACGCCATCGAGATCTTCCCCGGTAAGGAGTCCGCCTTCCCCGGCGAGGACGCGGTGATCTTCTTCGACGGAGACCGGGTCTCGAAGATCATCTCGCTGCGGGACAACACGGAACGGACTATTTACTACCTGGAGCCGGAACTCATCACCAGTCTTTTCAACCGCAGCCGCGAGAAGAGGCTCTTGGTCCGCTTCGAAGACTTGCCGAAACACCTCATCAACGCCATTCTGGCGGCCGAGGACAAGCGGTTCTTCCAGCACGCCGGCTTCGACCCGATCCGGATCCTCAAGGGCGCTTACGTCAACATCAAGGCCGGCCGCATCCGCGAAGGCGCCTCGACGCTGACGATGCAGGTGGCCGGCGATATCTGGCTCGACCGCAGCCAGCGCACCTGGAGCCGGAAACTGGCCGAGGTCTTGATCACGCTCCAGCTCGAGCGGAAACTGACGAAGGAGCAGATCTTTGAGTATTACGTCAACCAGATCTACCTGGGCCATGTCGGCAGCTTCGCAATCCATGGTTTCGGACAGGCCGCCCAGGCCTACTTCAACAAGCACGTGCATGACCTGACGCTGCCCGAGGCGGCCTTGCTCGCCGGACTTCCGCGCGGTCCCGGACTCTACAACCCGTTCCGGAACCCCGAGCGGGCGCGGGCCCGCCGCAATTGGGTGCTCAAGCAGATGCTCGAGAGCGAGATGATCACCGAGCGGGAATACGCGGTAGCCGTCGAATCTCCCCTGAACGTCGTGCGCGGAGCGACCGATACGGGCGAGGCGCCGTACTTCGTCGATATGGTCAACGATTGGCTCCGGAAGCAGTTCTCCGAGTACGACTTCCAGTCGCACAGCTTCCGCGTCGATACGACCCTGGACCCACGCCTGCAAAAGGATGCGGTCGAAGCGATGCGGTTGGGACTCAAGGAGATCGACGAGCGCTGCCGCCGGCTAGGCCGCACCCCGGAGAACGGCTGGCCGCCGATCCAGGCTGCGCTGGTGGCGCTTGACCCGCACACCGGAGCCGTGAAGGCCGTGGTCGGAGGACGCAGCTACGCCCAGAGCCAGCTCAACCGGGTGCTGGCCAAACGGCCGCCGGGCTCGGTTTTCAAGCCTTTCGTCTACGCGGCGGCGCTGAATACGGCGGTCGAGGGCGGCCCGGTCGTATTCACGCCGCAGACGCGGATCATCGACGAGCCGACCACGTTCTGGTACGACGACAAACCGTACGAGCCCCACGCTTACAAGAACAAGTACTACGGAGAAGTCACCTTGCGCCGCGCGCTGTCGAAGTCGCTCAACGTGCCCACCGTCAAGGTGGCCGAGATGGTGGGCTACGAGAAGGTGGTCGAGATGGCGCAGCGCGCCGGCCTGAACATGAACATCCAGCCCACGCCGGCGGTGGCGCTTGGCTCTTATGAGGTCACCCCGTTGGAGATCGCCGGCGCCTACACGATGTTCGCCAACCGCGGCGAAGTGGTCCGGCCGTACTTCATTCAGAAAATCCGCGACGAGACGGGCGCGGTGCTCTTCGAGTACCATCCCGTGCCGCGGCCCGCTCTGGATCCCCGCGTGGCGTACCTGATGACGAACATCCTCGAGGAGACGTTGCGGTCTGGTACGGCCGTGCGCGCCCGGTTGCTGGGCTTGACGCTGCCAGCGGCGGGCAAAACGGGAACCTCCCACGACGGCTGGTTCGCCGGATACACGACCGAACTCCTGTGCGTCGTATGGGTCGGCTATGACGACTACCGGGACATCAAGATGGAAGGCGCGCAGACGGCCCTGCCGATCTGGACCGAGTTCATGAAGCGGGCCCACACTTACCCGGCCTATCGCAACGCCCGTCCCTTCGAACCGCCGGAGGGCGTGGTCACCGTGGAAATTGATCCGGCGACCGGCAAACTCGCTGCCGCTGGTTGCGGGTCCGAGCCGGTGACCGAAGTGTTTATCGCCGGCACGCAACCTGTCTCGCTCTGCAGCGGGGCCATCACTCAAGTAGCCGGTTGGGACGTGACTTCGGAGGAGCAACCCGCCGCGGCGGCCAGCGCCAAACGTCCCAAACGGGCGGTTCCAACCGCTCAGTCCACACCACGGCAAGTAGTGTTGAAGCCGAAGGAACCCAAAAAGACGAAAAAGAAAGGGTTCTTTGGGCGCTTGTTGGATATATTTAGATAGAGACTTAGCAAAGGAGGCCCCATGGCGTTCCGCCAGTGGATTGTGATCCTTTCGGCCTTTCTGGCCGTTACCCCCGCGCTGGCTGCGCAAACCGACAGCCAGCCGAATCCGGACACCGTTGAAGATGCCCGCCTCCGTGAGACCGGAACCCCGGCGCCCTCGCCGGTGGCCGCTCCCCCAGAATGTGCTCCCTCCCCTTTGTCTCCCATGCAACGCGGCGACATCCTCATGGCCCGCAAGATGTACCGCGAAGCCATTGAAACGTATCGCGAAGGCATCCATGACGTCGCCGTCCTTTACAACAAGATCGGCATTGCGTACCACCAGTTGCTGGACTTCAAAGCGGCGATGGAGAACTACCAGATGGCCCTCCGGCTCGATCCGAACTACGCCGAAGCCATCAACAACATCGGCACGATCTACTACGCCCAGCGCAAGCACAAGAAGGCTATCAACCAATACAAGAAAGCTCTTCGGATTGCTCCCAAGTCCGCGTCGATCTACAGCAACCTCGGCACGGCGTACTTCGCGCGGAAGAAGTACAAGGACGCTTTCGAGGCCTACCAGAAGGCGCTCGAACTGGATCCCGACGTCTTCGAACACCGCAATGCGGCTGGCTCGTTGCTGCAGGAGCGGAGCGTCGAGGAGCGGGCTAAGTTCCACTTCTACCTGGCCAAGACTTACGCCCGGGCCGGGATGTTCGACCGGGCCCTTCTCTACATGCGCAAAGCCCTCGAAGAAGGCTTCCGCGACCGGAACAAATTCCGGAAGGACCCTGACTTCAAGAAACTGCAGGGGAACGAGGAGTTCGAGCGGCTGTTGGCGATGGAGCCTCGCGTTCTCTAAACGGAGACGGCGCGACCAGCGTGCCCCGACATTTGCGCGACCAGAATCCCCGGCGCCCGAAAGACGGTCGGAAAGTCGATCCGTACCTTCTCGCAATCTGCACGATCTTTTTCGGCCGCGTCGTGCCGCACCGGTTCGCAAGGCGCCGCTCCGGGAGGTCCCACTCTGCTGGTGAGGGGAAAGCGGCGCCTGCACATCATGGGCGGAGCATCGGTCTTTTTGTGGCGTGCGCCGTCCTGGCCGCCTCGGTTTTGATAGGCGCTTCTTGCGTCCCCGGCTTCTCGAACCCCGAGTTGCGGCGGGTCGCCGTCATTCCGTTGGAAAACCTCACGCCGGAGGCCGGCCTGGACTGGGTCGGAGCAGCGGCCGCCACGATCATCGCGCAGGAAGCGGCGGGGAATGAACGCAGCTTCGTCTTTTACGCGTCCGACTATGCGACAGCCGTCAACGGGCGTGCGACACACATTCTGCACGGGTACTTCTCTACATGCGCCCAGGGGTTGTCGTTCCACTTTGCCCTTGAAAACGTCGCCCGGTCAAAGATCAGCCGCCGTTTCGTCCGGTGCGTTCCCCGGAGGGGCGTTTTCGAAGTGTCCCGGTACGCCGGCGAAACGCTGCAGATTCGGCGGCGCCGCTTCGGAACCAGCAATCTCGAAGCGCTTCGGCAGTATGCGCGAGCTTTCTCACTCACCAATTCTCAACAGCAGCGAGAGGCCCTCGAAGCCGCATTGAGCGCCGATCCCGGGTTTCACGAAGCGCGCCTTTTCTTGGCAGACCTGCTAATCCGAGGCGGAGAGCGGCGGGCAGCCGACAAGCTGCTCGACGCCGCGCCCCGCACGGGCCTGGACGACGTTACTTCAGCTTATTTTGAATTCTTCAAAGCGCTCTTATCCGACGACAAACCGCGCACAGCCGCAGCCTTGGAAAAGCTCTCTCTTCTCTTGCCCTCCGATTCCAGCATGGCGGGAAGAACAGCGCAGACGTTCCTTTCGCTACACGATTATGCGAAAGCCGCCGAGTGGTACTACCGGGCCGCGGCCGCCGATCCCGAAAACCCGGCCTGGTGGAACTCCCGCGCCTACGCCGCCGCGTACGCGAACGATCCTCGGACGGCATTCAAGAGCCTGGAGCATTACCGCGAAGCCGATCCGGAAAACGTCAACGCGATCGACTCGATGGGGGAGATCTGTTTTCGTTTCGGACGCCTGTCGGAAGCCGAAGGCCACTTCCTGAAAGCCTATGAGCGCGACCCTGACTTCCAGGGAGGCATCGCCCTGCTCAAAGCGGCCTGGTGCCGCCTGTTCCGCGGAGACCGGAACGGAGCGCAGGAACTGTTCGACCGGTACGCGCAAGCGGCGCGCGACCTGGGCGATCCCGGCATCGATCTTTTGGAGGCTCGTTGGCTTTACTGGACAGGCCGGCGGTCGCAAGCCATCGAGGAGTTGGAGCGGCGCGCCACCGAGAAACGCCTTCCGCCGCGGAACCTTTCCGAAATGCGGGTGCAATTGGCCGCCTGGCGCGCGCTGATGGGGCAGGCGGCGAAGGCTCGGGAGCAGCTTCGGGCAGCGGCCAAGATCACCGGCGGCCGCCTGGTCGGTGAAGATGCAATCATCACCTGGCGCCTCAGCGAGGCGCCGGATCAGGAGAAGCGCCGACAGAGCGCCTCCCGGGAATCGCGCTTGCTCGCGCGCGCCTACAGGCTGCTTCTCTCAGAGAAGCCCGGAGAAGCGGCGGTTCCCCTCCGGGAAGTTTACGAGAGCGCTCCGGCTCTTGACCGGGACCGCATGGCGGTTCTTCTCGCCTGGGCCGAAATCGAGCGGGGCAATCTGGAAGAAGCGCGGCGGCTGCTCGAACCGAACCCGATCTGGCAGCCGCGGACCGAATCCTCCTACCACAGTCTGGTCTTCCCTCGGCTTTTTTACCTCCGCGGAGTCCTCGCCGCCCGCTCAGGCGACCGGAAGGCGGCGATCCGGAACCTCCGGCTTTTCCTGGACTATTCGGGGGACCACCCCGACGTCACGGGGCACGAGGATGCCGCACGGCAACTCCTCGGGCGGCTGGAAGCAACCCCGCCGGGGCCATAGGGAGGAGATTACGCGGCGGCTCCGGCCCTGATCACAGCCGCGAGCTGCCGTACTTTGTCGGGCCTCTCACGGGCGAGGTTGTTGTTTTCGAGAGGATCCTCCTCCAGGTCGAAAAGCAAGGTCTTCGGCTTTTTCGGTTTAGCCGGCGGAGCTTCGGGATCGAAGCCGGTGATCAGCTTGTAACGGCCGTCCCAGACCATCCGCCAGCCATAAAGGCCGGAAAGCACCTGTTGCCGGTGGTGTGCGGTCCGGCCCTCCAGCACCGGGCGCAACGATCGGCTGTCCATGTCATCCGGCCGGGCGATGCCCCCATAGTCGAGGAATGTCGCCGCCAGATCCATCACGGAGACGAGCGCGTCCGAGTCAACTCCTTGCTGGATGCCGGGTCCGGCCACGACCAAGGGCACCGAGACCGACGGATGGTATGGCACGCTCTTAGCCCAGCGGCTGTGGTCGCCCAGCATCTCGCCATGATCGCTGGAGAAGACGATCAAGGTGTTCTCCAGTTCTCCGCGGCGGTCCAGTTCTTCGAGATAGCGCCCAAGCCACCGGTCAATGTTCTCGATCATCGCAGAATAGTTTTGGCGGATGGCGACGTGCGTGTCGGCATCAAGGTCCCGGCAGCGATTCGGAAGGGGAAACGTGCGGCCACGGCAGTGTCTCTCCATCTCCTGCGTGATGTCCATCGGCTCGTGAGGACCGGCGAAGTTCACCTGCAAGAACCAAGGCTTGTTTTTGGGCGCCTTGGCCAGCAGCTCGAGCCCGTTCTTCGCGATCCAGTTGTCGCAATAGGCATGATCGGGAAGCGGCGTCGGCTCGGTGACCGAATAGTTGCGGAGATTCCCGCGCCGCCGGGCGAAGTCCTTTACGTGGACGCCGATTAGTCCGGTCCGGTGGAGGTAGGCGATATACGGCCCTTTCGGCGTTTTCGCATTGCGGTAAGCGTCCCATTTGCCGGCGTTGTCGATCCCGTCGTTGAAGCCCCACTCCCGCAGCAGGCGCCGGCCGTCCAGCCCCCAATCCTCGGTGGCCTTGTGCAGGTCGAACTTGCCGCAGCCCATGACATGGTAGCCGGACCCCCGCAGCAAGGTATAGAAAGTCGTCTGGTCGAGGGGGAAATCGTGGCGGTTGCTGGCGACCCGGCAACGGTCGTACTCTTTGCCCGCAGCGAGGCAAGCCCGCGATGGGGCGCAGAGCGGCGAGGCGACCACGGCTTTCCGGAACCGGACGCCGCGGGCGGCGATCTGATCCAGGAACGGAGTGCGGACCGGGATGCCCGGCCTGCCGCCGGTCCAATCGAAACGGTGCTGATCCGGGAAGAAAAATAGGATATTGGGGCGGTTGCCGTCGTCTCCCCGGCGGCCCGCCCCGCGCGGCCCCGCCAGCCCGGTGAAGCCGGCGGCCGCAGCGAGCAGCGTTCTTCTGGTGATCACGGCTCGAGCTTATCAAAGATCACCAGAATCGGCTCCTCACCGGCGGAGGTCCGGACGAGTCCCTCAACAGTGAGCGTCTTGCCGTCCGGCGACAGGCTCCAAAGCTCGTCAAGCACGACTTTCTTCCCCTCGACGGTGCGAGTGGTCGTCAGCAACAGGTGGCTGCCGAGCATCCGCGCCAAACCCGTCACTTTGATGTCGCCCACCTGATTCACCGATTCCTCGCCGTCGAGCGTGAAGCGCAACTCATTCCTCTGGCGGCCGCGAACCGTTTGCAGGTCCGCCACTACCGTCACATAAAGGCTGTCTTGCTCGATTGTCCGAACCAAAGATTTCGGGGGCGTCATGGAGCCGAAATCGCTGCGGGCGAGATCCGCCTTCCATTTGCCGGAGAAATCGGCCTTCCGCGCGGAGGCGCTGCCTTCCGCCCCGAGCAAAACACTGCCAGCCAGCGCTGCGATCGAGAGGATTCTCAGCAGTCTCATGGCCTTACCCTTCCCAGTGTTTCCGATTCTATTCGGGACGTCAAAGTTTCAGTTGCTGCGGAGCATGCCGATCGAATCGAGGAATACGAAGACAATGGCCACGGGCACGACGAACTTCAGCAGGAAGAGCCACGCGCGATAGAAGACGCCAAGCTTCGTACCGGAAAGGAAGTGGTCGTGCCGGATGGCGTCGTTCAACCGCCAGGCCGTGAACAGAGCGATACCCAGTCCGCCGAGCGGCAACATGAAGTTGTTGGTCAGGTATCCCAGAGCGTCGAACCAGTTCATCCCGATGACCGACACCATGCTGGAGCCGAAGAACCAGACGCTGCCGCTTAGCGCCGAAGGGATGCCCACCAGAGTGATCGCTCCGCCAGCAATGAGCGTGGCTTTCATCCGCGACCAGTTCCTTTCATCCACGAAGTAGGACGTGGTCACTTCCAGCATCGATATTGCGCTGGTGAGAGCCGCCACGACCAACAGGGCGAAAAAGACCATCATCAAGAAACTGCCCGCCGGTAGTTGACTGATCGCCACAGGGATGGTGATGAACACCAACCCCGGTCCCGCCGCGGGCTCCATGCCGTGGGAAAAGATGATCGGGAACAGCACCATGGCGGCGGCGATGGCGATCAACGTGTCCAGCGCGGAGATTGTAATGGCCGCCGACATGATGTCGTCATCTTTTTTCAAGTAGCTCCCATAGGTAAGAATGGCGCCCATGCCGAGGCTCAGACTGAAAAAGGCCTGACCGAGAGCCTCCAGAACCCCGCGGCGGCCGAAATCCTCGGCGTGGAAGCCGAAGACGAAGTCCACCGCCGGGCCGAAGCCGTCGAGCGTCATCGCCCGGATCAGCAGCCCGCCGAGCATGAGGAACAGGGCGGGCATCAGAATGACGGACCATCGCTCCACACCCTTGGAAACACCGCCGGCGACAACCGCCATCGTCATCGCCATGAAAACGAAATGCCAGCCGACGTTCAACCACGGGTTACCGAACAGCTCGGCATAGATCGCTTTCGTCGCCTCGGCCCCCAGTCCACTGATGCCGCCCCTCATGGCCAACCACGTGTAATGCAACGACCAGCCGGCGACCACGCTGTAGTAAGACAGGATCAGGAAAGACGAAGCGACCCCCAGCCAGCCGAACACCACCCAGCCGCTGCGGCGCCCCGCGAGCTTTCTCATCGCGCCGACAGGCGAACATTGCGCGGCGCGGCCCAATAGGATCTCCGCCGTCATCACCGGGAGGCCCACGAAGAGGACACACATCAGGTAGACGATGACGAAGATCCCGCCGCCGTTCTCACCGGTCTCGTAAGGAAACTTCCAGATGTTTCCCAGTCCGACCGCGCTGCCGGCAGCGGCGAGAATGAACCCGGCCTTCGACTTCCAATGTGCGCGTTGAGCCACCTCGCTCCCCCAAGATGCCCGCAGGAGTTCACATGCCGTCCGTCGCCCGGCGCCGCCATACGTAATAAACGGGTATACCGAGGAGAACGATGACCAGCCCCGGCCAGGTGTAGTTCGGCTTGTAGAGCAACAACACGACCTCGATCAAACCCGCGGCGCCAAGATAAGCGGCCGGCACCAGCGGGTAGCCGATCGCCCGGTATGGACGGGGCATATCAGGGCGCCGGCGCCGGAGCACGAAGACTCCCGCAATCGTCAGAATGTAGAAGAGTAGAACAGCGAATATAACATAATCCAAGAGATCGCTATACGTGCCGCTGAGGGTGAGCACGCAAGCCCAAAAGCACTGGATCACGAGCGAGGTTACCGGCGTGTGCCGCTTCGGGTGGATCTCGGCCACGCGCCGGAAAAAGAGCCCGTCGCGGGCCATCGCGTAGTAGACTCGGGCGCCGGCCAGGATCATCCCATTCATGCACCCGAAGGTCGAGACCATGATAGCGATGGCCATCAACTGCACCGCCGCTGGACCCAGCACCATCGAGACCGCCGCGGTCCCGACGCGGTCCTCGGCGGCGGTCTGCATCGCCTCAAGGGGCAGCAAGTTCAGATACGAGACGTTGCACGCCAGATAAAGCGACGAGACCGCCGCAACGCCGAGTCCCAACGCCAGCGGCAGGTTCCGCCTTGGGTTGCGCACCTCCTCGCCGGTGAACGTCACGTTGTTCCACGCATCCGAGGAAAACAGCGAACCCACCATGGCGACTGCCACGGCCTTCACCGCGAACCAGCCCCATTCGACGCCGTCCCACAAGTGGCCGTAGTTGCGCTCCACCGCTTCCGGGTTGCGGAAGACGAAGCCCAGAGCAATCAGCCCGAGCAGCGCTCCGACCTTGGCGATGGTGAAGACGTTCTGCACGGCCGCCCCGGTCCGCAGACCCCGCGTGTTCACCCACGTCAGGAACACGAGCACGCTGATCGCGAGAAATTGTTGCGTGGTCAAGCTGACAGGCCCAACATGGAAGAGGTAGCGCGACTCCGAAAACCACGGCACGAGGATGCCGGTAAACTTGGCGAAGGCGACCGCCACGGCGGCGATGGTGCCGGTCTGGATCACCAGAAACAATGTCCAGCCGTAGAGGAAGCCGAATAGCGGACTGTAGGCCTCGCGCAAGTAGACGTACTGCCCGCCAGCTCGCGGCATAGCCGCCGCCAGCTCTCCGTACGTGAGGGCGGCCATCAGGGTAAGAAGGGCCGTTACGACCCACGTAGTGAGCACCAGCCCCGCCGAGCCCGTCTGCCGCGCGATGTCGGCCGGAACGACGAAGATTCCCGAGCCGATCATTGATCCCACAACGATGGTTGTGGCGTCCAAGAGCCCGAGGCCCCGAATCAGGCCGGGCTTCGTCTCAGTCGTTGTATTGGGCATTGGCGAATCCCCTCATCCCTCGCCCACCGCCTTGAGCCATTCCCACGTCCGGGCGCGGATCGTCTCCGGCGTGCACTCGTCTGGATACAGATCGCTGATCACCGCCACCGATTCGGCTCCGGCGGCGAGCACCTGCTTCGCCACCGCCCGCGTGATGCCGCCGATGGCTACCAGGGGCCGCTCCGTCAGCGGCCGCAGGGCGCGCAGGCCGTCGAGCCCCACCACTGGATCCGGGCGCTCTTTGGTTTGCGTGGGGAAGATCGGCCCGAGGGCCACGTAATCGACGGGCTCCTCGGCGGCCGCCTCGAGCTGGACCCGGTTGTGCGTCGAGAAACCAATGGCCGCGCCCTCGCCCAGGATGCGGCGCGCCGCCGCCGGAGGCAGGTCCTCCTGGCCTAGGTGGACTCCCGCATCGAGGAGTTTCGCCACGTCGGCCCGGTCGTTCACGACGAACAGGACGCCCCTTTCGCGGCACAGTTCGGCAACGCGCTCGGCAGCGGCGAAGACCCGCCGCGAGAACGGTCCTTTGTGCCGGAACTGGAGGATCCGCGCGCCGGCTTCGACGATCGCCTGCGCTGCTTCCACCAGGCCGCAGCCCCGACGCTCCAGCGCTCCGGTGTCCACGATGGGATAGAAAGGCGGCAGCTTCATGGCGCGGTCGCCCGGGTCAAACAGTAGCCTATATCATATGCCTGGGGCGCCGCCGCTCTACTCCCCGCCGCCCTTCAAGTACCGGTCGAACCACTCCGCCGTCCGTCGGCAGGCGTCGATCCAGGTCTCGTCGCGCACGAAGGCGTGGCTTTCTTCCGGGTAGTAAGCCTGGCCGAATGGTTTGCCTTCCTTGATCAGCTTCTCGGCAAGCTGCACGGCGTCCTGGAACAGCACGTTGTTGTCCACCATGCCGTGGACGATCAGCAGATGGCCCTTCAGCTTGCGCGAGAAGGTGATGGGCGAGCTGCGGCGGAAAGCTTCCGGGTTGCGCGCCGGAGTGTTCAGGCGCTGGCCGGTGTAGTAGGCGTTGTAGTTCTCCCAGTCGTTCACCGACGCCCAGGAGGAGCCGGCCCGGAAGGCGTCCGGAGCCAGGAACATCGCCATGTTCGTCATGAAGCCGCCGTAGCTGACGCCCCAGATCCCGATCCGCTCCATGTCGATGTTGCCCAGGCTGCGCAGGTAGTCCACCGCCCCGAGGACGTCTTCGAGATCCTTGCCGCCCATGTGCAGGTAGACGCCGGTCCGCCACTCGCGCCCGTAGCCGCTGCTGCCCCGGTAGTCCAGGTCCATGATCACGTAGCCCTGGTTGGCCAGGTAGGAGTTGAATACGTAGCGCTGCTCCTGATAGCTGCCCCATTGCTTCAGCACGCTGGTGGCGTAGCCGGCCCCGTGGATGAAGAAGACGGCCGGCCACTTCTTGCCGTCTTTGCGGTCCGGATCGTAGCCGGGCGGCAACAGCATCTTCGCCGCCACCATGCGCTTGTCGCCGCGCGAAGGGAAGCGGACGAAGCGCGTCCGCGGCCAAGGGAATTCCGCGAACTCGGGCTTCACGCGCCGGGTGACGCGGCGGTCTCCGACATAGAGATCCGCGGGGTTCTCCAGGTCGGCGATCTGCCAGGCGATGTAGCGGCCGTCTTCGGAAACGACGCCGCAGTTGACGCCTTCGCGCCGCGAGAGCCGCTCCTTGCCCGTGCCGTCCGGCCGGATGCGGTAGAAGTGCCGCTCATTGGTCCCCTCCTCGGTGGAGTGGTAGTAGATGTAGTCGCCGATCCACTGCGGCTCGTGGGTCCTGTCGAAGCTCAGCCACTCCGGCCGCACCTCCCACTCGCCCCGCGTCACCTGCACCGGCTCGCCGCCCTCGGCCGGGACCGTATAGAGATGCGCCCAGCCGTCCTTCTCGCTCACGATCCAGAGGCGGTGCGAATCCGGCGACCAGCCGAACTCGTTCCAGCGCACCCACCGCTCGTCCTCCTCCTTCCAGACCGCCTTCGACTTGCCCGTCAATGGATCCGCCACCCGGATCTCGAGCTTCTTCATCGAGGCGTCGATCAGCCGCACGGCGAGCTTCGAGGAGTCCTCGGACCAGACCGGCTCGGACACCCAGCCCTTCCCCTTCCACTCGCCGAGATCCACACGGACGCGGTCGCGGCCCCGCACGTCGGTCACGTAGATCGCGCTGGCCGGCATCTCGTCGCCGGCCACCGTCCGCGGGAACATATCGGCGGTGACGAACCGCCCCGAGTAGTTGGGCAGCGGCATCTGCCGGATCTTGCCCCGGCGCACCCGGTAGGCGATGCGCTCGCCGTCCGGCGCCACCCAGTAGCCGGTGAGCGCCTCCGGCTTCTCGATATCGGTCACCTGCCACAACTGCCCCGTGGCCAGATCCTGCCTCACCACCTGGCCGCCGCGGATCGAGAACAGGTGTTTGCCGTCCGGGGAGAACTTCGGCGCTCCCTCGGCGGCCTTGGTTCGGGTGAGACGGAACGGCTCGGCGCTGCCGTCCGTCGGGACGAGGAACAGCTCGCCGCGGTAGACGAAGGCCACCTTCTTGCCGTCGCGCGAGACGTCGAAGGAGCGGATCCCTTCCCTGGGCGGCAGGTGGACCCTCCGGCGCTCGTCCTTCTCCGCCTTCGTATGGAGCAGCTTATCGTCGAACTCCTCGAGATCCGTCAGGCGGACCAGGCGCTGCTCGTCAGCGTGATAGGCGAACAGGTCCATGAAGCGCCCGCCGTCGGGATTCCAGCGGAAGACCAGCGTGTGGGCCTCCTTGGCCCAGGTGAGCGACTGCGGCGCGGTTCCCCAGATGTAGGGCCGCGTGTAGAGCCGTTCCAGAGTCCAGGTCTGCGCCTGGCAAGCAGCGGCGACGAGTGCGAGCGCGGCGAATCTTCCAATACGGGTCACAGGGATCATGATAGACGATCCCCCTGAGCTGGAGCCGCAGCATTCCAGGCAGCAGAACCCAGCCGCTAGAACCGTTATCGAGAGTCGGAATCGCGGGTCAGTGGCCCTTCGCGACAGCCCCTTTTCGCCGTGTGATCTGCGCCTCGGCGCCGAGCGCGTAAACCAGCTCGGCAAACGTTCGCATCGTCATGTTGGCGCTGCCGCTCAACAGGCGCGTCACCCAAGCCCGCGACTTGCCGAGCCGCCGGGCCAATTCGGCCTTGTTGACGCCCTGTTCCTCCATGAGCCGCGATACGAACTCCGCGGTGTCGGTGACCAGACCTTCAATGGCGTACAGCCGCCGGTACTCCGGATCCTGCATCAAGACTTCGTGCCGCGTCTTCATACTCCTCTCTTCGGCCTGACGGCCTTGCTCGCGCCCTCTCACCGGTAGTCCACCCAGATCGGGCTGGACCAGGCCAGGTTGCGGTCCCGCTGCTGGATCCGCACGTAGTAGTAGCTCTCGCGCTTCTCCGGCTTCTCGTCGCGGAAGGTGAACTCCACCGTGCGGCTATTGGGTTCGGAGTGGTAGACGAACTTCTGGTCTTTGACGAGGTCCACCTTCGTGATGACATCGGTGCCGATGATCTTGAATTTGAGCAGCGGCGCGCTGCCGGCCCGGAAGGCGTCGCCCATGATGTAGACCTTGCCGTCCGGAGCCTCGGCGCGGAAATCGACGATGATGTTGTCGGTGGCCGCGTAGGCGTGGCGCGCCCGCATGCTCTCAAGGATGTCGGTGCGGGACGTGCCAGGCGAGTAGATGAGCGTGTAAGAAGCGTGGGTCGATATGTGGTCCGAGCTGGCCTGGACACCCAGCTTGTAGCCCTTCTTCAGCGCCTCCCACCAGAATCCCAGCGGGCGGTACCGCCCGTGGACCATCACTCGCAGGTTGTCGGATTCGGCTCGTGGCGCGCCCTCATACTCGTAGCTGGCGTGGTAGCCCTGGTAGAGCTCCACCAGGGGTTCCACCTCGGGATCGTTGTCCCCCCAGTCGGTACCCTGGCTGGTCGCCGACGAGTGCACCATCGCGATGCCGTTGTACTTGTGCAGGTAGGGATACAGGATCGGGCCGGACCGCGCTTTGCCCCGCATCTCATCAGGCGGGATCGGCAGCGGCTTCACCCCCCGCTGGGCGAAAACGACGTTGCGGTGCCCGTTCGGGTAGCTCGGGCTCCGCTCGTAGCCGAACATCGGCGTGTAGCGGCCCGGGATTAAGAAGATGTCGGAGGCCTTTTCCGTCCGCCACCAGCAGTATTCGTCGTTGTTGCCGGCGTTGTGGTCGCCGACGATGCCGGTATCCATGCCGGCGGCGTCGATCATGTACCGGAAGTAGTCCTCGAGCGAGCCGTCGCCAGCGCCGTCCGAGGAGATCTCCGTGTGCCGGTGGAAGTCGCCCCGCAGGATGCGCAGAGTGCGGCTGTTGTAGGTCAACCGGTAGCTGCGGATGCGCTTCAGGTCTTCCGGTTCGTTGGGATGGACCGGGCGGATGTTGACGTTCCGCTCGGTGAAGTCTTCGAAGCGCAGATCCGGCAAGGGGCCGGAATCGGCGTAGGCGGCGGTCCAGATCTCATACCGCGTCGGAATCCGCGCATAGAAGGCCCTGGCGAACAGCGGCCGGTTGTCGTTGGCCCACACCAGGCGGACGCCCGGACCGTCCGGGACCACCAGCATCGTCCCCTCGGGCCGGGAGCTCGAATTGGGCAGCGGCATGGCCGGGCGCCAGCGGTCCCCGTCGAGCGTCGTCAGATAGAATTCCCAGCGGCCGTCGAAGGCCCAATAGTCGCCGCGGTTGTGGGCCGTCGAGGTGCGCAGTTGTAGCGTGCACCAGATCCGGCCCTGCGCGTCGGCGGCCAGGCGCGGGTACTGGACGTAGCGGCGGTAGCGCAGCGGCACGGCGGAGATCAGATCCGTCGCCGGTTGCCGCCAGCGGCCGTTTTCATAGACCGCCACCTTGGGCCGGCGGTCCACATAGAGCACGGTCGCGCGCTCGGGGTCTTCGTGGGTCCAATCCTTGCCCCAGTTGGCGCCGGATTCGTGCCAGGCTACCCAAACGCGGTCCTGCCTGTCCACGGCCACCGTCGGATGCGCCTGAAACAGGGACGACTTCGTCACCTGCATCTCTTCGCCGAGCGTACCGTCCCGGCTCACCTGGCGGAGGAAGATATCGTAGTTCCCCGTCCGGTAGCTGTCCCAGACCACCCACAAATTCCCGGCCGAATCCGCCGCCGCCTCCGGGCTCCAAGCGCTCGGACCGCTAATCCGGCGCGGCGGTGTCCATTCGTCGCCCGAGAGACGGCTCCAATAGACGTAGGACTGCCCGCCGTCGTAACCTACCCACACCAGGTGAAGGTTGCCTTCACGGTCCGCCGCCAGCCGGTGGAAGGTATTCGGCCCGTGCTCCCGCGTGATCTGCACGCGGGGGCCCCAGCGGCCGCTCTCCCGCCGCCGGGCGTAGAGGTGCCAGGTTTGCCCGTCGCGCTCGCCCCAGACGACCCAGACGCGTCCCCGGGCGTCGATCCCGATCGCCGTCCGGAAGATGTCGCCTTTCTTGTCCGTCAGCCGCTCGACCTCGCCCCACGCCTTGCCGTCGAAGCGGCGCACGTAGACGTGCTCGCCCAGATCGAGGTAGCCCTGCCATGCCACCCAAACTTCGCCGCCGGCCCCGACCGCCATCGACGGATAGTCGAACTGCTCGGGCGGCTCGGCCCCGGAAGAAGGCGAGACGCGCTGCGTCAGGGGCGCACGCTCGACGACCACGTCCCCGTCGAGGAACCGCAAGCGATGGCGCGAGCGCAGTTCGTCGAGGAATATCTCGAAAGAGCCCTGCGCCGTCTTTACGCGCGCCGTTGCGGTCGCCGGAGCGTTCACCGTAACCACCACGCCGGCGGGGACAACGTTGATGACCTGCGGATCCGCCATCATGCGGCGCGGTTTGTCCGGCTGGTTCTCGAACGGGCGCCGCTTCAGTATGAGTTTCCAGCCGCTGTTTCCCTGGATCGAATCGCCGTCGAGGAACCGCCACGGCTCGATCCGCACCACCTCACCGGGCGTGACCTGAATCGATCCCGAATAATCGGCCGGCCGGTCCCGGCGATCTCCGAAAACGATCCGGAAGGCCATCGGCTCGGCCGCCGCCGTCACCGCGGCCGAGATGAGCAAGAGCGCCAGAACTCTATTCGACATGTCGTTATTGTATGCAATGCCGCTGCCCGTGGCCCAAACAGGAGTGGCAGCCCGCGCAACGCACGATTTATCTTTTCATCGGAGGCGGTCCGCCTTACTATGAGGGCAGCAGAGGACCCACGCAACGCGCATGGAAAGGCGCGGAGGCCGCAGAAAGGAGAACCCCATGCCGGCCAGAAAGCTGAAGGAATTTCTCGACGCGAACGGCGTCAAGTACATCACGATCACGCATTCCCGGGCATACACCGCGCAAGAGGTCGCCGCGAGTGCGCACATAAAAGGCAAAGATCTTGCCAAGGTCGTCATGGTCGTCCTCGACGACAAGATGGCCATGGTAGTGCTGCCCGCGTCGTACCAGATCGATTTCGACCTTCTCAAGGCGGCCACCGGCAGTAACATGGTGCGGCTGGCCACCGAAGCGGAGTTCCAAGAAATGTTCCCCGAATGCGAGACCGGCGCCATGCCGCCGTTCGGGAACCTCTACGGGATGGACGTCTACGTGGCCGAAGAACTTACGCAGGACGAAGAGATCGCCTTCAACGCCGGCTCCCATACCGAGTTGATCCGGATGGCGTATCGCGATTTCGAGCGGCTGGTAAGGCCGAAAGTGGTGAGAATCGCTGCCCGCCAGACGGCGGGCGCTGGAAACCCGTGACCGCTCAGCCGCCCCCGGAGGGCTCCAGCCTGGACAGCCAACGCAGCTCCGGCGCATCCACTTCGCGGTTGTGCTCGATCACCCGGGCCGTGAGTTCTTCCACAGTGCTCCGGTAGCGCGGATCTTTCGCCAGGTTGCGCACCTGGTCCGGGTCGTTGCGCCGGTCGAAGAGAATCGCGTCATGGTCTTTGACCAAAGCGAACTCCCACTCCGGGGTAAACACGCCAGCCCGCTCCAGGCTGCTGTGGTGGATCCAGACCTCGTTTCTCCAATCGATGCGCTCCCCACGTAACAGCGCCGAAGCGTCCCGGCCCTGCTCCCGGCCGCTTTTGTCGAGGCCCAGCAAGCCCAGGATGGTCGGCTGCACATCCACCGACCCGACACACTCCTCGATCACCGTGCCCGGCCGGATCACGCCCGGCAGGCGCATTAGCATCGGTACCCGGTGGGCCGTCTCGTAGAGCTGGTTCTTGAAATAGAGGCCGTGCTCGCCCATGTACTGGCCGTGGTCGGCGCTGAAGAGGATCAACGTGTCGTCGAGCTTGCCCGCGGCCTTGAGCGCCCGCAAGAGCCGGCCGACGTTGTCGTCGATGCATTTCACCATGCCGCAGTACTGAGCTTTACGCCGCTTGAGGATCTCGGCGCGCCTCGGGTCGCGCCAGGAGGAACACTTCTCCCGCCGGACGAGCTGGTCTCGGGCGGCCGCCGCCCAGTCGGGCAAGTCTTCCTGGTACAGCGTTGGGGGGACCGGCATCTCCTCGGGCGGGTACATCGTATCGTAGGGCGGCCCGACGCTGAAGGGCGTGTGGGGATCCGGGATACTGAGGTAGTAGAAAAACGGCCTGTCACGCTTCTTCGTGCAGAACTCGATGGCCTTGTCGGTGAGCCAGTCAGTGAAGTACCGGCCCGGAGCGTTCACGTCGTAGTCGATATCCGGCATCCCGTCGGGCAGCCGCGGCTGGATGAGCTGGCGGCCGATGCGCGCCCGGGAACGGTTCTCCGGCCAGCCGCAGGGCCGCTCGACGACCCGCTTCCAGTGGCCCCGGTTGTACATCCACTTGCAGTCGGCAAAACCCATCGAGCGGGCCGGCTTCATCCAGCCCGGCCGCGGCTCACCATCCAGGTGCCATTTGCCGGCCATGCCGGTCTCGTAGCCAGCCCGCTGGAACAGGTGGGCCAGCGTCACTTCGTCCCGGTTCAGCTCGATGTTGTTCCGGTAAGCCCCATGGGCGTGGGGATAGCGGCCGGTGATGAAACAGCCCCGCGAGGGCGTACATACGGCGCTGTTGACGAAGTAGTTGCGGAAGACCGCCCCCTCGCGGCCTATGCGGTCGATGTTGGGCGTCCCCACCAGGCGGCTCCCGTAGACGCCGAGCGTCCACCAGGAGTGCTCGTCGGTGTAGATCACCAGCACGTTGGGTTTCCGCGAACCGGCGCGCATCGGCGGGGCGGCCGCGCCCGCCAGAGCGCCGGCGCCCAGGAACTCTCTGCGGCTCAGTCCTGCCATGACACGGTCGATTCTATCAACGCCCCGCGACCGGAACCACTCCTCGCCTGTTTACTGCTCCGGCGGAAAAAGCCCGTGTTTCCGCAGAATCTGCCGCCCCTCATTCCCCGCCAGAAACTCCAGAAACTCCCTGGCGATCTCCCGGTGGGCCGAGCGGCTTACCACCGCCCCGGTCTGCCGGATCGGCTCGTGCCACTTCTCGGGTATGAGCATCGCTCCGCGGCGGGCGACGAAGGTCCAGGCAGTCAGGGCAGCCTCGACGTTTCCGCTCTCGGCGTACTGAAACGCCTGCCTGACATTCTCCCCCAAGACGATCTTCGGCTTCAGCCGCTCCCACAGCCCGCGCCGCTGAAGCGCCTGCTTCGCCGCCACCCCGTAAGGCGCGTGGGACGGGTTGGCCATCGCGATCCGGCGCACCGCCGGCGCCGTCAGATCCTCGAGCGTCCGGATGCCTCCGCCCGGGGCCCACAAGCCCAGCCGCCCGAAGGCGTACACGCGCAGGGTTTCAGGCAATAGGTCGCCGGAGTCGAGCAGTTGCTGGACGTACCGCTCGTTCGCCGACAGATAGACGTCGTAGGGGGCGCCATTGGCGATCTGGCGGGCCAGCATCCCGCTGGCATGGAAGACGAACCTCACCTGATGCCCGCTAACCGATTGAAAATGTGTGGAGATATCGTCTCCGAGCGGCGCCAGACTGGCAGCGGCCGCGACGAGGATTTCGGCGGCGCGCGCGGAGGACGTGCAGAGGCTGAGCGCGAGGGCGGCTAAAAAAATACTTGACAAAATCTTACTAAGATTTAATAATGTAGTTGTACTAAGGGAGCGTTCGGGGCTCCTGCTGCGGCGGGATTCCCGCTTCTGATGTCGCTCTTGGTCAGCCGCGAACCGCGAACCGTGCTTCCGGCGGCTCGGACGGCACGGGCCGGTGACTCCGGACTGGGTCCGGACCGGCCTAGGACGGGAGCCGGGCGAGATTGATGTGCCGTAGCGGTGAGCTGCGCCGGAAACTTGATCCAATCTGTCGGCGCGGGCAGGCTGGCAGTCAAGTTTCTGGATTGGGAGGTGTTCGAAACATATGAGCAAAATCATCGGAATTGATCTGGGCACGACCAACTCGGTGGTAGCCGTGATGGAGGGGGGCCAGGCGGTGGTCATCCCTAACCAGGAAGGCTCCCGCACGACTCCGTCCGTAGTTGCGTTCACCAAGACCGGCGAGCGGCTGGTCGGCCAGGTAGCCAAACGGCAAGCCGTCACCAATCCCGAGAATACCATCTACTCGATCAAGCGGTTCATGGGGCGCCGCATGAACGAGGTCACCGAAGAGATGAAAATGGTGCCCTTCAAAGTCATCTCGGGCGAAGGTGACACGGTTTGGGTCGAGGTGCAAGGTAAGCGGTACTCGCCGCCTCAGATCTCGGCGATGATTCTCGGGAAGCTGAAGGATGCCGCCGAGGCCTATTTGGGCGAAAAGGTGACCAAGGCAGTCATCACGGTGCCGGCCTACTTCAACGACGCCCAGCGGCAAGCCACCAAAGACGCCGGGCAGATCGCCGGCCTGGAGGTGATGCGGATCATCAATGAGCCCACGGCCGCCGCTCTGGCCTACGGTCTCGACAAGAAGAAGGACGAGACGATCGCCGTCTACGACTTCGGCGGCGGCACCTTCGACATCTCGATCCTCGAGGTGGGCGAAGGCGTCGTCGAAGTGAAGGCCACCAACGGCGATACGCATCTCGGCGGCGACAACATCGACCAGGTCCTGATCGACTGGATCATCGACGAGTTCAAGAAGGAGCAAGGCATTGACCTCTCCAAGGACCAGATGGCGCTCCAGCGCTTGAAGGAGGCCGCCGAGAAGGCCAAGATCGAGCTCTCGACCCTGCTCGAGACCGAGATCAACCTGCCGTTCATCACCGCCGACCAGACGGGCCCCAAGCACCTGGTGATGAAGCTGACGCGGGCCCGGTTCGAGGAGATGATCCGGCCGATCGTCGAGAAGACCATTGAACCGTGCAAGCAGGCTCTCTCCGACGCAGGCCTGACGCCGGACAAGATCAACGAGGTCGTCTTAGTGGGCGGCTCCACGCGTATCCCCCTGGTGCAGAAGATCGTCCGCGACCTCTTCGGCAAGGAGCCAAACAAGAGCGTCAACCCCGACGAGGTGGTCGCTATCGGCGCGGCCGTCCAGGGCGGCGTGCTGGCCGGAGACGTCAAAGACGTTCTGTTGCTCGATGTGACGCCGCTGTCGCTCGGCATCGAGACCCTCGGCGGGGTCTTCACCAAGCTGATCGAGCGCAATACGACGATCCCGACGCGCAAGAGCGAGATCTTCTCCACCGCCGCCGACAACCAGACGTCGGTGGAAATCAAGGTCTACCAGGGCGAGCGCGCCATGGCCAAGGACAACCGGCTGCTCGGCGTCTTCCAGCTCGTCGGCATCCCACCGGCTCCGCGGGGCGTGCCGCAGATCGAGGTCACGTTCGACATCGACGCCAACGGCATCCTCAACGTCAGCGCGAAGGACCTCGCCACGGGCAACGAGCAGCAGATCACCATCACGTCGTCGTCCGGCCTGACCAAAGAAGAGGTCGAGCGTATGGCGAAAGAGGCCGAGGCGCACGCTGCCGAGGACCGCAAGCGCAAGGAAGAGATCGAAACGAAGAATCAAGCCGACGCGATGGTCTACAACATCGAGAAGATGTTGCGCGAGCATCGCGACAAGATCCCCGAGAGCGACGCCAAGAATGTCGAGGAGGCCCTCGAGGAGACCAAGAAGGCCATCCAGGAGGGCGGCATCGACCGGATCAAGTCGGCCATGGACCGGCTGACCACCGCGTCGCACAAGCTGGCCGAAGCCATGTACAAGGCCTCGGCGGCGCAAACGGCCCAGACGGGCTCTGGCGCCCAGGGCGCCGCCACGGGCGCTCAGCAGCCCGGCGAGGAAAAGAAAGACGACGTCGTAGACGCCGAATTCGTGGACGTAGACGACAGCAAGAAGTAAACTCGTTTCGATCGGTCCTTGACCGGCCGGCGGCCGCTGGTTCGTCTCCGGCTAGGAGGTTGGGCCACGGCCGCCGGCTGCCGGAACAATTATGCCTGCGGCCAAAGACTACTACGAGATTCTCGGAGTGAAGCGGAACGCCTCGGCGGACGAAATCCGCAAGGCGTACAAGCGTCTCGCCCGCAAGTACCACCCGGACGTCAACCCGGGCGACAAGGCCGCCGAGGAGCGTTTCAAGGAGATACAGGAAGCCTACTCGGTGCTGAACGATCCCAAGAAGCGCAAGATGTACGACCAGTATGGCTTCTACTCCGAGAACGCCCAGGCAACCGGCGCCGGCGGTTTCCGGTCCGGCCCAGGCACGGGATTCGGCTTCGATTTCGGTGGGTTCGATTTCTCTGATTTCGCCTCCGGCGCAGGCTCAGCACGGGAAGGCCCCTTCAGTGGAACGAGTTTCAGTGATATCTTCAGTCAGTTCTTCGGCCGCCGGGCGCGCCGGGAAGCCAGGCCGCAGCCTCAACGCGGAACCGACCTGGAGTACGGCCTGAATATCGGCTTCTGGGAGGCCATCCACGGCACGAAGGTCCGGCTGTCGATCAACCGGCAGGTGGCCTGTAGCCGGTGCAACGGCTTGGGAACAGCCGGCGGCGCCAGCACGGTCTGTCCGGAGTGCCATGGTTCCGGCACCGTGACGCAGACGGCGGGAGCCATGCGGTTCAACCTGACGTGCCCGCGCTGCAGCGGCACGGGCCGCCTGGAGAACGCCTGCCCGGCCTGCCACGGCGAGGGCCGCGTACTGAAGGCCGAGACTGTCGAAGTCCGCATTCCCCCAGGCGTCAACTCCGGCGACCGTCTTCGGGTCGCCGGCAAAGGCAACGCCGGTACGGGAGGCGCCCCTTCTGGCGATCTTTACATCACGGTCCGTGTAGAGCCGCACCCCTTTTTCGAAAGGGTGGGTGACGACATCCACATCAAGGTCCCCGTCACCGTCTGGGAAGCGTCGCTGGGTACCAAGATCGAAGTTCCCACGATTGACGGGCGGGCCCTGCTCAAAATCCCGCAAGGGACCCAAAACGGTCAGAAGCTCCGCCTGCGGGGGAAAGGGGTGATGAACACCCGCAAGGGCCGGCGCGGAGACCAGATCGTCGAAGTGGTCTTGCAGACGCCGCTGGCGCGGGACGAGCGGACCCGGGAGATTCTCAGGGAGTTGGCCAAGTTGCATCCGGAGGACCCACGCGCGAAGCTGTGGGAGCAAGTGAGGGCGTGAGCGATGCCGAGGAGTAAAGGGACGAAATCCAAGACCAGAAAGCGGGCCGGCTACATGATCTCTGCAGTAGCGGAGCAATACGACATCCACCCGCAGACGCTACGCCTGTACGAGCGCGAAGGGTTGCTCAAGCCGTCCCGCACCGAAGGCAACACCCGCCTCTACACCGAGCAGGACCTGCAGCGCCTCGAACTGATTTTGAAGCTCACCAGAGAATTGGGCGTCAACCTGGCCGGCGTCGAGATCATCCTCAACATGCGTGAGAAGATGGAGGCGATGCAGAAGCAGATCGAAGAATTCATCACCATCCTGAATCAGGAGTTGGCCATGCGCATGCCGGCCCAGGACACCGACAAGGAGCACGGCTTGATCCCGGTGCTCAAGGTCAGGTCGCCCGTGCGCGCGCGTCCCGCCGGGAAATCCCAGAGCGCGAAGAAAGGGTGAGAATCCCGCCCAGGAATCTCAGCGGATGATTTCCAGGAAATCTCCGGTCGAGGCGTCCACGAACACAGAGAAATCGCTCGTCGAGAGCCGTTCTCCCCAGTAAATGCGCCAAGCTAGGTTCGGGTGCCGGTTGGTCTGCTCGAGCAAGAAATTCACCGGCCGGTCAGGGTTCTTCTTGATGTAGGCTTTGGTCTCTTTGCGGGACAAGGCTACCTGATAAGCTTTCTCGGATCCCACCTTGAAAGCGGCTACCGGCCATGGCTTCTCCAGTCCGGACGTGTAGGCCTCTTCGTGGTCCTGGAAGACGCCTTTCTGAATCTTGCCGCCCACCTCGACCACCGAATAATTGAACACGCCCACGCGGTTCTTGCTCGGTGAATAGAAGGTCGCTCGCCACGCCCCGTACTTGCCGTCCTTGGGCTTCACCTCTTCGATCCGCAGATTTTCGAGGCGCAGGCCCTGGGCGTCGGGCGCCCAGTTTCTCGCAGCGGGAAACATGCGGAAGAAGGCTGTTTGCCCGTCGATCGGCTCAGGCGGGGCTTCCGGCTCGGCCGCCTGCTCCGGCCCGGGTGAAGGTTCAGTGCAAGCCACGAAAGTGAGGAGAATCCCTAACGAAATGTAAATAAATGCTTTGTGCTTCATCATCGGCGACTTCGATGCCCTCATTGTAACCAATTGGGGGGCTGTGACGCAGAGATTCTATGCCATAATGAGGGCAACTCTCCCCCAGGAGGTTTGAGATGCACTACCGGCAGATCGCACGGTGGCTGGTCTTCGCCGTAGCGACAGTGGCCCTCACGGTAGGGATGGCTCTCGCCCAAAGCCAAGGAGGCGGGAGCGGAGGAACCGGAGGAACTGGAGGCGGCAGCGGAGGCGGAGGGACCGGCGGAGGCAGCCGCGGAGGCGGTGGAGGAGCGACTCCGACACGGCCAACGACACCTACCACGGGTCAGCCCCAGACACCATTCCCGGGGCAAACGCAGCAGCCTCAGTGGCAGCGTTTCCCTGAAATGCAGCGTCCCATCTATCTGCAAGGCAAAGTTGTCTTCGAGGACGGAACCCCGGCGCCACCCAACGTTGTCATCGAACGTGTGTGCGCCGGCCGGCCGATCCCCGAAGGCTACACGGATTCCAAAGGACGATTCAGTTTCGAAGTGGGGCGCAATGCACATCTGATCCCCGATGCCAGCGTCGGCAGTTATGGTACCCCTCCCGGACTCTCGCCGTCGCAGTGGGGGGGCGGCGGCTACGGGCCCGGCACGACCGGGATTTCCGAACGGGATCTTGCCGGGTGTGAGCTCCAGGCGCGGTTGCCCGGATACCGGTCCACCTCCATCGAACTGACGGGCCGGAAGCTGTTCGACAACCCCAATGTCGGCACGATCGTGCTGCGGAAGCTTGGCAACGTCAGCGGCTACACAATTTCAATGTCGAGCCTGCAGGCCCCGAAAAAGGCCAAGAAGGCGTTCAGCAAAGGCATGAAGGAGGCCGGCAAGAAAAAGTGGGACAAGGCTCTGCAACAGTTTGAGAAAGCTGTTGCCGAGTACCCCAAGTATGCCGAGGCATGGTACGCCCTGGGGCAGGTTTATCAAACGCAGAAGAACATCAAGAAAGCTCGCGAGGCGTATGAAAAAGCCATCGAGGCCGACAAGAAATACATGAATCCTTACGTGAAGCTCGCCTACCTCGACGCCATGAACAACGAGTGGCAGAAGGTGGCCGACCTCACGGGCCTTGTCCTCAAGAGGAACCCCTACGACTTCCCCGAAGCCTACTTCCTCAACTCGATGGCGCACCTCAACTTGAAGAACAACAGCGCCGCAGAGAAGAGCGCGCGGGAAGCCATCAAGATGAATTACTGGAAACAGCGGCCGCAATTGGAGCAGATTCTCGGTCTCGCGCTCGCGTTTCAGAACCAGTACGAAGAAGCGGTCGCTCACCTAAGACGGTATCTCGAGTTGACACCCAACGCCCGCAACGCTCCCTTGGTGCGGGAGCAGTTGAGCCGTCTGGAGCAGTTCCTGGCCCAGCAGCAGCGGGTTGACGTCCCCAAGCAGGCGGCTGTCTCGGGAAGCTCTCCGGAGAGCCAATAAAGGCGGTCCGTCCCCTAATAGCGGCCGGATGTGCTCCCGGGGGGGCGGACCAGCCGTTCAACAAGGAGACAAGCGCCCGAGACCGGGAGAAGAGGCTCCTTCGGCCCCTTCCCTGTCTTTTCTCGCCGTGTGGAGCCTATGCGCCGGCTGCGCTGGCGAGCTGCGGACCGCTCCCCTCCTGGACTCTTTGCTGGATCCCCTTTGCCCTGAACGCGATGCGCTCGAGTGCCGCGAGTATAATGGATGTGGCGGAGTCTCGCTGGAAATCTCCGCAGAACTATCCAATAGGAGGACAATGAGCAAAGAGGACAATATCGAGGTTCAGGGGACAGTCATCGAGAAGTTTCCGAGCGGTTTATTCAGCGTGCAATTGGACCACGACAAAGAGCACGTCATTCTGGCTCATCTCGCCGGCAAGCTGCGCCGCCACCGGATTCGCGTCCTTCCGGGGGACCGGGTCACCGTCGAAATGTCTCCTTACGACCTGACCAAAGGACGCATCACCTACCGCCATAAATAAGCCGAGAACCTGACGCCGGGCTGGATCCAAGCACGATTGGGGAGGGGAATTCTTGCGCCTTCATCACCGCGACCCGGCCGACGGCCCCGCGCTATCATGGGCGTCAGAGCAGCGCTGGCGCAGACCGCCGCTCAGGAGTCGAGATCGAGGGTAATCCACACCGATGGCCGAAAAGAAAACCGCAGGAGCATCCGGCGTCAACCAGTGGGTCGAGGACGAACTCTACCTTCAATTCCTGCATGACCGCGCCTCCGTGGACGAGAGCTGGCGCTCGCTGTTCGAACACAACGGCGGCGCGCGCGAGGCGGCGGATCTGGCTCTGGTCCGGCCTTCCGTGACCCCCGTCCCGCAGCTTGGGCCGGACGCTCAGGTGAGAGTTCTGCGAGGCGCTCCCGCTCGCCTCGCCCGGAATATGGAGGCCAGCCTCTCGGTTCCCACCGCCACCTCGCAGCGCACGATCCCCGTGAAGGCGATGGAGGAAAACCGCCGCCTCATCAATCAGCAACGGGTATTGGCGGGCAAGAGCAAGGTCTCCTTCACCCACCTGATCGCCTTCGCCGTCGCCCGCGCCCTGCGGGAATTCCCGAACCTGAACAGCGCCTACTCCGAGTCTCCCGACGGGCCGGCGCGCATCGCCCGCCGCGAGATCAATCTGGGAGTCGCCGTGGACGTAGAAGGCCGCGACGGCGCCCGGATGCTGCTGGTGCCAAACATCAAAAATGCCGGAGCGTTGGACTTCGAGCGCTTCCTGGCCGCGTTCGACGACCTGGTCCAGCGGGCGCGGTCGGGCCGCCTGAACGTCGCCGACTTCGAGGGCACGACGGTTTCCTTGACGAACCCCGGTACCGTCGGCACATCGGCATCGGTGCCGCGATTGATGCCGGGACAAGGAGCGATCATCGCCACCGGGGTGATCGATTATCCGGCCGAGTACCGGGGCTCCGATCCGGAGATGCTGGCCGCCATGGGGATCGGCAAGGTGATGACGGTGACGTGCACCTACGACCACCGCATCATTCAAGGCGCCGAATCCGGCATGTTCCTGGGACGCCTTCAAGAGCTGCTGGAAGGCAAGCACGGTTTCTACGAGGAGATCTTCGCCGCGCTCCGCATTCCTTACCACCCGATCCCGTGGGAGCGGGATCGGGCCACTTCCATCGCCGGCATCGGGGGCGAACGCACCGCGGAGATCGCCAAAGAGGCGGCCGTGCTTCAGCTCATCAACGCCTATCGCGTGCGCGGGCACCTGGTGGCCGACCTCGATCCCCTGGGCTCGGAGCCCCATTACCACCCCGAGCTGGATCCTGCCAATTACGGCCTCACGATCTGGGACCTGGATCGCGAGTTCCTCACCGGCACTTTGGGCCAGCCGCTGGGGGAGGGCTCGCCGCACCGCGTCGCCACGCTACGCGAGATCCTCGAGACGGTCCGGCGCACCTACTGCGGCAAGATCGGGTGCGAGTACATGAACATCCAGCATCCGGAGCAGAAGCAGTGGCTCCAGCAGCGGATGGAACCGCAGGCCAACAGTTGGCCCATCGCCACCGAGCGCCGCGTCCGGATCCTGCAACGCCTCCTGGAAGCCGAGGAGTTCGAACATTTCTTGGGAGCGCGCTTCGTCGGCCACAAACGCTTCTCGCTCGAAGGCGCCGAAGCGGCGATCGTGATCCTCCATGAACTGCTCGATCTCGCGGCGGATCGCGGCGTCGTCGAAACGGTCATCGGCATGGCGCACCGGGGCCGCCTGAACGTCCTTAGCAACGTGGTCGGCAAGCCGATCACCCAGATCTTCGCCGAGTTCGAAGGCTACATCGATCCGCAGAGTACGCAGGGCTCGGGAGACGTCAAGTACCACCTCGGCGCCGCCGGCGCCCACCGCTCGCCACAGGGCCACCAGCTCGCCGTGGCGGTGGCCCCGAACCCAAGCCACCTCGAGGCGGTGGATCCCGTCGTCGAAGGCATCGTGCGCCCCAAGCAGGACCGCCTCGGCGACGCCGAACGCAAGCGCGTCATTCCCATCCTCGTCCACGGAGACGCCGCCTTCGCCGGGCAAGGCGTCGTGGCCGAAACGTTGAATCTGTCCCAGCTTCGCGGCTATTCGACCGGCGGCACGATCCACGTCATCATCAACAACCAGATCGGCTTCACCACCGGCCCCGAGGAAGCCCGTTCCTCGCCCTACTCCACCGACGTCGCCAAGACGGTCCAGGCGCCCATCTTCCACGTCAACGGCGACGACCCGGAGGCGGTGGCGCGAGTCGTCGAGCTGGCCTTCGATTATCGCCAGGAGTTCGGCAAGGACGTGGTGATCGACATGTTCTGCTACCGGCGCCACGGCCATAACGAGGCCGATGACCCCAGCTACACCCAGCCCATCCTGTACCGGAAGATTCGGAACCATCCCTCGGTGGCCACACTTTACAGTGAAAAGCTGGTGCGCGAGGGCGTGGTCTCCAAGGAATGGGTCGCCGAGCGGCGGCGCGAGTTCAAGCGGCGGCTGGAAGAGGGCTACCGCAAAGCGCAGGAGAAAGAAGCGCACTACGAGATTCAGGACTTGGGCAAGCTGGAGCCGGGGCAGGTCTCCACCTACTGTCCCCGCACGGCGGTGGATCGGGGCACCGTCGAGCGCGTCGTCAACGGCATCACCCAACTGCCCCCGGACTTCCACCTGCATCCGAAGCTCCGGGGGTTCCTCGAGCGCCGCCGCGCCGTCCTCGAGGGCGCTCCGATGGACTGGGCCACTGCCGAAGCCCTCGCCTTCGGCAGCCTGGTGCTCGAAGGCACGCCGGTGCGCCTGAGTGGGCAGGACAGCTCCCGCGGCACCTTCAGCCAGCGCCACCTGGCCCTGTTCGACTACGAAGATGGCCGCGAGTACATTCCCTTGCAGCACCTCGCGCCGGACCAGGCGCGGTTCGAGGTCTACGACAGTTCGCTCAGCGAGTACGCCGTCCTTGGTTTCGAGTTCGGCTACAGCGTGGGCGATCCGCTTACGCTCGTCATCTGGGAAGCCCAGTTCGGCGACTTCGCCAACGGCGCTCAGATCATGATCGACCAGTTCATCACCTGCGCCGAGCAGAAGTGGGGCCAGCCGAGCGGCCTGGTGATGCTGCTGCCCCACGGCTACGAAGGCCAGGGGCCCGAGCACTCCAGCGCCCGGATCGAGCGCTTCCTCGTTCTCACCGCCGAGAACAACATCCAGGTGGCCAACTGCACCACCCCGGCGCAGTACTTTCATCTGCTACGCCGCCAGATGTACGGCGGGCCGGACCGCCGCGGCGTCCGCAAGCCGCTCATCATCTTCACCCCGAAGAGCCTGTTGCGCCACCCGAGATGCGTTTCTTCGGTGGAAGCGCTCACTTCGGGCGGCTTTCAAGAGGTGCTCGACGACGCCGACGGACCGCCGCCTGACCGCGTCGCGCGCCTCCTGTTCTGCTCTGGGAAGATCTACTACGAGTTAGCCGCCGCTCGGGAAGAGAAAAAGGCGCACAACATCGCCTTGATCCGGCTCGAGCAGTTATATCCTTTCCCCTCCGGCGGGATCGCGGAGATCTTGAACCGGTACGCGGGAGCGGACGACCTTGTGTGGGTGCAGGAAGAGCCCCGGAACATGGGCGCCTGGCGCTTCGTCTGGGAACAGATGCAGCCGCTCCTCGCCGAGCGTCAGCGCCGCCTCCGGTACGTGGGACGACCCGCCAGCGCCGCCCCGGCTACGGGGTCTTACCGCCGGCACCTGCAGGAGCAAGCGCAACTCATCGAAGCCGCCTTCGCCCGGCGCTCCTGAGCACGGCGGCCGCAACGACGGCCGCCGCATTTCAGCCGTCGCCCGGCGCCGAGTCGGCTTGGCTGGGATTCCACAACACCTCGTCCACGTGAAGCAGATGGTTCACCCACCGGCTCCATGCGAAGAAAGCGTCACTCAGCCGGTTCAAGTATCGGAGTACCTCGGAAGGAACGTGCTCCTTCGCCGCGAGACCCGCCACCAGCCGCTCTGCGCGCCGGCAGACCGTCCGGCAAGCGTGCAGTTCGACGTTCAGCCGGCTCCCGCCCGGCAAAACGAATGACTCGAGCCGCGGCAGGTCCGCCGCCGCCGCATCGATTTCCCGCTCCAGCCGCACCACCGCCCGCGCAGTGGCCGCCGCCTGGTCCTCGCCGGCCTCTCTCACATCCGCCGCCAGGATCGACCCGGCATTGAAAAGTTCGTGCTGCACCCGCAGCAGGCTGTCCGCTAGAGGCTTCAGCCTCGGCTCTCGCGCCGACAGGCCGCTCGCCGTGAGCCGGGCCATCCCGACAAAGGCGTTCAGCTCGTCGATCGTGCCGTAGCACTCCAACCGCGGGTCCGCCTTGGAGACCATGCGGCCGCTCGCCAGCCGCGTCCGGCCTTCATCACCCGTCCGGGTATAGATCTTGTCGATGCGCACTCGAGGCGCGCCAGATTGTGGATCGCTCATATCGTCCTTTTGGGGGCCCGCGGTCTCCGGGGCCAGCGATTCCAGCATAGCGAAATGCGCCCCAGCGCACCGTCCCGGAGAATTGCGGCCCTGGACGGCGACAGTCACAAAAAAACAAGAATAATTTTCCTAGTTTTATCAATCAATTAACAAAACTGAGCCGAGTTTTCCCAAGGGACGGCGCATAAAATCGGGGCGGTGACAGACGCTTTTCCGCATGTTGGAGCCGATCGTGTTTGAGACCGTCGGCAGCGCCCTGCGCCGGGTGCTTCGAAAGGCCGGCGAGCGGCTGGCGGCATTTCGGCGCAACGCTCGCCGCTGGGAGTGGGAAGCTGAGGTCGGCGTCGCTCTCGCCAGGCTTTACGAGCGCCTGGACACGGCCGGAACGTCTTCCGACGCAGCGGCGGCTACGCTGCTCGACGAGGCCGTGCGGCTTACGGGGAGTTCTTGGGGACTGGTGGTCTCGGCGGATCGGGCGTCGGAGAATCCGGTGGTGATCGAGACCCGGGGGCTGGAGAACTTGAAAGAGGGCTGCGGCGCGCCCCCGGACCTGCTAAGTAGCGCGGGTGCGGCGTCGGCCTGCGGCGTCCGGCAGACTTCCGCGGCGTCCCGTACGCTCGCCGTTCCGATCCTCGCCGGGGGCCGGCCGGTGGCTGAGATCGTCGTGGGCGGCACTTCAGCGGACTACGCCAGCGAGCATCGCGAAGCTCTCGGCCGCCTAGCCGGCCTCTATGGACTGGCGCTGGAGCGCCGGGCCGTTCGAGAGCGAACCAGGGCGGCGCTGCGGGAAAAGGAGCTCCTTCTGCGGGAGGTTCATCACCGGGTGAAGAACAACCTCCAGGTGATCTCCAGCTTGCTCAGCCTCCAGGCCGCGCGGGTGGCCGACGAGACCGCGGCGCGCATCCTTACCGAGAGCCAAGGGCGGGTGAAAGCCATGGCCATGGTCCATGAACAGTTGCACCGCTCGAGCAACATGGACGCTGTCGATTTCGGCGACTACGTCCACCGCCTCGCCGCCAGCTTGTTCAGCTCTTATGGCGTAGATTCCTCCCGAATCTCCCTAGCGGTGGCCGCGCCCGAGGCCCGTCTGGATATCGAGCTCGCCGTGCCTTGCGGCCTCATCGTCCACGAGCTGATCAGCAACGCTCTCCAGCACGCCTTCCCGGACGGACGCCAAGGCGAGATCCGCGTGAGCCTGGCTCGCTCAGAGACAGATCGCGGCGAAATGTCCGGGAAAACCTGGATCCTCACCGTAAGGGACAACGGCGTGGGCATGCCGCGGGGCCTGGAGCCGGGCCGGACTGCCTCCCTCGGGTTGCGCCTGGTCACGATCTTCGCCGAGCAACTGGGAGCCAGGCTTCACATCACGCACGAAGGCGGCGCCGAGTTCCGCCTCGAATTTCGAGAACCTGTCAACACGAATCAAGGAGATAACGATGCGCAGACCGAAAATTCTGGTCGTTGAGGACGAGCGTGTAGTGGCCGCCGACATCGAAGAGTCCCTCAGCAAACTGGGCTATACCGTCGTCGGGGCCGCCGCCTCGGCGGTCACCGCCATTCGCCGCGCCGTCGAGACCGAGCCGGACCTGGTGCTAATGGACATCAAGCTGCGGGGCCGGATGGACGGCATCGAAGCGGCGCGCGAACTCCATGACCGCCTGGGCATTCCCGTCGTCTTCCTCACGGCTTACGCCGACGACGCCATTCTGGCGCGAGCCAAACGTAGTTCTCCTTCCGGCTATGTGCTGAAACCCTTCGATGAACGGTCTCTGCGCTCCGCGGTCGAGATCGCCCTGGACCGGCACCCTCGGGAGCGCCGTCTCCGGGAAAGCGAGCGCCGCCTCGCCACCGCGCTGGGAAGCCTCCGCGACGCCGTCATCCTCACCCGTGGAGACGCCCGGATCGCTTTCATGAACCGCACCGCCGAACGGCTGACGGGGTGGCGCCGCGAGCAGGCCATCGGGCGTGAGGCCGGCGATGTGGTGGTGCTCATCGATCGCGCGAGCGGGTCGCTGAAAACCGATCCTACGTGGCGGGTGCTTCGCGAAGGTGCGGCGGTGGGATTGGGCGACACGTTGTTTCTCGTCAGCCGGCACGGGGTGGAAACGCCGATCAAGGGCACGATCACGCCGCTGCGCGACGAGGACCGCGAAGTCGTCGGCGCAGCCCTGGTGTTCCAGGCGCGCGGTGCCGAGGAGGAGGGGCTCCGCATCCACGCCGGGGGGTTTCACGACCGGATGGAGACGCTCGGCCGGCTGGCCTCGGGGACGGCCGATCTTTTCGCTGGCGTCTCCGATACCGTCCGTCAAGCCGCCGCCGAACTCCGCGGCCGCCTCGCGGACGATGCCGAAGCCCTCCGCATCCTCGAGTCGCTCGAGACGAGGATCAGTGAAGTCCGCCCCCTCATCGAGAAGCTGCAGGCGCTGTCGTCCGTCGGGACGGGCAGACCCCGGGCGAAATCCGTCAACGAGATCACGAAAGGGTTGGAGCCGGTTCTCCCCCTCGCCGCCGGCCGCAACGTCTCGGTGGAAGTCCGCTGCGGAGCCGAGGCGGGGACGGCTCTCATGGAGCCAGTGGCGCTCGAGCAAGTGATCCTCGATCTCGTCATGCTCAGCAGCCGCCGCATGCCGTTCGGCGGCCGGATAGAGATCGAGACGGACTCGGTAGAACTACTGCGTGAGTACGCCCGCGCCCACACGTCCCTCGACGAGGGCGACTACGCGGTCATCTCCATCAGTGCAGCGGGCGACGTAGTGGTGCCCCCGCCGGATTCCATCGAGGAGGACTGCCCAGCCCTGCGGGAAACCATACGCGCGATGGGCGGCGACATCGTGATACTCTCCGAGCCGGGCCGGGTGACGACCTACAACATCTACCTTTCGGCTCTCGATCGCGCCGCCTGAACCTGGAAACGCCGCTATCCCAGTTCACTTAGCCGGAAGATCCGGTCGAACGGGCACCCCAGGTCTTTCTCGATGTACTCCGCCGCGCCCTCTTCGCGATCGACCAGGGCGATCGCCCCCAGCACTTGGTGCCCTTCTTCCCGGCAGGCCTCGATCGCCTTGGCCGCCGAGCCGCCCGTCGTCGCCACGTCCTCGACGATCACCACGTCGAGCGGCCCCCTCTCGCCCAGCCCCTCGATGCGCCGCTGCATGCCGTGCCGCTTGGCCTCCTTGCGCACGATGAAGGCGTCGATCACCGGCGGCCGCTCCAGGCTCTCCCGGGCGATCGCCACCACGATCGGATCCGCGCCCATCGTCAGCCCACCCACCGCCGCCGGGCGCCAGCCGCGCTCGGCCATCTTCTCCAAGAACAGCCTCCCGATCAGCGGCATCGCCTCGGCCTTCAGCGTCGTCAGCCGCGCATCCACGTAGACCGTGCTCTTGCGCCCGCTGGCCAGAGTGAACTCCTCGCCCCGGCGCACCGAAAGCGTCTCGAGGATCTTCTTCAGCCGCTCCCGATCCGTTGCCTCCGCCATCGCTCGCCTACTTGTTCTCCTTCTTCGCCTGCTCGAACTCCCAGGCCGTAGCCACGATCCGCTCGAGGTCGGTGTACTCCGGCTCCCAGCCGAGCGTCCGCTTCAGCCGCCCCGGATCGGCCACCAGTTCCGGCGGATCCCCGGCGCGCCGCGGCCCGATCTTGTAGGGGACCTTCTTACCCGTCACCTTCTCCACCGCCCGCAGCACCTCCATCACCGAGTAACCCCGGCCGGTGCCGACGTTCAGCGTGTCGCTGGGCGCCCCTTCGAGCAGCTTCTCCACCGCCAGGATGTGCGCCCGCGCCAGGTCGCTCACGTGGATGTAGTCCCGGATGCAGGTGCCGTCCGGCGTCGCGTAGTCGTCGCCGAAGATCGTTACCGGTTCGCCCGTCCGCACCGCCCGGAGCACCAGCGGCAGCAGATGCGTCTCCGGCTCGTGCTCCTCGCCCAGCCCGGAGCCCGGCTCCGCCCCGCAGGCGTTGAAATAGCGCAGCGAGATGCTCCGCAGCCCGCTGTACTCGTCCAGCCACCGCAGCATCCGCTCCACCATCGCCTTGGATTCCCCGTACGGGCTCACCGGCGCAATCGGCGCGTCCTCGCTCACCGGAACTTCCTTCGGGATGCCGTAGACCGCCGCGCTCGAGGAAAACACCAGCCGCCGGATCCTCGTCTCCCGCATCGCCGTGAACAACGACAGCGACGCCCCCACGTTGTTGCTGAAATACAACTCGGGCTGCTCGGTGGATTCCCCTACCGCAATGTAGGCCGCAAAGTGGATCACGGCGTCGAACTTCACCGTGTCGCACAGGTCGATCAGCGCCTCGGTATCCTGAAGCCGCAGCTCCCGGAGGCGTTTCAGCGGAACGTTGTGCACATGGCCGCGCGACAAGTCGTCCACGACGGTGACGTCGAAGCCGTTCTTCAGCAGCAGATAAACCGTATGCGAGCCGATGTAGCCGGCTCCTCCAGTGACCAGAATCTTCGCCATGACTGTGGATCGCCCCGCCCCCGCGCCGGCTCAGGCGGACAGAGGGAGCTAGATGTATTAGGATGGCATATTCGCGAGCTCGGGGGGCTTCGCGCGGCCCTTGGCCCCCATAAAGCGAACCGGTTTCGTTCCCATGCCCACTGGCGCCCAACTCTTCGTCGATACCCTCCTCCAGGCGGGCATCCGGGAGCTCTTCACCCTGGTCGGCGACCACTTGAACGAGGTCCTCTCCCGCGCCGCCGCCGCCGGCATCCGCATCATCGACATGCGCCACGAATCCGGCGTCACCCACGCCGCCGACGTCGTCGCCCGCCAGCGCCGCCGCCCCGCCGTCTCCCTGGTCACCGGCGGGCCCGGCCATACCAACTCGCTCACCGGGATCGCCACCGCGTACCTGATCGGCAGCCCGCTGGTCGCCGTCAGCGGAGCCGCGCCCGCCGCCGGAGCCGGCCGGCAGCTCTTCCAGGTGATCGATCAGGTAGGCATGGCCGCGCCGGTGGTGAAATGGGCCGCCCAGGCCGGCAATCCGGCTCAGGTGCCCTACTTGCTCGGCCGCGCCTTCGCCGAAGCCACCGCCGGCCGCATGGGCCCGGTGCACCTATCCGTTCCGGCCGACGTCTTCGAAGGCGCTACCGATCGCCCGCTTCCCGCGCCGCAGCTCCTCCCTCCGCCAGAGCTCGCTCCCGCTCCGAACGAAATCGAAAAGGCCCTGGATCTGCTCCAGGCCGCCGAGCGCCCCGTCGTCATCGCCGGCAGCGGCGTCTGGTGGGCCGACGCCGGCGCCGAGCTCCGGGAATTCCTCGCCCGCACCCGCCTGCCGCACTATTCCCTGGCCCTCGGCCGCGGCGCCGTCCCCGACAGCTTCCGCTATTCGATGGGCTACGCCGACCCGGCGCTCAACCGCGCCGTCACCCGCGCCTTCCCGGAAGCCGACCTCGTGCTGGTACTCGGCAAGCGCATCGATTCCCGCCTCGCCCTCGGCGGTCCCAGGCTCTTCTCTCCCGAGGCCCGCTTCCTCCAGATCGACATCCACGCGCCCGAGCTCGGACACACCC
>CAYWXL010000017.1:0-3746 GCA_964461995.1 uncultured Solibacteraceae bacterium
GAGCGCTGGACCCAGTGCATCGTCGCCCGCACCTATCTGCAGGAGACGATCGACCAGCTCGCTGAGTGGGCCTCAGTGCCGGTGGTGAACGCCCTGAGCGACATCTACCATCCGTGCCAGGCCCTGGCCGACGTCTTCACCCTCGAGGAACGCTTCGGAGACCTCAGGGGCAAGAGGGTGGCCTTCGTCGGCGACGGCAACAACGTCGCCCACTCGTTGATGCTGACGGCGGTCCGCCTTGGGGCCGATTTCGCCATCGCCACGCCAGAAGGCTACCAGCCGTTCGCCGACATCGTCGCCGAGGCGAAAGCGCTGGCGGCGGTGAGCGGGGCGAAACTGGTTCTCACGCACGATCCGACGGAGGCCGTCACTGGGGCGCACGCCGTCTACACCGACGTCTGGACGAGCATGGGATTCGAAGACGAGGCGGCCGAACGCCGAGTGAATTTCCAGCCCTATCAGGTGACGGCCGAACTCATGCAGAAAGCACAGCCGGAGGCGGTTTTCATGCACTGCCTGCCGGCGCACCGCGGCGAAGAAGTGGTGGACGAAGTGATTGAGTCAGAGCGATCCGTCGTCTTCCAGCAGGCGGAAAACCGCTTGCACACGCAAAAGGCGCTATTGCTTATGTTGATGGGGTAGCCGCGTGAGCCGGCGTTCCAGCCGGCGACCCGCGCGGCAAGATCGAGAAACGGAGCACACAGCACATGGACAGACCGAAAAAGGTGGCCCTCGCCTATTCAGGCGGCCTGGACACGTCGATCATCATCCCCTGGCTGCGGGAGAACTACGGCTGCGAGGTGGTCGCCATCTGCGGCAATATCGGCCAGGGCGACGAAGAGTTGGAAGGCCTGGAAGAGAAGGCCGTCAAGACCGGCGCCAGCCAGGTATTCATCGAAGACATGCGCGAGGAGTTCGCCCGGGACTATCTCTGGCCCCTGGTCCGCTCCGGCGCCGTCTATGAGCACAAATACCTGCTGGGCACCTCGATCGCCCGGCCCCTGCTGGCCAAGAAGCAGGTGGAGATCGCGCTGAAGACCGGCTGCGACGCCCTGGCCCACGGGGCCACCGGCAAGGGCAACGACCAGGTTCGTTTCGAGCTGACCTACAAGGCCCTGGCCCCGCACCTGCAGGTGATCGCGCCGTGGCGGGAGTGGGACATCGTCTCCCGCGAGGATGCGCTGGAGTACGCCGCCAAGCACAACGTCCCCGTCTCGGCCACGGCGAAGAAGATCTACAGCCGCGACCGGAACCTCTGGCACATCTCCCACGAGGGCGGGCCGCTCGAAGATCCCGCCAACGCCGCCCCGGACGAGATCTGGATGCTCACCCGCGATCCCAAAGACGCTCCTGACACCCCGGGCGAGGTGACCATCGGCTTCGAAAAGGCCGCTCCGGTTTCGGTGAACGGCCGGGAGATGTCCGCAGTCGAGATCATCGAAACGCTGAATCAGATCGGCGGTGAGCACGGCGTCGGCCGCACGGACCTGGTGGAGAACCGCTTCGTCGGCATGAAGAGCCGCGGCTGCTACGAGACCCCGGGCGGCACGCTCATCGTCGAGGCGCTGCGGGAGCTGGAAGCGTTGACGCTCGACCGCGCCACGGCCCACTACAAGCAGAAGCTCGCCCTCGACTACGCCGAGCTGGTCTACAACGGCTTCTGGTTCACGCCGCTGCGCGAGGCGCTCGACGCCTTCTTCGCCCAGGCCAGCGCGCGCACCACCGGCGAGGTGACGCTGCGGCTCTACAAGGGCACGGTGCAGCCGGTCTCCCGCAAGTCCCCCCACTCGCTCTACTCGCTCTCCATCGGGAGCTTCACCATGGGCGAGGACTACGACCAGACCGACGCCAAGGGCTTTATCAACCTGGTCGGGCTGCCGCTCAAGATCTCGGCGATGGTAGCCGGAAAATGAGCGGCCCGCAAGAAAAGCCGGCTTCGATGAAACTCTGGGGCGGACGCTTCGCCTCCGGCCCGTCGGAAGTCTTCGAGCGCTTCAGCGGCTCGCTCTCCTTCGACCGCCGGCTGCTTGAGGCCGACGTGCGCGGCTCGATGACCTACGCCCGGGAGCTGCACCGGGCCGGAATCCTCTCGGCGGAAGAACGCGATCGTCTCCTGGCCGCCCTCGAAGAGATCCGGAGAGAGGCCGCCGCCCCGGGCTATTTCGACGGCGCCACCGACGAAGACATTCACACCTTCGTCATCCGCAAGCTCAAGGAGAAGGCGGGCGAGGCCGCCGACAAGATCCACACCGGCCGCAGCCGCAACGAGCAGGTCTCGCTCGATACCCGCCTGTGGCTCCGGGACGAGATCGACCGCGGCCTGGAGCTGCTCGTCAAGCTCGAAGAAGCCTTGCTGGGCTTCGCGCGGCGCCACCGGGAGGCCATCATCCCCGGCTACACGCACCTGCGGCGGGCCCAGGCGGTCCTGTGGCCGCACTACCTGTTGGCCTGGTTCGAGATCTTCCTCCGCGACGCCGAGCGCCTCCGCTTCGCCCGGCGGCAGGTGAACCGCCTGCCCCTCGGCTCCGGCGCCCTGGCCGGCAGCGCCTTTCCGTTCGACCGCGAGGCGATGGCCCGGGAGCTCGGCTTCGAGAAGATCACCCGCAACAGCATGGACGTGGCCGGCGACCGCGACTTCCTCCTCGACTACCTGTTCGCCGCCGCCATGATCATGCTGCACCTCAGCCGCCTGGCCGAGGACTGGATCCTCTACTCGAGCGAAGAGTTCGGCTGGCTGGAGCTGGGCGACGAGGTCACCAGCGGCTCCAGCCTGATGCCGCAGAAGAAGAACCCCGACGCGCTCGAGCTCATCCGCGGCAAGGCCGGCCGCGTCTGGGGCAGCCTGAGTTCGCTCTACGTCACGGTGAAGGGTCTGCCGATGACGTACAATCGGGATCTGCAGGAGGACAAAGTGCCCTTGTTCGAGGCGGCGGACGAGCTGAACGGGTCGCTCGAGATGATGCGGGTGGTCGTCGAATCCGCAGATCTTCGGGAAGAGGTCGCCGCCCGGGCGGTGGAAGAAAGCTGGGTAGTGGCCACCGACCTGGCCGAGGCGCTGGCCCGCCGCGGCGTGCCCTTCCATCGAGCCCATCAGATCGTCGGCCGGCTGGTGCTCGAAAGCGTCCGGGCAGGCAAGAAGCCCAAGGACTGGACCCCGGAAGCCTTGGCCGCCTTCGCTCCGGAGTTCACCCCGGAGATGGCGGAGCTGCTCGACCCGGCCGCCGGGATGAGGACCCGCGAAGTGCCGGGGGCGACCGGGCCCCGGGCGGTGGCGGCGGCGCTCGAGGCCGCCGAGGAACGGTTGCGAGAATTCAAGCCATGAACAAGAGTTACCGCCAAGGCCAGATCCTGAAACTGATCGAGCAGAAGCACATCAGCACGCAGGAGCAGCTCGCCCGGGAGCTGGCCCGCATCGGGATCAAGACGACGCAGGTCACCCTGTCGCGCGACATCCGGGAGCTGGGCCTCGTCAAGACGGCCACCGGCTATCAGCAGGTGACGCCGGCCGAGACGGGACCCGACCTGGCCGTCGTCGCCGGGGAGTTTCTCCGGGACATCCGCGTCGCCCAGAATCTCGTCGTACTGAAGACCTCGCCCGGCCACGCCAACTCGCTCGCCGTTTCGCTCGACGCCGCCGGCTGGCCGGAGGTCGTCGGCACCGTCGCCGGCGACGATACCATCCTGGTCGTCGCCCCGGACAACGACACGGCCCTGGTCATCCGGGACAAACTGCTCGAGTATTTGTA
>CAYWXL010000017.1:3846-72798 GCA_964461995.1 uncultured Solibacteraceae bacterium
GGCGCGGGCCGCTTGGGCCCGGCGCTGGCCCGGCTGCTCGTCGAGGCGGGCGAGCCGGTGGTGGCCATCGCCTCCCGAACGCCCGCCCACGCTCGTCAGGCCGCGGCATTCGCCGGTCCCGGAGTGCGCCCGGTCCGGGTGGAGGAACTGCCGGGGATCGCCGGCCGCGTCCTGCTCGCCGTCTCCGACAGCGCCATCGCCGCGGTGGCCGGGCAGCTCGCCCGGGACGGCTTTCACCAGGGCCTGGCGCTTCACTGCTGCGGCTCCATCGGTCCGGAGCCGCTGGCCCCGCTGGCGGAGCTCGGCGTGGCCTGCGGCGTACTGCATCCGCTCCAGACGGTCCCGTCTCCGGAAGCGGGCGTCGAGGCGCTCCGGGGGATCTGTTGGTCCATCACCGGGGAAGGGGAAGCGGCGGCCTGGGGGCGCGAGATCGCCGCGCGGCTCGGCGGCCGCGTCATCGAGATCGCCGCCGAACACCGCGCGCTGTACCATGCGGCGGCGGTAATGGCCTGCAACTATTTCGTGGCCGTCGAGGATGCCGCCGTGGCGATGCTGGAGCACGCCGGCGTCGCCCGGCAAGACGCCCTGGCCGCCCTGCGGCCGATCGTCGGGCAGACTTATCGCAACGTCTTTCGCTCCGGCCCCGAGAAGGTCCTGACCGGCCCGATCACCCGCGGCGAGGCCGAAACCGTGGCCCGGCATCTCGAAGCGGTCCGGGCCCTGCCGGAGAATATCCGGGAACTGTTCCGGACCGCCGGCCTCTACACGGTCTCGCTGGCCCGCCGCCGGGGGCTGGAACCTGCCGCAGCCGCGCGCATAGAGCGCCTGCTGCGCGACAATGGGGGCGAGGATGCCTGAACTTACCCGCCGGGTGCGCGTCACCGACATCAAGGCCAAGAAGCTCCGGGGCGAGAAGATCGCCATGCTCACGGCCTACGACGCCACCATGGCGCGTCTGCTCGAACGCGCCGGTATCGAGATGCTGTTGGTGGGCGATTCGCTCGGTATGGTCGTCATGGGCGAGGAGACCACCATCCCGGTCACTCTCGAGGCCATGATCCACCACACCCGGGCCGTCACCCGCGGGGCCCGCCGCGCGCTCGTCGTCGCCGACATGCCGTTTCTCACCTATCAGACCTCGGTGGCCGACGCCGTGCGCAACGCCGGCCGTCTGCTCCAGGAGGGTGGCGCCGCGGCGGTCAAGATCGAGGGCGGCCGCCCGGTGGTGGAAGCCGTTCGAAGACTCGTCGAGGTGGGAATCCCCGTCATGGGCCACCTGGGACTCATCCCGCAGTCCGTTCACCAGCTCGGCGGCTTGAAGCGCCAGGCCGTGGCGGGTGAAGAAGCCGAGCGCCTTCTCGAAGACGCCGTGCTGCTCGAGCATGCGGGCGTCTTCTCCATAGTGCTCGAATCGATTCCGCCGGAGCTGGCGCGGCGGGTGACGGAAACCGTGGCTGTGCCCACCATCGGCATCGGCGCCGGTCCGCATTGCGACGGCCAGGTGCTGGTCTGCTACGACGCCTTCGGCCTCTTCGACAAGTTCGTGCCGCCCTTCGTCAAGCAGTACGCCAATCTGGGGGCCGAGATCGTCCGCGCCGCCGAGGCCTACGCCGACGACGTTCGCACCGGCCGCTTCCCCGAACCAGAGTCGAAGACCGCTGATGAAAAGGCCCGAACTCATTCGCACGATCGCTGAGCTGCGCGCGCGGCTCGCCCCACACCGGCGCGCCGGATCCATCATCGGACTCACTCCGACCATGGGCGCCCTGCACGCCGGCCACGGCCGCCTGATCGAGCAGGCCCGCCGCGAGTGCGACATCGTCGTCGTCAGCATCTTCGTCAACCCGATCCAGTTCAACCAGGCCGCCGACTACCAGCGCTACCCCCGCGACCTCGACGCCGATCTGGAGTTCTGCGCCGCCCGGGGCGTCGATTATGTCTTCGCGCCCCCGGAAGAAGAGATGTACCCGGCCCCGCTCGACACTTACGTCGAGGTCGCCCGGCTGACGGACCACCTCTGCGGGCCCCACCGTCCCGGCCACTTCCGGGGCGTGACGACGGTCTGCACGAAGCTCTTCATGATCGTGCAGCCCGACAAGGCCTACTTCGGCGAAAAAGATGCCCAGCAGCTCGCCGTCATCCAGCGAATGGTGCGGGACCTCAACATCCCGGTGGAGATCGTCCCGGTGCCCACCGTGAGGGAGCCCGACGGGTTGGCGCTCAGCTCGCGCAACTTGCTCCTGAGCCCGGGAGGCCGGCGGGCGGCCGCGGCGATCTACCGTGCCCTGCAAGCCGCCGAAGCGGCGCTGGCCGCGGGGATGCGGGAAGCCGCCGCGGTGCAGAAGGCCGCGCTGCAGGTGCTCGCGGCGCACCCGGAGATCCGCGTCGAGTATCTTCAAGTGGTGGATGCCGCAGAGATGCAGCCGGTCCCGGTGGTGCAAGGCCCGGTGCGCGTCGCCGTGGCGGCTTGGGTAGACGACACCCGGCTCATCGACAACATCCTCTGGCAACCGTAAGCGGCGGGAGGACGGCCCCGGCCTCCCTCAGCAGCACCCGCCCGGCTGGAACTCCTGAGGCGCCGATCCGGCCGCCTCCGACGGCCCGCACGGGAAGAGGCCATAGTGCCGGCTACGGTCGCCCACGACTTCGAAGTGCGGCGCCAAGCGCGTTTCCTGGAGCATTGCGGCGGTGTTCCCGCAAACCAGCGCCGGCTTGCCGGTGACGAACTCATGGTGGTCGTCGAGGACGAAGGTATGCGGGTGCTCGGCGATGGTGCCGCGGTAGCGCGCCGCCTGGCCGTAGTCCTCGCACCGGTCCTCGAGGCTCGCCAGCTTGAAGATCCGAACGGTCATCGAGCTGAACCTCGCCGGCCCCACCTTGCTGGCGATCTCGGTGTTGTTGAGCCGGATCGGGCGGCTGGTGACGATCCGGTAGTCCGGCACGCCGAAGCGGAGCAACAGACGCCGGAAGTCCTCGATGTACATGGCCCCGGCCAGACACTCGCCGACGAGCACGGCATCCTCCATCCATTCCCGGGGCAGCCGGCGGTCGGCGAACACGTCGGCGAAGAGCAGCTCGCCGCCAGGCTTCAGGACACGGAAGATCTCCGCAAAGACTCGCGCCTTGTCCGGCGCGAGGTTGATGACGCAGTTTGAGATGACGACATCGACGCTTTCGTCGGGGATCCCCAGCGACGCCAGATCCTCAATGTAGCCTTGCAGGAATGTCGTATTCGGCTTGTCGTAGCCGAATCGCCGGGCGACCTCGCCTTCGTACCGCAGCGCGACCTCGATCTGCTCCGCCGTCATATCGACACCGATCACGCGCCCCCGCGGGCCCACCAACCGGGCACAGAGGAAGCTGTCGCGGCCCGTCCCGCAGCCCAGATCGAGCACCGTGCAGCCCTCAATGGCCGGAGGAATCGGCGAGCCGCAGCCGTAGAAGCGGTCCAGCACGGCGTCCGGAATCTGTTCGAGGATTTCCTGGATGTAAGGCGGCTGCGATTCCAGGGCGCAGCAGGCGTCCGTCTTCAAGTCGCTGGTGCTCTTGAGCATCCGCGCGTAGTAGTCTTTGACCTGATCGATCGTCGTAGCGCTCATACTCGTGTTCTGCCGCTTGATGCGTGTACTCCCATTTTCCATCTTTCGCCGGAGGCCCCGGAAAAGTCACGGATCCTCTCACCCCTCCAGGCTTGGAAGAATCAGATACCGATACAAGAGGCGCCGCCGGTAGGGCATCCTGGCGCCGGCGGGAGCCGGTCCGAGATGCTGGAACTCCGCGATTCCGGGCATCGGACGCTCCACCCTTGTCAACCGGCCATCCTTCTCGCGTAACAGAATATATTTCGGGTTGTCCGGAAGCTTCACAAAAAAGGGGAGCTCGATGACGCTCCGCAACGGTTTCCCTGCCCGCAGCTTCGCCGGCCAGCCCCGGAAAATGGGAACCACCATCGGCCACCTTGGCCAATCCGCCGGAAACTCGTACAGCCGCCAGATGACCATATGGGTCGCCCAGCTCCAGGGCGCGATCTCGCGCAACCCAGCCGTACTGACACGCTCGACCAGCACAATTGTGTCTTGCTCCAGATCCGGCGCCAGTTTCACAATTTGGGTCCACGCCTTCTGTTGCACCCGCCAGCAGCGGGCGTACTGGTCTTGTACTTGCAAACCGGCTCCCGCCAAGCCAACAAAGTAGACCGTGGCGGCGATCACCGCCGGCAAGGCGAGTTTCAACCGCGCCGATACTCGTAACACAAGCGACCAGGCGAGCCCGACCAGTAGCGCAGCCCCGATCGCCGCCGCCACGTGGACGCGCGTCCCGCGTCCGAAAAACGTAGTTCCGGCGTCAACGGTAGCCGTGAATGAGTACCCCAGAGTCAGCATGACCGCGCCGGCCAGCGTCAGACGAGCGGCTCGGCTCCCGGCCGCCTGCTGCATCACTGGAAGCAGTGTCTTCAGCCGGTCCCGCCTTCTCTGAAACTCGGACTCTGGCTTCTTCCGTCTTTTACCGCGCCGCCGCGGCGTCTCCGGAGGGCGCCCCGGGCGGGCCGGCCATGGCGGCAACTCAACCACCGACAGCGCCACGAGCACGGCGACCGCCGCCACGGCGATCACCCACGAATACTCCGTCTCCGAGCCGCCGATACCGCTGCGAAACTTCCGCCAGTACGACGACAGCGCCACGATGGGACCGTCGAGCACATTGTTGATCAGCCGCTCGCGCACCATCTCGGAACGCAGCAGACGGACCCGGCCTTCACCGGTGACGGAACGAAGCAGCACTGTTGCGCCCACGACTAGAGTGAACGTCAATCCGTGCACCAAGAGACGTTTCAGCCATCGCCGGTCCCATTTGCGCTCGAGCAATGGAACAGCCGCCCACACCGGATACACGGTTTCGTAGCAGAACAGCGACGCTGCCGCCGCCGCATGGCCTGCTCCACGGCGCCCGCCTAGGTAAAGGTAGGCGCCCAGCAACAAGAACCCGACTGAGGGCTGAATGCCGAATGAGTGGGTGAGGAAGGCCTGGGTGGTGTCGGCGGGATACAGCGCAAAGGCCAGCGCCGCCGGAACCGCGACGTGCTCCGGAAGTTCCGCGCGGCGAAGGACAGCCAGGAACAGAATCGCGTTCAGCGAGACGATCACAAAAGCCAGCACGAACATGCCGGCCATCCCGCCCAGGTGGGCGCCTACCCAGGCGAAAAGCTGGATGAGTCCGTCATGCAGCGGGCGCCCTTGTGTCCGCCCATATTTCAGGATCAGGTCGGTGAGCCAGGTCCAGAGGTGGCCCCAATCAGCCTCCATCGCCGGGGGGATGCGCCAGTAATCGTCCTCGTACAATCCGAACTCGGCCATCCTGCAGAAATGGCCTGCCCACACGGCGGTGGCCAGCGCAGCGGCGATGAGAAGCTGACGCTTCGAGAAGGGGAACGCCATCTCGAGACTGCAGTCCGGCGCCTAAGAGAAAGGGCCGGCCGAGACTCCAGTTTCGCACACTGGGCCTACCGGTCCTCGCGGCGGGAGGCTGCAAGAAGCGAAGGGGGAGAGGAGGGATGGATCGGCCGGATCGGCCTGAGGTGGGACTGACCGGAGGTCAGACGATGAGGTTGGCGCCCGTGCGCAATTGGGTCGCCCAGGAACGGGCGTAGAGGCCGCCGCGCGCGATCAATTCGTCATGGCTGCCGCTTTCCACGATGCGGCCCCGATCCATTACGTGGATCGTGTCGGCGCGGCGGGCGATGCCGAGGCGATGTGTGATCAGCACGGTGGTGCGCCCCCGCGCGTGCCGCTCGAAGCCAGCGTACCATTCGGCCTCCGAGAGCGAATCGACGAAGCTGGTGGGCTCGTCGAGAACCAGAACCGGCGCGTCACGCAGGAATGTCCGCGCGGTCGCGAGGCGTTGCCACTCGCCGGCGCTCAGTTCGGTGCCGTTGGTGAACCACTTACCCAGAAGCGTGTCATAGCCGTCGGGCAGCCGTTCGACCACCGGCTGGGCGCCCGCCAAGCGCACCGCAGCCTCTACGTCTTCGCGCGTCGGCCGGCCGTAGGCATCGCCAAAAGCGATGTTTTCGAAAGCCGTGGCGTGATACGCGACCGGGATCTGGAACTGAACGCTCAAATAGCGGTAGACCTGTTCCGGACGAATCTTGCGCAGATCGGCGCCGTCGAAACGAATCGTCCCGGAGGCGGGATCGTAGAGCCGGCACAGGAGCTTGATGAGGGTGCTCTTGCCGGCGCCGTTGGCTCCGACGATCGCCACCATCTGGCCCGCGGGAATGAAAAGGCTGAGTTCTTCCAGCGCAGCGCGCTTGCTGCCGGGGTAACGGAACGTGACGTTATCAAAGTGGATGCCGTCGGACAACCGTTTCGGGAGCCGGGCCGGCGCTCCCGGGGCCGCGAGGCGCGGCGTCAGATTGAGAAACTCGAACAGGTTCGACAGGAACAGTCCGTTCGTGTAGACCTGTCCTACTCCGGCGAGCAGCGACCGCATCAGACTTTGCCCGCGGTTCAAGGCTTGATAAAAGAGCGCCAGATCGCCGAGCGTGGCCGCCCCCTGCAAAGCGCGCCATACCATCCAGAGCATGGTGCCGCCGAAGACCAGCAGCCCCACCAATGCCGCCGCCAAACGGCCCAGCACCTGTTTCCGGAGGATCGCCAGGCGCCCCTCACGCAGGGCCCGGCGCAGCACTTGGTATGCGCCGCGGAATCGTGGACCGAGCCCCAGGAGCCTCATCTCGGCCGCTGTCCAGCTCCCGGTCAATACGTGGTCGTAGTATTCCGCCCACCGCCGCACCGGGGTGTGTGTTTCCCACCAGGAGTGATACTTCCGGTTGATGCGGACGATGACGTAAAGCGCCGGCGCCGTGCCAACGAGCAACACCACCGGCAGCCACGCGCCGTAAGGGATCAGAATGGCGGCCATCGCCAGAAGCGTGACTGCATTCTGCAGCAGGCTGCCGACGTTCTCCAGAACCGCCATCGGACGCGTGCTCGAGTCGCTTACCGCCCGATGCAGGCGGTCGTGGAAGTCCGGCGACTCGTAATAGGAGAGGTCCAGCGCCGTCGCTTTCCGATGGATCAGCGCGCTGATGTGGTCCTGGATGAGTTCCGAGACCGCCGCACGCAGCCATTCGCCCACCCCGGAGAGAATCTCCGTTGCCAGCATTAAGGCGCCCAGTGCCGCGCCGGCGTAAGCGGCCGGCGCCACGGCGCTCCACGCTCCGCCGGCCTGGATGCCGGCCACCAGACCGTCGACGAAGACGCGGGTGAGCTGCACGATCCCTGCAGGCAGAAGCCCTTGCACTACCAGCAGCGCCAGCCAGGCAATGCTGCGCCAGCCGGCCGCCTCCCAGACGATACGCCCGGCGGCAGGCGCCCAGGCAAGGTTCGCTCGCGAGAAACGAAAATGAGCTTTGCGGGACATCAGGAAAGATAATTTGGGAGGGGCTCACGCCTCGCGGCGGAGCACGGAGAGGCTGGAGTAGCGGCCCAGCCGGGACACCGGGCCGCCCAGGAGCAGACGACGGTCTGATTCGAGCCAGGCATGCGCCGTTAAGCCCCCGCCCGGTTCCCGGGCGACGCCGATATGCACTTCGGCGCTTACGCCCCGCCGGGCCAGCAAGAGCTGAGCCGCCAACGCCTGGCACAAGCATGTGCCGATCCACGGAAGCCGCCGGGCGGCGGCGTCCACCGCCCAGAGAACGTCGGTCGCCCCGCCCGCGTCGATCACCGGCGTCCCTTCGAAACGCCGGCCGCCAACTTGTACGGCCGTCCAGAGAAACCGGAACGGTAGGACGCGCAAGGCGGTCCGGATGAACGCCAGCAGGCAAACCGACTCGGCGAGAAGAACCTGCCGTGGCCGGGGCAGCTCAAGAAACCGTCGGAAAAGTCGCCGCACGGATCTCCACCAGCCCCACGTCCGCCATCTGTTTGAGAAAAGCAATCACTTCGCGTTCGCAAACGGCGGGTTCCACTTCGTATTCGGCAGCCATCGCGTCGAGCAGACTGGCGAGGCTGCGCGGTTCCTCGAGAAGCGCCCAGATCCGGGCCCCGACATCGTCGAGCCCGTAGTAGATGCCGGAGCCGAGGTGTAGGATTACGGCTTCGCCCGACAGTTCGCAGGACACTTGCTCGTTTGAGAGCCCGACGATGGACTCTCGGGAAAGAGTAACGCTCACAATAGGATCTCCTTTGGCACGAGTGAGGGAATCGAGGGATACGACATCAGAATTTCGTCACGGCCCCGATGACTTCCGCTTCCTGCCGCCGTCCGTCTTCGATATGAGCCAGTACCGACTCGGCGCGGGAGACGATCGCCTCTAAATCGGTGAACCCGCGCAGGCGGAACGCGGGCGTCAGCCGAGCCACCGCCCCGCACTGGCGGAAATGAGGCGCCCCGCCTGATTGCATGAGCTTGGAAGGATAGGAGTTGCCAAGCAGCTCGACCAATGCTTCCGCGGGCCGCACGGGTTCGATCGCGACGCCCGGCTGCCGTTCCAACAGATAGATCCGCCTGAGGGGAAGCGGGCCCCGAGGGAAGCCGTCGGGAAGCCGGCAGGCGCCCTTCTCCTCGCCGGCGTGGAAAGGAATCAGGCCCGCCGGATCGCGTCCCAGCGCCCGGGCCGCCTCGGGTGTCAGCTTGACCTGCGGGAAACCTGGGTGGACCAGCGGGCCGGCGGGTCCGATTTCGACCGGCGTCAAATCATCAGCCACCAACGGGCAGCCGAACCCGTGAAGCGCCGCCGCCAGCGATGACTTTCCTAATCCAGTTTCGCCCACGAAGGCTACCACGCCGCCGCCGATGCTGACGGCGCTGGCGTGCAGCACGAGCAGGCCCCGCTGGTAAAGGAGCAGAGCCATTACCGTGCCGACCAGAAAGAGGCGGAGTCTTCCGGGCGGGACGCCCACAGCAGGGCGGACCACCACTTCCCGGCCGTTGCGAATCCGGAAAGCGCCCACGCCGCTGACCGACAAGAACGCTTCGTTACCGGCAAGACGCAACAAAGTCTGCGCGTCATCGCCTTCCACTGGCGGATCGAAAGGCGTCGCCAGGCGGATCCGGATGTCGGCCGGCGCGCCGCCAGGCACCAGTCCCGGCAAAGGGATTTCAGAGTGTACCGAGAAGCCGTAAGCAGTGTAACAGTGCATCACTAGGCTCTCATCCCCCCAGCTCCGAGCTGCGCAACCAGGCGGCAAGGTTGGCGGCAAGAAATAGATTCAGCGCTTCCTGCTCGGCGCGCACGGGCGCGGCCAGAAACCGGTCGTACTCTTCGCGGAGCCGGTCCGCATCGGTGAAGCGCGCCAGCAGCGGCCGGTCTTCGTTCATCAGCCGGTCCAGGGCTGGTCGGTCGTATTGCAGGAGCCGCGTCTTGAAGTTCGTGCTCATCGAGCCTTTCTTGACCCGGGTGCGAACCTCCGCGGGCAAGATGCCGTCCATCGCCCGGCGCATCACCGCGCGGTTCAGGCCGTTCTGGAGCTTCTGGTCGGCGGGCAGAGAGACACAGAACTGCATCAGTTCCCGATCGAAAAACGGAAAGCGTAGCTCCAGCCCTTGGGCCGCCCCCGCCTTACACAGGACTTCCACGACCCAGAGCATCAGCCCCGAGTCGAGAGCGTTCCGGTGCTCCTCGGCCGGAGTCCGCGCTCGCCGCAACGGACTGGCGCCGAACTTGCGTATGCGCTCGGCGAGATTCGTCCGCCGGGCGAATTCCGCCGAGATGACCGAATGCGGCCCCCAGGGCGGCTGCGGACGGCCGCAGAGGCGCCGCCACGCCGTCGCCGCCGCCGCGGGCGCCAGCGGTTTGAACCCCAGTTCCCAGGCGACTCGCTTCCAGCGCCGAACGTCCCAATGGGCCGCCAGCGCTTTGGACTCGCGCGCCAGCCGGAACCACCGGCCGGAACGGGCAAGCTGCGTCAACAATTCGTACCCGTAGGAAACCGTCGTGTCGCCGTCGTTGCCGGAAAGCAATACTTTCACACCCGCGCCGCTAGCCGCATGGAAGACGGCCCGGTCCATGTAGAGGCTGGGCGCAGGCAACGGCTCGTCTTCGTGCCACACAACGCCGGAAAGCGGTCCGAAGCGGTCAGCGGCTACCGTGTGAGGCTGGAAATTCCCAGTAGCCAGCACAGCCTGTATGTAGCGCTGCTCGTCAATGCGGCGGTCCAGCTCGCGCACCTCTGGGAAGACGGCGGAGAACGTATGCAAGGGCAGGCCGCCGTTCCGCGCCATGAGATGGCTCGCGGTGCAAGCGATCGAGGAAGAGTCCAGCCCTCCGCTCAACATGCAGCCGATCTGTTCGCCTTCGCCGAGGCGCCGCCGGACCGCGCGCGTGAAGACGTCGAGAAAGGCCTCGGCGTACTCGCCGTCTCCGGCCAACCGGACGGGCGTGTCGGTCTCGAGCGCCCAATACCGCCACGCTCGGACGCTGTCCGCGCTGACGGTCATCGCATGGGCCGGGGGCAGCCGCTGGATGTCCCGGTAGAACGTATCTTGCTTGTCCTCGAAGAACCGGCCGAGGTAAGCGGCCACGGCCTCTTCGTTGAGCCGGCGCGGCACTTCGGCATCGGCGAGCAGCGCCTTGATTTCCGAGCCGAAAAGAAACGCGCGGTCGGAGAGATGGTAATAGAAAGGGCACACGCCGACGGCGTCGCGGGCGCAGAACAGGATCCGGCGTCGCTCGTCCCAAATGGCGAAAGCGAAATCACCCATCAGATGAGCCGGGCACTCCTCACCCCATTTCTGGTAGGCCGCGAGAATCAGACCCGCGTCTGAGCTTGCGCGCGCGAGCTCCGGGTCCCCGATCGCCGCCGCCAGTTCGCGGCGGTCGTCCAGCCGGGCGTCCGCCGCCACTACCAGTCCCTCCCCGGCGGACACCGGGAGCAGAGCCGTCCCATTGCCGCCCGTCTTCAACACGCAAGCCGCTAATGCAGCGACGTCCCCGGCCCAGACAGCCCGGCCGTCTGGGCCGCGAAACGCCACGCGGTCGAGCATTCGATCGACGAGAGCCTTTTCTGTAAGCCTCCCGTCCCGGCGAAAGATTCCAGTGATTGCACCCATGAATTCCTTGGTCCCGAGAAAACGATTGCAGGATGCTGGAACCGGGCCGGCGGCTTGCGAGGGCCGCCGGCGCGGAACCAGGAAATGCGCCCTCCTGTAAAAGTCGAAGGGCGCCGAAAAACGACTAAATCTTACGAAGCGTTGGATAGGATGGACTGGTTGTTCACCAGCACATCGTCGCCTCCGCCGAAAGATTTGGTCTTGAACTGGAGAGTGATCTCCCCAATCGTGCCATAGACGGCCAGACGAGGGGTTTTCCACCCCTTTTTCGGGCTTTCTTTCGTCATAGGACCTCCTTTCTGTAAAGTGAGGTATTCTGAGGCGGTTCCGCCGTGCATTCCCAGTGGATGAACGGTCAGGTCACCGTAACGGCTTCCGGGCCTTCAGCCGGCAGGAGGCTGCGACGTCGCCAGTCCCAAAATGTCGGAAATTCGATCTGCTTTTCGGCGGGCGCCGTCCGTCCGCTCGATGCTGAAGCGGCCACTCGGTTTAGGAGCGCCACAAGCCCGCCAGCATCTGCCGCACCGGTCGCCAGCGATAGGACTTCAACAGGCGCAACGGGCGGGTGAGGTGATGCAGAAACGCCAAGAAACCAGGCAGCGCAACAGCCGTGCGGTCCCGGGCATTGGGCATCATGCCGATGTGCGTGAAGTAGCGCCAGCGGTCACCGGCTTGCTCGCGCATGCGGAGATAAAACGCGTGATGCTCGCCGGGACGCGGCTCTCCATCAACAAACAGCCGGTTGAGGACGCAGCGCCCCAGGTCGCGCACCGCCGTGTCTGCCTTCGCGCGTTCGCTCAACTCGCCGGCCACAGGAAGACCGTAGAGCGCCGAGGCGAACCATACCGCCAAGCGCACGATTCGCTGGATGCCCAGCCGGCGGGCACGGCGGCGGACGAGCGCTGGATCGAGCTCCGGCGTCGCGTCCAGATAGTCCACCGTCGAAGTGATCCAGTCCAGCCGGCGCCACTGGTGTTTCGCGCCATGAACGGCGAGCACGAGGAAATAGTCCTCTGGAGCGAAAATTGAGATCGCCGCGCTCCCCACCCGCTGCACCGCCAGCCGCTCCCAGAACGGTTCGTCGTCCAGGCGGAAACCGAAAGCGTCCGGGGCGAAGGCCCAGTGCAGTTCCACGTGGATGCCGGTGTCCGGCTGCACGAGCTTGAGATGGTAGGCCGAGCGCAGCGAGGGAGCCAGGTCGTGGTCATGGGGAGATCGCTCGTCCCGGTAACCCCGAGACTCCAGGACCCGGTGCGCGCGCACCATGTCGGCCGGACGGACGAGAATATCCAGGTCGCCGAACTGCCGGAGCGAGAGATCCCCATGCGCCGCGAGCGCTAGGAACGGGCCTTTGAAGGGCACCGATTCGATCCCGGCGGCCTTGAGCGCATCGAGAACCCCCAGCAACTCGCGCGTCATGCTCAAGCTGCGCACGGCATTGGCGGCCGTATGGCCGCGCAGTTCGCGCATGACAGCGTGAGGGACGCGGTCCGGGGCTGTCCGCTCCAGGTTCGAGCACGCTAGGGCCAGGACCCGGTGGCGCGCCGCGGTCCGGACAAAGAACGCCCAGTCGAGGTGGTCCGCAAGCAGAGCGCGGATCCGGTTCTCGTTCGCCGGACGCGCTCTGGCGCAACGCAACAAGAGCTCCGCCTCAGGACGAAAACCAGCGGCGGCCAGCTCATCCAAATGAAAACCAGAGCCGCTTCTCGAAGTCACTGTCGCGTTTGCCATTCTTCTCTTCCTCTGTCCGGGCCGGGCAGCAACATGCCTAGTTGATGCAGTCCCCAATAGGCGGCCAGCTTGCCGTACTCGGTCACGGAACGGCGTAACATCCCGGAATCCCCGCCCGAAGACGCGTCGGGAACCGCAACCATCCGTATATCGACGCCCAGCCCCTCCAGCCCCCGCTCGAGCGTCCACTGCGCCCGGCGAGTGTGGTAGGCCGACGTCACAACGAGAACGCGCGAAATGGGTGTCCGCCGCGCGAAGGCGGCCAAGGCGGCGGCTTCGTCGGCCGTACTCCGGACGCCGTCCGGGTGGTCCAGCTCGATGATACGTTCACGGGGAACTCCGTCGTTCTCCAAGAGCAGAGCGAGGATGTCCGTAGGGCTGCGTCCGCCTTCCGAAAACCGTTCCACGCCGCCGACCTCGAGCCCCCGCGTACGGGCGTCTTCTTCCGCAAGCCAGCGCCGTCCCCGGATGCGAACCGCCTTCCCTCCGAAGTTGATTCCCAAGCGCGGCCCGCGCCCTTCGGGAGCGGGCTTCACTTCCAGCCCCATCAAGCACGGGTCGCCCTTGCCGGCGTTCAGTAGATCGACGTTCAGCGCTCCATCCCCGACGGCGACGCGATAGGGTCCGTAACGCCTCCAATGGCCGAAAGGCAGATCACCTGGAAAGTCCACGGTGCGGCCTTCGAGCCGGAGCTCCATGCGCCGGAACCGCCGCCGGTGGTTTTCCGCGAAGTAGACCGAAACATCGTAAGTCCCGCCGGGAAGCCGCTGCGACACCCTGAGCCCTTCGCCGGGCTTCGTGCCGGGCCGCCATATGCCCGAACGGAGCATTTCCACCAGCGGAGGGTCGGCCGCGGGCTCGAACTCCATCCGCGGGCGGATCACGGGCTCGCGGGGCACGAGAATCACCCCGGCCAGGCCTTCGTGAAACAACTCCGCCGCTTTGGCCCCTCGAAACTCTCTCTCGCCGCCAAGCACATAAATAGCATCGGCCTCGGCGACCGGCTCCCGAACCACTAGCGCCCCAGCGGCAAAACGGAGCAGCCGCTCTCCCGAGACGACAGCCGTCGCCGCCGCCAGAAGCAGCCCCGCGAAAACAAATCGCATCCTGAACAGCCGCGAACGCCGCGGCACCCGTGGCGGATTCGGCCTGGCGGCACGTCGGAACATACTAAGCACCTGCGGCGTCCGTTCCGGTCAGGCTCGTGACCGCCGGCGTGGCAGGTGGATGGCGCCGGTCAAGGATCTTTTGCGCTGCTTCTTCCCCGCTGACGAACGCTTCGTCCGTCCAGTGATGCCCCCACCGCCCATAGCGGCCGCACGACTCGATGCCCGTCTCCTCGAGATACGCCAGCACCGTGCGTCGCGACCGGCTCCACTCCAGATCGAAGATTACGTTGGCATAAGAAGCCAGCCGGGCCTCCTGGAAGACGATCCGGTCGTCGGCGCGCAGCAGGCCGCACCGGCGCAGGTCGCGGATCGCTGGTTCGATGTACTCCTCGGGGGCCTCCTGCATCGGTTTGTATTGGTCGGAAAAATAGATCTCCGCCTGGATGCTGCCATGGCCCTCGGGTACGTTTCCCGGCGCGAACATGTGCGGAAAGCTGACGCGGGCGAAGATGATCTCCGGGTCGTAGAAGTATGTCCAATGGGCTTCCGAAATATCTTCACGCGCCAGGCCGAGATTGACTGTGATGCAACTGGTCCAGGCGAGCCGCCGCGCGGCCTCCTGTACCTCGGCCGGAGCGCCCACAATCCGCCGGACCAGCTCCGGGAGGGGCAGTGAAGAGATGAGCGCGTCGTACTGCGCTTCAGAACCGCCGCTGAACCGCAGGCGCTTCGCCGCCGGGTCGATGGACTGCACTTCATGGTTCGGATGCCACTCGGCATCGGGCAGGAAACGGTTCAGAAACGAAACAAACCCCGAGCGGGCCGGATAGCGGAAACTGGTGACGTAGTGTACGTCCGGCGTCTCCTTCATCAACGCCCCTCGTACGACTTCCGCCAGCGTCGGCGCGTACATCCGGGGGCCGAGCCATTCCGTGCACATGCGGTCGGCGGTCACACAGTGGTATTTCGCTCCATAGACCATCGGAAACGTCTCGGCGAACTTCCGGCCATAGGTAGCGACCAGCCAGTCCGCGTAGTTCCCGTCGGCAGGCGGCTCCACGTCCCGGACAGCCACGAAATCCTCGACGATCTCGACCACTAGTTCCGCCGGAAGGCCGAAAAGGTTGCATTGGACGGGGTGCTTGATCCAATGGCCGCGCCAGTAATTGTTCGCCGCCACCGCGCCGGATATGTACTCCTGGTTCACGCTCTCGGCGAAGAGCTCCCGCACTCGCTCATTGCTGGTGAACGAGATGTGGGGGCCGTCGTCGAAGATGAATCCTTGCGATTCGAACGAGGCGGCGTGGCCGCCGTGATAGGAGTTTTTTTCGTAGATCGGCGGCCGAACTCCCTCGGCGGCCAGCCGGTGCGCTGCGCCGAAGCCGGCCATACCGCCACCAATGATTGCAATCTTCACGAAATCTGTGTCTCCTCCCCGCCCGTAGCGATGGGCTCCGGGGTCTCCGAGGCCTCCGGGCAGCGGCTCTCGCCCATCCGTTTACGCCACCAGCCGATCGTCTGGTCAAGCCCGTTCTCGAGGTCCCATTCCGGGCTCCAGCCGAGTTCGCGCTCGAGGCGCCCAACGTCGGCGGCCACCAGCGGCGCCTCATCCCCGCTTCCTTGCCGCGCGCCGAAATGGGACAGATGGCGGCCTCCCAGCTTGTCCGCGATCTTCTCCACCAGATCCCGCACCCGGACGGGAATCCCGGAGCCGACGTTGACCGGCCCTTCGAGCTCACTGTCCAGCAGCTGCAGCAACGCCCGCGCGACGTCATCGGCATGCAGGTAGTCCCGAAATTGCTTCCCCTCAGAAAAGCGCCCCACCTCGCCTCTCAGGAATGCCCGGATCGCCGCCGGCACCAGCCGGTCCGGAGCCTCGTAAGGACCGTAGACGAAGAAGATCCGCGCCCAGGCATGGCTCAATCCAACCTCGCGGCAGAAGCTTTCCGTCACCGTCTGGAGCGCGTGTTTCGAGGCGCCGTACAGCGTCGCCGGCGCAAGCGGCGTATGCCGCTCGGAACAGTACCCGTACCGCCAGTCGTACTCCGCGCAACTGCCGGCGAAGACCGCCCGCTCTCCACCGGTCCGGTGGAACCAACGCAAGAGCTCGATGCCTCCCTGCGCCCAGCGGAGGTGGTCGGGCGAGTTCATGTCCCGGCTGGACGCGGCTCCCCAAGCCAGGTGAAGCAGCTTGCCAGGCCGGATCCTCTCCATCAACGCCCGGGGCGCGGTGGCGTCCAGCAAGTCCGCGCAGTGCCAGTGAATGCCGTTCCGGCATCCGTCCGGCTCGCCCCTGGCGACGGCATGCACTTCGGCCCCGGAAGCCGCGAGACGCGCCAGACAGTGCTGCCCGAGAAAACCGGTCGCGCCGGTGATTAAGAGGGTCTCCATTCAGGACCTTACATTTGGAAACGCCACGGGTAGGCGGCGGCTCAGCCGGCGGGCGGTTGCACTACACGCGGGCGCGGCACGGGCACGATGAACTTGCCGCCCATCTGGATATACGACTTCTGCTGGGCCATGATCTCGTCAGCGAGGTTCCACGGCAGGATGACGGCGAAGTCCGGTCTCCGGGCGGCTAGTTGCTCCGCCCCAAGCACGGGCACTCGCGAGCCGGGGAGCAGCAGGCCCTGCTTATGCGTGTTCCGGTCAACGGTGAACTCGATGAGGTCAGTGCCGATGTGGCAGTAATTCAGCAGCGTGTTTCCCTTCGCGGGCGCGCCGTAGGCGGCGATCGTGGCGCCCTGGCGCTTCAGGTGCTGGAGCAGCGTGAGAAGTTGCTGCTTCACCCGCACTACCCGGGCGCAGAACTGCCGGTAGATTTCTTCTTTCGTCAAGCCCAGTCGCTCCTCCTCGCGAAGCATCGCCGCCGTACGCTCGGAAACAGGATGCACGTCGCCCCGCTGAAGGAAAACGCGGAGGGAGCCCCCGTGCACCGGATGGCAGGTTACGTCGAACAGCGTCAGCCCGGCCCGCTCGGCCAGGTTCTGGATCGCGGAAAGCGAGAAGTAAAAAACGTGCTCGTGGTAGATCGTGTCGAACTCGCACGAATCGAGCAGCTCGCGCACGTATGGGAACTCGAAGACCGCGCAGCCCGTCTCCGACAGGCAGTCCCGGACCGCGCGCAAGAAACCGTTGATGTCCGGCACATGGGCCAGCACGTTGTTGCCGATGATCAGATCGGGCACGCCGATGCGCTCGTGAACCTCGCTTACCGCCGCGGCGTCGAAGAACCGCACCAGCGTCGGGATCCCCTTCTCGATCGCGCAGGCGGCGACATTCGCCGCCGGCTCAACTCCGAGGCAAGGGACGTCCTTCTGCAAGAAATACTGGAGCAGATAACCGTCGTTGCTAGCGATCTCGACCACCTTGCTGGCCGGGCCAAGATGAAACCGTGAGATGAGGCACTCGGCCATCTCTGAACAGTGTTTCAAGAAGCTGTCCGAACAAGAGGAGAAGTAAAGGTATTCGCTGAAGATCTCCTCGGGCGACACCGGGTTCAAAAGCTGCACCAGATAACACGCCGGACAGAACGTCACCTGTAGCGGAAAACGCCGCTCTTCGGCGGGAGAGCTTTCCGGCAGCTGATAGGAGTTCGCCAGGGGCGTATCGCCCAGATCCAGGAAAGGCGGCGGCAGCCCGGCTCCGCAGCCGAGACAAGAGCGGGCCGCCGGCCGGCCGTTATGTTTTCCGTTGCCGTTGTGCGCCATGGTCAGTCCCCCGCCCGCGCCAGGCGCACCCGGGCCGGCTGGTCGAAATGCGTCCAAGGAGGATCTCCGCCCTCCCACATCCGGTTCAAGAGCTGCATCTCACGGTAGGTGTCCATGCACTGCCAGAAGCCCTCATGAGTGTAGACCCCCAACTGCCGCCTCGCGGCGAGGCGCGACAGCAGACCGAGCTCCAGCGCCTCGGAGTCCCCCTCGATGAGTTCCAACACTCCCTTCTCGAAGACGAAGAACCCGCCGTTGATCCAGCTATGCACCGTCTGGGGCTTCTCCTGGAAGTTCTCCACCGTACCCTCGTCCACCTTGAGCTCCCCGTAACGCGACGACGGGTGAACGGCGGTAACGGTGGCGAGCTTCCGGGAACTGAGATGGCACTCGATCAGCCGGTCGATATTCACGTTGGCGACGCCGTCGCCGTAGGTCACCATGAACCGGTCGCCGTCGATGTACTTACCGATCCGCTTGAGGCGGCCGCCTGTCCACGTCTTGTCGCCGGTCTCCGCCAGCGTGACCTTCCAGCCGTACTCGGAATGTCCGTTGTGGATCTCGACTTTGGGCGAGCCCAGGGTCACCGTGATGTCGGAATTGCGCATCCGGTAGTTGACGAAATAGTCCCGGATGACGTCGCCTTTGTAGCCCAAGCAGATGACGAAGTCGGTGTAGCCGAAATGGGCGTAGTGCTTCATGATGTGCCACAGGATCGGGCGGCCGCCGATTTCGACCATCGGCTTCGGGCGGACTTCTGTTTCTTCTCGCAGGCGGGTGCCTAGACCTCCCGCCAGAATGACTACTTTCATGCTTGCTCCTCCTTGTGCGCCGTCCGTGGTGAAGGAAGACCGTCGCGTCCACGATCCCTGCCGGGCGGCTCTGCCTGCGTACTTGCCAGGCGGAAGTAATGTTCGATTTGTGACAGTGTGAGCCGTGCCGAGCCGGCCGGGTCCAAGGAGTGCGCCCGGTACCACTCGCCGGTCATGCGGATGGCTTCATCAAGAGAGAGGACGCTCCTCCAGCCCAATTCCTTCCGGGCTTTCGCGGAGTCGAGCCGGAGGATCTGTGACTCTTTGAAGCCCGACCCGTCGTTCACATATCGGATATGGCCTTCCCCCCAATACTCAACCAGGCCGGCGGCCAGTTCCCCCACGGTGACGGCCTCTTCGCTTGGTGGCCCGAAATTCCAGCAAGGCTCGTCTCGAAGCGTGCTCTCGGCCAGCGCCCGCGCCGCCAGCAGGTAGCCATAAAGCGGCTCCAGCACGTGCTGCCACGGACGCACCGCATCCGGATGCCTCAGGACCACCGGCAGGTCCGCTTGCAGGGCCCGAATGATATCGGGCACGAGGCGGTCTTCGGCCCAGTCGCCTCCGCCGATGACGTTCCCGGCCCGGCAGGTGGCGACGGAAGTTCTTTCTGTGCTTTCGAAATACGACCGGCGGTACGCGGCCGCGGCGATCTCCGCACAGGCCTTGCTCGAGCTGTAAGGGTCGCTGCCTCCGAGCGGATCACTCTCCACGTAGGGCTCCTTCCGCCCGTCGTTTTCGTAACACTTGTCTGAAGTCACCACGACAACCGCCCGCACGCTGCGGCTCCGCCGCGCGGCTTCCAGGACATGCACCATGCCCATGAAATTCGTGGCATAGGTGGCGACGGGATCCCGATAGGACCGGCGGACCAACGGCTGCGCCGCCAAGTGAAAGATCACCTCGGGTTCGACGCGGCGGACGAACCTGCTCACCGCCGCGGCGTCGCGGACATCGAGGAATTCTTCTTCGATCCCCTCGCCCACCCGCGCGGCTTCGTAGAACGACGGCTCCCCTTCCGGAGGCAGCGCGCAGCCGGCAACCTCGGCTCCCATCCACTGCAGCCACATGGCGAGCCAGCCGCCTTTGAAGCCTGTGTGGCCGGTCACCAGGACCCGCCGGCCGCCGTAGAATCCCCGCAGGCCTTCTCTCATGTGTTTCTCCGCTGCCGCACCGGCACGGTCTCGTGCGATGCCCCAAGGGCTCCTGTCCCGTTGGCGCCCGGGTCCGCGCAGCCTCCCTTCGCCCCCGGGAAGGCGGCTGTTCTTTCCAAGCGAGCCAACCGCTTTGTCAATCCTGGTAGCGGACTCAGCCCCACGTCAGCGAGCAGAGATGCCCAACGGTGGGCCCAGTCATGCCGTTTGAGCGAGTGAACCGCGTTGCGCGCGCTGGCCGCTTCCAGCCGGTCTTGTTCCTGTGCGAGGCGGCATAGCGCCTCCGCGGCCGTGGCTGCGTCGTCCGGCAACTCAATCACCGCGTCCGGCCAGCCGAACTCCTCTTTGAAGTGCGCGCTCCCGGGGGACCGGCCGACAAGCACCGCGCCTCCCGCGGCGGCCTCGAAGAACCGTGGCACGAGGACGTCGTCCTTGCCCTCTACCGGCGAGGTCAGAAAAAAGCGGCTGCGGTTGATGAAGCCCGCCAGCAGATCCCGGTGCTCCCGCCATTCGGGTACATCGAATCCCCGGATCGAGTCATACACGTAGAAACGGCCGTCCCGGCGCGCGGCTTTGTGCAACTCGCGATGCAGCTCCTCGGACCGCCTCCCCATCGAGTAGTAGTCGATCACCCGCTCCGGCGGATCGGGCCAAGGAGAGAAACGAATCGTGTCCACGGCCGGAGCCAAATACCGGCACGGGCGCCCGACCATTCGCTCCAGCGGTTCCACGACCTGCGGGTTGTTCACGTAGATCAGGTCGAACCGCCGGAGGCCTTCGAGATACGGCCGGTAACGGCGCAGGTCCTTGGACCACAACTCGATGAGGTGGCAAACGGCGATGTCGCAGCGTTCGCGCCAGTCGAAAAGACGTGTAAGCGCCGCAAGGTCGTGAGCAAACACGGGGACGAAGACGAACAGGTTGTAGCGGGCCTCGATTCGAATCGCCTCAGCGTCCCAATACGGCTGATAGGGGCGCCCCAGCCGGGTGGCGAAGCGTTGAGCCACGCGGTGCCTCAGCCGGCGCCCTCCGGCATTGGGATCCCGGCGCCAACATTGGAGATCGACGTGATCCACTTCCGCGATCACATCTTCGAATTCGTATGCGCCGCAGCGGTAGGTCTTCTGCTCGAGACCCCGCAACGACGCCAAGAGCACGCGCGGGGACTCTCCGGACCCCCGCGTTCGGGCACGGGTTTCTTTGGCAAATTGCATGGAACTTTACAGGGGAGCGTGTGGAACCGGATATCAGGAAGCCGATGCGAAGGATTGCGAACCGCCGCCCGCGTCCTTACGCCGCCGCTTCTTGAATCGCTCGGTGAATTGTTTCTCGTGTACGATCTCGATCTTCGCCGGAACCTTGAACGGCTCGAGACGCTCCCGGCAGTACTCCCGGATCCGCCGTTTCACCTCCGCCGCTTCTTCCGGATCCCGCAGGTTGATACGGGCCACTACGATGTTGCCGGTGATGGGGTTCGGCTCTCCGGACACCGTGGCATCCTTGACATTCGGGACCTCGAGAAGAACGTTTTCGACCTCGGCCGGATAAACCTTTTGTCCGCCGACGTTGATGATCTCGGACTTCCGGCCCAGGAACCGGATGTAGTCCCCTTTCCGCTCCACCAGATCGCCGGTGTCGAACCAGCCCTCTTCGTCGAATGGCGACTCGAAGTTCAGATACCCGAGCATCGCTGAGCGGGCTTTGATCCAAAGCGTGCCTTCGACGACCTTGATGTCGAACCCCTCGCCGCCGACCTTCACCCAAAGAGAGTCCGAAGCCTCGCTCCGAGACCGTAAGATCCCCAGTTCGGACAATCCGTAGGTCTGTTGCAGCTTGGCCTGCGGCAGCATCGCGTGGATCCGGTCAAGCGTGCTTTGCGCCATTGGCTCGGTTCCGTAAGTCACCAGACGCAGCGACGACAAGTCGTGCTTACGGTAGGCCTCGGACATGAGCAAGAGATTCAGGAAAGTCGGCGAAGTGGGCAAGAGTTCCACCTTGTGCCGCTCGATCAATTCGCACACCCGGAATGGGTCGCGGTCGTCGCAGGTGACGACCGTGCCGGCGTTCGAAAGAATGTAGAACAACGTGTTGATGCCGCCGATGTGATCCACCATCAAGAAGGTGAGCGTCACCAGCGAATGCCGCCGGCGCTTGAACTTCTCGAGCAGCGGGACGAAGTCGTGGAGAGCCGCCTTGCATTTCCCGGTGGAGCCAGAACTGAAGAGAACAAGCCCAGGATGGCCGAGGCCGATCAAGCCCAGGGTCAGCCGGTTCTGCGGGCGCCGGCCATAGCGCTCCACCTCGCAAGGTCCGCCGGGCGAAGGCGCCAAGGAAACTTCGACCTCGGCGATCTCCATGAACTCTTCGTGTTGGGCCTCGACGCTCGGCGATAGCGGGACGATGACGGCGTTCCGGTCCAGGAGGGCAAAGAGGATGGCCACGGTGTCGGGAGTGTAATCGCTGCGCAGGGCCACCACTGAAGAGGCAGCGACGCCGGCCGAATCCAAAAAGCGGCGCCAATCCTCGATCCTCTCGAGCAGCCACCCGTAAGTGTAGTGCCGGTCCCGCCAGATCATGAAGTCTTTCGTTTGGTTGGTGCGGAAAATCGGGTACAGCCATAGGCGGGACGACATAGTTAAACTCCTCCGAGATAAATCACTTGCCCGGTGATGTAGTCGCTTTCCGGGCGGATGAAGAAATCCACGACGTTCATTACGTCGGACGGACGGCCTTTGCGCTTGATCGCCAGACGATCGATCAAAGCCTGAATGCTGGCCTCAGGTACGCCGCGGATCAGCGCCGTGTCGATCGGAGACGGCCCTACCGCGTTCACCGTGATCCCGAATCCCCCGAGCTCCGCCGCAAGGATTTTTGTAAGCATCTCCACCGCGCTTTTGCTCGCCGCGTAAACGGCCTCACCTTCGACGCGCATGGGGACGGCCACGGTCGTCAGGTTCACGATCCGCCCGAAACGCCGGCGCTGCATCAGCTTCGCGCTCTCCCGGGCGACCAGGAATGTTCCCTGGAAGTTCACGCCCATGATTCGGTCCGCCACCGCGGCGGGCATCAGCATCGAGTGGTTCATCGAAGCGATCCCCGCGTTGTTGATCGTCACGTCAAGCCTCCCGTAGGACCGGCGCAGACGCTGAAACAGCTTCGCCACCTGATCCTCATCGGCGACGTCGGCCTCAACGTGCTCATATCCTTCCCTCGACCACCCCGGGGGCCTCCGGCTGCAGCCGACGACGGCGAAGCCTCTCTCGAGAAGCTGTTCCGCGATGAAGCGGCCAAGACCGGTACGGCTGCCGGTCACCAGGGCGACGGGTTTGTCCGATGAAATCATCGTCAGACGCCCGCCGCCGGATTCAGAAGAGTATGCACGTAATCGGCCAGGCTGCCGATAGTGCGGAACGGGCTGCGGGTTTGCGACATAGCGCGTTCATCGGCGATCGTGATGGCCGAATCACAACGGTCGTTGATGTTCTGTTCCACTTCGACGATGAGCGATACCAGCCCCACGGAATCCAACTGGCTGTCCGCGCCGAACAGGGGCGTGGTTTCGTTGACTTCAAGCGCCGCCGCTCCCGGAGGCACGAACTGGCGATAGGCTTCACAGATCGCCTGAACGGTGTCGTTTCTGGTCATTTGAGAATTACTCCTTCGTTCGGCCGGCGCCGGCCGGCGGATCCGGCAGCGGCCCCGATGTCGCCGCCGGCGGCGGCATCTCTCCCGGCACAGAGATCAACTGGGGCGGACGGACCATCACGATCGCTCCGGCAGGCACGTCGCGCATGATGACGACGTTCGGCCCGATACGGGCATGGTCGCCGATCTCGACGCCCCCGGCGATCACCGCCCCTGCCCCCACTTCGACGCCGCACCCCAACTTGGGCGCCTCGCCGAAACGGTCCGAGCGCGTCGCGCCGATGGTCACGTTCTGGCGGATGACACAGTCGTCGCCGATATGAGCGAATGGGTGGATCACGATGCCGCTCTGGTGGCCGATCAGGAACCGGCGGCCGATTTTCGTGCTGTACGCAAGTTCGATCCCGTAGAGGTTCCGCACGAGACGGTAAAGCATCCGGTAAACAAAGAACGCTGGAAACCGGATCAACTTCGGCTGAGTGACCCGCCACACGCCGAATCGGTAAACAGCCAAAGCTCGGAATCCCGGGCGCGTCCAGTCCCCGCCGTTGGTCCGGTAATCCTCCCGGATAACGCTGATGAGTTCCCGCAAGGTCATTGGCGGCGCCCCTGAGGCCGGGCGGAGCGATCGGCGGACCGCCCGCTGGCGCCCCCTGTGCGAGGGGCGTCTTTGCCGGTCCGCCGCCCTGACGGCGCCCGCCGGGGCGACACCCAAAGCCAAACCACACCCTCCCCCGGCTGCAGCGTCAACTCGTCGCCCGCGGCCAATGGCAGAACGTCCGTGGTCAGGCGGGCGCCGTGAAGCCGGTAGCGGATCATCCTGGTCGCTCCTGGCACCTGGTACGGGGTGAGATCCGGCCGGATTTCCGCCGAAGCCTCGGTCAGGTTCACGGCGATCAACAGGGCGTTCCTTTGCCCCCGGCGAGCGCCGGTAACGAATTCAGGACCAAGCTCCGGGCTCGGCAGCCGCGGCTGGAACAAGTATGGCTCCACGCGGTCGATAAGTTGGAAGGCGGCCGCCATTGCGTCCCAGCGGTCTGTGCCGACGCTGAACGGATCGAGTCCCGTTTGCAGATCCCGGATGCCGGTGCGCGGCAGGGCGCGATTCTGCTTCCACCCGTTGCTGTCGTAACTATAGACGCGGACGCCCGCCGCCCCGACCGCCATTGCGTATAGAGCTTGGGCGCCGATGCTTACCGGCGTGTGGCCGGGCTCTTGCAACCAATCCTGCCCAGGAACGTATTCCGTCCCCGGACCGAGTTTGGTGTAGAAAGGCCCGACTGCGCTCATCTGGAGTAGCAGCGGCCGGTCACGCTGAATCAGACCCCGGCGCTTCACCGTGACGTGCTCGAGCGCTTCCCGCAACTGTGGCAACGAGATTCCCCAAGGATAGGCCGTGCGCCACGCCAGCTTGTCCCAGTACATCGACGCGTAATCACTGAATATGGAACTGCCCATCCAGTTCTTCACCGCCTCCGGCGGACTCAACCACAACACCGGCCACGTGATCGGGCTGTGCCCGGGTACCGAGCGGATGGCGTCAATCAGTTGCGTGAAGGCGTCGTCCGGGATTGGAGGAGTGCGGTCGAGCCAGCGGCCGTCCTCCGGCGTTGGCGTGATTCCCCACAAACCGCTGACCTCGTCCACCATCTCCACGCCGACCACCAGGCCGCTGTCGCGCAGCCGGCCGAAAGCGTAACGGATCCCCGGCAAGCCCCACGGCTCATTGAGCACCGCCCCGAGCTGGGCCGGATCCCGGGCTACGTTGTCGCCGATGAGCAACAGACTCAAACCGTGCCGCCGCGCCGCCGCCTCGATCGGTCGCCAGAATTCGTCCCAACGGACCCGCCATTGTTCAAAGTTCGTGGGATTCCCGATATCGTGGCCGAGCGCCCAGAAGCTGCTCGTGAGCGTGTTGATGCCCGCCCCTTGCACCTGCGCCCACAAATCCGGCGTGCGGTCCAGATCGGCCGGATCCAGGTGGAACAACGTCCGGACGAAGAGAGACTCCCCGGGAACGTAACTATCGGTGATTCCTCCGTCACGAGTAAAGTGCGGCACGCCTGGGGGATCCCCCACTATGACAGCGACCCGCGCCGTGCGGCCCCCTGCCTGCACCACCACGCCGGTGACTCCTGGACCTGTGGCCCGCACGATTCCTTTCGCATCGACGGCGGCCACGGCGGGATCTTCCGTACGGAACGCCGCATCCCCGGCCGGACTCCGTTGCCCATTGGTGTACAGAAGAGACGGAGACAGCGCGAGGGTTCGTCCCGGCGCCAGGAAGATTTCCCGGTATCGCGGCAACACGGCCCGTAGCGTGCGGCCGTTCAAGAACGGTACGCGCACCTGGGTCATCGCCAGAGGCCGTCGCGGTTCGTTCAGTGAGTGGACCGCCGCCGTCAGCTCATGCAGGCCGTCGGCGAATCGGGTCGTGTCCAACGACAATGAGGCGCGGCGGCTGTCGCCCCACACGATGCCGACTTCCTCGCCGTCCACGAAAAACATGACGGCTTCCACCGGCTCCGCGTCGCGGACCTCGATCGACCACTCGATGCGCCCCACCGCTGGAGTGGACGGAGCCGGCTCCAGGTGCCGGGCCGTCGCCGGGCCGTTGGAGATCTGAAACCCGAGCGGGGCACTCCTCGCCAAGAGTTCGCCGGAAGCATTGCGGGCGATTGCCTCGAGCTCCACATTTCCGTTCCAGATGGTGGCGGAGTTCCACAGCAGCTCAAACGGTGGGCCGGAAACTCCCTTCGCCGCCAGAGGGCGCCCGTTGACCCGGAACTCCACCCTCGCAAGCCCTTCGATGCCGCGCGCCTCGGCCGCGAGCCGGACCGTCCCTCGGACAGTAGCGTTTTCCGAAGGGGACGTCAGGTTCAAGGACACCGCGAGACCCGGTCCCCCACACGAAAAAATAACCGCCAGCGCAGCTCCAGCCGCCCGCAGCCCGAATGTATGAAATGAACGAAGCATTACGCTGCCTGTCAAGCCTTCAGCAAGGCCGGTACGTCGTGCGCCCTGCCGGCAGGCTTGCCTTGCAGGGATCGCCGGAGGATATCGGCAAGGCTGGTCAGCACGACCGGCCTCATCGGGGTGTCGAATTGGCGCCGGAAACTCACGTAATCGGAGCCGCCGAAGGGAATCCACAAATCCCAGTACTGCTCCGAATTCGTGGGTACGAGCCTGGCCTGGTACATCGTGCCGTTGGTTTTCATTCGAACTTCGGTGAAGCCCAGGTCCCGGCTTTGGTCCCGGATGATCTTCCAGCAGTCATCGAGGGTCTCGGCCTTGGCCAGCAGCTCTTCCATCTGCTGGAGGTGGATTTCGGAATGGAGCAGTTTACGGAAAGTCCCCTTGGAAATAGCCCGGCCCGCGACATTGAACTCGATGTAGCGCAAGCGCCAGATCGCCAGGGACGCCACCGCGCAGAAGGCCACGACGATGACTGGCGAGAACCGGTTGAACGGGATCGTTTGCAGCAGCGAGAAGGCCGCCGCCAGCCCGCAGAATCCATAGATCATCAGCGCGATGCGGCGGGGCGTGAAACCACGTTCCAGCAGCCGGTGGTGAATGTGTCCCCGGTCCGCGCCGAAAATCGGCTGGCCTCGCAAGAAACGCCGGACGACGGCCAGGGCCGTGTCGATCAGCGGCACTGACAAAACCATGATCGGGGCCGTCATGCCGAGAATGGTGGTCGATTTCTGGCTCCACATGACGCCGTAGGCGCCCAGCAGGAATCCCACCAGCAGACTGCCCGAGTCTCCGAGGAAGACGGAGGCCGGATTGAAGTTGTAGTACAAGAAGCCGAGCAATGCGCCCGCGAGCGGTAGAGTGACCCAGGCGAGTTCGAGATCGCCGTAGAGAATCGCAGCCAAGGTCATGGTCACCGTGGCGACCAGACCGACGCCGGTGGCCAACCCGTCCATGCCATCGATCAAGTTGAACGCGTTGCTGCAGAGCACCAGCCAGAACACCGTCAGCAAGAGGCTCCAGAACGGCCCGTCCAGCATCCCGTGAATGCCTTCCACACGAATGCCGGCGCTGAACGCCACCAGGGCCGCGAGAGTCTGGCCGGCCAGCTTCTGCCACGGTTTCAAGCTCAGCCAGTCGTCCAGGAGGCCGGTAATGAGCACGAGAGCGGCAGCGGGCAGGACGGTGACGGCTTTCGGGATGGCGGTGTGGGCCAGCCCGCCTTCCCCAAAGCCGAACACGACAATGCCTCCGAGCGCGAGCAGATACACCGTAGCGATCACCCACCCCCCGACGCGGGGAACAGGATTGGGATGCAGCTTACGTTTTCCGTCCGGGCGGTCCACGAAACCAAGCCGGTGCGCCATCACCCGGAAAAGCGGGGTCACCGCCAGAGCGATGACGATGGATGCCAAACCGAGAAATGTTAATTCGTACATGGGTGGTTCAACTTACGTGGCTCGGGAAGATCCAGGACAGTGCTGCCGCCTGGATTTGCTCGAGCAGAGACTTTCGGCGCTCCGAGCTGGCGGCTCGCAGCGCGCTTGACTTTCCTCACGCCGGAACGACCGGAATGCTGGTGGCGGTTCCCGCGGGCCGACTGACGCCCGCCGCGACCGAACCTTCCGCAGTGACGCTCTTGTAAACCCGCAGAGTCCGATCCACCATCGCATCGACGCTGAAGATCCGTTCTACCCTTTGCCGGCCCGCAGCGCCGAACTGCCTGCGGAGAGTTTCATCGTCCAACAGCCGGGAGAGCGCCTCCGCCAAGGCCTGGGGATCGGCCGGCGGGACGGTGAACCCGGTGAGGCCGTCCAAGGAAACGTAGGGAACGCCGGAGTCCAGCCAGGTATTGACGACGGGCGTCCGGCACGCCATCGCCTCGAGCTGAACGATTCCGAACGCCTCGCTTCGGGCCACCGAAGGTAGCGCGAACACGTCAGCGGCGCGGTAATACGGAACGATGTCATCGACGAGACCCAGAAAATGGACTTTGTGCTCGACGCCGAGCGAATGAGCCAGGTTCTCCAGCTCCGCGCGAAGCGGACCGTCGCCGATCAACACCAGCGCGGCGTCCAGATCCTGCATCGCCTGGACCAAGTAAGAAAAGCCTTTGTAATAGATCAGCCGCCCGACGGCCAGGACGATCCGTTGCCCGAACCGCCGCCGGACATCGGCGATGGCGCTCAGCGCGCACTCGTCGTAGCCTTCCAGCGGAACGCCGAACGGAATCACCACCGCACGGTCGCGGTACTTCACCAGCAAGGGAGAGTTGTTCAAACTGTGAGGCGAGGTTGCGATCACGGCCGCCGCCCGCCGCATCGCCATTTCGCGAAGCGGGTTCACAAGTTTCCCCAGCATCCTTTGCCGGACGATGTCGCTGTGGTAAGTAAGAACCAGCCGGGCCTTGCACCGGCTCGCCAAGTAGGCGAGCACCGCCGGAGGATTCGGCAAGTGAAGGTGAACGATGTCGGCGTCCGTGGCGCGAATCGTCCGCCACAAAGCCGGGCTCACCGGCGCGCCGGCCGGCCGGCACCACGTTCCGACTCTCGTCACGCGAATGCCGTTGACGGTCTCGGCGCTGGTGCCGGAGTCTTCGCTCGATACGGCGACTTCTACGTCGACTTGCTCCGCGAGCCGTTCCGAAAGCAGTTGTAAGTGCGTTTCGATGCCCCCGCGGTACGGAGGATAGAATTTGCCGATCTGCAATACCCGCATCCGGCGCGTGGATCGCGCCGGCGGGCGCTCGGCGCTCACCAGTTCCAGCATGGTTTCTCTCATGAGTGCAGTCCCCGAAATCCCGGCCCCTCAATGGGAAGCAAGGCGGTGGTAGATACTCACCAGGCGGCGCGCCGCTTCCGCCCACGTAAACCGGGCTGCCTGGTGAAATCCGGCCCGGCGCGTGATCCACTCGTCCCGGCCGTTGCGGCGCTCGTAGAGAATCGATTTGACGATCGCGGCCCACGCCCCGACGTCTCCAGGCGCGCAATAGGCCGCCGCCTCTCCTCCGACTTCCCGCAAAACGGGAAGGTCGCTGGCTACGACTGCAGCGCCGCACGCCATCGCCTCGGCCACCGGAAGACCGAATCCTTCAGCCGCCGACGGCTGCAGCAGAACGGCAACCCGGCGGTAGAGCGCCGCCAGAATGCGCCGGTCAAGAAACGGAAGTTCCACGATCGCGTTGTGGACGCCGAGCCGCTCCGCCAGTTCACGCTGCGCCGAGGTGAGACGCCCGCCGGCGCGCACGAGCCGGGCGTCCGGCAACGCGCGGCGCACTTCCGCGAAAACCTTCAACAAGACGTCGATCCGCTTCCGTGGTATCGTCGTGCCGACATGCAACAGCTCGGGCGCGCTGCGATCCGCGGCGCCCAATAGCGACTCCAGCCGCGCGTCCGCGGGGGGGTCGGCTCGCGGCGAGAACTCCGGCGCTATGCCGTTCAGCACCACGGAGATCCGCCCGGCCGGAGCGATCCTGGCTCGGAGAACCGCCTCCCTGGTCGCTTCGCTGACGCACGCGATGTGCCCCGCCATCTTGAGCCCCGCAAGAATCCGCCGCGTCATCAGGCGAAACGCCGCGGACCGGCGCTCGGAACGTGGATCGAGCAGACACCGGAACGTATCTAGGTCGTGACACGTCACCACCGTGCGCGCCGCCGGCAGGCCGTGCAGAAGATGCGCGTAGGAATGGTCCACAATGTGAAAGACATCGAAATCCCCCGCCTGCCGCCGGAGCGTATTCGGCACGTCCCAGAAGCGATTCAGCAGCCGGTCTCCATTGAAGGCGAGGCGCCGGTTCCGGAATCCAGGCAAGGCGGTGAACCGGCGGTTCATCGGGCGACGGATCGCCGCCGCCTGAACCTCCCCAGGGTGGTTGCTCCGCAGATGGCTGAGGAGCATCTCGGCAACCAGGTCCATGCTCGGCCAGCCCTCCTCGGCAAGGTCGCAAACCAGGGCGACCCGCGGCGCCACGGCAGAGACCGGCAGGGGAGGCGAATTTAGGACAACGGTTGTTCGCGCAGCCATCGAAAGAACTCTCCGTATTGCCGGGCGACGTTCGCCACCGAATACCGGCCCACCCGCTCCAGCCCCCGAGCCGCGAGTTCGGCGCGGGCGGCCGGATTGGTCAGCAAGTCACTGATGGCGAGCGCCCAGCCGTCCACGTCGTTCTCGCCCACGATGCGGCCGGCGTCGGCCACCACGTACGGAATCTCCCCGGAGTCGCTGCCGATGACCGGAACGCCGCAGGCAAATGCTTCGATGAGCATGCGCCCAAACTGCTCCCGCCAGTTCCGCCGCGTCTGGCTGGGAGCCGCCAGGAGGTCCATCACACCGAGGTACCGGGGAACCTCGTGATGCATCGCCAGCCGGATGCGGACGCGATCCTCCCAACCCCGTTCGCGGGCCCAGCTTCGGATCTTCTCCTCGTACTCGCCGCTGCCTAACAACAGCAAGCTCCACTTCGTGCTGGCTTCAACCCGCTCCATCGCTTGCATCAACACGTCCAGGCCCTTGGCCTCGGTCAACCGTCCCACGAAGCCCACTACCGGAGCCTCGAGTTCCAACTCCTGCAACACCTCGCGGCGTTCCGCTTCCGTGAGCGGCCGGAACGCGCCCGTATCCACCGCTAACGGCAAGAGGCGGCCGATGTGCTCCGGGTACCCGCGGCGAAGCATCGCCTGGTAAACGAGATTCGCGCAGGCGATCCATGCCTGCGAGCGCCCGAGCACCCGGCGCTCGAAGCCGGAGAACGGCGGGGGATACCACTTCACGTAGCTTTGCGTCGTCCAGAAGCAGAACCGAATTGGCGCTCCGTCCACCGCCCGGGCAAGCTGGAACCCGGCGTAGATGTAAGGCTCTTCCCAGGCGTGCACAATGTCGAACCCGCCCGTCTCGATCAGCCGCCGGAGTTCCCGGTTGTCGTAACCGAACACGTGAATCTTGTTCGTCCACCGCGCATGGACCGGAACCAAACGCACCTTCGAGCCCGCCGGTTCAGGCTCGATCTGCACCGGCCGCAAATCTCCATGGAAAAAGTCCGGAGCGGCGACGGTAATTTCGATGTCGGTATCGGCAGCCACCCGCCGCACCAGCGTCCGGTTCGCCGCGACAACGTAGGAGTGGCCGATACTCAGGATCCGCAAGCTCATTTCGATGAAACCTCCAACACTTCCCGGGCGGCCGGCTCCCCCGCCGAGCCTTCGGTCCCGCCCCGGCGGCGGACTCCTGCCCGCCAGCCCGCCACGTGCGCGCGCCACGTGTTTCGCAGGATCTGCAGTTCCCTGCCCGGCGAACCGAACCGCCGGACCGCGGCGGCCGAGCCGGCAAGCCCCGGGCTGCTGGTCGAGCCGACCGTCAGCAGGAACAACAGCCGAACGGCGCGCAACAGCCGGGGGGAATGCTTCGCCAGCACGTAGGCGTGGTTGTAGGCGGCGTGGTAAACCTTCGTCGTCAAGTCGCCCTGGCGCCCCTGCACGTAAACGGTATTCGTGGGATGGTGAGTCACTACGTTGGAAAAGTCGAACAACACCCGGTAACCGCGCGCCCGCACTTGGAGACAGGCTTCCAGCTCGAACATCTGCCAGTAGGGCCGCAGGCCGCCTTCGAAGCTACCGAAAGCGCTCCGGCGAAGGCTCATGTTGTAACCCACCAGATGGTGGACTTCCACCGGCGCCTTCGATCGCCACTCGGCCGGCTGGTCGTACATGTTCCCGTACATCTTTCCGAACCAGGTGAGCTTCCCCATCGGCGTCTGCGCGCGCTTCGGGAACGGCGTGCCGTCCGGCTCGAAGTTGTCAGCCGGACCGCCGACGGCTCCCACCGTGGGATCGGCATAGTGGTTTGCATGTCTCTCCACCCAGTCGGAAGGCGCCCTCGCATCATCGTCGATCAACAGCACGATGTCGCCGGAGGCGGCCGTCAAAGCCCGGTTCTCAGCCGGCACCACGCCGCGCGCCCGGCTGTGGACGATTTCCAGGCGTCCGCCGAATCGTTCTTTCCACGCCTCGGCAACCCTCCGGGTCGGGTCGTCGTCGGCTTGCCAGACGACGATGACCTGCCGCGGAGAGACCGTTTGGCCGGCAAGAGCCGACAAGCAGCAGGACAGAGCCTCCGGACGGCCGAAGCTCGGGATGAGAACAGAGCAAGTTGGTTCAGACACGCTGATGAGTTTCCTTTGCGGAGACGGCGCGATTTCCCATTCACCCGAGCGACGGCTTGGGCGGGCGAACCATCACGCCGGAGGGAACGTCACAAGTCACCACGCTGTTGGCGCCGATGCCCACTCCATCGCCGATAACGACGGGGCCCGCCACCACGGCTCCGGTGTAGATTCGCGCGTCGCTGCCGATCACCGGCATGCCTTCCTTGCCGGGGCTCCCCCCGAGCGTCACGTGATGGAAGATCCACGCCCGCGGTCCCACAATCACGCCGTTGCCCACGACGATTCCCACCGGGTGCGGCAGGATCAGCCCTCCGCCGATCTCCGCCCCGGGAGCGAGCGTGCAGCCCCACCACCGAGACGAGAACCATGTGATCAGGCCGGCGGCCGCGCGTCCGGGAATGCCGAACCGCTGCCGAGCTGCCCGCGCCGTGCGGTAGGCCAGGCTCAAATGGAACCCGCCCGATCGCAAAACGATCAGCAGGCCCTTCCAGAACCACCTCGCCGCCGACATGCCGCGTTGCTCCACCGGCACGTGGGCTACGATGTCGGCCTGCAAATCTCGCCAGAACGAACCCATGCCGGGCGACGCGGCAATCGTCCGCCCATCTACGGCGAGTGGTTGCGTCGAAGTGCTCATCCTCTCCCCAGCGCCAGCGCCATGCGGCCGATCCATTCTTTCCGGCCCGCCGGCGTCAAATCGAAAAACCACCACAGCAGCAGCCCGGCCGCGATGCAAAGTCCCATCTCAGCGAGCAACATGATCCAACCCGAGGGTACGTGCGACCGCGCTACCCACCAGACCACCGCCGAGAACGGCAGCGCCCAGCGAAGAGGCTCGAAGGCCGACCGCCACAGCGCGCCCACCGGCGTGCCAAACAGTCTCCTGGATACCGCGGGAACCGCCCATACGTTGATCGTCGAGTACGCCACCACGGTGCCGAGCAATGGCCCGACCCCGCCGAGCAGCAGCGTCGCGCCGATGCCCACCGCAAGATTGATCCCCGCCGAAACCATCGCCGGCTTGATTAAGGTGCGTGCATGCCCGGCCGACGTGATCGGCCACGTCCACATCTCGACCACCGCGACCAGCCACAAGCTCACGCAGGCCAGTACGCTCACCCCGTCTCCGGCGAAGTTCTCCGCGCCGACCCAGCGCGCCGTGAAGTGCGGATTGTAGGCGGCGATGGTTCCAAGAACGAGCAATCCCAAGGCGCTCACCATCCGGCTGAGCTCCAGGAACCGCCGGCGGAATACCTGCATCTGCCCCGCAGTTCGCAGCTCGACGAGGCCTGCCCAGGTCGAGGTGCCCAGCGTCCCCAATACGGTCTTCACGATCGTCGCCAGCCTTTGGGTGAGGAAGAAGGGCGCCACTGCCATCGCGCCCATTCCCCAGTGGATGATCATGTTGTCGCACCAGAAGCTGAGCCGGCCGGTCATCGCGTACCCGAACGTGTCCACGTTCAGCCGCCTGAGTCGCCGCACGCCTTCTTTCTTCGGCTTCACGCGCCAGAAACCCCGGTACTGGCGAAGCCCCAAGCCGGTGAGCACCAGCAGGGCCGGCAGCCGCGAAGCCACTGTGGCCGCGCTCTGGCCGATCAATCCCCACCCGGCGCCGGCGGCTCCCAACGTCGCTCCCACGGTGAGAACGGCTTGGGCGATCAAAAGCGTGTTCACCAGGTATCCTCGCTGCTGCGTCTCCGCCAGCCCCTTGAACACATCGAGCGGCAACAGGCACAGGCCGAAAAGCAGGATGGCTGCCGACACGCGCAGCTCGTGGGTCGTAACCTGCTCGGGAGGCATAAGCCGCGGCAAAACGCCGATCAGCATCACGCCCGAGACGACGATCACCAGATCCACGATCAGATAGGAACGCAGAGCCGTGGAAAGCCATCTCCGAATCTCCTCGTGGTTGCGCCGCGCGATTGCCGGGGCGAGCAAGGCCAGAATCGACCCGCTGAGGCCGAACTCGAGAATCGTCAGATTGCCCAGCCATTCCGACAGCACGCGGAAAGAACCGAAACGCTCCGTCCCGAGCCAACGCAGCAGCAGCGGCGTGGCGAAGAAGCCGAGGAACATGGAGACCCCGGTGAACGTCAAGCCGGTAGCCGCCGTCCAAGCGCTTTTTCGAGTTCTGCTCACGTGGCCTCACCGCGTGTCCAATCCGGGGAGAGCGCTGCGGCCCGTCGCACCGTAACGCACCGATAAACGTCCATCGTTTCGCCGGCCGCCCGGCGCCAGGAAAAGTCCCGGCTGCGCCGCCGCGCCCGGTCCGTCAGTTCCTTTCGGAAATTTTGGTCGAGCGCCGTCTTCCGCAGCAGTCCGGCTAATTCGGCAGTCGAGCCCAAGCTGAAGGTCTCGCCGCCGTCACCGAGCACCTCCGGCAGCGAGGTCTCGCGAGCAGCGAGGACGGGACAGCCGGCTGCCATCGCTTCGCAAAGCTGCAAGCCAAACCCCTCGTGCCGGCTCGGATAGACGAAGCAGAGAGCCGCAGAATAGAGGGCGGCTAACGTCGGGTCGTCAACCCGGCCCAGAAGGCGCGTCTGTGAGGCGATCCCGAGCGCCGCGGCAAGCTGTCCAAGCTCCGCCCGCTCGGCCTCGTTCCCCCCGGCCAGCGCGAGATCGGTCTCGGCGAGCCGCGCTTCAGCGAACGCCCGCAACAGAAACGGCAAGTTCTTGCGTTCTTCCCAACCGCCGACGTAGAAGACGTAGGGCCTCTGAAGTCGATGCTCCCGTCGCGCCGCTTGCTCGCGTGCTTCGACGACCGGCTCGCAGAAGCCCGGATCGGCGGCGTTGTATACCACCGTGATCTTCTGCGGTGCTATCCCGAGCCGCGCCGCCAGGTCTCGTTTCGAGTATTCGCTCACAGTGATGATCCTGCGGGCCCGCGTACAGGCGATCCAGTTGCTCAACCGGCAGCGCCACGCCGCTGGCTTCCAGTTGCGGCCCCGCCCCAACGTCCGCCACAAAGATTCGTGGCCGATGGCATCGTGGAGCGTCAGCACCACCGGCGCCGGCGAGGTCCACGGTACTCCGAAGTGATACGTGGCGTGAAAAACGTCGAGTCCGTCGCCGCCGCACGCCCGCGGCAGCCACCGTTGTTCCCAACGCAGATAGGTCATCGGCGGGGCGATCCGCAACCGAAGCCTCGCCTTGGTGAGCCGCTCCAGATGGGCCGCGTGAACCGGCGCATGAGAATAAAGGAAGAGTTCCGTCCCGAGCTCGGCCAGAGCTGCCATCAGGTTCACCGTGTAACGGTTCCACCCGCGCAAACCCGGCGATTCCAGCAGCCGCGCGTTGAATCCTACCCGCAAGGCGTCTCCATTCCGGGCGCCGTCGTCACCGTAATGCGCGGCGTGAACGCGTGCAGTTTCCGCTGCACAGGCCGCCCGTCGGCGATTCGCCGGTGAAGACAGTCCATGGCGTCGGCCACCGCCGCGGGCGCGCAGTAGTACTGGAGCACCTGGCGAGCCGCGAGCGACTGGGCGCGCCGGAGGTCCGGGTCTCGGAGCAACTGCACAGAGCGTTCGATCAGCCCGGTGTCGTCATCGGCCACGGCAAGGTTGAAGCCGTCCTGCGCCGGCAGCCCTTCGATCCCTTCTGAGTTCGTGACCACAGGCACGCCCAGCGCGAACGCCTCGAGGATTTTCACTTTCATTCCGGTTCCCCTCGGCGGCGCGTAGAGAAGCACGTCGAGCTGGTTGAAATATGGAAGAATGTCGGGCACGTCCTCGACGATCGTTACGTCAGGCCACCCCGTGAAAGCCTCAAAGATCGACCTGGCCGCTCGCCCCACCATCAGCAGCCGCACGCCCGGAACGGTCCGCTTGATCTCCGGCCACAGCCGCGTCAAGAGCCGGTACCCCGCGCTTTGCGACGGAATCCAGTTGAACGAGCCCACTAGGCCGATCGTCGGCGGCGCGTCGGGATCCCTTTCCGGCGGCGGAAACGGATAGAGATCCGCATCGATGCCCAGCGGCACGGTGTGGATCTCGGCGCCTGGATTCACCGCCCGCGTCAACGCGCTGAGACGCGGCGTAAGCGTACGGATCCTCGGAAACCGCCGTAGCAGGTGCCGCTCCGCCTGATAGGCGCGGCGCCACAAGAGCCGGTCGCGCAATGTCGGTGGAGTGAATCCCTCCTGGTCCACGGCCAACGAGTAATGCACATTGAGGAGCGATTTCCCTTCGTAGCCCCGCCCCGCCCAGCCGCTCCAGAGCTGCTCGAGATGGAGTACATCGAAGCCCGAATCGAGCTCCCGCCGCAGGTCGCGGAGGAAAGCGCCGCGGAACAGATAAGAATAAGGTTGGCGGAGGCTTGCCAGTTTGGCCGCCAGGCCCCCGCCGGGTTTCGCCGTATAGAAGCGGAAGTCGTGCTTCTCCGGAGGGAAATACGCTCCGGTGGCGGCGATGTCTTGCTCGGACCGGCAGGCGATGAACGCCGTTACCTCGTGGCCCCGAGCGGCAAGTTGCTGGAGCAACACATAGTACCAGCGTGCCGCGGCGGTGCCGAACGGCAGCGGCGGGTCCATGAGAACGACGATGATGCGCAACGGTTTCGTCATGTGATGCATTCAACAATCTCTCCGGCCATATGGTCCCAGGAGTGCCGCCGCAAGGTCGCCGAAAACTCCCGCAGCCGCTTTTGCACCCCCGCGCGGTTCCCGAGCCAGCGCTTCAGGCAGGACGCCAGCTCGGCGGCGTCCGCCGGGTCGTCCAGCAGTAGCCCCCGCAACCCGGCCGGGTAGCGCTCTGCGATGCCCGCATCGCGGGACACGAGCGCCGGAATCCCGGTGCAAAGCGCCTCCTGAACCACCAGCCCGTAGGACTCATAGCGGCTGGGCGAGACCAGGGCGTCGCAAGCGGCGAGCACGCGCGGAACGTCGTCGCGAAATCCCAGGAACTCGATCCGTCCGTCCATCCCCGCCTCGGCCGCCAGGCGCTTCCAAATCTCCAGCTCCACGCCGCGCCCCACGACCACGAGGACGGCGTTCGGTTCCCGATCCGAGAGCAACAGGCGCCAGGCGGCGAACACCGTATCGAAGCCCTTGCGGCGGTCGCCCAGCCCACCGACGAACGCGACTCTGACGTCGCCGGACGGCCAGCCCAACGATGCCCGGATCCCCGCCCGTTCGGCGGCGGAAATGGGACGGAATCGTTCCGGGTCCACTCCCAGGTAGACCGTGCGGATGCGGGCGCCGTCGAGGCCGACCCTCTCGATCAGGTCGCTGCGGGTGCGCTCGGAGTTGGCGATCACTACCCGGGCGCGGCGCAGCGATGCAGCTTCCTGGTTCAGCGAGCGCCGGTGGTGATACCGTGTTTTCCACGAGTGCAGCCGCCCGGCCCGGCTTTCCGGAACGTAAGCGGCATGTACGAAGTGCACCCAGTTCACATCACCCCAGAGACAGTTGCCGCCGTTGACGATCACGCGTCCGCCCTGCGCCGCAATCCGCCGGGCTTGCCGGCGTCCCCACCGGTCCAGCAGCGGCGCTCCGGCCAGGTGCGAATCCAACGGCCTCGGGACCGAATGCACGAAGACGTTGGGCCGCCCCGCCAGCGGCTCCGCGACGCGGTGCGCCACGAGATGAACCTCGGCGCCGCTCCGGGAGAGGTGGTCCGCAAGGGCGTAATTGGCACGGTCCATCCCTCCGGTTTCCACCAGGTCGCCGGCCACTAACAAAAACAGACCCATCAGGAGACCGCTCCGTTCGTCCTGCGGCGGTACTCGTGGCAAGCGGCGGCGAACAGCGCACCTTGTAAAAGCCAGAACTCCATGCCCCCTTGGCCGATGAAAATGGGATAGTTGAACGTCACCGCCAGTACGCCCACTCCGTACGCCACCAGGATCGCTCCCCAGATCCAGACGTCACGGGGCAGTTGGCGGCTGATCGCGATTCGCCAGCTCGTCCATAAAGCGACAAGCACGGCGGCCAGATAAGCGAGCACCAGCGGCACGCCCCCGTCGAACAGCCAGCCCGTCCATTGAATCTCCACCCACAGAGGGCCTCGCGACGGGTCGGCGCCGCCGCCGAAGTACCGGTTCATCATGCCCCAGCGGCCTAAACCGGCCCCGAACGGGTATTGCGGCAGGTGCTCGGTCACCGTGGCCTCCAGGAAACGACCGCGATTCTGCTGGTAGACCTCCATCGGCGATGCCTCGGTGAGCGTCGTCAGGCGCCCGGTGACGCTGTCGCCGGCGATCGCCAAAGCCACCACCGAACCCAGCAGAGCCGTCCAAGTGAGAATCACGACGAGCACGATCGACTTTGTCCACTCGCCTCGCCTCGCCAGGATCGCTACTAGCACCAGCACGCAACAGCAAAGCATCACCAGCACCGAACGCACCTGCGACATCAGCAGAACGGCCAGCCCCAGCAGAGAGCCCGCAAGCGCCGCCGTCTTCAACCACACCCGGCTGGCCGTCAGCGCGATCCCGATCCCGAAGAGAATGGCGTAGAACCCGGACATCGCCGCGCCGCCCGGCATGTCGGTGAGTCCCATCGGCCGGTAGGTCAGCGCGCCCGATGCAGTGCGGATCATCAAACTTTCGAGATACTCCGCGTCCCTTCCGGCGTAGACGGTCGAAATGTGGGGCTGAAGAAACCCGGGATACCAAGTCTGGACCACGCCGAGCGCCGCGCTGCAGGCATGGAACAGCCAGAAGATTGTCATCAGCCGCCGCAACGACGCCAGATCGACTTCCAGCCGCGCCACCCAAAACAGCGGCCCGAGGATTGCGATGTTCAGCAGTACGTGCGCCGTGCCAGCCGTCAGCGTGTTCATCCCCGGGTGGAAAAGGGCCACCGCGTAGATGATCACCGCCAACGCGCCCATCGCCGCTGCGGGATGCCTCCTCTTGCCCGCCGGCAGGAACAACAGCAGCGCCAGGCTGGCGGCGAACGCCGCTCCCCGCAACGGCACGCGCAACTGAGCCAACGGGCCGGCCAACAAGCCGAGCTGGCACAGAAACTGAAACAGGATGAAGTACTCAAGCCAATAGCGGCGCCCCGGAGCCCTCCGGGCGTCGGCGAAGCTCGCGTACGGCGCTGTGGCGGCAAGTGCCATGAAAAGATGTCTCTCGAAAGGACGGCCCGCGCTCACGCAGCGCGGCGGCCGGCGAGGCTTCGGACCAACAACTCGTGAAGTTTGCGCAGTTGCGCGGCGGGTCCGCACAGTTGTGCGGCCCGTGCTTTGCGGCTCTCCGCCTCGCCGGCGAGTCCGGGAGCCTCAATCATGCGCCGCAAAGCCGCCGCCAACGCGGCTGCATCGTCCGGCGGCGTCAGTACCCCGCAGGAATCGTCGATAATCTCTTTGGCTCCGCCCAAAGCCGTCGCCACAACAGGCAGCCCGGCGTACAGCGCCTCGATGAAAACTACGCCGAATGGCTCAGGGGCGGTGTTGGGCTGGCAAAAGATGTCCGCTGCGTTCAACAGCTCCGGCACGTCGCGGCGCTGGCCAAGGAACCGGACGCGCGAGCCGATCCCAAGACGCTCAGCCGTGGCCCGGAGGCGGCGGAAATAGTCTTGTTCGCCTCGGCGCTGCGCGCCCCCCGCAAACCAACATGTCCATCCCGGTGACGGCGCCAGCCTCGCCAGCGCTTCCAAATGCAAGAGATGTCCCTTCCACGCCTCCATGCGCCCCACCTGGATGATGACTTTGTGGCCCTCCTCCGGCGTCGCCAGCTCTTTTCGCAGCGCGGATCTCCGCGCGGGCGAGGGTGCGCACGTCGGTGGCCGCACCGGGCAATAGAGCACCTCCCGCGGCGTTCCCGCGAACAATCGCGCAGCGCAACCGGCGGTGAACCGGCTGTTGCAGATCACGAGGTCCGCCGGCGTCGCGTTCGCCCAGCGCTCCAGCCAGTGGCGTCCGTCCGTCGCGTCGTGCATCCAGAAAACAAGCGGAATCGCGTGCCGCCGTACCGTGGGCCCGAAGACGACGTGCGGCCAGTACATGTGACAGACAGCCACGTCGAAACGGCCGGCGCCGAGCAGAGCGTCCAGCCGCCGCCGGGCGCGCCACACCTGCCGCGGCGCCCGCAAGCGGACCTCGCCGAGCCGGTGTGTCTCGACGCCCTCGGCTTCCAACTCTCGCTCCAATCTCCCGCCGAAGCAAAGCCCGAAATGCGGATCCATCTCCGGACGCTCCCGGCGCTCGGCGGCGAGCGCGACGAGCGCCGTCTCGACGCCTCCATACAGGTTGCCGCTGTGCAAATGGAGCACTCGCATTTTCAGAAGGCCTTTCACGCCGCCCGCCGTTGGCCCGAAACCTCCAGCAGCGATTCATAAAGCGACAGCATCTGCGCGCCCGTCCGTCGCCGGTCGAACCGCTTCAGCGCTGTCGCCCTCGCCGCTCTCCCGAGCCGTGCCCGCAATGACGCATCCCCGGCCAACAGGCGGATACACCGCGCCAGTCCTGCGGCGTCGCCAGGCTGGTGAACCAAAGCGTCTACCCCAGCCTCTACCAGCTCCGCCGCTCCCCCGTGGGCCGCGGCGATAACGGGGCGCCCGCACGCCATGGCCTCGGCGATCACCAGCCCGAAAGGTTCCGGCGCCGTGCTCGCGTGAACGACCACGTCCAAGGCCCGCATCACGGCGCTCGTGTCCCGGACGAACCCCGTGAATACGACCCTGCTGCCCACGCCGAGCCGGCGGGCGAGGCCCTGTAGCTCTTCCAGCGTGAATTGGCTCCCCGAGGTTTCATAGACCGGCGCCCCCACGATGTATGCGCGAAACCGCAACTCTCGCGGCAGCAGCGCCAACGCCCGGAGAAACACCTCGTGCCCCTTCCACCGGGCGAACGTTCCGACAAGGCCGATGCGCAACTTTTCCACCGGCCCCCCATTCCCTTTCGCGGGGTCCGCGAGCCGACTGATGGGCCCCGCCGGCGAAAAGCGCTTCAGGTCCACTCCGTTGAAGACGCACGCCGCGGCTGGACGGCCGGGGCAAATAGCGGCGAAGTCCGCCGCCACGCTCCGGGAGATCGCCACCACCGCCGAAGCCCGCCCCGCGTGGAGCCGCAAAAGCCGCCGCATCAGTGGACGCCGCCCGACGTAGTCGTGAATGTGCCACACGAGCGGCCACGGCCGGGGCCCCAGCCAGCAAGCCAGCAGGTGCATTTTCAACCCGTTGGAGTGGACGATGTCTGGCGCCTCTTCCCGCACCACGCGGGCGAGCCGCTGCACGTATCCGGACAACGACGCCGACGCGCGCAGAATCGCCGGCGCCCCCCGGAGCCACGCCGCGCCCAGCCGGCCGGAATCTCGCCGGAGACCGGAATCGCCCAGCTGGGCCAGCGCGGGCGGAAACGGAACCACGCGCACGGCCGCCCCCATCGCTCTCGCCGTTCCCACTAACGGTCCACCGGCCCCCAAAACAAGGCACACCTCGGCGCTGCCTCCTGGAGCCTGCAGCACCGAAACCAGATCAAGTAAGACACGCTCGGCGCCCCCAATTTGGCCGCCGGGGTTTAAGTAGAGTATTTTCAACTTATTCCGCCACTCCTGTTCTCTTCTAAAACACGCCAGTGTCTTACAAATCTTGTGATTAATGGAAACATAGGAAACGGCCGAACTTTAGTAGTGAGGCGCGAAGCGCACCGAGGACCGTCTGGCAATGCGATTGCTAATCCTTCAACTCCAGACCGTTCAGAACAGCTTCCTGATTGGGCATGTTTACTTTACGCTGAAGCCGCTGAGCAGTTCTTACAATTCCCACGGAAAAAATTTCCCACTCGGGATTCGTCTGGACGCCTGGAGACGGGCGAGACCGTTTCGATCACGCCGCGCCGCCAGGGGCCGCTCCCGCCAAGGCGCGGTTGCATAGTGCTGTTTGCCGATTGACGGTCTTAGCTGTTGGTTCCAAAGCGCCGGCAACGGAACGTTCGTTCTGGGGAATTGCCGCAATGTCTGAGGCGCCCGGCCGTCGCTAAGGGTTTTCGGAAAGCAGCTACACGGAAAACCGAACCACGCGTCGGTGGTTCTGCTGAGCGCCCAATTCACTTTCTTAGCCGATTTAAGACTCGAAGCATACGGTTAGATTCATACCTCGAAACCGGAGCTCTCACCATGCACCTTACACGCAACTACAACATGACCTTGACTTACAGTTTGTGGACTATCCTTGCGGTTGCCGGTTTGTGCGCCGCGTCGCAACCTCTCGCCGCCGCCCAACTGGCGATCACATCACCGGCGGACGGCGGTACGGTTAGTGGAGTCGTCTCGTTCTCTGCTCAAGCCGCCGGCCTGCCGAATCCTGCAACTGTCGAATTCCGTCTCAACGGGCGCCTGGTGGATCCCGGGCGCATCTCCGCTCCGCCCTACCGAGTCGAGTGGAACTCGGCGACGGTGTGGAACGGGGAAATGGAACTGCAAGCCGTGGCGCGGGATGCGTCGGGACGCGTGGTAGTCGTCAGCGCCCCCGTCCGTTTCCGCGTCGCCAATGGGCCGGCTCTGGCCCGTCATTTGACGCCCGCCCCCCCGGGCCCCGTCAGCGGCCTCGTCGAGTGGACCGTCGAAGTGCGCGACGCCGGGGAAATCGAAGGCGTAATGTTTTTCGTGGACGGTCAGCAGGTCGGGATCGTCTGGGGGCACCGGCAGCGGTACACCCTGTGGCTGGACACAACGCTTTTCGCCAACGGCGCTCACGAGCTTGCCACGGGCGTCCACGCGCTGGCCGATCCGAAGCCGCCGGTGGCGATGACCCAGACCCAGGTCGCCTTCGAGAACGGACGGGCCCTTCGCGCCCTCTTGCCCCGTTATCGAGAAGTGTTCCTGGCGCCCGGGGGCTCCGTGGCTTTGTCGCCAACCTTCCTTTACACCAACGGAGATCGAACACCCGCCACCGGCGTTGCCTACCGCTCCGAGAACACCGGCATCGCGACGGTGAGCCCTACCGGCGTCGTCAGAGCCGTCGGGAAAGGCGTCACGAACGTAATCCTCGAAGCCAACGGCAAGCGCGCCCAAGTCGCGGTTGTCGTGGGAGCTCCGGCAGCCATTCCTCATTTCAGCCGCGATGGGCGCATCCTCCTCGATTACCAGCCGGGCGAGTCGCTCTTTGTCCGGACCCTGTTCCATCTGGATCCGAATGAAATGGTCCAAACGCCGGGGTTGGCCGCCCGTCTTCGCGCCGCCGGCGTCAACGCCCTCACCAGCGGCTTCTGGGCGCTCCCTCAAGACCTGGGTAATCCCTCGACTTACGACGAGTGGCTGTCCCGCTGGGATGGTTACTGGGATCGCATCGAGAGCATCGCCCGCAGCGAGGACTTCGCCCTGCTGCTGATCGGCGACAATGTCGCCCGCGGCCCCCGGGAACTTTACGACGTTCTCACCAAACCATGGGGCTTGCCCGGCATCGTTCATGCGTTCAACCGCCTGCGGGACAGCCGCCGTGTCATCGGCGTCGAAATGGTAGACGAAGTCAGCGGCCTCTGGGGCGATACGCCGACACCCGGCGACGGCCGGTGGCTCAACCGCCAGCCGCCCATCCCGGATGACGCCTTCGTGCGGCTCATGAACACGATCCGGTCCGTCCCCGGCCGTAGTCCCGTCACCTGGCCCGTGCTCTGGCTCAGTCCGCCGCAAGCCGTAAAAAACTGGATGGGCAATCCGTTCTTCAGCGATTACACCTCGATGTACTGGGACAAGCTGGCCTGGCGCCGTGCCTACCCGTGGGGCATTTCGCTTCCGCAGTTGCGGGAGTCTCTCGAGCACGTCACTCTGAAGCGGCGCCATCTGATCCAACTCGACCGTCCGTTGCTGCTGCAGATGAGCGCCGTCGGACCGTTCTACACCAAGCTCGGCGGCGGATCTGAGTTCACCCCCGGCCAAGACCGGCTGCAAGAGCCAGGCCACGGGCCGGTAAGCATCTCCGCCCAAGCTCTCTACGCCATGGCGGTGGGAGCCGCAGGAGTACGCGTCTACAGTTACGACAGCGAAGCCTGGAAGGCTAACCGGGCCGCGCCCGGCACGGGTAGGCGGGACCTGCAAACGGGCCTGGAGCCGTTCCGCATCGGGACGGACCGTTGGCAGGCGATGGAGGCGTCGTTCCAGCTCATTCAACGGCTCGAACCGTATCTGTTCCAGCCGCGCCTTCCCAGCCCGGAGCTGGGTCCCGAGTTCGTCACCGGGGCCCGCCGTGGACCCCGAAGCGCTCTGCTCATCGTCGTGAACATGACCGAGGCGCCCGCCGTTGCTCGGCCAGACCTGACTCCCTATCACGTCGCCGGGGCGACGTCGATGGTTCGTTACCGCCTCCGCGGCGCTCACCTCGTCAGCGAGACGCTGCCCCTGGCCGCCTCCGACTCGCTCACCCTCTCGCCCGGAGAAGGAGCCGTCTGGCTCTTTCTGCCGGCGGATGATCCGGCCGCCTCGACCCCGTCGGTTTCGTTTGCCACCGAGCTGCCCGACGTGGTCACCGGCGTGATCCCGATCACTGCCGCCGTCACCGGACCTTCGGCTCCCAGCCGCGTCGAACTCGTCGTGGACGGCCAAGTGGTGGACGTGCGCACCTCTGCGCCCTACCAGTTCAACTGGAACACGGGCGCCGTGAGTCCCGAAGTCTGGCACGGCGTGATGCTCCGGGCTGTCGGACAGTATGGCTCGTCGGTGGCCCATGCGGCCGTCATGCCGGTCCCCGGAACCGCGGTTCAAAACGCGCCCCCGGTCGTCGGACTGACGAGCCCCGGCAATGGCGCCGTCTTCTCCGCTCCCGGCCAGGTGCTCCTGGAAGCGAATGCGTTCGATGGCGACGGCAAGGTCGTGGCGGTGGAGTTCCTCGTCAACGGCCAGGTTCTCGCCAACGTTGCCGCGCCGCCTTTCCAGTTCACATGGTCCAACGTGCCGGCCGGCTCCTACACCCTCCGGGCCCGGGCCACGGACGATCTCGGAGCTGCCACCCTCTCGGCCCCAGTAAGCATTACCGTTGAGAAGCCGAATCAGCCGCCGGCCGTCTCGATCACCGCACCCGCGGCGGGTGATGTCTTCACCGCACCGGCGACGGTGGCCGTCTCCGCTTCCGCGAGCGATCCCGACGGCACGGTCGCCCGGGTGGAATTCTTCCTGGGAACCACCCTGATCGGAGCGGATGCCTCGCCCCCCTATACCGCGACCGCTTCGGGCGTCGCTGCGGGAACCTACACGCTGACCGCCCGCGCCATCGATGACGGCGGCGCCGTCCGAACGTCGGCCCCCGTCACGATAACCGTTTCGGCGCCAACGTCGGCGCCCGTGGAAACGGCGGGAGCTTTCCTCCTCGGTGTGAACCTCGGAGGCCCGGCCTTGAAGATCGACGGGAACACGTGGCTTTCCCACAACGAGGCCGTCGCGGCGGGACTCGTCCTGAACACCTCCTGGACATTCGCCGTCAACTACCCGTTCCCGCTCGTCCCCGCCACCGACGGAACCACTCGTCAAATGTTGTCGTCCGGCGTCTGGAAGCCCGGCACATCCTTCGGCCAAGGCATCAGCCTCGCCCAACCGATTCCGAACGGCCGGTATGACGTCTACCTCTACCTGGTCGAGAACCATCTCGACAACTACCGGATGATGGACGTATGGATCGAAGGTCAACCGAGCGCCACGGGCATCGGGCAGCTGCCTCTCGGCGAGTGGCGGAAGTATGGCCCGTATACCGTGGAAGTGAAGGACGGTGCTCTGAATATCGATGTCCTTAACGGCGGGCGCGGCGACCCCATGCTGGTGGGCTTCGCGGTCTACCAGCCAGGAACCGGCGCCACCACCCCGTCGTCGCCGGCTACGGATCCCACGAATCCCAACGCGCCGCTCGGCGATGGGACTGCTGGTGCAACCTTCTACCAAGCGGTGAACCTCGGCGGTCCCGCCGTCGTAGCCGCCGGAGTTCCTTGGCTGTCGCACGAGCAGGCAGTGCTCGCCGGCCTTGTCTCCAACACACCGAACCTGTTCGCCGTCAAGTACGGGTTTCCGTTGCTGCCCGCGACGGATGCTTCTACGGTGAAGATGCTGTCGTCCGGCATTTGGAAGGCCGGCACCACTTTGGGCAATGGACTGGCGTTGGCCTATCCGGTGCCCAACGGCTCCTACGAGGTCTATCTCTACCTGATAGAGAATCATCAGGACTACTACCGGGTCATGCAGCCGCGGCTGGAGGGTTCCCTCATACCGGAGAAGATCGGAAGCCTGAAGCTGGGCGAGTGGAAAGCCTACGGACCTTACCAGGTCAACGTTGTGGACGGTGTACTGAATATCGACCTTCTTAACGCCGGCAAAGGCGACCCGATGTTGACCGGCTTCGTCCTCTATCGCGTCCCATAGGCGAAATGAGGGGCCAGCGGGAAACAGGACCGGGGCGGCTTGGGTTCTTGTCAGGCCGCTCCGGCTCCTTCCTGGTTCCGCTACCGCGTCGGCGTGACAATTAACGCCGGTAGTAGCGTTTGGAATAGTAGTACGCGGCCTCCGGCCCTCGTGGCCGGAAGTCGTTCAGGATCGTTCCCAGCACCCGGACGCGGCTTTCACACAGCCGTTGGTGCGTGGCCAGGGCCGCGGCCCGGTCGGTTGTGCCCGAGCGAACCACGAGTACCACGCCGTCCGTGATCCGCCCCAGCAACATTGCGTCGGCGAATTGGAGCAGCGGCGGCGAGTCGAGCAACACGATGTCGAACTCCTCGCGCACGCGCTCGATAAACTCCGCAACCCGGGCCGAATGAAGCATCGAATTCACCCCGGCTCCATTCGTCACTCCCGCAGGCATGACGAACAGGTTGGGGAAAGGCGTGCTGTGAACCAGTGCCCCGATGTCGTATTCCGCGATCGGTTTCGTCCCATTGAGCACATCGGCCAGCCCGGCTGTGTCCTTGACGTCAAAGATGCCGTGCAGCCTCGGCCTGCGAAGGTCCGCATCGATCAGCAGAGTGCGGCGTTTCGCCTCGGCCATCGCCAACGCCAAATTTGACGCCACCGTCGTCTTGCCCTCGCGCGGGTGCGGACTGGTGACCACGACGGCCTTCGGCGGATAATCCCGATCGTGACAGAACATCAACGAGGACAAAACCACGCGGAACGCCTCCGCCATTGTGGAGGGCGTGTCGCCTTGCCAGATCGTCAAGTCCACTGACCGGTCCCCGTTCGGCGTCCCGCCGTCCGCAACCGGAGACAGAATCGACAAGTTCTCGGCCTCCCGGCGCCGCTTCTCCAGCGGCCCGCGCTCCCTCCACACCCCCACCTTGTTGGTCGGGATCACGCCAAGCTCCGGCACGCTGAGCAAGATCGACGCGTCTCCCGGCTGGCGCAACGTGCGGTTGAGCTTCTCTCCGAGTACGACTACCACGCACCCGAACAGCGCTCCCCCCAGCAAGGAGGAAAATAAGACGCTCGCCGTCCGCGGCTGGAACGGGCGTGGAGAGGGAACAGCCGTGTCTACCACCCGAACGCTGCTGGCCGGCACGGCCGCGGCGATGCTCGCCTCGTTACTGTGCTGCAACATCGTGTTGTAGATCTGCCGGTAACTCTCCACTTGCCGTTTCAAAATGTTGTAGCGAATGCCTCTCACCGCCTGGGAGGTCACCTCGCGGGAGCGGGCCTCGTACGCGTCCACCAACATCCGTTCCCGGTGGGTGGTAAATTCGTAGTCGTCCTTGATCCGCTTCACGATCTCCGACTGCTCCCGCAACATGGCCGCTTCCATCTCGTCGATCTGCGCCTGAATGCGCTTCATCCGGTAATGTTCCGGCTTCAGGTACGAGCTGAGTTCGGCCCGCTCCCGGCGGAGCTCCACGAGGCGGTTCCGGTAGCTCAACAACGTCCCGTCATCGAGTTCATCCGGCAGCGTCCGCTGCAACGGGCTTTGGGCCGCTCGCCGGTAGCGCGCCTCTTTGGCGATCCGTTCGGCTTCGAGGCGGGCCAACTCGTCCTGAAGCTGCCGCAATTTGGCGCTGGCCAATGTCTGCGGCGCCTGCTCTTCCTTGCCGACGAAAATCAATCCCGCCCGGCGCACGTAGTCCTGCAATCTCGCCTCGGCATCCTCCAGTTTGCCCTTCACCTTATCCAGCTCGTCGCGGATCCAGGCGGCGGTGCGCTGGCTGTGCCCGTATCGGTCGGCCATGCTGTACTCGGCATATTGGCCTGTCAAGCGGTTGACGAAATCGGCCGCAATCTCCGGGCTGGTCGAGCTCGAGCGGATCTCGATGATCCGCGAGTTACGGATCGGGGCGGCGATCAACGACGAGGCGGCGATGTACACGGCCTGCCGCCGGGCCGTTTCCGCGTCCTCCGGCTCCAGGCCGAAAGCTCTCCGTACGGAGAACAGCCACCCTCCGCGCGGAGGAAGAGGCAGACTCGGGTCTTGGAGCATGTCGTTGAGCACCTTGCCCCGTAGCCAGTTGCTCTGCATGACTAGGAGCTGCGTCTGGATGTTGGCCTGGTCGGCCGAGTATAACCCGAGCCTGGGGTCGGCGTCGTTCAGGTGAAGAAAGTTCTCGTCAATGGCCTGCAGCTCCACCGTGGACCGGGCCCCAAATAGCGTGGGACGCCAGACGAGAATGCCGAAGCCGATTAGCAGTCCGACCAGCGTGAAAGCCAGAATCCGCAGTTTGCTGCGGCGGACGATCTCCAGGTATTCGACGAGCGGACTCTCGCCTTCATCCGCTTCTCTGAACAGAGAGGCTTCAATCGTTTGCCTGGGGACCGGCGAGAGGTCGTTCTTGCCTTCGGGAAGTTCGGGCAGACGTTTGTTCCATGGATTCACAGCAACCTCCGGGTCATTGGGCCAATGCCACCCAAATGGCGGTCGTGATCGCCGCCGGCAGGATGATCATCATCATCCGCCGCATTGCCAGCTTCTTCCCGCTGCTGCCTGGGATCATCAACACGTCGCCCGGCTGGACAGCGAAGTCTTCCGCCTGGCCCTTCATGATGTGCTTCACATTCACCGGAATTGTCTCGTTCACGCCTTCTTTGCCGGTCGGCCTGAGAATGTACGCCTTCTTAGGAACCGCGTCCGCTGTCAGCCCCCCAGCCAGCGTTACTAGCCGGGTCACAGGCAATGCCTCCCGCTGCTCCAGCGGGTAGCGGCCGGGTTTGCCCACTTGACCGCTGATGAACACGCTTCGGGACGGTAGCGCAGTGATGATGTCATACGGCCGGAGCACGAGATCCTCAGCCGGCGTCATCGGTTGCATCACCTCGTTCAGCTCGATTTCAGCCGTCGTGACGCGCCTATGGGGGTCGGTCTTGGCCGACGGCAAGGGAATTCCGCCCGACTCCAACCGCCGGGTGACTAGGAGCCTCCGTTGTGCGTCGTCGCTCAGTCCACCGGCGCTCGAGAGGATCTCGGAAAGCTTCTCGTTTCCGTGGATGCGGTAGGTCCCCGGACGGTTGAACGCCCCGCCCAAAACGACCGGCTGCTCACGAGTCTCCGTAACGCTCACCGCCACTCTGGGGTCGCGGAAGTACTTGTCCAATTCTGAGACAAGCGAGGCTTCGAACTCTTCGACGGTCAAGCCGGCGGCCTGAATTCGGCCCAGCAGCGGCAGACTGATCTTGCCGTCGTCGCCTATTAGGTACGCCCGTTGGCTGATTTCTTCAGCGTCCAGAACGTCGATGCGGACACGGTCTCCCGGCTCCAGGACATGACTGCCGCCGGGCGCTTCCTCCGGACTCAGCCCGGCTTGTCTCTCGGCCGGCGCGTATTGCTGCGCTCCCACCGGAACGGCGAGAAGCGCCGCCGCTATGATGCATGCTCTCCAACTCTTCAACATTTGTTCTCCTCAATCTCTCTTCCTGCTGCCGCACACGGTTTGGTAGGTCGATCCATCAGCCTCGGCTGCGGCACCGAGTGGGGTGGCCCCGGCGCACGCCGGTAGGTCCGCCGCCCCCTTTGAACAGGTCATTCCGTCTCGCAGTCGTCGCGCTCCCGGACTTCGGCCATCCGTCGCGAAGAAGCTGCCGGGAACCCGACCAGGTCGAGCAGATCACGCCGCCCGTTCTCGATCAGCCAGACGACACTCGAGCGCAGAAACTCAGAAAAGCTCCTGGCCCCACATTCCCTGCTGAGCGCCTTCAGCCGCTGGTACTCCTGCTCGGAAACACGGAAGTTCACCAACCGGCTCCTTGGGTTATGCACTGGCACGTCGAGGGGCCCTCCCTCCGGTGTCACGTAACTCAAATGGTCTCATCTGAGACTCCTTTCCACGGGCTGTCGCAACAGCCTGTCCTGCGGCCGCCGACCGGCGCGAAACGCCGGCAAGGGATCCGCCCAATCACGGTCGATCTCCACGGCCACCGCACGCTGCAACAGCGTTACGTTCACCACCAGACGACACCGGCCCTTGATTTCCACAAGCACCCCTTCAACGTCCCGCAGCGGACCGTCATGGATCCATACACGCTGGCCGGTCCTGAGTTGAGGCCATGGCTCGGCGAACAGCTCAGAGTCGGCCACTTGCCGTACCGCTTCGATCTCGCTTTCCTCGACAGGAGCCAGGATTCCAGCGCTGGCCACAATCCGGAATACCCCCGGCGTCTGCAAAATCGGGAGGCGTTGCCGTGCGTCGAAGCGGCAAAAGACATACCCGGGAAACAGCGGCAACTGCACGTTCCGGTACCCTCCCGACCTCCGCTTGCGCTGGCGATACAACGGCAAATACTCTTCGTAGCCTTTCCCGCTCAAATGCCTCGCGACGAGTTTTTCAAACCGGGGCTTGACGCACACGGCGTACCAAGGGTGAATCGCTGTTTCGCTTATCATCTTGAATCCAAAAGAAATACAGGTGTCCCCGGAAATGCTAAGTGCGGGGTCAGGGCAGGCTACCGCCCTCTAATTGACGATTCTTACTTCCCTAATTGGCGGGAAACAGAACCTCCTCCGCGCCGAGGTGCGGCTCCTCCGTTTTTTGTATTGTCTTACCGATGTACTCTCGACGCTAGGGTGGATTCCACTCTACCCCCAGGTGGATTCTTCCACCGTGCCGCCTGTACCTTTTTCTCGAATCTAATCTTCTCCCGGCGGCATCCAGGGCGGTGGACATCCGGAGGTCTCCCTGGCTACGGCGGCGGAACCTGCCGGGGCCAGGACGCTGCAAATGTCCTTCAGACAGCGTCCAGACGCGATGCCTGGCGCAGGTGGACAAAGCCCGGGCTGCGGGTCCAGCGTCCAGGAACACTATGTCGGCGCTCCCGCAAGACGGACAAGGAGCCTTCCTCTGGAACCTGAACCGCCCCCCTCAAAAACGGCTCGAGCGGTCGGGGAGCCATCGAACAGAACGAAGGAGATTTGTAGCCTCCAGTGTGAAACGACCGTTCTACAGAAAACGCAGCGCGAGACTTACTCATCGCGATCCGCTTGAGGACGGGATCCGTTTTCGCTGCCTGGCCGCTCGTGGAGACCGAGTTTCGCGTACAGCCGCCGCAAATGCCAGCGCACCGTCTCTCTACTGATGAAGAGTTCGTCCGCGATTTCGTTGTTCTTCTTGCCGCGAACGACCAGGTTGAGTATCTCGTCCTCGCGCTTGGTGAGTTTGGTACCGTGATCGATGCTCAGAAAGGCCCGCAGCATGTCGGCCAGGAGCTTTCGCGGCGCCCAGATCTCGCCGCGCGCCACCGCTTTCACCGCCTCCAAGACGAGGTCCAGCGAGGCATCGGGCGGCAAGACTCCTGCGCAACCGCGCTCGATCAGCTCTTTGACATTCGAACCCTTCTCTGCTGCGATTACGAGAATCTTTGCGCCCGTGGCGGATTGCATCCGGGACGGCTCGGCCGGAGGAATCAACTCGTCCAGCAGTTCTTCGTGCAGCAATAATATGGATGGACGAAAGCGCGCGATATGCACTGCTGCGGTTTCGGCGCTGGCGGGAATCCGGATGCCGACGAATCCTGGCTCGTCGGCCAAAGCGGTGACAAGGCCCGAAGCGTGAGCCCACGTGTCACTAAGTACAGCTACAACACTCTCCTCCAGAGACACGCCACCCCTCTCGGGCTTGGCCTGTGTCATTGTTCTCCTCCTAGCGAGTACTTTAACGGTAGCACCAAAACGCGGAAAATGTCAACGAGGAATTCCGAGGATGTTCCCATAGTACGAATAATTTGCGCGTCAGGAATTATCAACTCTCGCGTGCACGCTTTCGCTTTCGTCGAACGGACATCCCGACTCCATATATTTTCCCAAAATTAGCGCAGCTCGGGCTGCACCGGCCCGCGACGCGTGCTTCGTGAATAATGAGAGTAATCATGCGAGCGGCGATCGTTGTGTTTGTCTTGCTCATGGCGGCCTGCGGGCCGCGTCCACACCACGTCCGGATCGACCCCGCCCTGGCGACGCTTGTGCCGCCCGAGGCGATCGCCCTGGCCGGTGTAAGGCTCGACCGTTTGCGGCAAGCAGCCGCATATAAGCAGCTTCGGCCGGTCTTGGAAACGAATCCCGTCGCCCGTTTGACACAGCGCGCTGGCGACGCCTTCGCCGATCTTTGGGAGCTCCTGGCCGTCGTTACGCCCGACGACGCCGTCTGGATGGCCCGTGGACGCTTCTCGCCGTCTGGCATGGAACCGCGGGTCTCCTGGGACGGAGCGCGGCGGACGACCTACCGCAACCATCTCTTGATTACCGACGGCGAACGCGCCATCGTCTTTATGAACGCGACAACAGCCGTGGCCGGGAACCCGGAACGCCTGCGGAAGATCATTGATCAGCGGGATTCGGATGTCAAACCCCCAGGGGACCTGCTTGCCCTGGCTTATACGATCGACGGGTCCAACCAGATCTGGGCGGTTGCCCAGGGTGGGCGCAGCTTCCCAGCCGTCGTCCCCGGCGCCCTGGGGCACACGTTGAGCGAGGTTCTACCCAAACTCCGTCACGCCCGGGTAATGGTGGACGTGCAGGACCGGGTGCTCCTCCGGGCGGATGGTGAATGTTTCACTCCTGAGGATGCCGAAACGCTACGGTCCGCCCTCAAAGCCTTCATTGGACTCGCAAAACTCCAGAAAAAAGGCGCTCCGGCGCTGCGCAAGCTCCTCGAGCAGGCCTCAGTCACCGGCGAAGCCTCGACCGTCGGGTTCACCGTCGAAGCGCCCCCGGATCTTCTGCGCGCGCTGCTTGTCCGCGAACCAGCCCCTTGAGGACGCCCCCGCGCCTGGTTCCAGCCCCCCGGCCTGTCCGCCACTGGCTTCTCGGATTCAGCGGTTCCCCAGGCTAAGCAGGACGATCCCCGCCACGATCAATCCCAGTCCCAGAAACTTGTTGCGTGTGAACGGCTCGCCGAAGAAGAGGCGCGACCACAACAGAGTAAAGATGTAGCCGAGCGAGACCATGGGATACAGGATGGTCAGCTCGCCCCGGCGGATCCCGGCGATGAACAAGATCGAGGAGGCCACAAACATCGCCACCCCCACCCCCAGCCGCCAGTTCAGGATCAGCGTGAGGGGATTGCGGTGTAGCCGCCCGGCTCCTGCCTTCAAGAAGACGGACCCGAACGATCCGACGAAGGCCGCCGCGAACACCAGCAGAATCGACGAAAATGGCGTCGTCACCGTCGAGGATTCCTCCCGAGGACCGCAACTCCAATGACGATCACCATGATCCCGGCGAGCTTGAACAGGTTCATCGATTCCTTGAAGATCAGCACCGAGAGCACGGTCACCCAGACGTAAGTCAGCGAGATCACCGGGTAGAGAATCGAAAGCTCCCCGTCGCGCAAGGCCAAGGTCAGCAGGATTGTGCTAAGCCCATACAAGCAGTAGCCCGCGAAGATCGGCGGATCTAGAAGGATCCGGAGGATCTGAACCGGGTGGCCGAAAAGGTTCCCGAGGGCCATCCCGGCCAGATCGTTGGCCCCGAACTTGAACAAAATCTGCGCCGCCGCCCCGAAAATCGTACAAACGAACACGAGAGCGATGGCTTGACGCCGGGAGAATCGGAAAGACGGACGTTCCAATGGAGTAGCAGTCGGATGGTTGCTCAACAGCGTTTACTCCGCAAAGCCTTCATAATAGCTGATTCGGGGAACTTCACTTCCGAAACCGCCGCCGCCCGGTGTCTCGATGCGCAGCACGTCGCTGGCGCGGACTTCTGTCACGACCTTGCCGGGCAAACGGCGCCGGCGTCCTCTCCGGATCAGGAAGTTCGCCCCGCGGCGTCCGGCAGCCCCGCCCGCCAGCCCCCAGGGATCGTGCCGCCGGCGGTCGCTGAGAATCGTCACCGTGCCCGGAACCAGGAATTCAATTTCCCGAACGATGCCGTCTCCGCCGCGGAAGCGCCCCCGTCCCCCAGAGCCCTTCCGGATACGATAGCTCTTGATCCGCAACGGAAACTGGTGCTCGATGGCTTCCACCGGTGTGTTCAGACTGTTCGTCATGTGGGTATGGACCGCCGACAGGCCGTCACCCTCCGGCCCGGCGCCCATCCCGCCGGCCACGGTCTCGTAGTAGGCGAACGGCCGCTCTCGCACGGCGTCCCACCCTCCCAGACTAAGATTGTTCATCGTCCCGGAGCTCGCCGCCGGGATCCGGTCGGGCGCCGCCTGGGCCAGCGCCCCCAATACAACATCGGTAATCCGCTGCGATGTCTCCACGTTGCCCGCCGCCATGGCCGCCGGCGGCCGCGCGTTCACCACCGTCCCTAAAGGAGCGATCACGCGGATCGGCCGCATCAGCCCCGCGGTGAATGGGACCTCGGCGGGGACGAGAGACCGGAACACATACGTCACCGCCGAGACTGTGATCGCATAGTTCGCGTTCACCGGCCCCGGCGTCTGCGGCGCGGATCCCGTGAAATCGACGGTCGCTTCCCCGCCCCGGAGCTGGATCGAGACGCGGATCCGCACCGGGCCGGAGCCCAGCCCGTCGTCGTCCAGGTAGTCTTCGAACTCGTAGTCGCCCTCGGGCAAACGCTCGAGGGTGGCGCGCATCATCCGCTCGCTGTAGTCCTTCAGCCCCTTCACATTCCGGCGGATTCGCGCTAGTCCGTACCGGCTCACCGCCTCCGCGAGACGTTCCTGCCCCCGGCGGATCGCCATCCACTGCGCCAGCAGGTCTCCTTCCCGCTCCTCCGGAGTCCGGACGTTCGCCAGGATTGTCTCCAGGAGGTCCCGCTGCAACTCCCCGCCCCGGACGAGATATGCCGGCGGGATGCGGATCCCTTCCTGGTAGATCTCCCGGGCCAAGGGCATCGAACCCGGCGTCATCCCGCCCACATCGGCGTGGTGCGCCCGGTTCGCGATCCAGAAAGCCGCTTTCCGTGAGCGGCCCAGGAACACTCCCGCCACGGCCGTGATATCAGGCAGATGCGTACCGCCGCGGAACGGATCGTTGAGGATTACCACATCCCCCGGCCCCGGCTGGCGCTCCTCGAGGGCGTGCTTCACCGAAAGCGGCATGGCTCCCAAGTGCACCGGCATGTGGTCGCCCATGGCGATCGTCTCCCCATCGGCGTCATAAAGGGCGCAGGAGTAATCCCGCCGCTCCTTGATGTTCGCCGAGTAGGCGGTCCGGCATAGGACAATCCCCATCTCTTCACAAATCGACCCGAGCAGGTGCCGGATCAACTCTAGTTCAATGGCGTCAGCGGTCATGGCCGGGGCTTTTTCAACGTGGGACGCTTTTCGTCGTCGGCCGGCTTCTGCGCCGGGCGCGTGGCAGCCGGAGGCGGAGATCCGATCACGAAAACGCCCTTGTCCTCCGCCGGTGATTCCCCGGCTCGCTCGCTTTCTACTGCGGCCGTTTCCGCCTCGGCTTCAGCCTCCCCCTCCGCCAAACGTTCTTCCTCTACCGCGGCGCAGGCGCCGGAATCGATCAGAAATTCCACTGCGTTCGCCCATCCGCTCTCGGTGCGCTTTTGAACCTGCCAGACCCCCCTAGTGCCGTCGGCTTCGATCCTCCATCCCATTCCCGTCCGCGGCGCCGGCCGGCGGCGCACCCGAATGGGCCGGGAACTCACCTCGCGGATCATCCAGCTCTCCGCCCCGGTCATGGTCTCGAATTGCGTGTACTGCGCCCCTGCCTCCCCACCCGCCAATTCCTTGATAAGAAGAATGCCGCTGCGGTCCGAGTCGAACCAGAAGTCTTCGATCACCGCGGGCCGCGCGTCGTCGAAGACCGGTCTCCGTCGCCAAAACCGCCCTCCGTCAGTGGTCAGCAAGAAAAACGGATCCCGGGGCCTGCCCCCGTCCAGGATGTGGCCCGCGGCCCAACCGTGTTCCTCGTCGTAAAAGACCACCCGGTCGAGAGCCGCCTGCGGAATCCGCTCCGCCGCTTCCCGCCACGTGAGCCCGCCATCGTCGCTGGCGAGCAGCACCGAGGAGATCGTCACCGCTTGCGTGTGCAGATTACCCGCCAGGAAAAGCTTTCCTTGCACGAATTCCACGGAACTGAGCTGCAAATAGACCGGGCATGGGCTGTCCGCAGGACAAAACAGCCCCAGCGACTCCATCAGCTCGTTGGAACACTCCGCTGGCAACATGATCGGCTCCCCGGTGTAGGTATAAACCCGCTGCTCGGTGGCGTCGCTCCAGCCCAACACGGCGAACGCCAGGAATACCAGCGGAATGAAGCGGGGGACCATGCCGTCCTAACTTGATTGTAGTCCCCCGGAAAACGCGTCCGGAAACGGACCGCCCGGCGGCTGCGGTGGCTTACGGAGGAGAAGAGATGTGCTCGAAGCCGCCGGACGGTCCTTATCGGCCGGGAACGAAACTGGGTCGTTCTGCCATGATAGTGTGAGCGGCGCCGGGAGAATCTCCCAGAAAATTTCGGCGGCCGCAATCTTTCTTCACCGGGTCCGGGCGCCCGTGGATATGGCCATGCAGCGACGGCTGAAACAGTTCTGGAAAAGGCTCCGCCAGGCCGGCAGGGAGGCCGACGCGTCCGGCCCCCTGCCGCCTCTCGCCGGGACGCCCCCCGTCCGCCGGCGCAAGACCTACGCCGGAGACAGCGGCTACGTCTACGAGTACTATTACGAAGGCTACCGGATCTCCACCCGCGCCGGCGCCGTCGGGGCCGAGTACGTCTTCACCGTATCGTCCGACCGCCGCAATTGGTTCCCCGTCTCCGTCTTCCTCGAAGACGCCGCTGTGGCGGAGTGGGAACGCCGCCACAGCCGGGAACTGAACATGACCGAGCGCTACGCCGTCGTCAAAATGGCCCTCTTCCAGGCGTTCGACGAGCGGGAAAAACCCGCCCAGATGCGCACGGGCGTCGCAATCGGGCCGGATCAGATCGGCCTTCTCCTCGAAACGTTGGGGATCGACTGACGAGGAACGGCCGCTTCCGGAAACCGGGCCGTATCACACCACCAGACGGAACCGCCGGTTGCCCAGCACGCCCGCCTCTTGCGCATCCACCACGGCGATCGCCGTCATGTTCACGATGTCGCTGACTTCGTCGCCCCGCTGCAGCACGTGCACCGGCTTCGACAACCCCATCAGGATCGGCCCGATCGCCTCGGCCCCGCCGATGCGTTGCAGCAGCTTGTAGGCCGCGTTGCCCGCGTCCAGGTTCGGGAAGATCAGCACGTTCGCCCCGCCCTTGAGCAGGCTGAACGGGTAGCGTTCCTCGATGATCCGCGGCACCACGGCCGTGTCGGCTTGCATCTCGCCGTCCACCATCACGTCCGGGGCCCGCTCGTGGATGATCTCCACGGCCCGGCGCACCTTCTCCGCCTCTGGGTGCCGGACGCTGCCGAAGTTCGAGAACGAGATCATCGCCACCCGCGGCTCCACGTTGAAGCCCCGCGCCGTCTCCGCCGTGACGATCGCGATCTCGGCCAAGTCCTCGGCCGTCGGCTCGATGTTCACCGTCGTGTCGGCCAAGAAATACATCCGCCCGTTCGGCGTGATCAGCATGTACATGCCCGAGACCCGCCGCAGCCCCTCCCGCACCGGGATCACCTGCAGCGCTGGCCGCAGCGTGTCCGGATAGTTCTGGCTCAGCCCCGCGATCAGCGCGTCGGCGTCGCCGAGCCGCAGCATCATCGAGCCGAAGGTCACCGGGTGGACGATCAGCTCCTCGGCTTCGGTCCGCGTCACGCCCTTGCGCTGCCGGATCTTGAAGAAGTGCTCGGTGTACTCGGCCAGCCGGGGGAAGGAAGGCGGGTGAATGATCGGCACGCCGTTCAGGTTCAACCGCAGCGACTCCATCTTCGCCCGGATCACCTCCGGGTTGCCTAACAAGATCGGGTCTGCGATTCGCTCGTCCACCAGGATTTGGCACGCCCGCAGGATCTTGTCCTGCTCGCCCTCGGGGAACACCACCCGCTTCGGCTGCCGCTGCGCTTTGTGGATCATTACCCGCATCACCTCGTGGGCCTTGCCTAAGCGCCGCTCCAGCCGCTCCCGGTACTCGTCGATATCCACGGGGTTCTGCGCCACGCCGCTCTCCATTGCCGCGTTCGCCACCGCCGATGCCACCCAGATCAGCACCCGATGGTCGAACGGCTTCGGGATGATGTACTCCCGGCCGAAAGCCATCTCTTCGACCCCGTAGGCCCGCCTCACCGAGTCCGGCACGTCTTCCCTGGCCAGCGCGGCCAGCGCCCGCGTCGCCGCCAGCTTCATCTCGTCGTTGATCGCCGTGGCCCGCACGTCCAGCGCCCCCCGGAAGATGAACGGGAAGCCCAGTACGTTGTTGACCTGGTTGGGGTAATCCGACCGCCCGGTGGCCATGATCACGTCTTTGCGCGTCTTCACCGCCACTTCGTAGGAGATCTCCGGGTCCGGGTTCGCCAGCGCAAAGACGATCGGATTGTCCGCCATCGACAGCAGCATCTCTGGCGTGACGCAGTCCGCCACCGACAGCCCAATGAAGGCATCGGCCCCTTTCATCGCGTCCGCCAGCGTACGGGCGTCGGTCTCGGCCGCGTAGCGGGCTTTGTACTCGTTCATCCGCTCCGTCCGGCCCCGGTAAATGACGCCCTTGCTGTCGCACATGACGATGTTTTCCTTGCGGACGCCCAGGTTGATGTAGTGCCCCGCGCAAGCGATGGCGCTCGCCCCAGCCCCGTTGATCACGATCCGGATCTCGTCGATCTTCTTGCCCGCGATCTCCACCGCGTTCAGCAGCGCGGCCCCAGATATGATCGCCGTGCCGTGCTGATCGTCGTGGAAGACCGGGATCTTCAGCGTCTTTTTCAGCTCTTCCTCGATGACGAAGCACTCCGGCGCCTTGATGTCCTCCAGATTGATCCCCCCGAAGGTCGGCTCCAGCAGTTGGCACGCCCGGATCACCTCTTTGGGATCCTCGGTGTCCAGCTCGATATCGAAGACGTCGATATCAGCGAAGCGCTTGAAAAGAACGCCTTTGCCCTCCATCACCGGTTTGCCCGCCAGGGCCCCGATGTTGCCCAGGCCCAGCACGGCCGTCCCGTTAGAAACCACGGCCACCAGGTTGCCTTTCGCCGTGTACTTGTACACGTCCGCCGGGTTCCGGTGGATCTCCATGCACGGGACCGCCACACCCGGACTGTAAGCGAGGGAGAGGTCGCGCTGCGTCCGGCATGGCTTCGTCGGCGTGACCGAAATCTTTCCCGGCGGGTAGGATGCGTGATACTCGAGTGCGTCTTCGTCGCGGATTGCCATAGTCGATTCCAGAGAATTGCCTTTCGTTCTCTCTTATGCCAGCATCTCACGCCGGGCGGGAACAATGCGCGGAAACGCAACCCGCCCGGCGGCCGGCTCTCACTCTCAGCCTGAGGCCCCGCCGGTTGCTTGTCAAGGAGCATTCCCCGCGGCATCTTCGCCGCGCGCCGGCGCATCTAAAAAAGCAGGGCTCAGGCTATTCGCCTGAGCCGCCGCAGCTAAAATGGAGAGGGGATGCCGAAAGTAACGTTTCTCCCGGCCAACGTCACCGTCGAATTCGACCCGGAAACCTTGCCGTATAGCGAGCACGGCAAGCCCAGCTCGATCCTCGACATTGCCCTGAATTTCGGAATCGAGCTGGAACACGCCTGCGGGGGTAACTGCGCTTGCACCACCTGCCACGTCATCGTCCGGGAAGGGGAGGAAAACCTTTCGGAGATGGAAGACGACGAGGCCGACAAGGTGGACGAGGCCGCCGGCGTCACGCTGCACTCCCGCCTGGGCTGCCAGGCCGTCGTCAAAGGCGACGTGGTCGTCGAAATCCCGGATTGGAACCGCAACTACGTCAGCGAAGGCGGCGGCTCCATCAACCTCGGAGACGCCATTCCCGCCGAGAAGAAAGACTGAGCCGTTTTCCAGCCGCCGCCCCCGCACTCAAGCTTATAATCGGGGTGAAAGGCCATCTTCCCCGGTCCGCGGCCGGGGAATGGAGGTGGCTCGTGGCCCCTGACAAAGAAAGCCGGCGAGAGTTCGCCGCTCGATTCGCCGGCAGCGGTCTAGTCATGTTCTCCTGGAGCTGCGGCCGCAGCATTGCCGAAGGACTCCCCGTCGTTCCGCGTTCGGAATTCGAACCCGCCTACCTCCGGCTCTACCGCAGCGGGGAACTCGAAACCAGGATCCGCGCCCTCAAAGAGATCTACAAGGCTTGCCGGCTCTGCCCCCGTCGTTGCGGCGTCAACCGCGCCCGGTGGAAAAAGGGCGTCTGCCGCTCGACTTCCCGAGCAAAGGTTTACTCCGTCCACCCCCACTTCGGCGAGGAGCGCCCGCTCGTGGGCCGCGGCGGCTCCGGGACCATCTTCTTCAGCAACTGCAACCTGCTCTGCTGCTTCTGCCAGAACTGGGAGATCAACCACCGCGGCGACGGCGCCTACGTGAGCGACGAGCAGCTCGGCCGCATGATGGTCTCCATCCAGGAGCGCGGCTGCCACAACGTCAATCTCGTCACCCCCACCCACATCGTCCCGAACATCGTCGCCGCGCTGCCCTACGGCATCGCCCGCGGCCTCCGTGTCCCCCTTGTCTACAACTGCGGAGGCTACGAATCCCTCGAAGTCATCAAGCTGCTCGACGGCATCGTCGATATCTATCTACCCGACTTCAAGTACACCGACCCGGAGATGGCAGCTAGGTACTCTTCTGGGGCCCGGGACTATCCGGAGGCCGCCGCCGCAGCGATCAAGGAGATGCACCGCCAGGTCGGCAACCTGGTCGTGGACGAGAACGGCATCGCCCTCCGCGGGCTGATGATCCGCCACCTCGTGCTGCCAGAAAACATCTCTGGCACTGACAAGTTCGTCAAGTGGGTGGCCGAGGAGCTGGGCCCGGAAACCTACGTGAACATCATGGCCCAATACCGGCCTGAAAACAAAGCCCGCAAGTTCCCGCCCCTGGACCGCCGCATCACCGCCTCCGAGTACCGGCGCGCCATCCAATGGGCCCAGGAAGCGGGACTCAAACGACTCGACGGAATCACCGTCGGCTGAACGCGCCGCCGGCCGTTTGGCTTCGCCCCCGCGACGCTCAGGCCTCTCCCTTCTTCTTCCGCACCTCGATCTTCGCCGCCTGCTCGGTGAACTGCACGATCGCCGAATGGTCCAGGTCGCCCTTGCCGTCGTTGATCAGCGCCATCAGCTCCTGCTGCACCAGGCTGGTCAGCGGCAGCGGCACCTGAAGCGACTCGGCAGCCTGGAGGGTGTTCCGCAAGTCTTTCTGGTGCAACTGGATACGGAATCCTGGCTGGAAGTTCCGCGCGTAGACCATCGGGGCTTTCGCATTCAATACCGTGCTGCCCGCCAGCCCGCCCTTGATCGCGTGGAACACGGTCTCCGGGTCCAGGCCGGCCTTCGTCGCCAGCACCAACGCCTCCCCCATCGCTGCGATGTTGCACGCCACGATGATCTGGTTCGCCAGCTTCGTCACGTTGCCCGCGCCGACGCCGCCGGTGAGCGTCACCGACGCGCCCATGCACTCCAGAATCGGCTTCATCTTTTCGAAGACTTCCGGCTTGCCGCCCACCATGATCGCCAGCGTGCCCTCGATCGCCTTCGGCTCGCCGCCCGAAACCGGCGCGTCCAGGAACTCCACCCCTTTCTCGGCGCACGCCCGGCCCACCTTCTGCGACACCAGCGGGTTGATGGAGCTCATGTCGATGAGAACAGAGCCGGCTCGCGCCCCTTCGAGCACCCCATCCTCGCCGAGCACCGCCTTCTCGACGTCGGGACCGTCGGGCAGCATTGTGATGATCACGTCCGAGCGCGAGGCCACATCCTTCGACGAAGCGCCCGCCTCGGCTCCCGCGCTCACCACCTCCTCGACCCGCTCCGGCACGATGTCGTAGACCACCAGCCGGTGACCCGCCTTCAGCAGGTTCTTCGACATCGGCTTGCCCATGATGCCCAGTCCGATGAATCCAATGTTTTCAGGCACTTCTAGTTGGCTCCTTTCCGTGCGTTTCCCTGTCCGGGCTAAACCGTGATTATCGGACACGCCCGTCACCGCGTCAATCTCCGGCAAGGTGGATACCGCTGCCTGGCAGGACAACAGACGTTTCTATCTTCGGGCTGGAAACTCCCGGAAGGTCCCCCCGATCCGGGCGAGAGCGCCCGGTTTCCCACCCCCGGACGGAACGAGCGTCCGCGGCTCACCAGGAGGCGAAACCGGCCGCCATTCCGGTCGCCGGACGCCACGGGCCTGCGTAGCGGACTGTGGCCGACGGCGCTCCCCGCAGCACCCGCTCGGTGAAGATCCCGGGCATCGTGTAGCCGTCGATCGCCACCGTGATCGTCTCCGGCTTGCCCGCCGGATCCCGCGTCCACGACACTTTCACGTGCTCCGGCTTCAGCCCGGGCGCCGTCTCCGAACACGCCTCGCCATCAGGCCGCCCGCAGGCCACCAGGTTCTGGATTCTGCTCCGGAACCGGAGCGCCGGCTCGTCGAACTCTACCGCCGAGGCGTACCGCGCCCCGTTCGCCACGGCCGCGCTCAACTGATGGTAGACGATCATCGATACGCCCACGTCTGCCAGGCCCACGAACAACAAGGCCAAGGCCGAGAAGCCGAACGCAAACTCGATCAATCCGCTGCCCTTCGCTCTTTTGCGGGTCACCGCACCAACCTCACTTCGTATAGTCCCGCCGGCCCGGCGCCGTTGCGCCTTACGCCCGCCAAAGGCGCCGCTCCGGCGTAAATCAGTTCGCACCGGCCCCGCCCCGCAGCCGGCGGAACCAGAAACGTCGCATAGCCGAGCAGCCGCCCGCCCGAAGAGCGCACCCCCGCTATCACCACCCGCTGGCCGTTGCCCCGTTCGGCGTACTCCGCGTAGGTCCGCGACAGCGGGTCCGTGTCCGACAGCAAGCGCTGCTCGAGCACTCGGCGGCACTCGCCCGGCTCCGGCCGGGCGCACTCGTACGTTCCACCGTCCGCGAAGCCGAACTCCGGCGCCTCCGGCGCCGGAGCCTCCACCTCAAACGCGGCGTCCACCCGCGCTCCCGCCCCCGCCGGCGTCTGCCCGGCCACCGCGCGGACCGTGAACGCCTGAACCGCGGGCGCCTGCGGAATCATCGGGAGGAAGAAGAGCTTCGCCCCGGCCGCCACCTGCACCCGTACGAACCGCAGTCCAGACGCCGCCGCCGGGGAAGAGCGCCACGGCCCTCGAGCGTCGGCGGCGAACTCCACCTCGATGCGGGGCTTGGCGTCGCCCTCCAGCATTCGGTCCAGCCGCGCCAAAGCCTCCCGCGCCCGCTTCCTCGCCCGGAGAAGCCCAGTCCACGTGCCGTCCAGCTCGCGGGCTGCCGACAACGCTGCCTCGTCGGCCAACGCTTGCGCCCCGTCCCGGATAAGGACCACGTGGCCGAGGTCGATGCCCGCGCCCAGGAGCAACACCGCAATCCCCATAGCGAGCAGCGAAACCAGCAGACCGAAACCCGCCTCGCGGCGGCCGCTGCACGGTTCCACGCGCTTCCGCGCCAGCCCGGAAACCCCAGCCCCGAAACCCGGACTCGCTGCGGCATCCGCCATACCATCCGGATAGGCTCGGTTCCGCCGTGACACCCGCATCATGAAAACTCGCTCGCCACGCCCGCGTCCGGGCTCCCGTGAAACGCTGCCGCTCGAAGCCGCTGGACGCAGTTCTCCCCTTCCCTGTCATCGTCGGAGCTTGAGCGTCCCTTTAGGTCCGCCGGACCGGCCGCCCCGCGCGACAGGCTCGCCCGCGGATTCTCCGCCCCCGGTTCCTCCGCCGCGCAGACCCGGCTCAAGCCCGCGCCGCGCTTTGATTGGCGGGCCGCCTGTTCGCGCTGATGAGCCGCGACACCACCTCTGTCAGCCGTTCCCCATTCACCGGCTTGCTCAGGTAATCATCCATCCCCGCCGCGAGACACCTCTCGGCGTCGGCCTTCATCGCGTGGGCAGTCAGAGCGCAAATCGGCGTATGCGTGCCGTTGTCCTCCCGGCTCCGGATGTAGGCGGTCGCCTCGAACCCGTCCATCTCGGGCATCTGGCAATCCATCAGGATCAAGTCATATTGGTTCCGCTCCCACGCCTCGACCGCCTCCCGGCCATTGTTCGCGATGTCCACGTCGAACCCCGCTTTCTCCAACAGCCGCACGGCCACCTTTTGGTTGATCGGGTTGTCTTCGGCGACCAGAATGCGCCGGCCCTCCCCGGCCGGGCACAGCGGCCCGCCGCGCTGGTCTCCCACGCCGCCCGCTGCCTTACCGTCCCGTGCCGGGAAGCCGTTGCAGCGCGACCGCTCCCGGCGGCTGGCGATCAACGTGTGGCGCGTCACCAAAGGCGAGTCCTTCTCTCCGCTCCGGCGCAGCACTTCCGCAATGACGCCCTGCAACTCCCCGGCGGTGAACGGCTTTACCAGGTAACCCGAGTATCCCGCTCGACGGACCCGCAGCCCGTCGCCGCGCATCGGCGCCGAAGTCATCGCGATCAGGCGCGTGTTGGAAATCAACGGATCCGCCTGGATATCGTCTTGCACCCGGACGTCGTCCGCCTGAGCGACTGACAAATCGATGAGCGCCGCATGGAACGGCCGCCCCTCGGCCGCCGCCCGCCGCAATACCCCCGCGAGCTTGCGCCCGTCCGTCAAGCTCACCGCCTCGCAGCCGCTCGAGTCGAGATAGTTCGCGATCAGCTTCTCCGCGCTGCTGCGCCGGTCCACCACCAGCACGCGGACGCCGTCGAGACGCCGCCGTCCCTCCGGCGCCGCCGCCTCCGCATGGCAGCCGAGCGGCACGGTGAACCAGAACGAGCTTCCCTTGCCCGGCTCGCTCTGGAACCCGATCCGCCCGCCCATCAGCTCGACCAACTGCTTCGAGATCGCCAGGCCCAGCCCCGTCCCGCCGTACCTCCGGGTCATCGAGTCGTCGCCCTGCACGAAGTTTTGGAACAGCCGCGGCTGGTGCTCCGCGGCGATGCCGATGCCCGTGTCGTCCACCTGGAAGCGCACCGCGACCCGCCGGTCTCCTGCGCTCGTCACCTCCGTGGTCAGCCCGATGCGCCCCGACTCGGTAAACTTCAGCGCATTGCTCAGAAGATTGTTCAACACCTGCCGGATCCGCCCCGGATCGCCCGTCACCAGGAAATCCAGTTGGGCGTCGAGACGGCAAGAGAACTCCAGTCCCTTGCCCCGCGCCCGGAGCGCGTACACGCCCGCCACTTCTTCGACCAGCGCCGCCAGATCAAACGGGATCGACTCGATCTGCAGCTTCCCCGCTTCAATCTTCGAGATGTCCAGGATGTCGTCCAGGATCGTCAACAGCGAGTTGGCCGAGATCTTCAGGCTCTCGGCGTATTCGCGCTGCTCCTCGGTGAGCGGCGTCGAGAGCAGGAACTCGGTCATCCCCAGCACCCCGTTCATCGGCGTGCGGATCTCGTGGCTCATATTCGCCAGGAACCGGCTCTTGAGCCGCGTCGCTTCCTGCGCCTTTTGCAGCGCCTCTTCGAGTTCCTGGTTCTTGAGGCGCAGCTCCTCGGCGTAGTCCTCCAGGCGGAGCTTGGTGCGCTTCTGCTCGGTGATGCTGCGCACCACGGCAATCATCTCGCCCCAGTGCAATGGCAGCAGCCGCATCTCGAAGTACTCGAGCTCGCCGTTGCGCGCAATCTCGTACTCCATCGACGCCATGCCGCCGCTGCGCTGCACCTCGGCAAGACAGGCCTCCAGGTTCAGGCGGGACTGCGCCGGCACCAGGTCGGTCACTTGCCTGCCTACCGGTCCGGCTGCCGCCACGAACGGACGCGCGGTCCGCCCGGGTTTGTAGTCCAGCACCGTCCCGTCCTCGCCAATACGGATGAAATGGTCCGGGAACGCCTCGAGAATGGCTGTAAGCTCGGCCGTGGTCCGGTAAAGCTCCTCCTCGTACCGCTGCCGGTCCGTGACGTCGAACGACGCAAACGACATTCCGATCACCCGCCCCGCCTCGTCGCGTAGCAGGTTCTCGTAAACCTCGAGCGTCAGGACCTGGCCGTCCGGCCGCCGGTGCTTCTTCCGCTCGGGCGCCGGGTTCGTCTCGGTCTCCAGTTTGCGGAAGAAGGCGAACCGCTCCGCGTCCCCTGCCTCCCCCGGAAACACTTCCCAGAACGGCCGCCCGATCACCTGTTGCGCCGGCAGGCCCAGGATCGCGCACTGGCGCTGGTTCACCTCCCGTATGATTCCGTCCACATCCACCGCCAGGTAGCCGACCGGGGTGCCGTCCAAGAGGTTGCGGAGCCGCTGCTTGTAAGACAAGCCGCTCCATTGCTCTTCGATCTGCTCCTCCTCGCGCCCGCGGCGCCTCGACAAAAGGTGCCAGAGGAGCACAACGATGCCCGCGAGAGCCAGTACGGTAACCCGGTCGAGACCACCGAACACGTCAATCCTCTTCCGCCGCCGCCAACTCCCCGCAGCCGCTCCCGACGCCGCTGCCGGCGCCCAAAGCGGCGGGAGAGTTGTTCCCTAATCCATCGACGGCTGCGGCGCTGGGGTTTAGTGCAACCGCCCGAGACTCAAGGGGTTGCAGGTACTAGGACAAGCCCCCGCCTACCCCCAATCACCCTACGGCTCTTCTCGGGTGCTCCACCAACCGCGCCGGGAACTGCCCGCGCCGCCGGGACGTGCGGGGGATGAGTCCCTTCTGGATCGGGTCCTGCCGCTGACATGGAAATCCGGGGACTGCCTGCAATTGCCCAACGCCGGAACCTCGCCCTCGCTCGGGAGCGCAATTGGCTGGCTGTACCCGGGTTTCTGGACCGCTCTGATGCACTCTCGAGCGCTGATCCGCCCGGCCCTCCGCGCCTGCGTCCAGCAGCAGGATGGCGGCTGATGACTCCCTTCTTCTTCAGGTCTCGGTCCTAACGGCGATCTGATTGTTGAGCTCCGCGGCGACCGCGTCTCAATCCCTTCTTCTTCAGGTCTCGGTCCTAACCGTCGGTCTCTGACAGGATCGAAGGGCTGCTAGGCCTCAATCCCTTCTTCTTCAGGTCTCGGTCCTAACCACGACCCCCGTCTCGGCGCTGTCATCGTCGCCTCGACTCAATCCCTTCTTCTTCAGGTCTCGGTCCTAACGGTGGAGGCGGTTCGAGAACGCGCCGCTTCACTTGTCTCAATCCCTTCTTCTTCAGGTCTCGGTCCTAACGTGCGCGTGGCAGACGCCACGCATGACATCAACTGTCTCAATCCCTTCTTCTTCAGGTCTCGGTCCTAACGTGACCGTTTCCTTAGGGGAACGGTCTGTGCGGGTCTCAATCCCTTCTTCTTCAGGTCTCGGTCCTAACGGTGCTCGTCTCTTATCGGGAGGATCACCACGTGGTCTCAATCCCTTCTTCTTCAGGTCTCGGTCCTAACCTTCATCAAGGGGAAAGCGTCCGGAGACGATGGTCTCAATCCCTTCTTCTTCAGGTCTCGGTCCTAACGATCGGCCTCGACAAGTGGATCGACGTGCTCTGTCTCAATCCCTTCTTCTTCAGGTCTCGGTCCTAACGACCCGCCGGGTAAGGCCTGCGCGCGCTGCGAGTCTCAATCCCTTCTTCTTCAGGTCTCGGTCCTAACAAATGACAGAGCACATCTCAATTGAGGAAGCCGGTCTCAATCCCTTCTTCTTCAGGTCTCGGTCCTAACGGCGGGCGAGTACCAAACTTCCCGAGACGGGAAGGTGTCTCAATCCCTTCTTCTTCAGGTCTCGGTCCTAACCCGGATGTTCTTGAGACAAACGAAATTCGCGTCTCAATCCCTTCTTCTTCAGGTCTCGGTCCTAACGCAAAGACTTTGGAAGCATTGAACAAGGCAATGTCTCAATCCCTTCTTCTTCAGGTCTCGGTCCTAACGCAAGTACTACACTCCTTGGGCGCACGGTAACCTGGTCTCAATCCCTTCTTCTTCAGGTCTCGGTCCTAACGGCGCCACCGGCTGGCAACTCGCCGGAAGACCTTGAGGTCTCAATCCCTTCTTCTTCAGGTCTCGGTCCTAACCACACCGCGGCTGAAAGCCGCGGGGAAAGGAGAGAGTCTCAATCCCTTCTTCTTCAGGTCTCGGTCCTAACGCCGCCGCCGTCCTCTATGAGGCGCGGCGGGAGCGTCTCAATCCCTTCTTCTTCAGGTCTCGGTCCTAACCGGTAAGTTTCGCCGGCTTTCCGGTCGCCTTCCCGTCTCAATCCCTTCTTCTTCAGGTCTCGGTCCTAACGAAAACGCGGAGTACAATCTTCCTACACAGGGGTCTCAATCCCTTCTTCTTCAGGTCTCGGTCCTAACGTGACCGAATCATGGCTTCGCCGCATGTTCCATGGTCTCAATCCCTTCTTCTTCAGGTCTCGGTCCTAAC